>JBKDXO010000145.1:0-25604 GCA_046306195.1 Planctomycetota bacterium | reverse complement strand
GCTAGCCGATTTTTGCACGTCGAACGCAATAAAAATAAAAGCCGTAGGGGCGCAATCCCCCGGGTCGGAAGTGTGGCAGACATGGGTGGCCGGTACGCCCTTGCCTAACACCGAAGATTGCGACCGTCCTGGGAATGGGCTACAGTTCTTAGAAGGATTACTGAATCTCCGTGCCTCCATCCGAAATTCGTCTCCCCATGCATCGCCATCTGCTTCATCGCTCGGTCTCGAATTCCAGGTCCTGGAACTGATGTGCGGGATAGCGGGCGGAGTTTGGGACAGCGAAGATCATGGTTTGTCCGCGGAAATCCTCCGTCGCATGACCGATGCGTTGGTCCATCGCGGCCCGGATGACGAAGGGCATTGGCTTTCCGAACCGCATCGTCGTCTGGAGACTGTCGATCAGCGGTGGTCCTCCGGGGTTGGCCTCGGGTTCCGTCGTCTGTCGATTATCGATCTGGAAACCGGCCGCCAGCCGATGGCCAACGAGACCGGTTCGGTGCAGGTCGTTTTCAATGGCGAGATCTACAACTATCGCGAGCTGCGGCATCGGCTCGAGGGCTCCGGCCACCAGTTCGCAACGCACAGCGATACCGAGACCATCGTTCATCTTTACGAAGACCTCGGGGTGGACGCCTTCTCGCACTTCAATGGCATGTTTGCGATCGCGATTTGGGACGCCGACCGCGACCGCTTGGTTCTGGCTCGCGATCGGCTCGGCAAGAAACCACTTTTCTACTGGCATGACGGGAACCGGTTGTTCTTCGCGAGCGAGCTGAAGGCCTTGGTGCAGATCCCCGGTTTCCCGAAGGATCTCGATCCAGGGGCTGTCGATGCGTATCTCACGTATCAATATGTCCCGCATCCGCAGTGCATCTATCGGGGAGTTCAAAAATTGGCCCCTGGGCATCGCTTGGTCTTTGAGAAAGGGCGGGTCGAAGTCGCACCCTTTTGGAATATCGATTGGTCTCGAGAAACACCGATCTCGGAGTTCGAAGCATCGCGCCACCTGCGGGAGATGCTCGACGATGCGATCCGTTTGCGATTGCGAAGCGATGTGCCGCTGGGTGCATTTCTTTCGGGTGGGATCGATTCCTCCTTGATTGTGGCGTTGGCCCAGAAGCATTTGTCAGAGCCGATTCGGACGTTTTCGATCGGGTTTTCGGAAGCGGATTATGACGAGACCGCTTATGCCCAGATGGTCGCCGATCATGTCGGCACACGCCATGAACGCTTCGAGGTAAAGCCCGATGCATTGGCGATTGTCGATCGGTTGCTCGATTCGTACGACGAACCATTCAGCGATTCGAGCGCGGTACCGACATGGTACTTGTGCGAGATGACTCGCAGGCATGTGACGGTTGCTCTGAGCGGCGATGGTGGGGACGAACTTTTTGGAGGGTACGAGCGTTATCGAGCGTTGCAGTTGAGCGAGCAGTTGCAACGGTGGCTGCCGGTCCGGAGCTTGAGCCAGGCGTGGTGGCTGAAGCGACTGCCCGACTCGACGGCGAGACGTTCGTTTTTGAGGCGAGTGCGACGGTTTTGCGAAGCGCTTGGGCAATCGGCTCCGGATCGGTACATGAACTGGATCCAGATCTTCGGCGAAGCCCAACGGCTTGGCCTTTATCAAGATACCTGGATTGACCAGTTGCCCGACCGCGATCCGGTCGATTTCCTCCGCAGCGCATGGAATCGCGCGTTGCACGATCCGGAGGGAAAACTTCGAAAAAATGCCCGCGATCCGATGACCTGCGCAATGGCAGCGGACCTCCAAACCTACATGCCTTGCGACTTGATGACGAAGGTGGATATCGCATCGATGGCTCATTCGCTAGAGGCGCGTCAGCCGTTTCTCGATTATCGGTTGGTCGAGTGGGCCGCGTCGTTGCCGGTGGGACTGAAGATGCGTTCGGGACGGGGCAAGTGGCTGCTGTACCAAACGTTTCGCGATCTGCTTCCTGCCGCGATCTGGAATCGGCCCAAGATGGGTTTCGGGGTACCGATTGCGAAATGGTTTCAGACCTCGTTGAGGGACCGCACGTACGATGCATTGCTAGGTTCGGACTCGCGTTGCCACGCGTTTTTGCGACCCGAAGCGATCCTCGATCTGGTGGAGGAGCACATGCAAGGGCGGGCCAATCAGGCGTATCGATTGTGGAATTTGCTGATGCTCGAACTCTGGCTGCGTCGCTGGCAGTAGGTGGGGGGCGAGCAATCGTCTCATCAATCGGCGAAGGATCGATTCCTCGGGACCGTATGGCACGAAGCGCGGCCTGAGACATGGCGGTTTCCATCGACGAAGTACCGATACAGAAGCTCCGTCCCTTGCCGGATTCCGATGCGCGTGGACCGGGCCATACGAAATCGCGGCGACGCCGAAGGTGCCTCGATCCAAAGGGAATCGTCTTCTACCAGATCGATGCCGTCATGCGGTCGATGCAGGCCCAGCGCCTGGCAGAGCTTGCCCGGGCCGTTGGTCAGTTCGATACGATCCGCGACTCCCCGATGACGTATCATCGATTCGATCCCTTCGATCGGCTCGATCGCGCGGATGAGAACCGCGGCTCCGCGTCCCTCGACTTCGCTGACCACGTTCATGCACCAACAGGAATGGATGCAGTACACGTACAACGTTCCTGGTTGAGCGAACATCGATCGGTTCTTGTTGGTCATGCCGCGCGCGGCATGGCAGGCTGGATCGTTGCGCCACAGGTAGGCTTCGACCTCGACAATCCATCCCGACAATCTTCCCGCTTCAGAATCGTGTACCAAATGCTTGCCGAGCAAATTTTTCGCGAGACGAAGGGTGGGTTGGGAATAGAAGGCGCGATCCAGACGCATGACGAAGCGTTCTCCCGTTACGGGAATTTCGGGGGTCGCTTTTGTTGGAAGGCGGCGAGTCCCTCAGCGGCGGCATCGGTACTGCAGCCAGTTGCCATGACGGCCCCCCCCGTTGCCAGGTGGGTCATGACGTTCTCCCCGATCATTTCATTGAGGAGCCGTTTGGTCATTTGAATGCTCTCCTGGGCGCCGGTGGCAATCTGCTTGGCCCACTCGTTCGCGTTGGCCCACACCAGGTCCGATGGAACCAGCCGATGCACCAGATGGATCCGATGCGCCTCGTCGCCATCGACCGATTCATTTCCCAGGAGAATGCGGGCTGCGATCGAGCCTCCGCATCGAAACGCGAGCAGAGGAGCAACCACCCCGGAGACCAGTCCGAATCGAGGAGCGGGGGCCGCGAACGACGCTCGTTTGGTCGCCACCACGAGATCGCTTGCCAAGACGAGGGCAAGCCCCAATCCGAGGGCTGCCCCATCCACGGCCGCGATGATCGGCTTGGGGAACCGCAACATCGACTCAATCAATTCGAGAATTTCGTCGGCGATCTCCTTCCAGGTCTCGAGCGCCTCGAGTTCCTGGCTGGTCGCATGCCACTCGATAAGATGGGATCCTGAACAAAACGTTGCACCGGTGGCCGAAAGAATCACGGCGCGTACCGATTTGTCGCGATGGAAATCCGAGAATGCCTCGATCAGCTGCTGGATCATTTCCCGCGACAGCGCGTTGTGGGTCGCGGGAGCATCGATCAGAATGGTTCCGCTCGGGGCAACCTTCTGTAGCCGGATCATGGCTGTCGCAAACCGAGCTGCTTCTGAAGATTCGAAAACCAAGCCCGAGGCGCGATCCCCGACTCTTGATCGGCGAGATTCCTCACACCGGTTGTGTTGGGAGCAGCAGCGAATCTTCCGAGCAAATCGTCTTCGCTCGGGGAAAAGGAGTCCACTTTGACGACGTAGAAAACTTCCTTCGCAGCGTCCGGGACCACCATGGTTTCGCCGGGCTGGGCGGTGAAGACTTTTTCCATGAATGCGCTGTTGATCGGCTGCAGGCCTTCCACGATGTTTTCCCGAGGGGGACCGAAATTCGCGAACATGGCGTTGTACCAAGTGAACGGTGCGGGCCGGACGACCAAGCCGCGTTGGTTTTCGTCATCGAGCGATTCGGCGATCGAGGATGCCCCGACCCGTGCCGCAATTTCTCGGGCCTTGGACTCTGCCAACTCGGTAGCCCGCTGCTTGGCCCAGAGTTTTCTGACCTCTTCTTTGGTGGCTTCGAAGGTTGGAGTCGACGCATCCTTGTGTTCGACTTTCCAGAAAACAAACACGTTGGACATCGAGGCGCTGTTCAGCGGGGTGTACAAGTTGCCGATCGATTCTCCATCAAAGTCGTTGGGAGGAATCACGGTGAGGCGGAAGAAATCGATCGGATCCATTTGCATTCCGCGCATCAGACGCGACCGGCCGATCGGCAATGTCATCACGGTCCGAGCATCGACCAGTCCGGTGCGCCCGTATTGAAACCCTAGTTCGTCGGCGATTTGCTGGAGGTTGAGTGATTCCGGAGCAACAGCGTTCTTGTCCTTTTCGCGAACGGCTCGCTCGTAGGCACGGCGGCTGACCGAGTAAATCTCCATCCGATCGCGAAGCTCGGTGGTCGTTTGGTTGATTCGTTTGAACGTTTCACCCATCGCCAGTTCTCGGGCAATCGAATCCTTGACTTCTTCGAAGGTTTGAACGCGAGTCTTGGGCAGGTTCGGCGGATCCTGACCCGCGGGGGCGGGGCTACCCTCAGGGCCGGGCTCAATGGTCAGCGTGGGTGCAGTCTCAGCCGGAGCGGGATCCGCAGCCGGTGCGGGATCCGCCGGTGCGGGATCCGCGGGTGCGGCCGGGGGATCCTGAAAGCCCACGAATTTTGGCGCTGTGAGATCGTTGCGAGGCCGAAGCGACGAGGAAGGAGACGGAGGCGGTGCGTCTTGCGATGGATTCTCAAGCGTCGGGGGACGATTGCCTTGCTCGGAATCGGGCGTGGGTTGCGTGGAATCGGTCGGAGTTTCCGCGGCTGGGGTGTCTGGGGTCGTATCGGGAACTCGGAACTGGTTCTCCTTCACCCGGCGATCGTATTCGGCTCGGAGGACATCCTCGGAGATCTTGGCTTTCTCCGCTTCCATCAACTGCTCTCGATCGATGGATAGGAATTCGAAATCGGCCATCGGGGGAACCATGAAGGCGGGCTGGGTCTGAACCTCGACTTCGATCCGAGATACCGACTTGCCTTCGTCGAACAGCGCACGCAGCTCGCGATCGGAAGGGATCGCAGTGACCGAATCGGCAAAGTCCTTTGCAAAAACCGGGTAGGTTTCGATGGTCGCGGCACGGTTGAAGCGGAGGAAGTATTGCCAGCTCTTGCTCGGTGGGTTGAGAAGGGCGGTCGGGAGTCCCTGCGAGTTGATTCGCTCTTCAAAGCGTTGGGTGGAGTTGGATATGCGAATGACGGCGTTCTTGGCGAGTTCCTCTTTCATGAGTCGATAGAAATCGAGCAGCGTCATTCTCCCGCCGGAGACTTCCCGAAGCGTCTTCTGGATGTAATCGCCGTCGAGTCTGCCATCGACGAACCGCGTGAGAAACGTCCTGACCGACTGATCGTCGAAAAAGATCCCCATGCGTTTGGCTTCTTCCACCAGAAGTTTGCGCTGGATGATCGTTCCCGGGTCGTTGCTCGGCGGGGCGATGCCGACGAAGGAGAGGTTCGGCGCGACGTCGGGAACCTGAGGAAAACCCCCTTTCTCTTTCACATCGGTCGCGAGTTTTCGAAGGAACGTGTTCGCGATTCCCAGTTGAACCAATTCCGACTCGACCTGATCCTGGGTGATCGATCCGCCATACCAGGACGCGGCGACGTGCCCGGCCCCGGGCCGCATCCCTTGGCTGTAACCCGAGAAGGACTCGAGCATGGGAGCGACGACGAAGGCCAAAATGGCGATCAGAACGGCGCCAGCCATCCAGAGACGCTGGTTCTTGCGAAAAATGGAAAATGGACTGGCCATGAAAGGTGAGTTCCTTGAATCGCTGCCGAGCGGGTAAACCCTAGTTAAAAAAAGGCTTCGAATGGCGAAGATTGTAGGTTTTCCGGCTTCCCACGCAATCGCAGTGTTGGGGGGAGGGGGACTTGACAAATGACGGATCTCCCGATCACAACCTCTCTCGGATCGGACGCACCCCCTCGGTCGCACCGAGTCGTCGGAAGCCACTTCACCCTACTGCGAATGCCAATGAGCGAAAAGAAATCCCTCGTCATCGTTGAATCCCCCGCAAAAGCGAAGACGATCTCGAAATATCTCGGAAGTCGTTTCCAGGTCGAAGCGTCCATCGGCCACATTCGCGATTTGCCTGGAGGCTCCAAAGAGGTCCCGGCGGAATACAAATCGGAACCCTGGGCCAGCCTCGGGGTGAACGTCGACGCCGGCTTTGAACCCCTCTACGTCATCCCCGCCGACAAGAAAAAACATGTCAGTTTTTTGAAATCCGCCCTGAAGGACGCCAAAGACCTCTATCTGGCGACCGACGAAGACCGCGAGGGAGAAGCGATTTCCTGGCATTTGCGGGAGGTTCTCAAGCCCAAGGTCCCGGTCCACCGCATGGTGTTCCATGAGATCACTAAGGAAGCGATCCAAGAGGCCTTGCAATCCACCCGGCAGATCGACGAAGGGCTCGTCAAAGCCCAGGAAACCCGGCGCATCCTCGATCGCTTGTATGGATACGACGTTTCCCCACTTCTCTGGAAAAAAGTCCGGCCTGGTCTCTCCGCAGGACGAGTGCAAAGCGTCGCGGTCCGTCTGATTGTCGAACGAGAACGGGAACGCATGGCCTTCCACAGCGCTACCTATTTCGACCTGGAAGCCCATCTCAAAACCCGTTCCGGGGAAAGTTTCGCCGCCATGTTGGTCTCGGTCGGCGGACGGCGAATCCCCTCGGGCAAGGATTTCGATCCCGCCACCGGCAAATTGAAGGACCCCTCGCTCCTCCTTTTGAACGAGGAGACTGCCGCGAGCTTGCGCAATCGATTGCAATCGACTCCCTTTGTCGTCAAGAACATCGAGATCAAACCCTACACCGAACGACCGAAAGCTCCGTTTACCACCAGCACGCTGCAGCAGGAAGCGAACCGCAAACTCGGGATGACGGCTCGCGACGCGATGCGCGTAGCGCAAAGCCTCTACGAAAATGGCTACATCACGTACATGCGTACCGACTCGACGACCCTGAGCAAGGAAGCGGTCAACGCGGCCCGCGATCTGGTTCGATCGCAATACGGACCCGAGTTCCTCTACGGGAGCGAACGGACGTATGCCACCAAAGTCAAGAATGCGCAGGAGGCCCACGAAGCGATCCGCCCCGCTGGCCATCCATTCCAGGTTCCCGAAACCCTCCGCCGCGAACTGAGCTACGACCAGTTCCGGCTCTTCGATCTGATCTGGAAACGGACGATCGCCTCGCAGATGGCCGATGCCCGGAAGCAACGCGTGGTGATGACGATCGAGGCCGGAGATGCCGTCTTCCAGGCAACAGGCACCTCGATCGAGTTCGAAGGTTTTCTGCGGGCCTATGTCGAAGGGAGCGACGACCCGGCCGCGGAACTGGCGGAAAAGGAACGTTTGCTACCCACCGTGCAAATCAACGAAGGCCTCGATCTCAAGAAACTCGAAAGCCTCTCGCATACCACCCAACCTCCCGCCCGCTTCACCGAAGCCTCGCTCACGCAAGCCCTCGAAGAACGAGGCATCGGACGACCCAGCACCTACGCCGCGATCATCGATACTATCCTGCGCCGCGATTACGTATTCAAAAAGGGCAATGCGCTGGTCCCGAGTTGGACGGCGTTCGCCGTGATCCGGCTCATGGAAGACCACTTTGCCTCCCTTGTCGATTACCAATTCACAGCCGAGATGGAGGATTACCTCGATCAGATCAGCCGCAACGAGCGCGAGAACCTGGCTTACTTGCAAGACTTCTATTTCGGCGAAGCCTCTGAGAGCGATCGCATCGCACCCGGAGGGATCGGTCTCAAGCCGCTGCTCGAACAAAAGGTCGCCGAAATCGATCCTCGCATCGCCTGCTCGTATCCGCTGCACGATGCAACCTCGGACGACTCCTTCCCGGACTCCCCTCCTGTCGTCGTCCGGATCGGCCGCTATGGCCCCTACATCGAACGGGGCGAAAAACGAGCCAGCATTCCCGACGACATGCCTCCCGATGAGTTGACGCTCGCCGTCGCACTCGAACTCCTTGAAAAACAGGAACGGGGCGAACAACCCCTGGGCTACCACCCTGAATTGAACAAGCCGATTTATGTCAAAGTCGGTCGGTTCGGACCGTACGTTCAGATGGGATCGGCCGACGATGAGGACAAGAAGAATGCATCGTTGCCAAAAGGGGTCGACGCCGACCATGTCACCTTGGATCTCGCGGTCAAGCTTCTGAGCTTGCCCAGGACCCTTGGCAACCATCCCGACGATGGAGAGCCGGTGATCGCCACGCAAGGTCGCTTTGGTCCCTTCATCAAGCATGGAAACGAATCGCGATCGCTCGGCCCCGGCCAAGACTTGCTGGAGATCACGTTGGAGGAAGCCCTCGCGATTTTGGCTCAGCCCAAAGCGGTGCGAGGCCGAGGTCGCGGGGTGGCTGCCCCTCCGCTAAAAACGTTTGATCCCTCCCCAGTCACCGGCAAACCGATCGAACTCCGCGATGGCCGCTACGGGATGTATGTCGCAGACGGAGAAACCAATGCGTCGCTCCCCAAGGATATGACCGCCGACGAATTGAGCTTTGAGCAGGCTGTCGCGCTTCTGGAAGCCCGGGCCGCAGCGGGAGGGAGCAAGAAGAAGGGTGCTCGCGGCAAAAAGTCTGCCACCAAAGCAACCAAGAAAGCCGCAAAGAAAGCTACCCGAACTACGGCGACCAAAGCCGTCGCCAAAAAGACAACGAAGAAATCCGCTACCAAAAAGACCGACCAAAACTCTGCCTAGAAAACCGCAACCCCCGACACCGTGAACGAAACGCTCGAAATACCAATAACGAATCAAAACGTCGCTCGCCTCGATCTCATCGCCAGCGAAGCCCTTCGCTCGCTCCCACAAGCATCGCTCGCCAATGAAAACACACTGCCCGAAATCGTCTTCCAAGGCGCATCGGGGCAAGATTTCCTCGGCGCCGGGCTGTCCAACCTGCACTCCGTAGTTGTCAAAGGGCACGCAGGGAAGCTAGCGTTCTGCGGCATGGACGACTGCGAATGCACACTCGATGGAAACGCCGGAGATTTTTTTGGCCATTCTCTCGCCTCGGGTCTGTTGATCTGCAAAGGTTCCGTAGCCAACGGTGCCGGAGCGATGGCCCGCAGCGGATTGATCGCGGTGTATGGTTCGGCGGGCGATCGAACCGCGATATCCCTGCGAGGCGGCGATGTCTTGATCCGGGGCAATGTCGGTGCGTTCGCCGGAATGAACATGCGCCAAGGAACCTTGATGATCGGTGGGGCGGCCGGCCAGGGACTCGGTTCTGGCATGCGAGGCGGAGTCATTTTTTTGCGCGGTGATGCTGAAAACATCAGCCCCGATATCGAGGAACATCGTCTCCGCGAACCCGATCGACTGAAATTGGGCTTGCTCCTTCTCAAAGCCGGCATCAAACCAACCGCTGGCCGAGAATTCCGCGTTTTTCGTCCATGTGCGGAGAATTCTTGATCATGCCGGAAAAGAAACCGATAGAGCCCCGGCCGATCGCAGATCGACTCGTCCCGCGCAATCTGGAGCCTTGGAATTCGCGATTGTTCTCCCGAATCGGCGTCGATGTTCCGATCTCGCCTGCTCTCACGCTCTCGTTGACCAAGGCGCAGCATGATTTGGGTTTCGAAATTTATCAACCCAAAGCAACTGGCACGCCCAACGAAGTGATCCCGGTCTTCGTCGATGAACCCTTGCAGCCGCAGGCCATGCGGGACGCGCAGCGAATCGAATTCCAATTTCTTCCGTCGATCCTGGAACGCAAACGCCGCGGCGGTTGGCGCGGAGATTGGAAACCCACTCTCGCATCCGATATCGTTCAGGCGAATTCCATCGCCGATCGGGTTGCCCTCGCGAGGTGCACTAGCCAACGCAACGACGTCAACATCGGTGCCGCGATCGCGGCCGCCAACGTGACCGAGGATATCCGTTTTCTTATCGAGTGTGGCTTCGACTATGTGTGCTTGATCCTCGACGGCTGTTTCGATACCGCACCCGGCCACCGCCTTAGCCTCGCGCAGGCGAACGATGTGATCGAGATCGCCAAGTCGGTCCGCGATCAGAGCGCCCGCCCAGGGTTCGGAATTCGGATCGCAGCCCACGCGTTCCCCCATCATGTTGCCCAATGGTTGCGTAGTGGAATCGACGCGGTGGCCATCGATGCCTGGCTTCAAGATCGCGCTCCGGTCGCGAATTCGCCGATGGAGTCCTTCGCTGGCATCTTGATCGAGACCGCCAAAATCGCACCGGGAAATTCCGAGTGGCTCTACAACGGCATTCGCGACTTCATCGCGGAATTGAACAGCGAACAGCAGTTCTTCGAGGGATGATACGTGAACGGCGCGATCCGTCCGATCGGAAGTGATGGATACATGGCACGTTGTTGCCCGCTTCCAACCGGATGCTTGTGCATCTCGGGTAACAAGATCGGCCAGTGCTAGGACCGCTGGAAGTCCGTCGGACACGTGGACGCGCTAAGGCGATTGGGAGGATGTCGCGCGCCACGCGCGAAAGAATGCGAGCGACTCGGGGTTGGCCAACGCGCCGGCGTTCCCCAACTCCATCCCGCAAATCGCGTTGCGAACCGCGATCTCGGACAATTTGCCGCTGATCGTGCGCGGGAAATCGGGTGCCTCGTCGATGATGGTGGGAACGTGCCTGGGCGAACAACGCTGGCGCAACGCCGATCGCAAATCGGCCTCAAGGGCGTCGGTCAATCGCTTGCCCGCGACCATGCGAACGAACAACACGATTTTTTCATCGCCATCCTGTTTCAAGCAGGTTGCCAGCGCCTCGGCGATTTCGGGAAACGTTTCCACTTGCTGATAGATTTCCGCGGTCCCAATCCGCACGCCACCCGGGTTGAGCGTTGCATCGGACCGACCGTAAATGAGAAACCCGTCCCGTTCCGTGAGCTCGGCCCAATCGCCATGGCACCAGACGCCCGGGGAACGTTCGAAGTAAGACGCCCGGTACTTCTTTTGTTCAGGATCGCTCCAAAACCCGATCGGCATCGACGGAAAGGCTTGGCAGCACGCGAGCTCGCCGGCTCGATTTCGGATCGATGCTCCATGCTCATCCAGGATCCGAACATCCATCCCCAATCCCGCGCACTGGATCTCACCTCGATACACCGGCGCGCACGGATTGCCGAGCACGAAACAGGACAAGATATCGGTCCCTCCCGAGATCGAAGCCAAATGCACGTCGCGCTTGACGCTTCGATAGATCCAATCGAAGGTCTCGGGCAGCAACGGGGAGCCGGTCGACAGGACGCACTTCAGATTCCCCAGCGACACGGCACGACATGGAACGTAGCCTGCTTTGTCGAGCATCGCGTAATAGCGTGCACTCGCTCCGAAATGGGTCAACTGCTCGCGCTCCGCAATCCTCCAAAGCGAGCCGTTATCGGGCGTTACGGGCGAACCGTCATAAGCGATGATCCGCGAGTCGGCAGCGAGTGCACCCACCAGCCAATTCCACATCATCCACCCTGTGGTCGTGTAGTACAGCATCGAACTCCCCGACCGGAGATCACAGTGCAGGCGATGCTCCTTGAGATGCTGCAGCAACACCCCTCCAGTTCGATGCACGATGCACTTGGGGGCTCCGGTCGTACCCGAGGAGTAGACGATGCACAGCGGATGATCGAATGGGAACGTCTCCCACACCCATGGCTCCGTACTCGAGCACTCGAGAACTTCCTCCCACGCATGGCAGGGAACCGCATCCCGAATCGATGGAGCGATTTGCCCAGCGCCGCCATCGACCAGCAACAACTGCACGCTAGGCAACTCCGGCAGCACCGCGACCGCGCGATCGATTGGGCGAACCGTTTTGCCGTTGTAGGTGGTCTCGATCGACGTGATCAGCACCTTGGGTTGGATCTGTGCGAATCGATCGCGGATCGCATCGGGACCGAAGTCGGGGGAACATGACGACCAAATCGCGCCGATCGCAGCGCTCGCTAGATAACCGACGATCGCACAGGGGCTGTTGGGCAGCACGGCTGCCACGCGGTCCCCCGCACCGATGCCATGCGATTTCAGGAACCGAGCTGCCGCGATCACGCGCCGCGTCAATTCCGATCGCGAATAGGTTTCCCTCGCGCCCCGTTCATCGCATGCGACGAGAACCGGATCCTCTTCGTCGCTCCCCTTGGATTCGCGGATCACATTCTGCGCGTAGTTCAGGCGTGCCTCGGGAAACCATCGGTCCTCGAGCATCCCACCCGAGTCGATCAACGGCACCGAACCAGGGTCCCCCAAACAATCGCAAAACCGCCACAGGGCCATCCAAAACGCACCCCGATCGCGCAGACTCCACGCGTGCAAGGCGCGATACCCCTCGAGGGTCGAAGGATCCCCTGCCGGAAAAAATTCCCTTGCAAACCGAGCCAACTCCGAGCCGCCGATACGTTCGGAATCCGGCGACCACAGAGGCTGGAGGGAGGTAGATGCAACGGCTTGGGATGGGTGGTTCATGGGTCTTCCTAAGATACCAAAAACAGATTTGGAGCTGACGGTGGTCGGTTGGAAAAAAACGATTCATGGATTACGATCCCTTGTCGAAGTCAGACCCGAATCGAGCGCCACGCCGATCCTCCGTTCTCCGAGATTCCATGCTCAGCCTCATTATTGCGATCTTCGTCCTCGGGTACTTGGCCATCGCGCTCGAGCACCAGATTCACGTGAACAAGGCCGCCAGCGCGCTGCTGACCGGTGTGTTGTGCTGGACCGTCTACGCGCTTAACTACTCTCAGTTGGTACCCCAAGATTTGTTCGATGCCTGGCATGGTGCGCATGCCGCTGGAGAAGGAGACAGCCTGAGCGCCAAACTCCACTTCCTCGTCGATGGACAACTGATGCACGGGTTCGCCGAGACGGCGGGGATCCTGTTCTTCCTGATCGGCGCCATGACCATCGTGGAACTAGTCGACGCGCACGAAGGGTTTTCGCTCATCACCCGCTACATCCGAGCCGACAAACCGGCCAAGCTGCTCTGGATCGTGTCGTGGATCGCGTTCTTTTTGTCGTCAGTGCTGGATAATCTTACCACCACCATCGTCATGATCTCCGTCACGCGCAAACTCGTCTCGGACCGAGAGCTTCGGCTCCTGTTCGTTGGGATGATCGTCATCGCCGCCAACGCGGGAGGAGCATGGACTGTCATCGGCGACGTCACCACCACCATGATCTGGATGAAGAACAAGATCGGCGAATGGGAAGTCATTCGCGATCTGTTCCTGGCCAGCGTCGCCTGCCTCCTGGTCCCGCTGCTGTTGATCACGCCGCGAGTCAAAGGAAGCCTTGAGGAATCCTCACCGCAGAACGAATCTGCGGAGGAAAAGAGCGTCGAGGGTTGGCACAAAGCTCTGTTCCTTGCTTTGGGAGTGCTCGGATTGCTGAGTGTTCCTATCTTCAAAACCTATACCCACCTCCCACCGTTCATGGGAATGATGTTGGCTCTCGGGGTTTTATGGCTCGCGTCCGAGATCGTCTCGCACACGATGGACGAGCGAACGCGCAGCAGCACCGGAGTCCTGTCGGCTCTGCGCCGCATCGACATGTCGAGCGTGCTGTTTTTCCTAGGAATTCTGCTCGCGGTCGGCTCGCCGGGCGCTACGAATGTCCTGACCGATTTGGCGAAGTGGCTGCAGTCGACGGTGCAAAATCAATCGGCCATCGCCATCATTATCGGTTTGGTTTCTGCGGTCGTCGATAACGTGCCACTGGTCGCAGCAGGGATCGAAATGTATTCGTCGACTAACGCCAAAAACGATCCGTTCTGGATGCTGCTGGCCTATTGCGGCGGGACCGGCGGCAGCTGCTTGATCATCGGCTCGGCCGCCGGAGTGGCCGCCATGGGGCTCGAGCGCATCGATTTCTTCTGGTATTTCAAACGCATCGCACCGCTCGCGCTTGCGGGGTATGTGGCGGGGATTGTTGTCTATTTCATCCAGCATGCGGTCTTTTAGCAGTTCGATCCACGACGCGTCGCTTGCAAATTCATCCTTCGCAGGCTAGTTTCGAGGTCGCGACGCTTACCTTTGAAAACCCCTACTGGAATTGAACGCTATGCCTTTTCGGGACCGAACCGCGGACTTGCCGGACGAACAGCGGATCGTGATGACCGCGGTTGGCTTGACTAGCCCGAACGGTAACAACCTCGAAGAGTATCGCGAGGCGCTCCTGGCGGGTCGCAGCGGTGTCCAGGCCTACAACATCCGCTATGTCGGAGACACGCACGCCGGGGTCTGCAATTTCGAAGCGACCAAATACCAAAGCCGTCGCGACATGCGGCGCGGAACCCGAGCGGGAACCATCGGCATCTACTGCGCCCATGAAGCGATCGCTCGGAGCGGGATCGATTGGACCAATGTCGACAAGTCGCGCGTTGGCATCTACATCGGAATCACCGAGCACGGGAACGTCGAAACCGAAAATGAAATCTACTCGATCAAAGCCTACGATTACGACACCACGTATTGGTCACACCACCACAATCCCCGGACCGTAGCGAACAATCCGGCGGGCGAAATCGCCCTCAATCTCGGGATCACCGGCCCGCATTACACCATCGGCGCGGCGTGTGCCGCGGGCAACGCAGGGATCATCCAAGGAGTGCAAATGCTCCGCCTGGGGGAATGCGACCTGGCGATCGCCGGCGGGGTCTCCGAGAGCATCCACACCTTCGGTATCTTCGCCTCTTTCAAGTCGCAGGGGGCCCTGGCCAGCCACGCCGACGCGACCAAAGCCTCCCGCCCGTTCGACAAGGATAGGACCGGCATCGTGGTCGCCGAGGGTGGCAGCCTGTACATCCTCGAGCGGCTCTCGGACGCCAAAGCCCGATCGGCCCCAATCCTGGCCGAGATCGTTTCCTATGCTATCAATACCGACGCGACCGATTTCGTCCTCCCCAACCCGGAAAGGCAGGCCCAATGCGTCCAACTGGCTCTGAAACGGGGGGGGCTGGCCCCGGACCAGATCCAGATTGTCAGCACCCATGCCACCGGGACCGCCAGCGGCGACAGCCAGGAATGCGAGGCCCTGAGAAACGCGTTTTCGGGGTGTTCGACGGTCCGATTCAACAACACCAAGAGCTTCATCGGCCATGCCATGGGGGCGGCCGGGGCGCTGGAATTGGCTGGGAACCTCCCGTCCTTCCAGGACAGGGTTTGCCATGCCACGATAAATGTGGACAATTTGGATGAAACGTGTGCGATCGACGGATTGGTCCTCAACGAGCCGGAGCCATTGGGCCAAGTCGATTACATCCTCAACAACTCCTTTGGGATGCTGGGGATCAATTCGGTCTTGATCGTCCGTCGCTTCTAAGGCGTTGCACACGACCCAACCCGATTCACCGCTGCAACTTCACCCGGAGTGCTTGATTCATGACATCTGCAGAAATCCGAGACGAGATCCTCGATATTCTCAGCGACATTGCTCCCGACGAAGATCTTTCCGGCTTGGACGACGGCAAGTCGTTCCGCGAACAACTCGAACTCGACAGCATGGACTTCCTCGACATCGTGATGGAGCTTCGCAAGCGACATCGCGTGCAGATTCCTGAGGAAGACTACGGTCACTTGGCCAGCATGGCGACGACCGTGACCTACCTCGAGCCGAAGATGCGCGACATCGTTGCCGCCTGATGCAATATCGCAGCACGCGAGAGGTTGTCGAAGATCTGAAGCGCCACGGCCGGCTCCTCGAAGTCGACGAACCTCTGTCTCCGCGGCTGGAAATCGCTGAAGTTCAGCGCCGCGTGTACGCGCGGGGCGGACCTGCGGTGCTGTTCACGCGACCCCAAGGAACTTCGTTCTCGATGGTCAGCAATCTGTTCGGCACGCTCGATCAGGCCCGCTTCTTGTTTCGCTCGACCATCGATCGGGTTCGCCGCGCGATCGAGCTGAAGATCGATCCCAACGCGTTCTTTCGCGCACCCATGCGATACGCGGGCGCACCCTGGACGGCCTGGACCATGCTCCCCAAGAGAGTCCGATCGGGACCGGCGCTGGCGCAGTCGATCACCCTGTCGCAATTGCCTCAGTTGATCTCTTGGCCGGACGATGGTGGCGCGTTTGTAACGCTACCTCAGGTATTAAGCCAAGCCCTGCCCGAATCCGGCGCGCAACCTTCGCTCAGCCAGTGCAACCTCGGTATGTACCGCATCCAGTTGAGCGGCAACGAGTACCAGCCCGATCGCGAGATCGGACTTCATTACCAGTTGCACCGAGGGATCGGCATCCATCACCAGCAAGCCCTCCAGCGCGGAGTCCCGTTCCCGGTCACCGTCACGGTAGGCGGGACACCCGCCATGACCTTGTCGGCGGTCATGCCGTTGCCCGAGGGGTTGAGTGAATTGACCTTTGCGGGTGCCATGGCTGGTCATCGCATCCCGATGATCGTGGGCTCGGGCCATGCACCGATCTATGCCGATGCCGACTTTGCGATTCGCGGGGTGGTCCATCCGGCGACCCTCAAACCCGAGGGTCCCTTCGGCGATCACCTGGGCTATTACGCGCGCCAGCATCCGTTCCCTTGGATGAGCGTCACCCATGTTTCGCACCGCCCCGGGGCGATCTGGCCTTTTACCGTGGTTGGTCGACCGCCGCAGGAGGATACGACCTTCGGCGCATTGATCCATGAGCTGACCGGCCCGATCATTCCCACCGTGCTCCCCGGTGTCCGGGAAGTGCATGCCGTCGACGCCGCAGGGGTCCACCCTTTGCTGCTCGCGATTGGCAGCGAGCGCTACACCCCGTATGCCAAGCCCGACAGGCCGCAGGAACTCCTCACCCAGGCCAATGCGATCCTCGGCCAAGGGCAGATGTCCCTGGCCAAGTACCTGTTCATCGCCGATGGTACCAGCGACCCGAATCTCCAGGCTCACGATATTGGGCCGTTCCTGCAGTGGATGTGGGAGCGTCTCGATTTTGAATCGGGGCTTCACTTTCAGACCCGCACGACGATCGATACGCTCGACTACTCGGGGGATTCGCTCAACCGAGGTTCGAAGGTGGTGTTCGCGGCCAGCGGACCGCCGCGTCGAACCCTGGCAAAGGAACTGCCGCTCCTGGGTCCGTTGCAATCGATCGCCCGCGACGCCCATCTGTGCATGCCGGGAGTCCTCGCAGTCGCGCTGCCGAGCGACGCCTCGGTGGACGGTCTGCTCGAGGCCATCGACCGCGCGGCCCGATCGGATGCCTCCTGGCAGTCCATCGCTTGCGTGGTCGTTGTCGACGACCCGGCGTTTGCTGCCAAAACCCTCAACAACTTCCTGTGGGTGACCTTCACGCGGAGCAATCCCGCCACCGACATTCGGGGCGTTGGCGAGCGTATCGAAGATAAGCATTGGAGCTGCAACGGGCCCTTGGTGATCGATGCACGGCGCAAGCCCCGGCACGCGCCTCCTCTGGTCGAAGACCCCGAAACCACACGCAAAGTCGACGCCTTGGCGACCCGCGGTGGACCCCTCGCGAAATATTTGTAACCGGTCGCCAGGAATTTTTTTCGCAGCGAGAAGGAAATTTGCGGAGGCCCGTTTCCTCGATGTTCCTTCGACCTTTCCAGTTTGCAAACTCGAGCAATGGGGGCGGATTTCCCCTAAACCTGGATTTCAAGGAAGAACAGAGCCCAGGCGGTTCTGCCTACCGCTCGCGGATTTTCTACTCGTTAAAGATTCACTGCGCCATAGCATGAGGCGTTTGCAGAGAAGGGACTCAAGATCCATTGATAAATTTCTTGACTTTCGATGCCAGTTGGAAATAATCGTTCACTGTGTGAAATTCTAGACAAGATTTTTCCTGGATCAGAGGAGGAAAACTCTTTTGCCGGGAGAGGTGAGCAGAGATCATGAGCAATTTGTGCAAGAACGTTTTCGAGGCGATTTTGAAGTATGGACACGACGAGGATTTTGATCCGATCGTTGATCTGCACTTCTTGCCAACCGATGCTCCTGCTGGATCTCAAGAGAAGATTGAAGTGCTCCGCAAGCGGGTCGAGTTGGGCCAACCTCTTTGGCACAACGATGACCGGGTCGACTACAGCGGTCTGACCGGAGCGATTCGTCCTCGCGAGTAAGCAGGTCGCGGAACGGGGTGTTTGAGCCCCAACAGCATTGAGCGAGAGCCCGGACCCGTCCGGGCTCTTTGCGTTGACGGACCAAAGCCCTTAAACGGCCCGCCCGCATGGATCCAAAAATTTCGATGATTCCTAGACGCCATCTCCTGCTGTTGCTGCTGGCTCTGCTCTCGCCAATCTTGGGTTGCTCTCGCTCTGCACCGGAATTCCGCGGCAAAGTGGTCGGTGTTGCTGATGGGGACACGATTCGAGTTCTCGTTCATCGCGACGAGGTGACGGTCCGTTTGGAAGGGATCGACGCGCCTGAGGCCAATCAAAGCTTCGGCAACCAGTCCAAGCAAGCTTTATCGCGCATGGTCTTTGGCCAGGAAGTCGCCGTCCGATACACCACGGAGGATCGGGCTGGCCGCATGGTTGGCACCATTCTCATGGAGGGAGATAACATCAACGCCAAGATGATTGAAGACGGATGGGCATGGCACTTCAAGGAGTACGGGGAAGATCAACGCTTCACCGACCTGGAGAGGAAGGCCAAATCGGCCAAGCGCGGACTGTGGGTCGATCGCGATCCGCTTCCACCCTGGGAATTCCGCGCCAGACAAAAGAGAGAACAGGGGGAGCCCTCGACTCGATTCTGGCTGAATACCTCCTCCAACGTGCGGCACAACGAGAAGTGCGAACACTTTCGAAAAGGATCCAAGGGTCGCATGTGCGGACCGGACGAAGGGAGAGCATGCCGGATCTGTGGTGGGTAGTTATGATAAACTCGGATCGTTCCCTGGGATCGATTTCTCAGAAGCCGGAGAATTTGCATGAGCAGCGCAGAAAAATCCGAATGGGTTTCGGTCGAAGACTACCTGGCAAATGAAGCGATCGCTTCCTTCAAAAGTGAATACATCGACGGTTGGGTCCGCGCGATGACGGGTGCTACCAATCGACACAATCAAGTGAAACTCAACGCCGTATTTCACCTGATGCGCTCTCTCCGCGGACAGCCCTGCAAAGTTTGGGATTCGGATACCAAGGTACGCATCCAAAAATCCGACCGTTGCTCCTTTTACTATCCTGATCTCCAGGTCGTCTGCGATTCAAATCCTCCGTCCGCTGTCTATCAGGATGCGCCGGTGTTGATCATGGAAGTTCTCTCGCCGTCGACTCGCCGCTACGACTTGGACGAAAAAATGATGGCCTACTTGCAGATCGCGTCTCTGGAATATTACGTCCTGCTCGAGCAACACCAACCGATCGCAATCGTCATGCGGAGGGACGGAAATGCATTTGTTCGAGAGATCATCGAAGGGATCGATGCGCGGATCGATCTCGCCAGAATCGGATGCTCGTTGGCGATGCAGGAGATCTACGAAGGGATCGAGTTCACTCCGACATGCGTTCAGGAAACGGATCCCGAATACCATGTCGCGTGAAGGGAACGACTTTCGACTTCGATCCCTGAGCCCATCGGCTTTTAGGCAAGCCACTCTTGAATGACGCGGCCGTGAACGTCGGTCAATCGAAAATCTCGGCCCGCGAATCGGTACGTCAGCTTGGTGTGATCGAAACCCATCAAGTGCAACATGGTCGCATGCAAGTCGTGCACATGCACTCGATTCTCAACCGCCTTGAATCCAATCTCGTCGGTCGCCCCATACGCTTGACCGCCGCGTATACCACCGCCTGCTAACCAAACCGTGAACCCATAATGATTGTGGTCACGGCCACTGATGGTTCCTGCATTCGCACCCTGTTTCGGTAATTCCACGGTCGGTGTTCGGCCGAACTCGCCGCCCCACAAAACCAATGTCTCGTCGAGCAACCCGCGTTGGTGCAAATCGGTGAGCAGGGCCGCGATCCCTTGGTCGCATTCGCCTGCGAGCTTGCGATGGCCGTCGAAGATATGGTCATGATTGTCCCACGGCTGGCCCGCGCCATGCCACAGTTGCACCACACGAACCCCGCGCTCGATCAACCGCCGGGCGATCAGCATCTGGCGTGCCTGGACTCCGGGACCATACATGTCGAGCACATGCTTTGGCTCGCGCGATACATCGAACACATCGAGCGCTTCTTCCTGCATCCGATACGCGAGCTCCATCGACTGGATGCGAGCCTCGAGCATCGGATCCTGAGGCCGAGCCCGAATGTGTTCCTCGTTTAGTTTCTGGATCAGATCCAACTCGCGCCGCTGTGCGGATCGACCCAGCTTGCGATTGACGACGTACTCGACAAGCCGATCGACACTCTCGTGCTTGGAGTCGATGTACGTCCCCTGGTAGATCCCTGGGAGAAATCCCGCTTGCCAATTCTGCGACTCCTGGATCGGGTATCCGCCCGGGCACATCGAGAGGAACGCGGGGAGATTTTGGTTTTCGGTACCGAGTCCATAAGTCAGCCACGACCCGACGCTCGGCCGGACCAATCGGGACTCGCCGGTGTTCATCAGCAACAGTGACGGTTCATGGTTCGGGACATCGGCGTGCATGGATCGAACGACGCACAGCTTGTCGGCGTGCGCCGAGGCGGTCTTTTCGAACAGTTCACTCGCGTCGAGCCCCGATTGCCCGTACTTTTGGAACTTGAAGATCGATGGATAGACGTTGCCGGTAGGCCGTTCGGTACGAGGGGAACCCCCCGCCATGTCTTGCCCAGCGTATTTCTCCATGGCGGGTTTGGGATCCCAGGTATCGACATGCGACGGTCCGCCGTTGGCGAAGATATGGATCAAATGCTTCGCCTTCGCTGGAAAATGCGGTTCTTTGGGGAGAAGCGGGTTGGGGGTCGAGTCGCCTGCGAGCAATTCTCCCATCAAGCCCGGTAAAGCCAATGCGCCGAGCCCCATGCCACACCGATGCAGCATCTCCCGGCGCGTCCAGCGTAGGTTCGGTGAGAAATCGTCCGGCGATCGCATCGCGTGATCTTTCTGCGTGGTCAAAAAACTCAATCGATAAAACAGAACTCGTTGGTCAGGAGCAACGCCTGGGCCGCTTGCTCCCACACCGACAACGCGCGCGGTTGTTGGGTGCTGAAGTGCCGTTCGCTGTTGGCTCGCACTTGGCTTTCGTCGTTCGATAAGATCCGCACCTTCCACTCGAAGGTATCGCTGTTGCTGTCCCCGAGACTGTCCGTCGCAAAGTCGATGGTGTCCCCGGGCTGAACCGAGATATTGTCGACGCGCGTTTCGGTCTCTCCGTTTGCCATGGTCCATTGGCCCAGCTTCTCCGTGCCGCGCACGACGAGCGAACTCCGCACGCCGTTGCCTTGAACGCTGAGATGTTTGAGCATGCCTCGCACCCGTAGCGTCCCCTCGGCCATCGCGGTCCAACGGCGCACCACCGTTTGGTCGAGCCGCGCGCCCGGATGCCCTTGGGTGGCTGACAGCAGCGCCCAGTCGAACTCGGGGTCCGGCAACTCGTCCTTCACCCCCTGCCATCGATTGTTGACAAATCGCGGCAGTGGCCGAAAGTTTTCGATCCGCCCTGTTTCGGGCTCGAAGGTCGCGGTCCCATACGTCCATTGGTTCTCCGGAGCAATCGGCAACTGCAGATCATTGGCATCGATCAGCTCCGCAACCCATGCTCGTTCCTGATCGGTACATCGCCGAGCAAGTACTTGTTCAAACAAGTAATTGATTCCCGAGTCGCGACCTCGCTGGCTTGCTTCGCTGGCGATTTTGTCGAGCAGGCTCATGACCATGTCGCTATTGAACAGGACGAGTCCTTGTTGTGGCACCGTCGTCTGGGATCGCTGCGGCACATGCACATCGGGAGTCGCGAAATCAAAGGAGCGGAACAATTGCGGTAGATTCTGGCGATCGATGTAGGCGTAGAGGGTGCGGCGGTTGGAAAACGGAGGCGAGGCGATCGGAACACTCGGACCACCTATCGACCGATCCAAGCGGCCGGTCGCATGGAGCAGCGCATCCCGATACGACTCGAAATCCATCCGCTTGCGATTGGCCCGCCACAGAAATCGGTTCTCGGGATCGATGGAAAACGCGTCCTCTCGATGATCGCTTCGCTGGCGATAGGTTTTGAGCATCACGATGCGGCGAATCAACTGCTTGGTGCTCCATCCTTTTTGGACCAAGTCCCAAGCCAATGCATCGAGAACAAACTGCTGCACCGGGGGTTCGGTCCGCAGTCCAAAGTCGCTCGGTGTGTCGACCAAATGGGAACCGGTGATCCAGCCCCAGACGCGGTTGACCCAGACCCGGGCCGTGAGCGGATTGCGGGGACTGACGATCGCGTCAGCCATCTCGAGTCGCCCGCTTGCCGTCTTCATGTCGACCGGCGAGTCCGGTTGCAGAAATGCGATGAAGCGACGTGGAACTTCCGGGCCTTGATTTCCTGGGTTCCCGCGCAACAGGATATGTGTAGGCCCCTGGTCAACGCGATCGATCAACCGCATCGGGGATGGATCTCCTCCGGGTTCGTCGCTTTCCATGTACGCGCTCGCGAGCGAATAATAATCCGCCATACTGACCGGATCGAATTTGTGATCGTGGCACCGCGCGCAGTTTGCGGTGATCCCGAGCAAGCCGCGCGTCACCACATCGATGCGATCATCGACGATATCGTGTTTGTTGTTCAGGAACCGACGCCCCAGCGTCAGCATCCCCATCGCATCGAGATGGCCCGCCGCGTTCTCCGGATCGAGACGGTCGCCGATCAGTTGATAGCGAAGGAACTGGTCGTAGGGAAGGTCTTGCTGAAACGAGCGGATCAACCAGTCCCGATATCGGAACGCGTGCGCGTACTCGCGATTCTCTTGGAAGACATAACCTTTGTTGTCCGCATAACGCATGAGGTCCATCCACCGCCTGGCCATACGTTCGCCGAAGTGTGGCGATTGCAGCAATCCATCGACCAATTCCCCGTACCAATTTTCTGATGGGTTGTTCACCGCCGTCTCAATCTCGGTAATCGTCGGGGGAAGTCCCAGCAGATCGTAATACAGTCGCCTGACCAGCGTCCTTCGGTCAGCCTGCTCGGAGAGGGCCAGATTCGTTTCCTGCAGCCGCATGGCGATCGAGATATCGATCGGGTCCCAATCGGCCCGGTCGGGTTGTGGTGCAAGCGTGGGTGGCTCCGCGATAGGTTGATACGCCCAGTGTTTAGCTGCCAGAGCCATCGGGTCGGCCTTGGGTTGCGGGCTGCCCGGTTCGATCTCGGGTCTCGGATCGACGGCCCCCTCGGCGATCCAGCGCTTCAGGTCGTCGATTTGATGTTGGGGGAGTTTGCCGTCGGGTGGCATTTGCAAGTTCGCGTCGGCGTACTCTACGGCCCGGATCAGCAGGCTCTGATCGACTGCACCAGGCACCAGGGTTGTCCCGAGTGTCCCGCCTCGGCGCATCGCCGACGGCGAATCGAGCCGCAGCTGGCCTCCAAGGTCCGCCGCTGAGGCGCTGTGACACTCGTAGCAGCGCTCGACCAGAACAGGTCGGATCTTGGTCTCAAAGAAGTCGACCTTGGGGTCCTGCCCCAGCCCGTGGCCACACCAGAACACCCCAAAAACAATGCAATACCCCAGGCAGAGGGGGGAACGAAAACGTTGGAAACGGTCGACGCCTGCGTTCAACAAGGCACCTTGGGGGAAATAGACGGGATTGGGGAGGTGGGTGGCTGAACCAGCCAGTCGAACTCGACGTCTTCAGTATACCTGCCGAAACCGAAAACACACAACCTTGGCAGTCGCTCCTGGAGATCTATCCCGAAGCCATGCCATGCGTTACATTCGCAAGCAATCGCAGGTCGCTGTGGCGAAATGGCAGACGCATTGGACTTAAAATCCAAGGACCCTTGAAAAGGTCGTGTGGGTTCGACTCCCACCAGCGACACTCCTCCTCTCAGCCTTTGATCCCATCCCAGACACCGCCGAAAAAAATGAGCCACAGGCTCATGGAACCGAAAATCGACTCCCCGCTCACGCGTCGAGTTATGAAAAACCCTGGGAATCGCCAACTTGGTGGCTCCCTATCGCCGAAAAGGCGGTTCGCCAGCAAGGTTTTTCAGCGAAACGATCGTGACTTGCCCCCGCCGACACCGTATAGTTTTTAGAGAGTCTTGTTTGTTTGGCTGGCCAACAATCGCAGTCCGTCCATGATCCGCGTCGCTGTTATCCTGCAAGTCATCTTCGGTCTCATCGTAGGCCCGAATGGTTGTTGCTGCACGGTGCAACGAATCGCGTCGATGTTTCGGAATCATGGAGAAACCCACTCGATTTCCTGTTGCAGCCAGGACCATCGCGATTCCTCAAGCACCGACGCATGTTGCTCCACGCGATGCTGCGCCGCCGATCATGAGGAAGCAAGCAATCACGATTGCACGCGGTCTTCGACTGGTTCCGGATGTTCGCAATCCAAGTCCTGTCTCTGTGTCGCCGTCATTCGTCCGAGTATCCATCGGATACTATCGGATTTAGAGCCGAGCCTCGCTCTCTGCGATCTCGATGCGAACCACCAGTGGCTCCCCTCGGAGTCCAGGAACGCGCCTTCTCTCCAGGTCGTATCGAATCGCATCGGACTGTGCGATTCCGACAAGCCAAGCCGCTCATGCGCCGTGGCCTATCAGCGATGGAACTGCTGATGGTTTCTTGAGATGTCTACTGATTTAGTAGACCCCGCCTGGCGTGCCAAGCAGGGAGCGAAGCCAGTTGCTCTCATCGAGCCACTGATTTCAACAATTGGAAATGTACGAAAGTTTTTGATTCGAGTCCAAAAGGAAAATGACAATGAAGAAGTTCAATAGTGGTATCGCTTTGGTAGCCTTGGTCGCAACGGTCGCTGCGATCGCTGGAGCCGCGAGTCTCAACGGGTCGAAAGGTTTGACCAACATGCTTCCTTCCCTGACGAAGGCGTCGACAGGAGATTGCGGACCTTGCTGTGTCGACGGGACCTGCTGTGTGGAAACTGGCGTTTGCCCATGCGACGACTGTACGTGCAAGTGCTGTGGCCAAAACGGCTGCTGTGTGAAAACCGCAGCGAGCAAAGCCGTAGCCGCCCTGGGCTCCTGCTGCGAAAGCAAAGCCTCCGTCGCCAAGAGCTCGTGCTGCGAAGGTAGCGAGTGCACCGAAGGCAAGGTAGTCACCGTCGCCGCGAAGAGCGAATGTTGCGAAGGCAAGGACGGAGCGTGCTGTGAAGGTGGCGAGTGCACCGAAGGCAAAGTAGTTACCGTCGCTGCCAAGAGCGAATGCTGCGAAGGCAAGGACGGAGCGTGCTGCGAGGATGGCAAGTGCCCGTCGGAAGAGTCGTCCGATAAACAGTAGCACTCCGTCTCATTCAGAGAACTGAATTTCATGAAACGACCCGGGCTGACCGGGTCGTGTGTTTTTGTTTTGAACCCGATTACCGTACCAACCAGGAACAACCATTCCGGAGCGGGCGTCTTGGGCGTGTTTATTTG
>JBKDXO010000144.1:0-11229 GCA_046306195.1 Planctomycetota bacterium | reverse complement strand
ATCCATGGATGCATCTTGGTGCGATTGCGATTTTTTTTCGAATTTTCTCCCGAATGAGCGGTCATTCCGTGCCACTTGCTGGAACGATGCGTCGGTCTGACGCGACTGGATTTCCTCGATTCAAAAAATAGACGCGTTATTGAATGGTAAAGCTCTGGGCTAGCACGATCCCCACCCAGCGACCTTGCCTCGAGCGCGCCTTCTAACGGGGCAAGACGGGGAAGAACGAGGATGCCTCGGATCCGTCGCGAGGCCGGACACCTAGGCAACAGACTGTGAATCTGGGAAGGCTTTGCCGAATTTGACGATTCTTCTGATTGCCGAAACCCTGACGACCGATATACACCGATAACGGTGTTCCGATTTTCGAATGACAGCATTCGTCAAGCACACCAGGAGTTCAACTCGGACTCGAGAACGCAGTGGTCAAGCAAGCGGCACACAAGGATTTCCCACCCGAATTTCGAGCCTTACGGCTCGCCGGGTCGTACTGCGCGCCGAGAATCTTTCACGCCTGCCGCGAAATTGGATGGCGTTTTCTCGCAGGAACCGTTTGTTGGATTGTCGGCTGGCTCATGAGTGGGGGGCCTTTGCTCGCTCAATTGCCGGACTTTCAAAACTTCGATCTGAACCAGGCATCTCGCGAAGCGTTGGGTGTACTACAGCAGCTTCCACCAGGGAACACATCCCTGCCGAACCCTGCCCAGGTCGCTCAAGGGGGGGAGTCGGGGAATCCTGGATTGGCCCGCACGAGTCCAAATGCAATGACTCCCAATGCGATGACGATTCCGTTGGCCGACGCACCTCAGGTGGGCGGACAGGTTCGACTGCAAGTGCAGAACAATCTGGTGCACTTGACGAGCCGCGGTGCTACTGTGGCGGAAGTGATGGCCCTGATTTCCGAGCAACTGAGCATCAACGTCGTCACGGCGGAGGACTTGAACCAACGCGTGAATGTCACGCTCAATGGTGTGTTGCTCGAGGACGCGCTCAACGCGATCTTGAGCGTCAATGGGTTGGTCTGGGCACGGCACAACAACATCGTGACGATCAGCGCTGCCAACCCGGAAAAAAAACTGGCGCCGAACGTTCAAGGGAAGGCGATCCAGGTCTTCAACCTCAATTACGCGTTGGGAGAGGATCTCAACCAAGTGATCGTCGGGCTCCTTTCTCCGATTGGAAAGTCCTATGTGATCAAGATTTCCAACGATGAGCAGCGGGCCGCCCGGGAGCAACTGATTGTCGAGGATCTCCCTCCGTATATTGAAAGAATCGCTCACTACATCTCGCAGGTGGACATTGCTCCGCGGCAAGTTGTCGTCGAAGCGCATATTTTGCAAGTGACCCTCAAGGACAGCAACAAACACGGGGTGAACTTCAATCAATTGGCTCGCATCAGCAATTCGCGAGTGAATATTCGAACGCTCGGCTTCGCTACCGAAACAGCGCCGGTCGCGGCGATACAAATTCAAGGATCGGACCTGGAGAGTTGGCTGGAATGCCTGAAATCTACTAACGACACCAAAACGCTGGCCTCGCCTCGAGTTGCCGTCCTTAACGGCCAGGAGGCAAAGATCACTGTCGGTGGCAAGCTTGGGTACTTGATGACCACTTCGACACAAACAGCAGCCTTGCAAAGTGTCAGTTTTTTGGATTTCGGTGTCATCATGACCGTCCTGCCGATCATCACCGAGGATGGACGCATCTTGCTGAAGGTCTCGCCGACTGTTTCCACGGCTCGGATCAACCCAACTTCTAAACTGCCCGATAGCGAATCGACCGAAGTCACCACCAACGTGATGCTTCGGGATGGACAAGCGATCGTGATTGGCGGTTTGATCAAGGAAGAGAAGAACGATAGCCAAAGCAAGATTCCTTACCTCGGCGATATCCCGCTGCTCGGTCGATTGTTTCGTGCCAGTTCGCTGACCAAAGAACGCAACGAGATCATCATCGCGCTGTTGCCACGGATTGTTCCACCCGGCGATTGCGAATGCTTGGAATCCGACCAGCAAGTTGTCCAGGCCGCCACCCGGATCATGGATCGCAATCTCAATTTGATCGATCGATCGTCCTGGGAGGGAGTGATCCCTGGTGCAGCCGAGAAGAGGAAACCGTGGTGGCCGTGGGGTTCGCGGCGGCAGAGTGCATCGACTCCCCTGCCTCCCCCGTACCCAGAGTCGTTGGCTATGCCAATGCAAGATCCATCCTTGACTATGCCCCAGCAGCCCTTGCCTCCGATCGGTTTCTCAACGCAACTCGATCCGACGGGAGTGCCGGTAAGTGCAGCACCGGCTTACGACCTGCCAGGGGCGTTTCCCGCCCAACCATCGCCATCGGATGCGCCCAACGTACCCCCGTACATTGCGCCAACGGAATGGTCCGATCGCTAGTTGACGGGTGCTATCGACTCGGTCTTTTTTCGAACACGCTTTTATCGAACACGCTGGCGGGCTCCTCTTCGATCTGCTGGACTTCGCCACCGTCCAAGATCAGTTTCCCCGATCGGATTTCGACTCCCGGATGCGGGCCCCCCTCATCGATCGAGCTGGGGATCATTCGCATCGGGGTGAATGAAGGGTAAAAGCCGGGAGGCGGATTCAGAATCATATCCGAGGGGAAATCGATTTTTTTGGTCGTTTCGGTGAATTCGATTCCTTCTCTGGCCACGATTGGGCCGGTGAGATCCCGGATTTTGCCTCGCGAGGAGCTGCTGTTCCCGAGCGAGATTTCGTAGCTGGAAACCATGGCCCCTTGGATACCGCACGGATACGCGTCGAGGAAATCAGTATCGGAATCTCCGTTGTAGGGAGTGTGCGAGGGATTCAGATTCCATTTGATTTCGTCTTCGCGAAGCGAGTTGGTTCCCAGACCGTTCAGTGTCGTTTTGTCGGTGATGGGGGCGTCGGCGATGATGGCGGGATAATTCCGGTTCGGGACTTCCCAAGCGATCTCACCTTTCAATTCGACCTCGTCGCAGTTGATGAATACCAGGGTCGATCGGATTCGACAGTTTTCGATCTCGATCTCCCTGCCTCGGCAATCCACGACATAAATCCCGGCCGCTGACGGATTGGAATTGTTGACCGAGAACGGGTTGAACGTATCGCTCAATACTGTGTTCTGAATGTAGACCGTGTCGGAATCTCGACTGCTGTTGTACATGGTGACCGAGTCAAAATTGAAGTCGGAGGCATTGTTATTGACAATCCCGAGTTCGATCCGCGCCGGCGGCCGGGTCGGGGCTGGTAGAGTTACGGTTCTGGATAACCTGGACCATCCGGTTCCTGTCACGTTCGTCGGCGATGCCGTCAGTCCCATCTCAGAAAACGGGCTGTCGTAGATGTAATAGATCATGAGAATGTATCTTCCAGGCCCTTTGACCCATGCGTCTATTTGGAATGTCGCACCGATAACCACATCATTGGTGATGTCGATCCGTGGGCCCTGATCCCAATGGGTCCGGTTAGTCACTTTGGCCGAGTTGGGGCTGTCGTATCCCTGTGTTGTATCCCTACTGACGATCGAGGGAGATTTGCTGTACCAAGGGAATACGGTTGATGCGAACCAAGGGTTGCTGATCAGTTGGTCGTCGCCGTGGGGAGGGCGAATCGTCACGGCATCGGGATGGTTCGAATAGGCTTTGCCTGGGTAGGAGGAGTTCGAAGGGTTCAAGCTTGCAGCTTGCATGTTCCAAGGGATACCGTCGAGGCGACGCTGTTTGTAGTTCGACGCCGAACCTGAAAAACGATCCCCTGTCATCGCATCCATAAAGATCTTTGAACTCGATGACCATGTATCTTCGCGAGCAATCGACCAGTGATTTGCAGACACCGTCGAATCGAGGTGGAAAATCGAATCCTCGCTCGAGCGCAGGGCGCATCGAAATCCTTCGTACAGGGTGGGGCGAGCCTCGAAGCGGGCGGTCAAGCATTGTTTGGTGTTTCCGAACCAACCCGTCGATGTTAGCTGCGCTGCTCCTCTCGAGTCGGACCCTGCGGAGGAGAGTTTCGCAGTCACGTAAAAGCCTGAATTCGAATCGACTTGGACAAGGATCGCCTCCTCTGGATTCGTCAACTTTTGGGCGTTGTACTGCCGTTGCCAGTATTCCAGCCCTGCGTGTGCGAGCCGCCTGGCATCGAATTGTTGCTGCAGTTGCTGGTTGGCTTTGCTTGCCACGCGAGACATCTCGAGCCCCGCAACCGCCAAGCAGGTCACGATGGCGGAAACACCCATGACAATCGGGTAGAGGCTTCCGATTCGCCGACGATGCCTGCGATACCGTCGGGGTGTGCTGCTGGTTGTTTGCGGATGCGTCATTCCGGAAATCCCTGAAATCCTCATCATGGCCCTCTCAGCGGGCTGTTGGTGCGTTGATCGCCATTTCTCAAACCAATCGCGATGGCCACCCGTTCGCCGTTGCGAAAAGTGGATACGGTAACGCGGTAAACATTGTCGTAGTCGCTGTTGATCGTCGTCCAATCGTCGCTTTTCAGCCGCTCGACAATCGCTTCTCGACTCCAGTTGCTGATCCCCGGGATATCTGCCCCTTCCCTTGTCTGTGGCGGCGATTCAGTCAAACGATGGTAGTCGTCGACATCATCCCATCGCGTGCGCCCGGTCCCTCCCGAATCACCGGACTCCAGGCCGAGCGTTGTCGATGCGCCGTCCTCTGGATCGCACGCCGGAAGCGCGAGTATTTCCGTCAGCAGTTCGTTTGCAAGCGATTGCCCCTGCAGACGAATCAACTCGAAAGCCACTCGTTTGCGCGACGCGGCGATCGAACTCATGGTTGCGACCATGACGATCCCCACCAGGGCGGTCGATGCGACGATCTCCATTTGAGAAAATCCGCCAACGGCCCGGATTCGTCGCCATGGACGGTAATGATCGCGACGCATTAGGGAACCTCCGGTTGTGCGAGTAGTTTCGCGCTGACCATCATGGTTGGTTCCTTAACGGACGTTTCGGACATGAAGATATCCACCGATACCAGATTCCGTCGTTGACTTTTGTCCGAGGAACTTCCTGCCAAGTATCCGAATGCGAGAAAACGAGGCGATCTGTCGGCCGAACTCGTCCAATTCAATCCTTGATCGATGCTTTTCACCAGGCTCACTTGCTCAGGCACATTCTCCGGGTGCGCCAGGCACAGCACTCGAATCGGTGGATTCTCCGGGCTGGTCGATAAAATTGCTGCCAACGATTGGTTGGAGGGCCGTCGGCAGATCGGTGCCAGTGGTAAATCGAAGTAGCAAAATTTTGTGCTGAGGTCTCGATTGCAGATCTCGATATCGGCAAATACCTTTGACAGGTCTGGCATGCCTTTTCCGTCAACCTCAGTCACACGGAGTCGTAGCGATCCGTTCTCCTCGGGGTCTTTGGTACGAATCGTGAATTGGAGCGCCCCGAGATCCCAGTCAGCACCTGACTTGTTTTCCGGACGAAAGCAAACGCCTAGATGGTTGTCGGCATCGATCGGCTCTTCGCTGTATTCCACCGATGGAATCGAGTCGACCTTGTTGAGCAGAACGCTTTCGGATTGAAACCGATTCGGAATACTGGGTTCGAGCGAGTAGTTGCAGACCAGATTGAAAGCGCTGACGTTGCTGAGGATGGGAATCTCCTTGCCCTGGTTCATTCGGCGATAGAGGCATCCCTGTGACTTCGCATCCAAACCCCACTCGTAGCGAATCTGTTCCGGCAGATAATCTCCCGTTCGATCCGGGACACTGAATTCGATGGCGGTGGACGAGACGCTGGCAATCGCAGTCGCCATCTCGATCTCCATCGCCATTTGGGTCGACGTATCAGCGACATGCTGGATGCTTTGGTAGAAAATCCCATCCTTCGAATTCGATCGGAGCATCAGCGTGATGCAGGCCCCCAAGCCAGCGACGAGCATCGCAGCACTCGGAATGGACACCATAAGTTCCACCGAGGTCATGCCTCTACGACGATGGAATCGATCGCGAATGCCAGATCTTGATTTCATGATTTGGTCACTATTCCCTCCGCTGACACTCGGACGACCCCCGAGTAGCTCCCACAAGAAATGCCAATATCCGCAGCTTGATTGGGGACACCGTAGCGATCGAAAACGATGACCAGATCGCCCGAAATTGCCGTTTCCTCGACGTCCACGAGACTGTCTTCGACCAAGACTGCTTTGACGGTCTCTGCTTTCAATTCGCCGACGGAGAGAATTTTGCTTTCTGAGATGATTTCGGCGACAATTTCGCCGCCGGATAAAATCTTACCACCGGATACAGTTATTTGATTGGCGACCAGCGTCAGATTGATGGGATGAATTCGGGGAGTGCTCCCGCCCGTTCCCAGTGCGACCTCATAACGGACCCCTGGCCGCAACGGGGATTCGAGTTGCGGAATCCCGTAGCAGTTTCTGAAGTAATAGATTTTGAACGTCACTTCCTGCGAAGTGGATCTCGCGGTCCTTCGGCACAATTCGATGTCCTGAGCGAGGCGCTGGATGGCCACTTGCATGCGGTATCGATGCAGACTCGATGTGTACTTGGGGATCGTGATCGCAGCCACAACCCCCAAAATCATGGTGGTGATGGTCAATTCCAGGAGTGAGAAGCCGCATCGCCCCGTTTTCCCAATCGTTCTTTCGCAAGTTCTGTTTGCCATGATCAGATACTCGCACCAGTAAGCGAAGTGGAGGGGGATGATGAAATTAGCGCGACGTTGCTCGACGAGTTGGGACGGATGCAATCGCGGTTCATCGCTGCGATCGAGGCGACCTGACCCGGTGTGATTTCCCCGTCCGCAATGCATTCAAGGAAAAAATCGACGATTTCCGCGTCCCAAGTCTTTCGGGACTCGGCTTGCAGAATGCTCATCGCCTTTTCGAGTGGCATAGCTGTACGATAGGGGCGGGTACTGGTCATTGCATCGAACGCATCGCATACAGCGAGTATGCGTGCCATCGGCGGAATCTCGTCCCCCCTGCGTCCCTCCGGATAACCGGATCCATCGAATGCTTCGTGGTGGAGCAACACCCCTGGCAGAACGTATTCGATGTTCGCCAAGTGCTTGAGGATGGAGTGCCCAATGGTCGGGTGCGTCTTGATAATCGCGAATTCCTCGTCGGTGAGTTTTCCCGGCTTCTTCAGGACCGAGTCCGGAATCCCAATCTTTCCGACATCGTGCAGAAGCCCGGCCATATGAATTCGATCGCAGTCCCGTTTGGGGAGCCCCATCCGGGTAGCGACGCAGTGGGCAAACGAAGCGACACGTTCACTGTGACCAGCGGTGTAACAGTCTTTGGCATCGATCGCATTGATGATCGCCGAAACGAGGCCTTTGGTGAGTTCTTCCTGCGCCGCAAAGAGTTCCGAGTTGCTGGCTTGGGAAGCAAGAATGTTTGCCGCAGTCGTCATGAGACCGGCTTCAAAGGTCCCAAACCGAGCTTCGTCGAGGTCGTATTCGCCGTCGTTTGATGACGACAGAGACTCCGATGATGACAGAGACGCTGTGGATGGAAGCTTGTTGGCCGCGATCAGCCAGCCGTAGACGCGGTCCCCTTTCGCGACGATGGTGAGCATGCAATTTCGGAACGATGGAAAAGGATGCTGATGCAGCTCATCGCGACGTTGATCGACGAGAATAGGGCTGGTCCGTCCTTGTTCGGTCAGTTGTGCGATCCAGCGATCCAACTGCGATACGGAAATTCCGAGAGATGGACCAGCTAGCACATGAAGCCGCTCCCGGTCGGTTTCGGAGGGGATATGGGGCGCCTCGAGAAACAGAAGGCTCTCGGCTTGGATCACTTCGGCGAGGGAAGCGATGCATGTCCGTGCGACTTCGATGGATGATGCATTGACGGAATAGAGGTCGGCGAAATGATGTGACTGGCGAAGCCAAGTCAGCTCCTCGAACTCTGGGGTGATTTGCTCGATGAAAGAGTCCGTGACCGATTCTTCCTGCGCATCGACTTCTTCCTGCGCATCCACAAGGTGCGCGGCATTCGCTCCCTGTACGCATTCCGCCTCTACTAGCTTTCGAATCGCCACGAGGAGTGCTTCGAGCATCGCTCGCGGGGCATTGGGCATGAAGGCAAACAGTCCGAGGGAGCGATCGAAGGATTCGGATGCATCGATTGCAAGGATTGCAGGATGTGAGCTCTCGACGACCGCGAAGACTTTGTCGGCGAGATCATTCCATCGGAATTCCGCCCGAGCAAGTTCCGTTTGTAAGGATTTGGCGGCGTTTGCGGAGTTATCCACGACACGAAGGACCTCGATACGTGAGGAATCCGCCATCGATGGAGCCTGTGCAATCGCAATGGGGGATTCCAGCGCGGTGGCGAGTTTCGTCGCCAATTTCTCAGCGAAATGGATTGGGTTTTCGGTCAATAGACCCATGAAACGGACTCCCTCGGCTTGCATTCGTTAGAAAAATTTCGCGGAACGAAGCCGTCATCATCTCTAGCACGAGAACGCCTCGCGGGCGACGGAGAATTTTTCCCGATCCAATTTGCTCAACATCCGTTTGAGACCTAGCGTTGAGCACCGCCTTAAGGGATTGGAAGTATCGGAATCGGAGTCCGGCGAACGCGGAAAACCTTTTTTTGAGAGATGTGATTATGCCGAACGTCAAATCGAGTCACAAAAAACTTCGATTGGGTTTCAGCCTTGTGGAGTTGGTAGTTGTTGTGTTGATCGTGGGCATCTTGGCTGCGGTGGCTGCACCGAAAATGTTCAATACCAGTGCCAAGGCGAAGGAATCCGCCACCCGTGCATCCCTCAGCGTCGTCCGCAATGCGATCGAACTCTACAAGTCCGAGGACGCTGCATCAAACTATCCCCCCGCGTCTAATTTAGCTACGAATTTGGCGCCGTACATCAAAGGGCCTTTTCCGAAATCGCCATACACCAACACCGACACGGTCAAGTACGGTAACGCGCAAGGTGGAACGGAGGCGTGGGTCTATGACTCAACCACGGGTAGCTTTTGGGTGAATGACGTTACGAATTTCAGCAATTGGTGATCGCGAGAGACGGTCTCTTCTGAGTTGCCTTTCCCGGCAGCAGGGTCGCACAAACAATGGGTAACGTAAGTCCTAAGGTTTTAGTCGCCGAGGACAACAAAGTTCTCGGCGACGTCCTCCGATTCAATTTGGAACGAGCGGGATTCGGTGTCACGCTCGCTCGGAGCGGTGATGCAGCGGCGAAGCTGATCTCCCACGACTCCTACGATCTGATGTTCACGGACATCGAGATGCCGGGGATGAACGGGTTGGAATTGTGTCGTTTCATCCGCGAGGAACTCGGCAACACCGGAATGCCGATTGTGATTTGTTCCGCTCGGGGATTGGAAATCGATGAGCTCGAGATCCGTGCGATGTATAGGGTCTCGGAGATTGTGTTCAAGCCATTCAGCGTTCGGGACTTGGTCGCGACAGCCCACCGTTTGCTGACGCCAGGGGTCGATTCGCAGAAACAAGCAGCGGAAAAATCCCTAGGTAATTGAAAGATCGTCGATGTCCCAAGCACAAGCTCCTCGATCTTTGGCACACCGACTGTGCAATCAGTACCTGCTCTTTTCGATGGTGGGCTTGCTGACCTTCTTCGGATTTGTCTTGGTGATTTGCCAGCCCTTACCGCGGATGGACTGGGTGTCGGCGTCCCTCATGATCCCATGTGCGATTTTTCTCATTGGTTCCATTTTTATCAAGCGTTCGGTTTATTGGCTGGGGCAACTCCAGGACCAACTCCTTTCCTTCGGCCACGATGAGTTGCGAATCGAGAATTTGAGTCCGATTCCTGGGTCATCCCACTTGGCAGACTGCTGGAATCAGTTGGTGGCAAAGGTGCAGCAGCAGGAAGTCTGGAACGGCGTGGAACGACGATTGTCGGAGACGACCAACGCGCAGCAGGTCAAGCGTTTGGAAGCGATATTCCAGCAGTTGCCGGACGGCATCGTGCTGTGCGATGACCACGGTTTCATTGTTGATTGCAACAACGCGTTCCTGAACATGGTGTGTGTGAGCGACGAAAACCGACTGACGGGGCAATCGCTAACCGATTCGTTAAAGACGATCGTTCAGGACGCTCGATCGATGGAAGCGATCGAACAGATGCTGGTTGGTCCAAACAACCAGGTCAGCGAGCTTCGGTTAAGCGATCGCACCGAAGACGGGGTATGGCGCGTCACGATGAAGCGGACCAATCTCACAGCGCTGGGGCAGGGAGCTACCGTCTGGACATTGCGAGATATCACGCAGGCTCGCCTTGCGGAACGAGCTCGCGAACAGTTCGTCGCCACAGCGACGCATGAGTTGAGAACACCGCTAGCCAATATCCGAGCGTACGCGGAAACACTCAGCACTGCGACCGACATCCAGGTGGAGCAGCAGCTCGACTTCTTCAATATTATCAACAACGAGGCGACTCGATTGGCGAGGTTTGTCGATGAATTGCTCAATGTCAGTCAGATGGAAGCGGGTGCGATCACCGTTCAAACGCACGAGGTCTATCTCGATCGACTGATATCGGAACTCGTGGAGCAACAGCGTCCGTTATCGGCGGACAAGGAGCAAACCTTGGAACTGTTGATCCCGCCGAAGATCCCCAAGATCCGGGGCGACAAAGACAAGTTGGCGGGCGCGATCAGCAACTTGATTGGCAACGCGATCAAATACACGCCCAATGCGGGAATCGTCAAAGTTCGGGTGGAATACGATCCGTCACAGATCTACATCCATGTCGAGGACACCGGTTTTGGAATTTCCAAGGAGGATCTTGCGAAACTTGGGAACAAGTTTTATCGCAGCAGCGACGAGCGCGTGCAGAATCTGAGCGGGAACGGGCTAGGCCTGGCCTTCGCACAGGAGGTGGCTCGACTACACGGCGGACGATTGGTCGTCCGGTCCGAGATCAATGTTGGATCCTGTTTCACGCTCGAGTTGCCCACCGGATAGCAGGATTGGAGATGGAAAATGATCGCATCGAAGCGGACAGGGGCGATCGACACCTTGGAGTGCGACGTACCGCTCACTAAAGAGACCGTTTCCGCATTTCGCACATGCTGGCAGCAACTCCTCACAACGCGTCAACCCCGTATTGTGCTCGACATGAGAAGTATCCCGCTCTTGGATAGCATGGGACTCGAGTCGCTGCTCGATCTCAAGGATCAAAGCGATGCGGTCGGAGGCATGGTGGTGCTCGCGCGGCCCAACCCCCTTTGTCAGGACATTCTTCGGAT
>JBKDXO010000143.1:0-8096 GCA_046306195.1 Planctomycetota bacterium | reverse complement strand
CGCCCCGTCAAACAACCATCGAGAGCCTTCTTCGAGTACGCCGGCAGACGGAGATTGGCTGGGCTCGTCCGACCATGCGCGAGGTTCGTATTGGCAGCACATCCACCCGAACGCCAGGGCCGGAAACAAAACCATCCACGTTCGTCGCATCATCGTTTTATAAGTGACCGAGGAGAGCATTGAGCAACCTTGCGCTGGCCAGTCGGCGATCCCCATTGGCCCCGTCAAGCAATGCGACGGCCTGGGACCGCTCCTCTGCATAGGGGAAACGGGACAGGCATGTCAGGAAGGCACGATCCACCACAACCTCCCAGGCCAAAGGACTGTCGGCAAGTTCGGCTGAAACGACACCGACCCGATCGTAGGGTTGCACATTGGAGATCTCGAAACGAATGCGTTCCGGGGCCCATGCGATGGAAGTTGGATTGCTCGATGTGTTCTCGGGGCGATTGACAATCGGCCCGGTCGACGGCTGAGCCAGCACGCTCGGTGGACCGCGATCCGGCAAGGCCAACCATTGCGACAACAAGCTCAATCGCTCGGCGGTCGTTGCTGAGGCGGTACTGCGCGAATACTTGGCAAACAGCCGGGTTCGCAGTTGGGATCCCGCCACACTCGATGGATCGAGCGCAAGGAACCTCTGGGCATCCATCGCGTCGGCTTCGAAGTACAAGGGAGCCGACAACGCGATCCAACCGACAATCTGCCGGAGGCTCGCGCCTTGCGATTGCGCTTGGGTAGCGAGGAAGTCCAGGAGATCGGTCCGCTCCTCGAACCCTTCGGCATCCGTCAGTCCAATCCTGGGAACTAAGGGCTGGCCGACGAGACGACTCCACAGGAAATCCACAAGCGGTTTCCTTGCCTGCTCGCTTTCTTCAAACCATTGCGCCAGCGATCCGCGAGGATCCGACCCGGCAGCGATCGGTTTTCCGTCGGGGAAGGTGGGGGCGACGAGCGTCACCTTGCCAGCAGCATCCGAGACGAACAAACCTGGTTTGTCGGAGGGAAAGACCGAGGCAAATGCCGCGGCAGTACCGAGGAGGAGGTCTGACGGAAGGGACTCCGAAGCGATCGCCGCTGGAGAGAATGCAGGGGCACCTGAGAGACGGGATCCTTGCAAGGCGAGCGACTCCAACGCATGGGATTGATCGAGCCCCCGTCCCGCCATGCTGATGCTGTTGGATTCCAGAACCGCGCGCGTCGATCGCTTGCCAGCGGCAATCCAACGTCGAAGCCAAAGCGATGAGGCTTCACTCCCGTTGGGATCGCTCGCGATCAAACGTCCTTCGATCCAACCCAGCGTGCGATTCTTCTCGATCGATTCCTGAAGCCATCCATCGAACGCTGGGATCGCTGCGGAATCATCAACCGTTACGCTGCGGTCCAAATAGTAGTCCCGAAGCGCTCTCGCCCAATGGCGATCGAACTCCTCCGAAGCAATCCAACGGCTTGCCAGCGCTTTGCTGGACGCGAAGGCTTGGCCTCCTGCACCCGCTTTGCGTCCCCACTCGCGTTCCGCATTGGTCGGCAAGCGTCCGATCAAGACTTCCGCCAGTCGGTCTTCCAGGGCATGGCGATCGCTTGCTTTGTTGGGTTCGATTTCCAATCGCTTCCACAAATACTCAAGTTGTCGGTCGATGACCGACACCACTTGCGAATCCGGCAGAATGTTTTTGGGAGACCGCAGTTCTTTGGCCTGGGCGATTTCCGCGATCGAGGTCTCCGGTTTTGGATTTCCGACAAGTTCGGTATCGACCGGCTTGGAAGCCTGGTTCGAAGCGGTTGCCGCGGACGGATCGTTCGCGGGGAGTTGCGGATCGGTTCCGGAGGGTTTCACCGGTTTCGACTCGGCGATCTTGGAAGCAGTACCGTCTTTAAACGGTTCATCCGAACCGCTGCCCATCGGCGGAAACGCTCGTCCTATCTTGGGTTGCGTCGGATTCTTTTTTCCCTCGCCCGATCGCCAGAGCGGATAGACGGCCAGGAGACCGACCACGGATGCGGCGAGCGCCAGAGCGCCGACGCGCGAGTACCAACTCGTGTTTCCGATGCGATCGGTACTTTCCCGGCCCTCGGCACGGGAGCGGGTGCGGACATCCTCGCGAGCCCGATTGACGGCCGCGACGAGTTCGTCGTGCGTGAAGAGCGACGGCCCACTTCGCTGGTTGTTCACGGAGTTGTTTACCGCGTCCAGCTTGGGAACCAGATTCGGCGGAGCATCCCCGCCCAGCAGCTCGCGCAGGAGGGAGTCGACGGGTGGGTCGGATTCGGGCTCGTTGCCCCGCGGGCCTTCGGGCTGAATGGGTGGGGGTGTGGGGTTCATCGTTTCGTCTTCTCTTCCAGGCATTGCCTGAGTTGCAATTTAGCGCGCTGCATCAAGTTCTTGGCGCCGTGTTGAGTGATTCCCAGCGACAGGGCGATTTGTTCGCGGGAGGCATTTTCGTGGAAACGCATGCGCAACGACATCTGAGCTCTCTGGGTCAAGCGGGAGAAGCATTCCGCCAAGGCATCGAGCACTTCGTTGCCGGACGCATCGCATCCCGCCCATCGGCACCAATCTCGGTCGAGCGTTTCCATGTCTTCGGTCACCGCGATGCGTTCCTGGCGACGGCGCAACGTAACCAGCAGGTGAAACGCAACACGACGCAAGTAGGAGGCAGTCGAGGCGTGTCCGAAGTTTTCAAACGGTCGCTTCAGCACGGCCACAAACGTTTCTTGGGTCAAGTCATCTGCCAAGGAGGGATCGCAACCGATGGCGCGCAGATATCGCCACACACCCGTCTGATGCTCCGCGATCAAGCTTTCCGCATCCCAGGCAGCTTCCGACGAATCCGAGGAGTCGGTCAATTCATCCAGCACGCTATGCAAATAACCCTTTGATCAATTTTCCACTGTTTGCGATTTTCATGGGACGCCCATTGCGACTGGTGAAGGTAGTCTCCAGAGAGATTCCGAGAGCGTGGCAAACCGAGGCCATCAAATCCTCCGAGGAATACGGTTCTCCGACCACTTCGGTCCCATCTTCGTTGGTGGCGCCGATGGCTTGTCCACCCCGGATCCCCGCACCGCCGACGACCACACTCCAGGCGCGCGCCCAGTGATCCCGTCCCGCGTCGGCGTTGATCCGGGGAGTTCGAGAAAACTCGCCCATCCAGAGGATGCAGGTGTCTTCGAGCAACCCACGTTCGCTCAGGTCGGCAACCAGCGCTGCCATCGCTTTGTCCAGGACGGGCAATCGATCGTTCTCGAGCGTGCGAAAAATGTTCTGGTGGTTGTCCCATCCCCCCAGATCGACTTCCACGAAGGGAACTCCTTGTTCGACCAATCGTCGTGCCAACAAGCAACCTTGGCCAAACCCGTTCTTGCCGTATCGCTCCTGAACGTCTTGGGGTTCCTTCTCTACTTGGAACGCCTCCATCTGCTTGCTGGTGAGCAGGTCGAAGGTTTTGCCGAGAATCTTTCGGTGATCTTCGACGACCGCTCCGCGTTTTTGGGAAATGAACGAATTCTCGATGGCTTCCAGGGCGAGTCGCCGTTGGCTCAATCGGTCGGAGTCGATGCTCATTTCCAAGTTTCGCACTCGCCCATTGCTGGTGACGTTGAAGGGTGCCCAAGCCATTCCGAGGAAGCCCGGCCCTTCGCTTGCGCCGCCAACCGAGACAAACGGTGGGATCTCGAGTTCCGGGCGTTGCGAGTTCAATTCATGGGCGATCACTGCTCCGTAACTCGGGTAATCCACGTTCGCGTCGGGAACATAGCCCGTATGCATGTAGTAGCGTCCGCGATTATGGTCCGCTTCGCGGGTGCTCATGGAACGGACGATCGCCATGTGATGCATTTGTTTTGCCATCATGGGCATGTGTTCGGAGATGCGGACATCCGCGGATGTGTTGATCTCGCGAAACGGTCCACCGTTATCCGTTCCCGGCTTGAGATCCCAGATATCCAAACTGGAAGGGCCGCCCCCCATCCAGAGCATGATGCAGGACTTGCGATTCTTCTTCAGAGCATCGGCATGGACGCGGAGGGAATGGCCTAGCGACAACGAAGCCCCGACCATGGCGCTCGCCCCTGCGGCATGTGTCATAAAGTGCCTGCGCGTCATTCCGCGGGGAACTGGGAATCGATGCCACATGGTATTTGATCTCGCTTCAGCCAAGTCGATCAGTGAACAAAAATAAATTCGTTGCTATTCAAGATCGCCCACCATAGATCTTGCAGCATGCCACCAACATCTCTCTTGCGGGCTTCCATCAATTGGGTGGCCATCGATAGTTCCTCGGTCTTTGCCTTGCGTCCAAGGCCCGCAATAAACAAGAACTGGACCTTTTCCTGAGCGTTCGATTTGTTCTGCACCAACTGATGCAGCCAAGATCCCGGCTCGAGCGAAATCGCATCGCGAATCAAGTCTCCATTGAACATCATCAAGCTCTGGGGAATCGAGCCATTGAACGTCGTCGTTTCGTCGCCTTCGTCGGTGGCGAAAGCGACCACGAACTGCCGCATCCAATCGTCTTGTCGTCGTTGCTGTTCCTCGAGGTTGCCGCGACGTCCTGCCTGGGTCGCCACCGTCAACGACTGGTACAACTGTTCGGCGGACATTTGCCGCGTGTAGAAGTGAGAGAACTTGGGTTGCTCCCCGAGCGTCGGGTCATCGCTCTCGTTGTCCTTGGTGCTTCGCGAGGTCAGTTGATAAGGCTTGGACATGGTGATCCAGACGATCAATTGCTTCAGGTCGTAGCTTTTGCCTCGGAAGTCTTTTGCCAACTTCTCGAGCAACTCGGGATGGGAAACAGGATTATGAGGGCCCAGGTCGTCGATCGGCTTGGTGAAGCCATACCCCAAAAAGTAGGCCCACATGCGATTGACGATGGCTTTGTCGATGTAGTCGCTTTCCATCATGAGCTTGGCCAACTCTTCGCGGCGTTTGACCTGCGAGACATAGCCGCTGCGACCGATCGGAGTGCCATCGATGAAAACGGGGTAGGCGACCTTGGAGAGCCCGTTTCGGGTTTGGTAATAGATTTCCGCTTCCTCCGGATGGCTTCCTTCGCCAGCGAAGTCTTCATCGATTAGCGCGATATGGTCGATATCTCGCGTCCCGCTGGTAAATCGCCGCAGAGCTCGCGTTTGGCGGAAGAACGCGTTGAACTCCCAAAACTTCTGTTGCTTCCATTGGTTGAAGGGATGGTTGTGGCATTGGGTGCACTGCACCTGGAGCCCCATGAAAATGCGGGACACGGCCGCGGTCGCTTGCACTCCCTTTTCCTCGTTGACCTTCATCGCCAGAAAGTTTGCAGCGCCGTTGAAGTTCTCGGTGCCGGGGCGCGTCGCGCCGGTCGCCGTCACCAACTCGTACACCATGGTGTCGTAGGGCTTGTTCTCGGCGAAAGCATCCCGCAGATACTTCAGCATCCCATCGCGATGGGTCAGCGACCGATCCTCCAAACCCCCGTTGCGACCGATCAGGATGTTGGTCCAAATTGTCGACCAGTTTTGCGCGTACTCGGGTACGTATTTTTCATCGTTCAGCAGACGGTTGACGAGCAGGTATCGCTTGTCGGGAGACCGATCTTTCGCGAACGCGGCCATCTCATCGTAGCGGGGAATACGTCCCAGAAGATCCAGATAGACCCGCCGGCACCATTTGAGGTCGTCTTCCACAGGGGACGGACGAATCTCGGCGTCCTTCCAGGTCGCCTCCATCGCAGCGTTGATCAGGTCCACCTGCTGGGGTAGCACCAGACGCTTGCTACTACCGGAGGTAGCCTCGCGATCGTCCTCCGTTTGCTGAGCCAGGATTGGGCTGACGATCCAGGCAAAGCAAGCCACAACGCAAGCCCACTCGAGGGATCGCCCCAGCAGTGTTCGGTGCACCGGTTTGTTCGACGTGCTCGGCATCACTATCCACCATCGGTCGGGGAAAGGCCTCGAGAGTAAGTTTCCCGACCAAAAACTGAGTCGTTCAAGAGAGCGAGATGAAGTCCGACCCCATCTTTGTAGCACCCCCCTGTTCAAAATTGTACTCAATCGAACAACTACTCCGGGGGATTGCCGCGAACGAATCTCGGTTACGGGGTGGATTTCGCATCCAGGAGTGCTTGCAAACGGCGGGTTGCCTCGTCCCGAGCACGGTTGGTCGCTTCGTCCAAGGTTACCGGGACTCCGCCTCGCTGGCTGGAGAGTTGGGCGGCCTCGATAAATGCCATGATTTCGATCGATTCCTGATTCGCGACCGGGTTCTCCCCCCCCGCAAAGAATTCGGCAAACTGGTCAACGAGCGGCGCGTAACCCTCGTATTTTGCGTCGCTTTCAATGAAATCCGCGCCGAATACGGTCATGCCGTACCCTTGGAGCCCGTTGCGGATTCCTCGAAAAACGCCGATGCGTCCATCCTGCCAGGTACCGACCGAGACGTCGGTTCCCTCGTCATGGGTTCGGCTAACGGACCGACATCCGGTTCCCATCGCGGTGTAGAGGGCTTCGATCCCATGGATGCCATACCAGGCCAAGTCGTTGTGATGAGGCTCGAGGGAACAAGGACTCCAGGCTTGGGCTCCGAGGATTTTTCGCTGTTTGTTGGTCCGGTATCGCCAAATGCTGGGGGTAAACCGCAGGGACGAGGAGGTGAACCAGCGCCCCTGGAATTTGTCGGACGCCATTTGAATCGCCAACGCATCCGCCAGGTCTGCCGCCAACGGTTTATCGATAAAGCAAGGTTTTCCAGCTTGGAAGACCGGCACAACTTGATGCAAATGGGTTCGTCCATCCAGGCTCGTCAGGAGCACTGCATCGACCTTCCCCGCGAGGGCCGCAATCGAGTCGACGATCTCTACTCCCGACTCCTGCAACTCCTTGGTGTAGCCGGCAACCCGATTGGCGCTCGATGGAATGTCGCTGCTGCCCCCTGGGTAGGCCGCGACCAGTTTGAGCCTGGCGATTGCACCATCAGTAGGCTTGGCCTCGCGCAGGATCTTCGCGAACGCCACGGTGTGGGAGGTGTCCAAACCAATCATCCCGACCCGGATCGGACTCGAGGCAGGTTCCTGACCCACAACGACCGGTGCGGTCGCGAACCAAATACTGACCAGCAAGGCGGGGGAACGAAACATGGGGTTGCGATTCCTCGTGGTTTTTGCCCCGCCAGCCCCAGCAGCCCGCGTTTTGCGAAGCCCGCGCATCGCCCGCTTGCGCCGGTTGACGGTTGTTGAGAGTACCCAGGAAATGTATCAGATCCCCCATGGCACGGGCTAGCACACCGCCCGACCTCTCGAAAAATCCTGGCTTTTTTAACCTCAACTCCGGCCCGCAACAGCGCCCGAGGATTTGGCGTTGCGTCGAAGGGGAGAATCGGTAGGATGGGGAGATTGAGAGTCCCGGTGTGTCAAGCCTTTGAAATTTGTTGTGGGTAGGCAGTTCGCTACATGACCGTTACGAAAGATCGCAAGCAGGAAATCGTCAAGGAGTTCAGGAAGCACGAGAACGACAGCGGTTCGGCAGATGTTCAGATCGCTGTGTTGACCGAGCGGATCAACAGCATGACCGAACATATGCGGGGTGCGGTTCGCGATTACTCGAGTCGCCGCGGATTGCTGAAAATGGTCAGCAAACGCCGATCGCTTTTGGATTACGTTCGCAAGCATGAGCCTCAGCGGTACCTGGACTTGATCACTCGGCTGAATATTCGAAAGTAAGCAAGCACTTCGAGCGATGCACTGGGCTTTTCGCGTGGCTTCCGCCCAGGAAGTGGCCAGTGTTGCGATTCCTAGATGGTTGCGATCCGTAGTTGGGATCGGCCCCAAAACGGGATTGGCCTGCAGAAAAGCGAGAAGGCTCAAGAAGACGAGGGGCTCGAACCCGCAGATGTGGGCGACCCTAGGTGTTTGGTGTTGATGATGTTGTTGTTTGGGATGATTGGCTCCCAGTATCTTAGCAGCCTGTTGTTCTAGTTGTTCTGTGTAAGGATTGATGCTGTCGTGAAGATTCGAGTTGAAAAGCAAATTGGTGATTCTGTTCTTTCTTTTGAAACCGGCCAATTGGCCAAGCAAGCGACCTCGGCCGTGTTGTGCCAATATGGGGAAACGGTCGTCCTCAAC
>JBKDXO010000142.1:0-38443 GCA_046306195.1 Planctomycetota bacterium | reverse complement strand
CAAGCCGATACCGGAACGAAGGATACACTGCCTCTGGTAACCATTCGAGCGAATTGAAAAAAGAGAACTATCGCACCCAACCAGTTGCACCACGGGACGCGATGGTCAGGTTTTTCATGTCACTGCCCTGGGCGTTTTTCGACAAAACCTCACGCCTGTTCGAAATCACGAAAGTGCCGTGTTTTATTGGGTTTCCGAGCACGGGACTCGTTTGGGGTGAGTCCCGTGGTTTAGAGCCTTTGGCCCCGATTTGAGCCTTTTGGGGTGGCGATGGGTACAGGGCGCGTCCCGTGGTTTGGCGACTGGCGAAGTTTGGCGGCTCGCAAAAGTCCCGAATTTCCGCGTAGAAACGCAAAGACCCGCTGGGGTGAGCCAGCGGGTCTTGAGCGATGTGGTCACGTTGCGGTGACCAAGTCGATGGAGGCGGCGGGAATTGAACCCGCGTCCCGTGATGCTTCCGATCCGGCCTCTACATGCTTAGCCAACTGTTCTTTGTCTCGCCCACCGCGTTCGTTGTTGGCATCGGTGCGGTGCGCCAGCCTCGAGCTTTTTTAACCATGACTGTGCGAGACACGAGCCATGGCGATTCGGAATTGCGACAGGCACTCCAGCGCCTCCGACGGGCCCCGGGTGCCTGGGAAGCCTAAATTAGGCCGCCAGTGCGAGGTTTTCCTCTGCAGTTACTTTTTTTGACCGAGTTTTAACGTGGCCTCTCGATCAACCACGACATGCCACCAAAATCTTCAACTCATCCGGTCGATTCCAAGTCGCCCCCTTGAGTACACCTCATTATCGGCCATACGATCCGTTTCGGCTAGCCGCGAACGGGAAAAAGTTCGGCGAAAGGGGACGAGGTGCCAGGGTCGCGCCAGGCACTGGGCAACCATTCCCTCGTACAACGGACGTCTAGTCCGCGGATCATCTGAAACGACGGACTGGGAAGTCCGTCGTCGTTGTGAGTTCGTATCGAAAGAGGGAAGGAAAGCGACTACGATTACGATCGGCGGCAGGAGTTGATGAATGCCCCTGCAGGGAGCAAGAAACTGAGGGAAATTCGAGATTGGTATGGTTATCGAAGGGATTATCACCACCGAAAACGATGACGGATCGATGCATGTCGCTCCGATCGGGCCGCATGTGAATCCCGAATTGACCGAGTGGACCCTGAAACCCTTCCAGACCTCGCACACCTTCGCGCGACTGCATGCAACCGGGCGCGGCGTTTTCCACGTGGTCGACGATGGACTCCTGATGATCGAGGCCGTTTTGGGACTGGCGAACGAACCTTCCGCCCGCCCGCAGGCAACCTACCGGCCGGAATGCGGCTGGATCCTGGCCGATTCTGTCCGTGCATTGCCGCTCCGAGTGCAGCATTGGGATTGCTCCTCGGAGCGAGCGATCGCTCAATGCTCTGCCGGTTCCTGGATGGAACTGCGACCGTTTTGGGGTTGGAATCGGGCTCGCAACAGCCTGCTGGAGTTAGCGGTCCTGCTGTCCCGGCGGCACATGCTGGAACCCAAGGTGATCGAAGAAGCGGTCGCGCAGCATCGGCTCATCATCGAGAAAACCGCCGGCCCGCGCGAACGCCAGGCCCTGGAACTGGTGATGCAAGCCCTGTTGCCGTAATACAACGCAGTCGCCAATTCGGGACACATCGCGTTGCTTTCCGTCAACATCCCAACGACCGCGCGAACAATCCATATCGCGATTTCTCTCTGAAAACTCTGGCTTTTCATCGCTTCAGCGTTTAAAGGGTGCGTCCGGCACGCGGATTGTTCTTCCCTCTCTCGTCGTCCCCCGGAACTTCTGAGTCCGAAACGGTCTCACAGGAATTCAGCCGAGAGAAAGCAGCCATGCCGAAACGAGCCTCCCGCCGACCTGCCAACCGCAACCGCCGCGACAACGACTTCGCCTACTTTGATGAGGATCGAGATATTTCCACGGATTACGCTCCAGGATTGACCTACGGTGAGGACGACGAGGAAGAGGACGCCGACACCAACGAAGTCGGTTCGCTCGACGATGAAATGATCGACGAGGATTTGGAAGAGGATTTCTTCCATGAAGAGGACGATGAGGTCGTCGATGCAACAGAAGACCCAGTCCGCATGTACCTGATGCAGATGGGAGAAATTCCACTGTTGACCCGCCAGCAGGAAATCTCCGCCGCCCGAAAGATCGAAGGAACTCGCTTCCGATACCGCAATTGGATGCTGGCCTCCGACTTCATGTTGCAAGGGGCCACGAAACTGCTCGAGCAGGTCCGAGATGGCAAACTCCGCCTGGATCGCACGATCGAAGTCAGCGTTACCAACGCGACCGAGAAAGTTGCCATCATGCGGCGCATCGGTCCAAACATCAAAACGCTGCGTCACCTGCTGCTCCGAAATCACGGCGACTTCCACGCCGCCATCAACAAGAAACTGCCCAAGCAGGAGCGACATGAGGCATGGAAGCGGTTGGTCTGCCGACGCAACAAGGCGGTCCGGTTGATCGAGGAAATGAATCTGCGGACCAACCGGCTCGAGCCGATGTTTACCAAGCTGCAAACGATCCAATCGCAGATGGCCAACCTGAAGGCTAGAATCGCCGAAGCCCAACAGACCGGAGTTGCTGAAGGGACCACAATCGAGAAGCTGTTCCAAGAGCTTCGGTACCTGATGCGAATCACCTACGAATCCCCGGCAACCCTGACCCGCCGCGTCCATCGTGTGCACGAGTACCGATTGCTATACGATGCTGCAAAACGGGATCTCTCCGCAGGCAACCTCCGCCTGGTGGTGTCGATCGCCAAGAAATACCGGAACCGAGGCCTGAGCTTCCTCGATCTGATCCAGGAAGGGAACACCGGACTGATGCGAGCTGTCGACAAGTTCGAATACGAACGGGGATTCAAATTCTCCACATATGCCACTTGGTGGATTCGCCAAGCCATCACGCGAGCGAGCGCCGATCAGAGCCGAACCATTCGTGTGCCGGTCCACATGATCGATACGATGAGCAAAGTGCGTCAGGTCACTCGCGACTTGATCCAAGAGTTGGGCCGCGAACCGAGCGTCGAAGAAACCGCTCGCCGCGCTGGTTTGTCCCTCGATGATGCTCGCGTAGTCATCAAAATGGCTCGCCAACCGCTGTCGCTCGACCAACCGGTCGGCGATCACGACGAGAGCTTTTTCGGGGAATTCCTCGAGGACTATCGCGATCACGATCCACTCTACGAAACCAACCAACAAACCTTGAAGGTTCAGATCCAGGAAGCGATGCAAACGCTGAACTACCGCGAACGGGAGATCCTCAAGCTGCGATACGGGTTGGCCGACGGTTACGCCTACACCCTTGAGGAAGTCGGTAAGATTTTCCAAGTAACCCGCGAGCGAGTTCGTCAGATCGAGAGCAAGGCGGTCAAGAAGCTGCAGCACCCTCAACGGAGCAAATCGCTCGTCAGTTTCGTCGACGGAGTCGAACTCCCGAATTTCCCGGAAACTTCCTCGAACGAACAGCCGCTGTAGGTCGAAGCGTTTCCCAGGGGCGGTCGCTTGTTTTCGGTTTGCATGAGTCACTGCAATTCGGATTGTGATTCCTTCGCTGTTGGATTCCAATCACGCTCATGCAAACGCTGTCTGTCCAAAACGATTGGGGCTGGTGCGAGTCAGATCCAGCTCCGGTATCCGCCTACATCCACGTTCCGTTTTGCGCGCACCGTTGCGGCTATTGCAATTTTTCCCTGCTAGCCAATCGAGGCGATCTGTTCGATCGCTATCTTGCTGCCCTCGAAGCGGAACTGATGGTGCTCAAAGAGCCACGTCCGGTATCGACGCTGTTCATCGGTGGCGGAACGCCCTCCATCCTGCCGCTCGACCTCACCGAGCGGATGCTCTCGATGTTGGTTCGATGTTTGCCACTTCAGGGTGACTCACCTGAATGGTCGATCGAGGCCAACCCGATCGACGTCACCGCGGAACGCCTCGCGTTATGGAAAACGTTCGGGGTTGATCGCATCAGTTTAGGCGGCCAGTCATTTGATCCGAGCAAGCTCGCGACGCTTGAACGGGACCATTCGCCGGAGCAATTGATACGGGCGATCGAACTGTCAAAGCAAATCATGGGTTCGGTTTCGCTGGACTTGATATTCGCCGCGCCAGGGGAAACGATCGACATCTGGCAACGGGATCTCTCCCACGCGGTCGCGTGCGGCGTGGATCATCTCTCCACGTATGGATTGACCTATGAGAAGGGGGCAAGATTCTGGGGATTGCGAGCTCGCAACGAATTGGATGTGGTCTCCGAAGACGAGGAGCTGGAGATGTACGCGCAAGGCATCGAATACCTGACAAGTGTCGGATTCGAGCACTATGAGATTTCGAACTTTGCACGGCCAGGGCATGCCTGCCGTCACAATATGACCTATTGGCAAGGTAATCCCTGGTGGGCTTTTGGGCCGAGCGCCGCCAGATTCCTTGGGAATGTGCGAAGCGTGAATCACCGTAGCACGTTGACTTATTTGAAACGAATCGAGTCGGGCGAATCCGCCGTCGAGGAGCGAGATGTCTTGACCGCTTCGCAGAAGATCCGAGAACGATTCGTCTTTGGTTTGCGCCAGATCGCAGGAATCGATTGGTCGGAAATTGCTAGTCAATCCGACGCGGTCACTCGCGATGCGATCGCCGCTAAAATCGATGAGCATGTCGAGGCTGGCTGGATGCAGCGTGTCGGAGATCGAGTACGATTGACGCGAAGCGGGTTGTTTCTCAGCGATAGCCTTTGGCCTCAGTACCTTTAGCACCAACCACGTCCCGATTCGATGTCGCGCAATATCGCCACCCCGAGTTCCCTCACGCAAGTTTGGTGCGACGTTGGCGGAACGTTTACGGATTGTTTTGTGGCAAAGCCTGACGGGCATCTCATGCGGACGAAGGTGCTTAGCCATGGCCGCGTACCCGGCCGCATTCACGCCTGGGAGAATCCTCGAACGCTGAACGATCCCATGAGACGGATCGATCCCGATGGGTTTTGGATCGGGGCGAAGATCCATGTGCTCGATCGATTCGGAAAACGAATTGATGATTCGGTAGTCGTGGGGTTCGATTCCAAGACGGGGACATTAACGCTGGAGTCCCCGCGGGTGGGAGGGTTCAGCGATGCGGTCGCTTACGAGATCGATCCTGGACTCGAGGCGCCGGTGCTGGCGGCACGTTGGCTCTTGAATGTTCCGCTGTCGCGGCCTCTCCCCCCGTTGTCTGTTCGGTTGGGGACGACGCGTGGGACCAATGCGCTGCTCACCCGAACGGGAGCTCGGACCGTGCTGGCGACGACGCGCGGCTTTCGCGATTTGCTCGAAATCGCGTACCAAGAACGTCCTGAGCTTTTCGCGCTGTCGGTTCGCAAACGCCCGAAGCTCTACGAAGACGTCCTCGAAATCACCGAACGCCTGGACGCCAACGGCATAATCCTCGACCCGCTCGACATGGACCGAGCCCATCGCGATCTCCAACACGCCTTCGACGCGGGGTATCGCTCGCTTGCGATCTGCCTGATTCACTCGTATCGCAACCCCGTTCATGAGCAATCGGTTGCCAACATCGCTCGCCGCATCGGTTTCGAAACGGTCTGTCTCAGCAGCCAGATCGCCCCCGTTATCCGCGCGGTCTCACGCGGTGAAACCACGGTCGTTGACGCATACCTCACCCCGATCGTGCAAAAGTATTTGAACCGGGTGAAGGCTCAGTTTCAAATCGATTCCCAATCAGGCGCGTCCTTGCGGGTCATGGCCAGCTCAGGTGGGTTGGTCGACGCTTCGCTGGCATGCGGACGCGAAACGGTGCTGTCCGGCCCCGCGGGTGGAGCCGTAGCGCTCGAGGCATTGGCGCGCTTGCACGGGGTCCCGAAGCTGATCGGCCTCGACATGGGGGGTACCAGCACCGACGTTTGCCGCATCGATGGACGCATGACCTTGGATCACGAAACCATCAAAGCGGGAGTTCGCATGGTCGTCCCAACCTTGGCGATCCACACGGTTGCAGCCGGGGGTGGGAGTGTGTGCTGGTTCGATGGTGTGCAGTTGCGCATTGGCCCGCAAAGCGCGGGGGCGGACCCAGGACCTGCATGTTATGGTCGCGGTGGACCGCTCACCGTAACCGATCTGAATCTCCTGGCCGGTCGCATCGATCCATCGCGATTTCCGATCCCGATCGATCGCGACGCCGCCCGAGCGAGGGTGGACGAATTGCTCGAACAAGTTCGATCGCAATCGTGGTTCAAGGATTTGGACGAGACCGGGCTCATTCAAGGGCTTCGCCGAATCGCTAACGAACAGATGGCGGCCGCAGTCCGGGCCATATCGATCCAGCAAGGTGCCGATCCCCGCGAGCATGTACTAATTGGATTCGGCGGTGCTGCGGGGCAACACATCTGCGAAGTGGCCGAACTTCTCGGAATGCGGCGTATTATCGATCATCCCGATGCTGGGCTTCTCAGCGCGCTGGGGATAGGCTTGGCTCAAATCAAACGATCCAAGGCAATTCCCATCTATCGATCCTGGACCGATATTTCGCATCAGGAACTCGAACGCGCCCGCGATCAACTGCGATGCAATTTGACGGACCAGATGCATGCCGAAGGGATCGACGACACCGAGGTGCAGACCGCGTTCGAGGTTGCCATACGCTATCGCGGGACCGAAGGCATACTCCGTTTGCCCTGGGACGGTGGCGAGCTATCTCATTTGAGAACCGATTTCGATCGCGAGCATCAACGTCGGTTCGGCTCCATGCGTCCGGATCGACCATTAGAGATTTTGGAGTTGTGGGGGCAAGCTTTCTCGCGAGAGACCGAAGTCCCGGAATTGCTATCGAGTTCAAATCTCTGTTCGGAGCGATGGAGTGTCGGCGATCGCATCGTCGGCCCGCAATTGATCCAGCGTGTTGGCAGCACGTTGTGGATCGATACCGGATGGACCGCCAAAGTCCTCGAGGGTTTCTCGCTAGAGCTTGAATACTCTAAACAAGTCGATGCACCGAAGTTGGAGATGGGTGGGGAATCGGTGGATCCGATCCTTCGGGAGGTTGTTGCGCAGCGGATCGCGGCGATCGCCGACCAGATGGGGATCGTCTTGGAGCAAACGGCGGTCAGTGTTAATGTCAAGCAGCGTCGGGACTTCAGCTGTGCCGTATTTGATTCAAGCGGCGAACTGATTGCGAATGCTCCGCATGTGCCGGTCCATCTGGGGGCGATGAGCGAGACGGTCAAGGGGATGATCGAGCGGTTTCCGATGATGCAGCCTGGGGATTGCTTCGTTACCAACGATCCGTTTTGTGGCGGCTCGCACCTGCCGGATATCACGGTGGTGACACCGGTTTTCCTGAAAGGCACGACGGTAGGATCTGCTGCCAAGCCGAAATTCTTCGTCGCATCGCGGGCACATCACGCGGAGGTCGGAGGGATCGCGCCCGGGTCGATGTCGCCGAATTCGAGGCGACTTGGAGACGAGGGAGTTTTGATTCCTCCAATGCATTTGGCGAGAGAGGGGGACGATTGCTCGGCAGAGGTAGAACGCTTATTACGATCGGCACTCTATCCATCCCGATCCGTGGCAGAGAATATGGCGGACTTGGCAGCCCAACAGGCTGCCAACGCGCAAGGAGCGGTTTCAATGCAGGCGTTGGCAGAAGGATTCGGCAGCGATCGTTTGGATTTGTACATGCGATCGGTGCTCGATGTAGCGGCGGACAAGACGCGACGTTGGATTGCGACACTGGATAATTCACCCAGGAGATGGACCGACTGGATGGATGATGGCACCCGCATCGAAGTGCAGGTTCGAAAATGCGTTCGCGATGGCAAACCACATTTGCAAGTGGACTTTACGGGCACGGGTCCGGTGTGCGCTGGCAATCTCAATGCGAATCCGGGAATTGTCACTGCGGCAGTAATGTACTGCATTCGCTGCGCCATCGATGACTCGATGCCGCTCAACTCTGGGGTGCTTCGCGCGGTCGATTTGATCGTTCCCGAAGGGATCCTCAGCCCGCAGGGGGGAGGCGCGAAAGAAGATTGGCCCGCGGTGGCCGGAGGAAACGTCGAGACCAGTCAGCGCGTGGTCGATTGCCTTCTGGGTGCTCTCGGTTTGGCGGCAGCGAGCCAAGGAACGATGAACAATTTTTTGTTTGGCAATGCGTCGTTCGGCTACTACGAAACGATCGGTGGCGGAAGTGGCGCGACGCCGGATGCTTGCGGAGCGGATGCGGTGCACACCCATATGACCAATACGCGATTGACCGATGTCGAGGTCTTGGAGAGTCGCTATCCGGTTCGGTTGGTAGAGTTTGGGATCAGGCGCGGGAGTGGGGGGCAAGGTCGGAATCGAGGAGGTGACGGCATGGTGCGTCAGATTCAAGCGCTCGAACCGCTCGAGGTGTCGTTGGTCACGAGCCGTCGAGGTCCGTATGCGCCGTTTGGGCTGGCCGGGGGGGAATCGGGCCAATTGGGAAGCAATGTTTGGATCCGTTCCAACGGCGAACGGCGAGTCCTGCCTGCGTCGTGTCAAATACGTATCGAGGTCGGGGATGCGATTCGCATAGAGACACCCGGCGGCGGCGGTTACGGAGCAATCGAGAATTCGGCTAGCGGATCGACTGCTGCTCGCGAGGGACTAGGCCTGGGTGGCTGGTGATTCCACCAGAAATTGACTGGGTTATAATTCGTCCGCGATCGCCAGAAGCTTTGGCCTCTCTTCAAGATCACTGCGATACCGTAGGCCCCCTGTCCCAATCGTTTTCACGACAATTTTTGAGCCCTCTCGATCCGCTCGAGCCCAAAGCGCATTGCGAATGCTGAACAAACGAAAACTCGAAGACTACTCCGTATGGGTTCTATTTCCGACACTGGAAACCGACGATTCGAATTTGAAGTACTATTACGATTTCGAACCCGCGCTGGCTGAATACAATCGGGCATTCGATGTCCTCAATGTACCGTGGCGATGGAAATCGATGCGACTGCAAGAAATCGATAGGACGTTGGATACCATCGCAAGAGAATCAGGTCCACGTCCACCCTGCGTTCTCAACCTATGCGATGGAGACGAAGCCAATGGCGTGCCTGGAATCAGCGTGGTCCGCGCACTTGAAAATCGCGGTTGGGCGTACACGGGTGCGAGGGAGCATTTCTATCGCGTAACGACTTCCAAGATCGATATGAAGCGAGCGTTCGATGCGCATTGCGTGCCGACCGCCCCATGGTGTGAAATACTTGCTGGTACCCAGCCGAAAGACATCTTCGCGCACTGTGGCACCCCCGCCATCATCAAGCCCGCGGTTTCCGGCGGTAGCTTGGGGCTGAGCATTCGCAACGTAGTTGGCAACGCCGAGGAAGTCGATCATTGCTTATCCGAACTGCGGAGGGGGTACCGCGGGTGGGATCTGTGCACCGGTGGCCTGTTCGCGGAGCGATTTCTGGGCGGTCGAGAGTTCACTACTTTTATCATTGGATCCGGGGACGACCTGCACTTCTACCCGCCCGTCGAGCGGGTATTCCACGCATCGCTACCGAGCCAGGAACGTTTCCTATCGTTCGATCGGTTATGGGAAACCTATGAAACCGAGTCCGCCATGCCGAACAACGAGGATGTCTATCGTTATGCTGTACCGGAGCAATCACTTCACAGCGAGATCGAAGAGGTGAGCAAAGCGGCATATCGCGCGGTGCAGGGTACCGGCTACGGACGCTTGGATATTCGCGCAGATGATCAAACCGGGAAACTGTACGTGCTCGAGGTCAATGCACAGTGCGGATTGAGCGAAGATGAAAACTACACTTCGATTGGTGCGATTTTACGATTTGCGAACGAGTCGTTCGCAGTCATGACCCAACGGATTCTGGACGATGCGTTGCGATTGCATGCCCGCAGCCGCGGGCCTCACTACGGGAGGTAGAGAATGAAACTGTGCGTGTTGCTGCCCGATTACTCCACGAGCACGGTAGACTATCGACATTATGACCCCCCGCGAGATCTGGCCCGCTGGCTCCCGGATCACGAAGTGCGCACTGTGTTTCTTCACAAAACCAGCACCTACGCCCAACTGCGTGCCCTGGGAAGCGAAAACTTCGATTGCTTCATCAATCTCTGCGAGGGCTATCTGGAGTGGGATGTGCCTTCGATCGATGTGATCACTTCCCTGGAACTGCTGGACCTGCCGTTCACGGGGCCTACGTCTGGGCTTTATGATCCCCCCAAACCCCTCATGAAGTACGTTGCCTATTGCAACCAAGTTGCCATCCCGGAAGGGGTGGTGGTTCATGCCAACGACGATCTGCTACGACGAACTGCGGGGCTTCGTGCCCAAGTGGGATACCCATTGTTCGTGAAGCCAGCGAAGGCGGGAGATTCCCTCGGTATTGATGAAACATCGCGTGTCGAAAGTGACGACGCATTGCTGGATGTGGCGCAGCGTCTGCTGGCGGAATACCCGGAGGTACTCATCGAGCGCTACGTGGAAGGACGCGAGTTTACCGTGTTGGTATCCGCAGACGCAGGCGCAGCAACCTGCACCGTGTACCGTCCGCTCGAGTACGTTTTCGCAGGTGAAGACCGCTTCAAAACCTATGCATTGAAAACTCGGGAGCTGCACGCAGAATGCAATGTGCCGTGCACGGACCCAGCGATCGATGCGAGTCTGCGCGAAGCAGCTGCGAACATCTTTCGCGGGTTCGGAGGGAAAGGATACGCTCGCATGGATTTCCGAGTCGAGGAATCGGGGCGAGTAGTCTTCTTGGAAGTGAACTTCACTTGCTCCGTGTTTTACACCGACGGCTACGAGGGAAGCGCTGACTATATCCTGAAACACGACGAGCACGGTCATCGAGGATTCCTCTTGAAGATCGTCGAGGAGGGAATCTCACGTCATCGTGCTCGTCAATTGTGCTACGAGGTCCTCCCAGCAGGCATCCATGGATTCGGAATTTTTGCGCGCCGAGACATTCAAAAAGGAGAGATCATTTTTCGCGGTGAGGAGATCGCACAGCGTATTGTCACCCGGCGATGGGTCGAAACCCACTGGGACGAACGAGCGAAAACCGACTTCAAACGCTATGCCTACCCCATCAGCGACGAAGTGTACATCCTTTGGGACGAACGCGCGGAAAACTGGGCGCCTCAGAATCACAGTTGCGAACCGACGACGGCCTACGAAGGATTGAACGTCGTTGCGCTGCGCGATATTCCACAAGCCGAGGAACTCACCCTCGACTACGCCGACGTGCTGGACCAAAATGCGATGCCGTTCCATTGCTCCTGCGGTTCCGTTACGTGCCGTGGAACGATTCATGGATCCAGAAACAATACCGTTACCGATAGGGAGGTGCGAGGTGCGTTACCAAACCAAAGATCGCGAAATTCGATCCCGGCTCCGAAGCTCGGAAGCGGTGCGAGGCGCGGAACCAATCGAATCGATGAGATCAGAGACAACGCATGAGCGCGGTCCGACGAGCAATATCTGGGCTGGGGTCGCCGATAGGTCGACCGATAGCATCGATTTCCGTCCTCCGGAATGCGCAAGCATCCGGGTCGAAGCGCGCAACCATGCCATGTTTGCCTCACTTCTGACCAGGCGGCTCGCGCCGGCGACGGCCCTGCTGCTGATCAACAGCCGCCACCGTCGGGCGATAGCAGCTACAAAACAGCCAGCCGGGGCCAAGCTGCTACGGGCGGATCCGCGATGCCAAGCGGCTGATGTACAATAGCGTTTGTGACGCGGGCCCAGACCAGGGTTTCCTCGAGGAATTTCACGATGCCATGTTTACGAACGATTGGAATGCTGTGCGCGATTTGTTGGTTGAACGCGTCGTGCGGACTCCTTGCGCAAACCGCCATGGCTCAGGAATTTTTTAACGCACCGAAAGCCCGCATCGCCCACCGCCAGGCGATCGAACGGGGGATCGAGCTCCTGCGCGGCAGTGTCGATCGCTACCCGCAGCATCGACAATGCTTTTCGTGCCATCATCAAGCGGTCCCGCTGTTCGCGATGCGCATGGCCCAAGGAGAAAACCCCGATGACCGAGAATTCGTTTGGAAAAACGACTCGGATTCGGCGACTCACATCCTGGAGTTGACCAACAGAAGCCTCGAGAGCGATCTAGCGAAATTGTCCCATGGCGAAGAACTCGATGGCCGCGGTCTGACCCTGGGCTACGCGATGTGGGCGCTGGACGTATCCGCTCGCGATTGCAATAGAACGATGGATCGACTGATCGACGTTGCCCTTGCAACCCAGCGCGAGGATGGCCGCTGGCGTATCCATTCCCATCGTCCCCCCGCCTCCTCGTCAGATCGCATGGCGACGGCACTCGTGTGCGCTAGCCTGCTCAAGCACGCGCCCGACCACCCAAAACGCGAGGAGATGGCCAACGCCCTCTGCCGTGCCCGCTGGTGGCACTTGAACGCCCCACTTCCTTCGGAAACGGAGGATATCGTCGGTATGTTGTGGTGCAACTACGTCTTCGATGAGATGGACCGGCGCAACGTCATGACTCGCGCCACAGACCGCCTGCCGTCGGGGTACACAATCCTCGATCCCGATATCTGGTTTCTCTGGAAAAAATCTTATCTCACGACTGAAGAGCAAGCTCGCGAACTGATGATCAGCGTGACGCAAGCGAGTTTTCGGTCCAGCGACTCCCTGTGGCGACTCCAAAATCCAGACGGTGGCTGGGGCCAGCGTTTCGGTGACGACAGCGACGCCTACGCCACCGGCTTGAGCTTGATTGTCCTGGCCAACACCGACAACGATTACGAGGTGGGCCGGGTATTCGGCCAAGATCGATACCGCCGCGCGATTCAATGGCTGATCGACAATCAACTCGAGGACGGCTCCTGGTACGTGTCGAGTCGCGCGAATCCCGTTCAGGAGTTCTTCGACAACGGGGACCCGCATGATACCGATCAATTCATTTCGATCATGGCAACCGGTTGGGCGACCGCCGCGTTGTGCAATGCCCGGCATGGTCAGCCCAAACCGCTGCAGACCGATCTCACCAAACCTTGAGCCATTCAAGCATCGATGCGGAGCGAGTGAATCAACTCGGTTAAACGCTGCAACCATCGCGCCGCTGGAGCACCGTCAACAACGCGATGATCGAATGTCAAACTCAAGGTCAGCGTGTGCCCCGGTACCACGCATCCGTCACGCACCACCGGTTCCTCGACAATGCGGCCCACACCGAGGATCCCCGCCTGCGGCAAATTGAGAACCGGCGTGAATGCATCGATCCCCAGGGTGCCCAGGTTCGTGATAGAGAACGTTCCTCCTTGGAGCAGGCTCTGATTGAGCGAACCGGATCGCACCGCGGCAATCCGTTGCGTGGCTTCCTCCGCGATCTGAGTCAACGTCAATCGATCTGCATCACGGATCACCGGTGCCAGCAATCCCGCCTCGGTATCTACGGCCGTGGCGATATGCACTCCATCGTAGTGATAAACGCCATCGCGATACCAGCACGCGTTCAGCTCAGGCCGATCTCGCAAGGTCCGAGCGGCAAGCCAAATCAACATGTCGTTGAAACTTGGAACCTTGGCCCCTTGAGCCTGACTCTTGAGTGCATTGCGATATGCGACGAGCGGTTCGGCATCTACCTTGGTACTCAGTGTTACCGGCGCTGCTTGCACAACGCCAGCTAGCATGCGCTGAGCGAGGGCCATCCGCAGCTTGGACGCCGGAACATGTCGACCCGGGGAGGCCGGTGCAAATGCATCCGGACTCGAGGGCTTTGAGGATTTGGTCGATGCATGGGCAACCACATCCCGTTCGCGAATCCGTCCCGAACGACCGGTGCCACGCAGACCGTTCCAATCGATACCCAGTTCCCGTGCCCGACGCCGCGCACGTGGGGTCGCGACCGCTTCGAGTGCAGTAGGAGCTCGCGAGCTTGGAGAAGCAAGGCCGCGCCGGACATCGTCGGTCAACACGCGACCGGTCGGGTCGGGGGTCGGGACCGATTGCAAGTCGATTCCTAACTCGCGCGCCAATCGCCTCGCCGCCGGACCCGCGACACGCGGTGCCGATGGGACGGCGATCGGAGGCACTGTCGTTTGCTTTACGAATACAGCCGTCGCAGCCGGGGCAGCTTGAGTGGATACTGATAATGGCTCATCGGATCGCTTGGCGGGCTCCTGAGGCGACGAACCCTGCCGTGACGAACCCTTGGGCGGCGATTCCCCCTTGCCGAGTAAGAATCCGATGACTTGCCCGACCTTGACGGTATCGCCAGGACGGGGGCTGTGATCGGGAATGTGGAGGTATCCCGCTTCGAGGGACTCGATCTCGTGCGCGGCTTTTTCCCCTTCGAGTAGGAAAACCATCTCGCCCGCTTCGACGTAATCGCCGTTGGTCTTGAGCCATTCCCCAAAGACCCCCTCTTCCATCGACCAACCGAGACGTGGAACCGTGATTTCGTGGGCCATGTTATTCCTCTAACAAGTCTTTTACGGCTTGGACGATGTGCGAGACGCTCGGTGTGACCATTCGCTCCAGCGGCGGAGCATAGGGAGTCGGAGCAAACACGCCATGCAATCTCCTGATGGGTGCATCGAGATCATCGAAGCCAGCATCCGCCACCTGAGCCGCGATCTCGGATGCGAGACCACATGGGCCAAAGGCTTCATCGACGATTAGCAGTCGGCCGGTCTTGGCGACCGACTGCAGAATCGAACCCACATCGAGCGGAGATACAGTGCGAGGGTCGATGATTTCAAGCGACACACCCTCTCGGGCAAGCTGCTCTGCCGCTTGCTTGGCATGCTCCACCATCAGCGCGATCGCTACGATCGTCGCATCGGTCCCGCTGCGGACAATGCGAGCCTGACCGAATGGAATCTCGTAGTTCTCTTCGGGCACCTCGCATTTGGTCTGCATCAACTCTCGATGCTCGAGGAACAAAACCGGATCATCGCTGCGCAGAGCATGTGCCATCAATCCCTTGGCATCGTACGGATTCGATGGCACGACGACTCGTAATCCCGGGATGTGGGAGTACACCGAGTGATACATCCCCGAATGATGCGTGGCCGCCGAGTGGCCGACACCGCCGCAACCTCGCAGCAGCAGCGGCATCTTGAGTCGCCCGCTGCTCATGTACTGGATCTTGGCGATTTGGTTTACGATCTCGCCGAACGCGTCGTGAATGAAATCGATAAACATGAAATCGATTACGGGGCGAGTCCCGGTCATGGCGGCACCGCAAGCGAGCCCGACGAACCCTCGTTCGCAGATGGGCGTATCGCACAAACGATCAGGACCGTATTTCTCGTAGAGGCCAAGAGTCGTAGTAAAGTTTCCTCCTCGCACGCCGATCCCTTCTCCCAACACGAAAATCGTCGGGTCGTTAGCCATGGCATGCTCGAGAGCTTCGCGCGTTGCGGTCACGAATGTCGTGACGCGACTGGATGAAGCTGGCTGCACAGGGCGTGCACTCGGATTCGCTTTCTTTGAATAGACGTGCTGCGTTGCCGACGCACCCTCCGGCTCAGGACTTTTCTCTGCAAATTCACGGGCCTGCTTCACGATCTCGGTGACTTCCTCGTCGATGGTTTCGAGGGCTGAAGACGATTCCGGAATAGCGCTGCGCAATCGCACGAGCGGACATTTCTCCTTCCATTCCGCAACCTCTTCGCGCGTACGGTAGGTAAAGTCCCCCATTCCTTCTGCGTGGGCTCTCGTGCGATAGGTCTTGCACTCGATCAATGTGGGGCCGCCGCCCGCTCGAGCCCGCGCGATGGCCTCGCCGGCAACTCGGTAAACTTCGAGCACGTCGTTGCCGTCCACTTCGAAGCCGTCCATACCGTAGTTAGCCGCGCGTCGACCCACGTCGGGAATGCCACTGGCATACGCGAACGGAACCTCGGTTGCGTATTGATTGTTTTCACAAACAAAGAGAACCGGGAGCTTCCAGATACTGGCCATGTTGAGCCCTTCGTGAAACGCGCCATTGTTCACCGCGCCATCCCCGAAAAATGCAACCCCCACGCTTCCGTTCTTCAGTATTTTGGAACTGTAGCCTCCACCGCACGCTTGCAGAATGCAGGGACCGACGATCCCGCTGGTCCCCATCATGCCGATCTCAGGTGAAAACAAATGCATGCTCCCGCCTCGTCCTCGCGAGCAACCGGTCGCTCTTCCAAAGAGCTCCGCAATCAATTCGCGGGGCGGCATTCCTTTCGCGAGTGCATGTCCATGTCCGCGATGGGTACTGAAGACAGCGTCCTCGTTTGTCAAATGAGCGCACACGCCCGTTGCGATCGCTTCCTGTCCAACGTAAGTATGGCATGCGCCGTGGATCAAGCCGCGTTGATGCGAACGGGCCAATCCCTCCTCCGTTTTGCGGATGATCTGCATCGTACGGTAGAGAAGGAGGGCGGTGGGAAGTGGCAGATGGAGGGTGGGAGTGAGGGACATGGGTTACTTTCGGGATTGGATGGGTTGGAGTAGCGGCAGCTTGGAAAAGGTAGAACGGCTGTCCTCAGCCGTTCCTACCCAGGGGCTGCTTTGCTTGGTACGAGAATCGAATGTCAACATGGGTGGGGGACGGGCGATATCCGCAGGGGCGCGATCGCTCGCGCGTCGAATCAGTCTTGTCATGTCGTACCACTCCTCTTTCGCAAACTGCCAAACCTCCAGGTCTCGGTAACTACTGATTCCACGCATGTTTTTTGTTCCCACTGTCGACCTCTTCCACAGTTCCCGTTCCAGGGTAGGAACGGCTGATGACAGCCGTTCTACTTTTCGCAAACTGCCAAACCTCCAGACCCCGGTAACTGCTGATTCCACGCATGTTTTTTGTTCCCGCCCTCGACTTCTGCCACAGTTCCCGTTCCAGGGTAGGAACGGCTGAGGACAGCCGTTCTACATTTTTGATTACCCCCGCCCCACTTACCTCTTCTCATGCCCAGGCGTTCCTCCTGCGTTCATGGCCATGTTGCCGCCGTCCATTGGAATAATCGCTCCTGTTATCCAGGCCGAGGCATCGGACGCGAGCAGGACGGCCAGGCCCATGATGTCTTGCGGGACTCCGAGACGACCTGCAGGGATCCCTCGCAGGAATCGACCTTCGAGGGTCGGATCGGCTTGCATGCGTGCGGTGAGGCTCGGGTTCACGACTTGTGCGGGGGTCACGCAGTTGACGCGAACGCCACGAAAACTCCATTCGGTGCTCAGCTCTCGCGTCATTTGAATGACCGCACCCATCGCCATGCTGTAGGCGATATGACCTCGACCGAGCGCGGTCGAGCTGGCAAGAGAACCGATGTTCATGATGGAACCTCTCCCTTGAGCCAGCATCCGTTTGCCCGCTTCTTGGCACATGAAAAAACGACCGATGACGAGGTTATTGAGAACCTGCTGCAATTGCTCGACGGTCAAATCCTCAGGTTGGGCGAGCACTGCATCTCCTGCAATGTTGCCGAGGAAATCGACACGCCCGAATTCGCGATCGACCATTTCAAACAGCTCGCGAATGGAAGACAAGTTCGAAACATCGGTCTGACAACAGACCGCACGAACCCCCAATCCCCGAGCTTGCTGGGCCGTTTGTTCGGCACCCTCAAGATTGCGATCGACCAGAACGAGATGCGAGCCGGCTTGTGCGAGCGCGAGCGCTGTCGCTTGGCCCAAACCTTGGGCGGCACCTGATACGACGGCAACTCGATCCGCAAGTTGAAAAAGAGATGGATTCATGTCTGCAACCTAAAGGGGGAAAAATAAAACAGGTTCCACACACGCAAAAAACAGCGGGAGAATTTTGTAGCGAAACACCATCGCCGCCAGTCCGAGGTAGAACAAACCGCAGCATGCCAATCCCACGGACTGGTACCAACGAGGCCGGATCGGTGCCGGCAGCAAACGATGGTTAATCCACAGAATCTGGAACGCGGTGACACCGATCGCGAGATTGTTGAAGTTCGCGATGAAGTCGGTCATCAGCTTGGGGGCATTGCTAAACAGAAACGCGCATGCGAACGACCAAATCACGTAACTTGCGAGAATACTGTAGTAGATCCATTTGACCTGATCAGCTCGCCATTTATCTCGCACACGCGGATTTGCGCTCCAGATCGCATCGGTCCAACGGCGGCTGAAATCGTCCAGGATCGACATCTGGCTAGGGAGCATGACCATCAGCCCCGTGAACAACGCGGCAATCCAGAGGAGTTTCGCGATGATCGGCCCAAAGCCGCTGTTGCGGATGCCATCGGCGGTGACGATCGCTTGGGCGACACCCATTTGCTCCTGGGTGATCGTCGAATGCGAAGCGAACTGCATGGAGAGGAGCGCGGGCAAAGCCATGCCGACAAAACACCCTGGGCCCCAGACGAGCACTTGATCGGTCCAGATGTATCGCCACCATCCCCGCCATCGTTCCAAATTCAGTTCGTTGATTGGGAAGACTTTGCCGACGTGACTCAAAGTGACCTCTCGGCCTCCGACCACGCTGGGAATGGCACCGACCTGCGAACCCATCCCCCATCCTTTATCGCGCACGAAGTTGGAGTAGGTCGAGTTCGCGAGACCGCCGCCTCCTGCGTATCCCGCAAAGGCACCGATGACAATCAAGCTGGCGGTCGAGATGAGCGGGAGTTCGCCGTTGGACCACCAGAAAGTAAACAGGTTCTCGAGTTTCTCGGTACCGTCCGGAGCGGCGACCGGTACGTTGCCGAACTGCAGGAACCCGCTCCCGACACTCCACCAGTTGGAAGCGCTGACGCAAGTGATCCCAATACCAAAACAAAACCCGAGTACGATCGCGATTTTTGCAGTCATCACCCATTGCAAGATGTTGTAAATCTTGCCCCCCATGACGACCGGGAACGCGACCGCGAACAAGCATGCGTAGGCCAGCGGAACGACTAACCAGAGATCTTCCTTGTTGGGAGGCCGATCGAGAATCAGCGAAGCGATCATTGCGGCCCCATGAGTTGACAGCCCGGGCACCAACGCCGAGATGTTCAGCAACATCATCAACCCGACCCAGAAACCCGGGAACGGTTTGCAGCGCATGAACCCTGTGAATACCGGTTCACCGCAATAGAGAGCATACCGACCGCATTCCATGTTGTAGAAGACTTGCAAGATGATCGCGACCGTAGCGATCCACATCAAGCCTCCGCCATATTTCGCGGTAACTGCGGGGCCGAGCAACCATTCGCCACCTCCGATCTGGATCCCCATCATGACGATGCCAGGCCCGAGGAAACTGGCCCAATTGGCCCAGCGCAGCGGCTTGGGTTCCGGCAACTGGCCCTCGGTCCACGGGGGAATGCCATTGGAACCCTTGGCTTGGTCCGCGTGATGGTCTTGCACGTGAGATGGGTCACTCATTGGATTGGGTGTTGCCATGGGATGCTCAATAACTCAGTACAGCACAATCGCACGACCGGGACCGCCGTGGCAATCACGGACCTTGACCGCTGCAAACAAAAAGTAACTACCCTTGGCAGGGATCTTGTCGACCTGGACGAGAAACTCGACCCCCACCATTTCGCGGCTCCCCAACGCCCAGTAGGTCATCAGAGCGCGGCGAGGATCGACGCCACCGAGATCCGGAGCATCGCTCGCGATGCATCGAATTCCCTTGGAGTGGAGGTACAGCACGGCATCGGGACCGACCGCAGGCCATCCCTCCGACTTGCCTGCAAGCGGATCCATCCAAAGCGCCTTGTCCGTGCGATCCGGTCGCAGGTACCGATCGTTGTGGCCGGTGTGGAATACCACCACGTCGCCGGCTCGCAGTTCGCCCGACGCCGCTTCGTATTTCTGGATCTGAGCAACGGAGATCTCAGGGGACGCTGGCCATCGATCCGCCGAAGTCGACCCGACCAATGTCCGAACGTCGATGACGCGCGCTTCACCACACGTCCATTCGATCGGCACTTTTTCGGTTGTGATATCACTGGTTCCGCGCTTGCCGTACTGCTTTTCGTATTCCTCGAGCCAACCGCGGATCTGCGGTGCGTACTGTACGGGCTTCGTCTCGGCGGGCAACGAGTAACTAGGAGGAACCAAGTGCGTGCCAGCCATTGCATCCATGAGGTGCCCATGATGCCACATGTCGAGGTACTCAGCATAAACGAAGTCGAGTTTGAGATACGTTTGGCGATGATTTGCAGTACCGATGCCGGGCGACGTCAGCGGATAATCGGCCGACAGTGTTGGAGACAAATCGATCGCACGTTTATTTCGGCACGATTCGATCAATCGATTGGGGAGCGATCCACCGACGACCGAAAACGCGCGCGCTTCGCCGTAGGGACCGTCCTTGTGCTTGGGACCGAGCAAGCAGTAAAACGCGCCGGTCGGCGGCAACTCCTTAAGGTTCGTCGCTCCCTCGGTCCAGATCATGCCATACTTCAATCCCGCATAGTGGGTTGGCTCGGCGAGGGTCGGCAAGGGGCCCATGCTGGCGCTATCGGTCCCCAAGGCCAATACGCCACGTTTGCCGAGAAATTCCATGCATTCGGGATCCGGATCTGGGTATCCCGGTTCCTTTTGATCCAAAACATCCGCGATGAATCGCCGTCCTTCCGGATACGGAGCGTAGTACTTGTCGGTGTAGTCGCTGCGAAACAGAACCACATCTCCATACTTCACCGGCCGATGTTGTTTTTCAAATCGCTCGACATGCATCGGCTTGACCAGCGGGCTGACTCCCTTGGGCGCTTGATCGAGCAAGTCGCGAACATCGACCACGCAAGCCTCACCCCCGAATTGCCATGGCTCGATCTTGTCGGTGTAAACCAACCCGAGCGGTCCTGATTTTTCGCGATTCAAATCCGGGCGAGCGACCGAGTGCGGAGGAACATCCATTTGCGTTCCGGTATTTCCATCGATCAACAGCGCATCGATGTTGTAGGCTGAATCCGGCCCGATCGTGCGCTGATGCATGATCGAGAATCGCGGAAAGGGATGGCTGGGCCAAGTGCAAGGATACTCCGGTGCGATCAGCAGCGAATGATCCACGAACTTCGATGCATCGTTTCTCGACTCCTGGGCTTGGCAAACGCCGAATGACCACGCTGACATCGCGATCGCCGCGACCGCCAGATACGTCTTGCCGGTTTTGATTTCGTCGTGTTGGAATTTCATGTCCGACCTCCCTTAAATCCAGTTGTCAACGGAACTCATGCCTCGCGATGTCCAGCAATCCCGCGAGCGTCTCCTCGCCTGCCGATTCGCGAAATGGGACTGCAAAGCGATCCTTGAGGAGCGATCTCAGCCGTGGCGCTTTTTGCGTTAGACCTCCGGAGAGGACGATTCCCGTCCAATCCATGGGCAGGAAACGCTGCGAGATACGCTCATAGTTGTCCGCCATGGCCCGAAACGCGGCTAAAAACAAACTGCCGACCGACAGATTCCCCGTCGAAATATTTTCGATGCGACCTCGATCACCCAACGGACTGCGGAAGAACGCTAGATCCACCGTTAGATCCGTATCGTCGACGGCTTCGACCAATGAGTTGACCGTATCCCAGGGATTCTCCAACTCGTTGCCCTGCGCACGGGCTATCTCCGTCAGCAGATCGACGAACACATTCAATGAACGTCCGGCAGGCACATGCGTTACGGTATCGAGAATATCGCCGAAGAAATACTTGCGACTCTGGTGCGGTCCTGGATGAAAGTCTGCGATGCGACGACTGACTTGCGAACCGGTCGAAATATTGAGGGACAATTCGCCTTGCTGCAAACCTGCTCCACGAAGCGCGCATTGCTGATCCCCGTAGGAACCGAAGACTCGCAAGGTTTTCCCCCCATGTTTCCATTCCCCGACACTGTTTTCTGAATTCGATAACTCCGGGAGCGTCAGATCCCGCACGCCGATCTGCTCCAGTGCACCGCGATGCCATTCCCCATGGCTCAAGTCCAGCATGCCGATCGCATGCGTGGAATGCATCGGAATCGGACGGCCGGTGTGATGCGCGACGACAAAATCTGCGATGTTCGAAGGTACCGAACGCTTTGGCAATTGATTCTGCTCGCAATGCCACGCCACAAGCGTTGTCGTGGAACCTGGTTGCAATTCGTTTCCTAATTCTCGAAGGATACCGGCATCCGTCCAACGGTCGCGAATCCGATCGAGTAGAGGTGCGCCATGGCCACTAGGCTCGATCGATCGCTGATCCTGCCAAGAAATATAATTCGTAAGCGGCCGAGCTTGGTCATCGAGCAGAATCAATCCACCCATCTGGCCGGAGAGACCAAGCCATGTTGCATCGGGAGCTTGATCGAGCAAGCTTGACAGCACTTCATCCACGGCATGAATCACCGCGATCGGATCGATCTCGACCCATCCGGCGCGCAGACCTTCGATCGGGGAAGGGAAGGGACGAGCCACAGGCGTCATGACCGTCAACGAGGATAGATCGAGCACTGCCCCTTTGATACTCGACGAACCGATGTCGATCCCCAACGCTCTCATGCGGCACTCGACTCCTCGGCGATCACCGGATTGGTGAGTGAACCGATGCCATCGATTTGAATGGTCACGGAATCCCCCGGCTGTAAGAAGACTGGCGGCTTGCGAGCTCCCCCGACACCGTGCGGTGTTCCGGTCAGGATGACGGTCCCTGCAGCCAGTCGGGTGCTGCTGCTCAAAAACTCGATGAGTGTCGGAACGTCGAAGATCATGTCATCGGTATTCCAATCCTGCATTGTCTGGCCGTTGAGAATGGTGCGTATCCCAAGCTTGTTCGGATCAGGAATCTCGTCAGTGGTTACCAGACACGGGCCGAGCGGGCAAAAGGTTGCGAACGTTTTGCCTCGGCACCATTGGGTTCCTCCGTACTTCATCTGCCAGTCCCGAGCGCTGACATCGTTGGCACACGTATAGCCGAGCACGTGATCGAGCGCCTTGGCCTTGGGTACGTTGTAGCATTCCTTGCCGATCACCACCGCGAGTTCGCATTCGTAGTCGACCGAGTCGCTTTTGAGTTTCCGAGGCAGAACGATCGGATCACCTGGGTTTTGAAGAGTGCCGCTATTCTTCATGAACACGACGGGCCACTCGGGGATCGGATGATTCCCTTCGGCAGCATGCTTGCGATAATTGAGCCCGATGCAAATGATATCGCGCGGTTCGACGGGCGCTAGTCGCTTTGCGATTGCAACCGACTGGTGCGTATCGCTGAATCGACCAAAGAGATCCCCGTCGATGCGAGTGATCGAGCCATCGCTGTGCTCGCGACCGTATCCGATTTCGCCCGTGGCGGTTTGATAACGAATGATTTTCATGGGGGCAACGTCCTATTTTTAGGATTTAAGAGAAAGAGATTCCAGTCAATTCCGCCGCTCGCTGCAAGGATTCCTCGACATCGAGCGGGAGTGCGACCCCCTGTTGGAGGGCGAGACGATAGCGCGACCATTCCATCTCGCCGGGCAACAAGACCCGTTCGACGCCCTCAGCCGTAGGCGATGCATGCAGTTCATCGATGAGGGTTCGAAGCCGAGTTTGAAACTCTTCGCGCGATGCAAAGGCCGTGACGTCGAAAACGGTGAACGATGCGTTGTGCCACGAGGGACGGCCAGGCGGGTCGAAGATCCAACTGCCGACCTGCCACGTTATATTGCCTCCCGGCAAAATCGCCGACAGAATCTCGCACCACAATCCGAGCCCATACCCTTTGTGGCCCGCCATCGGAGCGAGCGCGACATGCTGCGGGTAGAGACTCCCGTCGGTGGTCGGCAAGCCATCGGGGCCGATCAACCAGGTCGGTGGAATCGATTCTCCCCTACGAATGGCCGCGTAGACCTTGCCTCCTGCTACCGCGGCCGTCGCGATATCGAGCAGGATGGGATCGCCATCGAAGACCGGAATCGCGTACGCCAGTGGGTTGCTGCCCAGAACCGCTTTCCGCGAGCCCGGTGCCGCGACACTCGGGATATCGTTGCCGGTGACCATGGCGATGCAGCCTTGACGCGCAGCCAAACTTGCAAAGTAACCGGCAGCACCGATATGACCGGTGTTCCGAAGTCCCACATAAGCGATACCGACGTTGCGGGCTTTTTCAATCGCCTTACGTATCGCGAAGGTGCAACCGACTTGACCTAGGGCGGATTGCCCGTCGATGATGGCCCATCCCGGCCCTTCGCGCTCTACGCAGGGCTGAGCGGCAGCAACATAGCCGCCCCCCTGAAGCTTTTTCACATAACCCGCCAGCAACTTGGTGCCATGGGTCGAGACACCCATGGCGTCAGCGGTCGAGAGCGCTTCGGCGGTCTCGGCGGCATGGACCGAACTCATGCCGCAAGCGATGAGCATGGATGCGACTCGCTGCTGAAGCTCGAGGAGAGGTATCGAACGCATGATCAACTTTGCTCTTGAACTTGGTAGCCGAGGTTCTTTAGCATCTCGGCCAGGGTCTTGCGATGCGATGCCGGGAGCGGTTGGATGGGAGGTTGCGGATCGCCGACCGCTGGTCCGATCATGTTGAGTGCCGCTTTCATGGTGCTGAACCACTGGGCACCTTCTCCCTTGGCATGGTAAGCTTGGAACTGCAGCCGCATCAAAGGCGCCAGTTTGCTCCAAAGTTCGCGAGCCCCCGGCAAGTCGCTCTCGATCGCGATCAGCTCATACAATCGCCGAGCGCGGCTCGGGACCGTGCTTGGAATGCCAGAGATCCAACCGTGCGAACCATGGCAGAGTCCTTCAAACGCGGCCGTGTCGATTCCGGCATACACCGTGAACCGGCCGTCGGTCGCTTGAAGCAGTTGGCATTGCCGGTCCGGATCGGGATGCGACATCTTGACCGCTCCGATCGCTTTTTCCTCGAAGAGTTTCAGCAAGTGATCCGTGGTCAGATCGACGCAGGTAAGCGGGACGTTGTGGTAGAGGACAATCGGGATCGAAACCGACTCCGCGATCCGTCGGTAGTGGTCCATGACCTGCGATGGCGTAGGTGCCATGTAATAGGGAGGCACGATTAGCAAAGCATCGGCCCCTTTGGATTCCGCGAATTTCGACAACTGGATGGCGCGGGCGGTCGAGTAGTCGTGGGTGCCCGCAACGACGGGTACCCGTCCATCGATCGCTTCGAGGGCCGCAGCGATCATCCGCTCGCGATCCGCGCACTCCATCGCGGGAAACTCGCCCGAACTGCCCAGGGGCGAGATAGCATCGACCCGTTCCTGGATCAGCCAATCGATATGGGGTTTGAGTCTCTCCAACCAGAGACTTCCATCGGGACGAAAGGGGGTGATCGACGAAGCACACACTCCACGGAACAAAGGCTTTGGCATAGGAGTCCTACTAGAATGAGCTGAGATAAAAGAAAACCAGGAACGCTTCTCCCCCTCGCCCCGCTTCGGGGAGAGGGGAGCAAGAGGGTGATTCAAGCGATGCGGGACGTACGCCAAACATTCATTATTTAAACCAAGTACGATTTCAAGGAAAAACAAAAATTACCACAACTTCCTCCACTTAACGTGATACACCGTTGACCACATTAGGCAGTGCCTCGCCGCGCAGCGCCATCACCGCAACGCGTGCAGCGGTCTCGCGAAGCGTTCGGACCGCTTTGGGGCTTGCCGACGCGATATGCGAAGCGGCAATCACATTGGGCAAGGTGCGAAGCGGGCTATCGGCTGGAATCGGTTCGATATCGCAAACATCGATGGCAACCGACGCGACATGCCCTGATTGCAAGGCAGCGATAAGCGATGCCGTATCGACCAGATCGCCGCGAGCGAGATTGATCACTACGGACCCTTGTTTCATGTGACTCAGGGATTCAGCATTGAGCAGTTTCTTGGTCTGAGATGTCGATGGGCAATGGAGGGTCACGATATCCGATTGGGCCAACAATTCTTCGAGGCTCGCAGGCTCACACCCTGCTCCCCGAATGGCCTCCTCGGATACGAATGCATCAAAAACCAGGCGACGACACTTGAACGGAGCCAGCCTCGCTGCGACTTCGCGTCCGATACGACCGAACCCGACGATGCCGACTGTTTGATCGCGGAGCGTACGCATCTGGTCGAGCGCGGTGGCGAGGCCCCATTTCCCTTCGCGAATGAGCAATGTGTTCGGGACGATTTGACGCGTGGTTGCGAGGATAAACGCGAGGGTGTGGTCAGCGACCTCATCGATACAGTAATCCGGAATGTTGCAGACCGGGATTCCGCGCAGCCTGGCCGCTTCGAGATCGACGTTATCGACACCGATCCCATAACGGACAATAACTTTCGCTTGATTCATGGCGCCGATGACTTCGGCGTTGATCGGCGCGAACTGGGCGATCACTGCGTCGGCGTCGGCGACGAGCCCTTTCAGGACCGAAACATCCTTGCTGTTCCCATCGCGAAGGCTCGCCCCCTCGCGGCTGATGATCTCCTGTTCGATATCGAGGACGGGAAACGTGTGGTCGGTGACAGCGACGAGCGACATAAAAGCATTCCGGTCGGAGAGGAAACCTGTGTGCCTGTTGCCCCGGCGGCTCTGCATTCCCAGCATTTCACTGGATTTTGCCTTGCCCGAGGTTTGATTATCAGATAATCTTACCTAGTCGGCTTTCGGTTACAAGACCACATCGGCCGATATCTTCGCAACTTCCTCGGGATCGAATCGACAGCATGGAAATACTTCCTCGCACCAAGATGCGTGATCGAGTGGCGCAGCAAATCAAGGAGTACATCTTGAAAAATCGGCTGGCGCCTGGGGACCGGTTGCCGACCGAAAGCCAAATGGCCGAGTCGTTCGGGATCAGCCGGCTCAGCGTGCGCGAGGCGACGAAGGCACTTGAGTTTCTCGGGATTGTGGAATCGAAGACAGGTGTGGGTTTGACGGTTGGAAGAATCGATATGGACCGAATGGTGGAGCACCTGGGTTTCCACACGGGACTGATGGATGTCGATCCCGAACAGTTGATCGACACGCGAGTGATTCTCGAGACAGGAGTCTTGGGGCATGTGGTTCAGCGGATGGCGAGCGACCCAACGATCGAGGAAGGGTTGCGCGATTTGATCGATCGCTTTCGAGCCGCGCGCGAATTGAAGACGTGGATCGCGCTGGACATTGAGTTTCATCGATCGCTGTTGGAAGCGAGCGGACTGCAACCGATCGTAGCGTTCGGCGAATTGCTGCACGTTTTCTTTCGCCGCTTTCGCGATAGCGTCAAGCAGGGAGGATGGAAACAAGGGATCGAGAGCCACGCTCGACTGGTCGATTTTTTGTCTGCGGGAAATGTAGCCAAGGCTACAATCGAGCTTCGCGAGCACATCGAAAGCCACAAGGAGCGAATGCAGCGCTAGAATCGCGGATGATACGGTCGAATGTTTCGTAGCTCCCGCTCACCAGACGGTGGTGGCTGTTGATCAGCCGCACGGTGGCGCAGATCCGCCCGTGGCGGGCTAGCCCCGTTTCGATTATCCGCTTGAGAATTCGCCCCGGTTTTGTCGAGTGGGCCTGTTGGTCGGTTCAATAACGTTGCTCTTCGTGGCAATGCTCGGTCAGTTCGAGCAATGCCTGGATTTCGTCCCACCAATCGGAATCACGCCAATCGAGTTGGCTCAGGGCAACCCGCGCTTGCTGGAGTTGTTCCGGGAGATCGAGGGAGTCGTCCAGGAACAGCACGGGTTCCGATCCGATGCGCACCAATCCACCTCGGATCCCGCCTAACCACTCGTTGCGAACACGAATGCCTTCGCTCTGGGCGATCGCCAACAGTCGCTCCATTCTTTCCAGCGAGTCGATTCCCACGGTGGATTCACCTTGATTTCGGTCGATAAAGTGAAGTATTCATGGAGTCGGACATTAGCAAATCGATCCCGCCAACACCACGGCAGAATGAGAACCATGGCAACTTCCTCCCCTGAATCAAATGCCAGCATTTCCGCCGATCGCATCCGTTTCACCCAGGACGAGTTGGAGAGGCGACTGATTCAGTTGGAACGATTGGCGGCAGTTGGGGAATTGAGCAGCACAACAACGCATGAGTTCAACAACTTGTTGATGACGATCATCAACTATGCAAAGCTCGGCTTGCGGCACAAAGATGAGGCGAGCCGCGACAAAGCGTTCACGCGGATCTTGGATGCCGCGAATCGCGGAGCGAAGATCACCAGCACGGTCCTCGGTTTATCGCGTTCCGGTTCTGGTCCGATGGAGCCACTCGACTTGGTCGCGTTGGTTGAGGAAACTCTCGTCCTGCTCGAACGGGAATTGTCGAAGTATCGGATCGACGTCGAGCGCGATTTTCATCCATCGCCGAAGATTTTGGGTGCTGCAGGTCCGTTGCAGCGTTTGCTCTTGAATCTGATCACCAATGCGCGGCAAGCGATCGGCGAGCGGGGAACGATTCTGATTCGCGTGGTACCGGAAAAATCTCACGTCGTCTTGACGATTCGAGACAACGGTTGCGGTATCCCCCAGGAAAATCTCTCGAAACTCTTCCAGCCTTTTTTCACTACCAAGTCGGGACCGGACGCGAGTGGCAAAGGTGGTACTGGTCTGGGGCTTTCGGTCTGCAAAGAGATCGTGGATGAGCACCGGGGCCGCATTCGAGTCGAAAGCACGATTGGCAAGGGGACCGCATTCACGATCCGCTTTCCGATCGCGAAGAAGAGCCTATCCGAAAATCATTGATCGCTCCTGCAATCGCTGCGTTGCCAAGCTTCTCGGCAAATAGCTAAATCCGAAAGAGCTTTCGAATTGCGGTGACGAGTGAATCACGCTGCTCTTCATGCGGCGCGTCCCGAAGCGATTGGAGTGGGAAGTGCAACAGCTTGTTGATCACCCGTTCCATGGCTTGAGCGACCTCGTTCTGCAACTCTGGCGAACTCCCTTGAAGCGCCTGCTTGGCAAGCAAACGTTGCAGTTCCGCGTCGCGGATCATGTCGGCTTGCTCTTTGAGCGCTCGGATCGTCTCGCTGGAGGATCTCAACTCCCAATCCGACTTCAAGCGTTGGCGTTCCTCTTCGATGATGCGTTTTGCTTTGGGCAGTTGCTGGCGACGGAATGCTTCGTTGCGTTGGCAAACCGACTGAAGATCGTCGACCGCGTAAAGAAAGACGTTGGGTAGCCGAGCGATGCTGGATTCAAAGTCGCGTGGGACGGCGAGATCGAGAACTAGCAGAACTCCTTTCCGCCGTTGATGCATCACGTTTCGCATGCGGATTTCGGTCACAATAGGCTCTGGCGCACCTGTGGTGCTGACCACCAGGTCGGCTTGGACCAACCAATTTTCGAGGGACTCCCACGGTTGGGCTCGGACCTTGAATCTGTCCGCGACCTCGCGAGCCCGCTCCAGGGATCGGTTGATCACGGTGACTTGCGAAGCTCCTTTGCCGACAAGGTACTGGAGGGTCTCTACCCCCATATCACCGCTTCCGATGACGACAATCTGTTTGTCGTCGAAGCGTTCGAAGAACTCCGATGCAATCTCGCTCACGGCGACGCTGGGGATGCTGACGCGGCGGTGATGGATCTCCGTCTCGTTGAAGACCCGTTTGGACACTTGGTTCGCGCGTTGGAACAGGGTGTGGAGAATGGGGCCGGCAAATCCTCCCGCGCGCGAGCGCTCGTACGCTTCGCTCACTTGGGCTGCGATTTGCGATTCCCCCAAGACCAGGGAGTCGATGCTGCTGACCACGGTAAACAGGTGATCGATCGCTGCGTCATCATCGCGCGCGTGAAAATGGGTCCGGAACAATTCCGGGTCGACCCGATGGTAGGCTGCGATAAACCCAATCATCTCCTCGGAAGCGGGGAGGTTCTTGTCGGGTGCGGAGGCTGTGTACCATTCGACGCGATTGCAGGTATTTAGCAGCACCGACTCGCTCTCGGGGAACGTGTCCCGAAACGCCGCGAGCGCTGGCTTGTACTGATCGGTCGAGAAGGCGATCCGCTCGCGTACTTCAATGGGAGTCGTATGGTGGCTGCAGCCAATCATCCGAACCTTCATGCTCGCCACCTCCCGACCAACGGTGCTGCGAGAGAGGTCGGACTACTGCCATGGGGAGCGGACATGACGACCGCAAATGCGACCAACACAATGGCAAACGACAGAACGCTGAGGATAGCGGTCCATTCGCCACGTCCCCGTTTGGACAAAATCCACTGCAGCACCGCGGCGATGCTCAGCCAAACAAACAGTGCGGTCGAGAATAAGATTCCGCGATCGGTCCAGGCGATTTGTCCGTGTTGCATCACGTTCATGATCCCTCCGGAAACCACGCCAAACCCGACTGCCACGGCGCTCCCCAGAATGCACTTGCGGCCGATGGACTGCAGATACTCGAGCGACGGTAAGCGAAGAGCATTGGCCGATGACCCAGGATGCTTCAGTCTCCAACCTTGAACGAAGTACATCATGGCAACTGCGAATCCGAGGGCGACGAGCATGGTGCCGATCAACATCGCAGCGGAGTGAGTCAGTCTCCAAAACGAGGCAGACGACGATGTTCCGATGGGTGATGGAGACGGGAACGCAATGGCTAAACCGACGATTCCGATAATGATCGGCAGGACGAACAACCCCGTCTGTTTGTCGCTGCGGCGATAACTCATCCAAAGCGAAGCGCCCGCGATCAGCCATGCGGCGAGAAATCCCCAGTCGTGCCAAGTGCGAAAGGCGGCAAACTGATTGGGGGACCACGAACCCCAAACGCGGTACGCAAGATAAAGCGTATGCGTCAAAAAAGCCAAGACCATCATTCCGGATGCGATCCGCCATGCCCAGCGGCGAGTCCACTCACCAGACGAACCAAACCGTGCTACTTCGAGAATGAATGCGAGAACATAAGCGACAAGAAAGCATGTCTCGTTAGGCATAACAAAGCGCCCCCTGAAGCGAACAAAAAACCTCGTGCCGTTGGTATCGCACGAGGTTCAGGGCGGGAATCGACCAGCGACGGGATCGCGACACAGGAATTCGACGAGGGCTTAGTCCCAATCCTCATCCTCTTCGTCGTCTTCTTCCCAGTCCTCGTCGTCATCTTCGTCGTCGTCCCAATCCTCCTCGTCCTCTTCGTCTTCTTCTTCTTCCTCGTCGTCCCCTTCGACCTCTTCCCAGTCGTCTTCTAGTTCTTCATCTTCCTCGAATTCTTCTTCGCCTTCTTCTTCCTCGTCGTCGAAGTCGTCTTCATCTTCTTCCTCGTCGTCGAATTCCTCTTCCTCCTCGAAGTCATCGTCTTCGTCATCGTCATCGAATTCTTCGTCGTCGTCAAAGTCTTCGCCATCGTCCGACATAATCAAGGTTGAAACACCAGGCTGCAACCATGACCACGACAGGGACCATGAATCCAATTCGTGGCTTGACTTTTCTCCAAAAGTGGCAGCGGCGAACGTCATCTTCACAGTAGACACCTTGCTTCTTTCGATCCTAATCGAGGGAAGGGAAACGAGTTGGTTTCGGAACTAAAGTACTGTTCTAACGAATTCGGCCACCAATGCTAGCGGTGGATTCGCCTTCAGTCTACGCTCCTTCATTCGTCGGGTTGCAAAAAGCCGGTATCGCTTTGCGGTGCCGATTCATGAAGCCTGACCGCTATTTCGGCTTCTGCCGCCCGAATCTTTTGGAGCTTGGGAAGATTATCAAGGGAGGAAAGCCCAAAAAGTTGGAGAAATGTTCGCGTCGTCTCGTAGAGATAAGGCCGGCCCAATTCCTCGTCCCGGCCTGCGATGCGAATGAGGGTCCGCTGCAACAGCTGGCGGAGTATTTCGTCGCAGTTGACACCCCGGATCGCCTCGATTTCGGCCCGCACGATTGGCTGTCGGTAGGCGATGATGGCGAGGGTTTCGAGCATGGACTGGCTGAGCAAGTGTTCTGAGGGAATTTCGGGGCGGCGGCGAACCCATGTCGCAAATGCTTTCCTAGTAAGCATTTGCACGCCGCCCGCCACTTCCTCCACCCGAAATGCTCTCCCCTCAGCGTCCAACCGTTGGTTGATTTCTGCGACGGCGGATCGGGCGGCTGTCGCGTCGGGCAAGCCCGCTGCGGCAGCGAGTCGTCGGTAGGACAACGGCTCCTTGGCGATGAAAAGCGCCGCTTCCACGAGGGGGTGCGGAGAACCAGCGAATTCCTCTTCCTGGGTAGCGTTCGACATCCGGTGTTGTGTTCCTTCTGAGATCCTCTGAGCCTCCAGCCTTGCTCCGGGGGGCCCGTTGCGGCATATTGCGTGCACGTTGAACGATGCGGCCTCCAGGTATCGTAACAAAAATTGCCTCATTCATGCCAACTTCAAACGCCAAGCCGAGATCGGGAATCGGTTGTTTTTTAGCGATCCTGGGCGCTTTTGGCCTACTTGTGGCCATCGGGATCCTTTTCAGTTGGGCGACGATTTCCGGCGTCGAATTCTCCCCGAACACCTTTCAGACCCGATCATTTTCGTACTCCCGCATTCCAGGGACCCAGATGCGGCTGTCCAAGACCAAATTGGGGACCCTTTCGTCCCCGACATCGACCGATATCTTGAAACACCTTCCGACGCTCAACCGCCCTCAGGAATGGCACGTTGCGACGATCGCAAGTTGGGGGAGCGAGAGGCATGCCGCCAACGTATTGATCGAAGCGTTTCGGCAACGCGATGCGTCAGGCATGGACGTTTGGAGCGAGTGGTCGACGAAGAACCCCAACGTTGCAGCCATGTTTTGGCCATTGGTGCAGCAGGTTGCATTTCAGCAACTGTATAGCTGCATACCGGAGCTCCTGGAAATCGCCGAATCCAACACCGATTCCGCGTCGCTCGAGAAGAATACTCTCGAAGCGATTGCGAAAACGGTGGTCGCGAGACTGGAGCGATCGACGGAAGAATCGCAATCGACCGAGCTTTTGAATTGGCTGGGGTCGCTTCCTGTCAAAGATCCCGACAACGTTCGGTGGTTCGAGGAACGGAAAAAAGAGGTGCAGCGAACTCGAGGCCCTCTGGGCCTTTGAAGCTCCCGAAAACCCATCGAATCGACGCATCATGCTTGCCTCCACCCAGCAGATGCTCGACAATAAAAGGATAGGAATGGGTGTCTGATTGAGGCTGCACGTGGATCTATCAATGGCGAGCGAACCACCAATCTCTACGACAACGGTAAGCGACCCAGCGTTGTTGGAGCGTGCCCGATTGGCGCTACGGTCGCTCCAGTTCGAAGAGGAGGCCGCACGGTATCGGGCCGCGGTCGCGGAATTGATGGAAGCGATTGCGGACGCGGAATCTGGGGATGAGGAACCGCTGAAGCGTTGGTTGTTGGCTCGTCGCGATAGCGATGGTTTGGTTGGCAGCGAGCCCATGGCTCGCGGTTCTTCGCCTATCCCTTCGACTCCTGCCGATGAGCCGACCGAAACCGTGCTGAACTGCCAAACGCCGAACGGCCAATCCTCGGTCCCCAGCGAAAGCCATTCGCCGTGGATTCGGATGGAGCAAGCGGCCAGGGAGCGCGCCAAGGTTTGGATGGATGCGGAATCGCACGAGGAGCGCGTGACGGGGACCAGTTCCTTGGACCTTGCGGTTGAAAAACACAAAATGGGAACGACGGCGAAACGGCGATCCCGCGGTCGGATTCTTTCATCCCACATCGGCGTTAGTTTGTTGGTGCATGGTCTTCTGGTCCTGGGGCTCGGATGGTGGGTCGTCGCGATTGCGCAGCCCGAAAAGCATTTGATGATTTCGGCAGGTACGGCCGAGTTCGAGGAGATCGCGCTCGAGACCGTTCTGGAACAGACCCCTTCGGAGTTGGAGCCATCGGAAGAGCCCGAGTCGGCGCCCAACGCCGAGCTCGACATGACTCCGATTGCCCCTACTCAAATCGCTGCTATCGATATCGGTGTCGGTCCTGCTATCAGCGAGTCCAATCTGTTCGCCACGTCGAACTCGCTGAACGGGGCTGCAGGGATGGGAACCAACCTCGCGGCAGGGGCAGAGTTTTTTGGTGCCAAGGCCGCCGGGAACAATTTTGTTTTTGTTGTCGATTGTTCGCCGAGCATGGCTCGCGACAACGCATTCGAATCCGCAAAGGAAGAGATTGTTCGTTCACTCTCGATGCTCAAACCCAAGCAGCGCTACTTCATCCTCCTCTTCGGCTCGCAGATCGATACGATCCAGTTCCCTGGAAGCGAACCGGAGCAGTATTTGTTGCGGGCGAGTCCCGAAAACCTGGAGAAGACGTTGCTGTGGGTACAGCGTGCAAAAATCCAGAAGGAAGGTCGACACCCGATCGATGCGGTAAAACAAGCGATCGCTATGCAACCCGACGGCATCTTTCTATTGTTTGATGGGGACACAAAGGTTGGAAATTGGACCGGTCGCATTCGCGATCTGAATCGCAACGACGATCTTCTTTCTCAAGGCGAGACCAATATACCTATCCACGTAATTCATTTTTTTCGGGATGAGTTCGCTCCAGAGATGAAACGACTCGCCGACGAAAACGAAGGATCCTATCGTTTTGTCCCTCGTCCGAGAAAAGGGGGAGAACGATGAACGACGCGGATCGTTCGGTAGTGAAAAAATGGAACATCGGCTCGGCCATCGCCTTCACGGTCAGCCTCGTGGTTCATCTCCTGGCGACGCTTATTTTGTCCTGGATCATCGTTGCTCACTCAGGTTCGGGATTCAACGGCATCGCAATTCGCGGTTCCCAGCTTGATGATGCGATGGACTCGGAGATGGAAAGTCTCGAGATTTCCGATTCCGCATCGAAGCATGCCGAAGAGGACAATGATCCGCAAAAAATTCCTATGCCCGTGGCACTGCCCCTTACCAGCACTCGCGTCGATAGCTTTGCATCGATTTCATCCGTAACGCCTTCACTCTCGAGCACCGCGTTCACGGAGACCGGTCTGGCCGTGATGTTGGGAGGAGGTAACGAGGATAGTGAAGGGGCCAGTGGCGGTTCCTCGAAAGGACTCCCCCGCGGGACGGGAGCCAGTTTTTTTGGCGCGCGAGCCGATGGGAATCGGTTCGTCTTCGTCATCGACAGTTCCTCATCGATGAGTGGTAGGCGATGGGAGGCGCTGCGAATCGAGCTCAATCGCGCCCTCCGCAGTCTCTCGCTGGACCAAGAGTTTTTCGTTATCAGCTTTGATGTCGGCGCTCATCCCATGTTCAACACCTTGCCTCCCAAAGGGGAATTCCTCAAACCGACCAAGGAGAACATCGATCGCTTGAATCGGTGGATTGGTTCGATCAACCATGGCTCTAGCACCCAGCCGGCCTCCGCCATCGGGATTGCGCTCCGACTCGAACCCGACGCGATCTTTCTGTTGTCGGATGGTGAAATTCGGGACGCCACGCTGTACGACCTGAGAATCTACAATCACTCACAGGGTGACGACGGGAAAATCAAGGTGTCCATCCCGATCCATACGGTTCTCCTGCACAGCGAGGTCGGCTACCTCACGCTCAAGGCGATTGCCGATGAAAACGATGGCGTTTTCACCCCGGTCACCCTGTTTCACTCAAGCCGCTGAGCCCTCCCTCCGGGAAGAGTCCTGCTTTTCGGGATTTTTTCCTTTTTTCGCATCCTGACCGAAACCCGAAGCCGATGGGCGTGTTTGCCTACCCCTATTCCTTCGATCAAACTCGAGATAACTCAGCCCCCCCGCACTTGGAGACGGTATGTTCCGTTCCCCCTGCTTCTTCTGGTGTCTTCCCCTTGCAATCGCTTGGTATTTGGGAACGCCGCACGTCTGGATCCAAGCCCAGAACCCGTTGAAAGAAACCCTTTCCAAGCGGGAAACACAGTTCTTCGAGTCGAAGGTACGACCGTTACTGATCGATAAGTGTTACCGATGCCATTCCCTCGATTCCAATCTGGCAGAGGGAGGGTTGAGGCTGGATACCCGCGAGGCGATGCGGCGCGGCGGAGACGGTGGGCCAGCAGTGGTACCGGGGAACGCCGAAGCGAGCATGCTGGTCCGAGCCGTCGGGTATCAAGATTCCAATCTGCAAATGCCCCCGCTCGATGCGGGAGGAAAGCTGACGAATCCCGAAATCAGGATCCTCGAACAATGGGTGAAAATGGGGGCGCCGGACCCGCGCGAGGAACCCTCTCACGTGCTGGCGGAAGAAAAAGTTGCCGAAGGATCCGATTGGTGGTCGTACCAACCCCTCCATTCGGCAGAACCACCCGGCAAGAGCGACTGGGCGTGGAATGACATCGATCGTTGGATAGAGCGTGGACAGAGTCAAAACGGGATCACGCCGCTCGAGGATGCCGAGCCGTCAACCCTCTTGCGACGTCTGTCGTTCGACTTGACGGGCTTGCCCCCGAGCGTGGAAGAGGTTCGGGCTTTCTCCGAGCTTGTGCAGACCAGATCGCGCAGGGAGGCTATCGAGATGACCGTCGACCGATTGCTCGACAGCGAGGACTTTGGGCCGCATTGGGGACGGCACTGGCTAGATGTCGCTCGCTACGGCGAATCGAGCGGCCGCGACGTGAATATCCCGTACAACTTTGCATGGCGTTATCGCGATTGGGTCATCGATGCGTTCAACGATAACATGCCGTTCGATCGGTTTCTCGCAGCCCAGATCGCCGGCGACCAACTACCGTATGCTGACGATTCCGAACGGGCTGCGAATTTGATCGCGACGGGATTCCTGGCCATCGGCTCACGCAATTTGAACGAAGGCAATCCGCTGCAGTTTGCCGTCGATCAAGCAGATGAGCAAATAGATACGCTCTTTCAAGCCATGATGGGGACCACCTTCGCTTGCGCACGGTGTCACGATCATAAATTCGATCCGATTTCGCAGCGCGAATACGCGGCCTTGGCAGGTATCTTTCTTTCGACGGACACCCGGTACGGTTCGGTTGGAGGGAACAACCCGCGAACCGGTGCGCCAGGCATCGAGCTTCCTGGCCATCCCTCAATCCCGGTGATTCCGTCGCTGTGGTCCGAGGAACAGCTTGCGGAAAAACGCACGCAACTTGCCGAATGGAAGACGCAACGGGACGCGTTGGAGGATGAGGTGAAGGCGGCTCGCAAGGAAATGGCTTCGGGCAAAACAAGCGACCGAAGCAAAGCCCAGGAGCTTCGCAAGCTCACCACTCAAATCCGGGATTTGGAATTTCAACTCACCCACGTCGATGCCGAAGGCCATCCGCGGCCATGGGCCATGGGGGTTGTCGATAAACCTGCGGTATCGGAACGTGAGTTGAGCAAACAAGCTCGGGCAGCGAACGCGAAAGCCTCGAAGGATAAGCCGGCCAACGCGGCCGCGCGTCGCCCCACGTTTGCGACGATCGGCGACAGTCCTTTCTTCGCGCGAGGCGAGATCGGGATGCCGGGGGAACGTATCCCTCGATCGGTTCCGACGTTTTGCGGCTCACCGAGCCCATCTCCGATCTCCCAACAAGCCAGCGGTCGTCTCGAACTCGCCCAATGGGTCATCAGCCGAGACAACCCGTTGACGGCGCGTGTGGCAGCGAATCGTGTTTGGTATTGGTTGATGGGGCAAGGCATCGTCGAGACGGTCGACAACTTTGGAACAACAGGCTCCGAGCCAACCCATCCCGAACTGCTGGACCATTTGGCGATCGAGCTTCGGGATCGCGGATGGGACATCAAGGCCTTGATCCGCAAGATTGTGACGAGCCGCGCGTACCAGTTATCATCGGTCCAATTCTCATCAGTCGTTGGGGAATCGGGTACCGATCGAATCGCAGAGAACGCCCAGGATCCCGACAATCGTTTCTACTGGCGGGGCAAACGTCGACGATTGCAAGCCGAGGAAATGCGCGACTCGATGCTTTTCTTGGCGGGACGGTTGGATCGATCGCGCCCCGTCGCAACCACCATGGCCAAAAACTTTGGTACCAAAATCAATGTAGGGATTGGACGCAAACGGGCCAAGGGGGAAGTCCTCGCCGACGACGTCTGCCGTTCGGTCTACTTGTCGTTACCCCGCTCGGCATCTCCAGAGGTGCTCGAGCTATTTGATCTTCCTGACGGAAGCTTCGTGCAAGGCGTCCGCGAATCGACCAACGTTCCGTCGCAGTCGTTGTTCATGCTCAACAGTCCGCAAGTTGCGGGGCACGCGGCCGCCATGGTCAGAACGGTGACGGAACGTATCCCCGGACGGGGCACCAAGATCTTTGAACCGCGCGCAACGATGCTATGGCAAATGCTCTTGGCTCGGAATCCCGCGCAAGACGAGTTGGAGTGGGCGCGAAATCTTTGGACCGCGGCTGATAACAGCGACTCAGCGTGGGTCGGTATCGTCCGCGGATTGCTTGCCACGGCTGAATATCGCTACCTGGACTAATGAGAGAACTATCGATGAATACAAAGTTGTTCTTGGATCGCCGATCCTGGCTCAAACACTCGAGTTGCGGGTTCGGTTGGCTCGCGTTTTCTGCATTGGTTGGAAATTCGAAAGCTGCCAGCGATGTTCCCAATCATCCCATGGGCAAAGCCAAACGGGTGATCTTTTTGAACATGAAGGGGGGACCGTCCCACGTCGACACGTTTGATTAC
>JBKDXO010000141.1:0-18040 GCA_046306195.1 Planctomycetota bacterium | reverse complement strand
GCACGGAGAGTTGCATCATGCACCGCGAGCCAAACGAGTCATCTTCTTGTTCATGCAGGGAGGGGTCAGTCAAGTCGACTCATTCGACCCGAAACCGCTGCTCGACCAGCGTGACGGCCAAATGATGCCGTTTGATGATTCCCGTGAGTTCGCGAACACACGCAAACTAGGCTCCAATCAACGGATCATGAAATCCCTGTGGGAGTTTCGTCGGTATGGAGAATGCGGTCGATCGGTCTCCGATCTCTTCCCACGTATGGCCGAACATGTCGACAAGATGGCGATCCTCCACAGCATGCATACCGAGGGAATCGCCCATGGCCCGGCGACTTTGTTTCTGCACACTGGGACCCTCAACACGATCCGCCCTTCGATGGGGGCTTGGACACTGTATGGGCTCGGATCGGAAAACGAAAATCTACCGGGCTTCATCTCCATTGCTCCGTCCATTGGGAATGGGGGATCGCGAAATTACGGATCGGCTTTTCTACCAGCACGGTTTCAAGGCACACCGATCGGAGTCGCGAACCGGAGCGAATTGGCAATCGCAGATATCCAGCCCCCAGAGGGAGCCGTCGGAGCTCGCTCTGGATCGGCCTGGAATAGGCAACAGGAATTGTTGCGCCTGCAGCAGCGAAGGCTTTTGTCGGAGTCTCGTATCGCGGATGCCGACGAGTTGGACGCGCTCATCGCATCGTACGAACTGGCTGCGCGCATGCAGTCGGTGGCTCCGGAATTGCTGGATATGTCCACGGAAACCGAAGCGACCCAACGCATGTATGGCTTGGATAATCCCGTGACAGAACGCTATGGTCGCCGTTGCCTACTGGCCCGTCGATTATGCGAGGCCGGAGTGCGTTACATTCAAGTCAACTACGGAGACGATTCTGCCAACCCGGCTTGGGACCAGCACTCGAACCTCCCCAAACATGCCGAGCATGCTTTGGCAGTCGACCAACCGATCGCCGCGCTCCTGACCGATCTGGCCCAGCGAGGATTGCTGGAGGACACGCTGGTTTGGTGGGGAGGCGAATTCGGCCGAACTCCCTATGCGGAAAAGAACGGCACCGGACGCGATCACAACCCGGGCGGATTCACCGTGTGGTTGGCCGGAGGAGGAGTTCGGGGCGGGATCACCTACGGAGAAACCGATGAATTCGGCCATCGTGCAATCGCGAACAAAGTCCATATGCACGACTTGCACGCGACGATCCTGCACCAGCTAGGGCTCGATCATGAGCGCCTCACCTATCGGCACGCGGGCCGAGACTTCCGTTTGACCGATGTTCACGGCCGGGTCGTTCGATCGATCCTGGCCTAGCCCTCGCCGGCTCTACCGGACGAATCCGCGTTTGCTCAGCAGTGCAACAACCGCTTCGGCGCACTCCGCAACAGTCAACTTAGCGGTGTCGAGAACCAAGTCGGCGTTCTCGGGAGCTTCGTAGGGTGCGCTGACGCCGGGAAAGTTCGGCATCCTGCCCGCCAACGCTTCCGCGTAATGCCCCTTGGTGTCGCGGGCTTGGCGAGTGGCTTCGTCGGCATCGCAATGAACCACCAGGAATCGATCGCGACCGATCACGTCCGCGACCCGATCTCGTACCGATTGGCTCGGTGCAACGAAGGCGGCGATGCAGAGCAAGCCTGCATCATTGAGTAGCCTCGCGATGTGCGAGGAACGACGAAGGTTCTCGCTCCGATCTTCGGTCGAATATCCCAAATCGACATTCACGCCTCGTCGCATTCGTTCGCCGTCCATCACGGTGACCGCCCGTCCGCGATCGAACAGGAGCCGTTCGGTCGCCCGGGCGATGGTGGATTTGCCGGTTCCGGTCAGGCCAGTCAGGAGCACCGTCGCTGGCTTTTGGCCGAATCTCGCTTGGCGTTCGTCGCTGGTCACATCCGATCGAACGGTATCTTTCCCCGACCCTTTTTCCTCGGATTCCCACGACGCGGCCCGTTGTCGAACGGTATCCCGATCCGAGATCATCCCTGCCCCAATGGTCGCATTGGTGATGCGGTCGACGATGATGAACGATCCGGTGCTTCGATTCCGTCGATAAGCGTCGAAGAACAAATCTTGATTGAGGGCGATCGAGCAACGTCCGATCTCGTTGAGCTGAAGGTCTGGGGCAGGAGTGCGATGGAGAGTGTTGACATCGACCCGGTATCGCAGCGACTCGATTTGCCCAGCGACTGTTTGCGACGTTTGCTTGAAAAGGTATGTTTTCCCGGGGATCATGGCATCCGCGCTGAGCCAGACGATCGTCGCATCGAACGTGTTGCTCGTCTTGGGCACGTTTCCCGGACGAACAATCATGTCGCCGCGTGAGCAATCGACCTCGTCCTCCAGGACCAGGGTGATCGATTGCGGGCAGAACGCTTCATCGATGTCCCCATCGAAGGTGACGATGCGCTTGATCCGGCTGGTTCGCTTGGACGGCAAGACCATGATTTCGTCCCCTTTGCGAACGATTCCGGACGCGATCGTCCCGCAGAAACCTCGGTAGTCGAGATTGGGGCGATTGACGTACTGGATCGGAAGACGAAAGTCCTCGAGATTGCGATCGGACCCGATGTAGACCGATTCGAGGAAACTCATGAGCGTGCTGCCTCGGTACCAAGGCATGTTGGTACTCGGATCGACTACGTTCTCTCCATGCAAAGCGGCGAGCGGAATGAAGTGCAAGTCGGGCAGATCCAACCGCGATGCAAAGTCCTTGTAGTCCTCGCAAATTTCATCGAAACGCTCCTGGCTGTAACCGACCAGGTCCATCTTGTTGATCGTCACGATCACGTGCCGAATCCCGAGGAGGGAAACGATGAAGCTGTGGCGTTTGGTCTGGGTCAAGACGCCGTGCCTCGCATCGATCAGGATGATGGCCAAGTCCGCGGTCGACGCTCCGGTCGCCATGTTGCGCGTGTACTGCTCATGCCCGGGCGTATCGGCGATGATGAATTTCCGCTTGGCGGTCGAAAAATATCGGTAGGCGACGTCGATGGTGATTCCCTGTTCCCGTTCGGCGCGGAGCCCATCGGTAACCAGCGCGGGATCGAACTTGCCACCCGTGGTGCCATGAACTTTGCTCTCGGTCTCAAGCTGTGCGAGATGGTCTTCGTAGATCATCTTGCTGTCGTAGAGCAAACGGCCGATCAACGTGCTCTTGCCATCGTCCACGCTGCCGCAGGTGATGAATCGGAGCAGTTCCTTGCGCTCGTGTTGTTCCAGATACGCCAAGATGTCCTTGGCAATCAATTCGCTCTGGTGTGACATCTCAGAAGTATCCTTGAATCTTCTTCAGTTCCATGCCTGCACCGCCACCGTCTTTGTCGATGACTCGCCCTTGGCGTTCGGACGTTTTGGTCAGGAGCATTTCCTGGATGATCTCGGGCAGCGTGGTCGCGTTGGATTCCACCGCGCCGGTCAACGGCCAGCACCCGAGCGTTCGGAATCGCACCATCTTGTGCTCAATCTTCTCGCCCGGCCGCAACCGAAACCGATCGTCGTTGGGATGGATCAGAACCCCATTGCGTTCGACCACCGGACGCATTCGGGCCAGGTACAAATCCGGCAACGGAATCTTTTCGAGATAGATGTATTGCCACACATCCAACTCCGTCCAGTTGGAAAGGGGAAACACCCGGATCGACTCCCCCGGATTGACCCGGCCGTTGTATAGGTTCCAAAGCTCGGGGCGCTGATTCTTGGGATCCCAGCGGTGGAAGCGATCGCGGAACGAGAATACCCGTTCCTTGGCCCGCGATTTTTCCTCGTCGCGCCGAGCACCACCGAACGCGGCATCGAACCCATACTTGGTCAACGACGACTTCAGCGAGTCGGTCTTCATCACCTCGGTGTGCTTGTCGCTGTTTTCGAAGGGATCGATCCCGAGCTTCAAGCCCTCGTGGTTGATGTTGACGATCAGCTCAATGCCCAGTTCATTTTTGACATACGTGTCCCGGAACTGAATCATCTCCTTGAACTTCCACGTCGTATCGATGTGCATGAACGGGAACGGAGGCTTGCCCGGGTAGAAGGCCTTGAGGGCCAAGTGGGTCATGACCGCCGAGTCCTTGCCGATCGAATACAGCATCACCGGCTTTTTGAACTCGGCCGCAACCTCGCGGATGATGTGGATGCTCTCCGCCTCGAGCTGCTTCAGGTGCGTCAGGTTGTAGGAATGCATCGAAAACTCCCTTCGCGAATCTCGGAACCCACCGAGCAAGCACCCAAGATTAAAAACTCTTTATGCTTTTCGGCGATCGTCTGCACCAACTTGAGGAGAGCCGTGAAGCTAGCACTCTCCCAATTTGGGTGAATGCTAGCAACATGGAACAGGTGGTTCGAAGCATTGGGCGAGCGGGACGCAAGGCCCTACGCTTTGGCGAGCGCCGCCAACTGCTTCTTGCGTTCGGAGATGATGTCGTCCTGCAAGTTGCGTGGCACCGGAGCGTAGCGCGCCAATTCCATGGCGAATGTTCCTTGCCCCTTGGTCATGCTTCGGAGGTCGGTTGCATAGCCAAACGTGTTGGCGAGCGGAACTTCGGCGGTGATGTACGAGACTCCATCGCGAGCGTCGGTGTTATTGACCAGACCGCGTCGCGAGATGATATCGCCGACGACGGATCCTTGGTCGTTTTCCGGGCACTCGATATCGCACTTCATGATCGGTTCGAGCAGGAGCGGGTTAGACGCTCGCATGGTTTCGCGGAAGCAATCGCATGCGGCGAGGTAGAACGCCCGTTCGCTCGAGTCGACATCGTGGTAGCTACCGTCGTTGAGGTCGACCTTGACACCGACGACGGGGAAATCGGCCAGGGGCCCCTTGCCCATCGAGTCGCGGAATCCCTTTTCGACCGGCGGAATGAACTGCTTCGGGATGCGTCCACCGGTGACGTGGTCTTCGAACTCGAAGGTCTTCTCCCCTTCCGGATCCATTGGCGAGAGCTTGCCGACGATATGGGCGAATTGCCCCGAGCCACCGGTTTGCTTCTTGTGCTTGTAGTTGAACTCTTGTGCGACGCCGGGAGTTTCGCGGTAGCTGACTTTTGGGGCACCGACTTGAACTTCGACTTTGTATTCGCGGCGCATCCGCTCGACATAGATATCGAGGTGGAGTTCCCCCATCCCGCAAATGATCGTCTCGCTGGTTTCCTCGTCGTTGTAGACTTGGAATGTCGGATCCTCTTTGCGGAATCGGTTGAGGGCCTTGCTCATCTTGTCGGCGTCAGCCCGGCTGGCTGGGGTAACCGCAACCTTGATGACCGGATCGGGCACGTACATACTTTCGAGGGTGCAATAGTCGCGGTCGTTGCTGTAGGTTTCCCCGCTGGCGCAATCGATCCCCATGATGGCAACGATATCACCCGCCTCGGCCGTGTCGATTTCTTCGCGCTTGTCGGCGTGCATGCGAACGATTCGGCTGAAGCGTTCTTTCTTGCTCGTGCGTTGATTGATGTACATTTCGCCCTTCGAGATCTTGCCTTGGTAGATCCGCATGAAGGTGAGCTGGCCGAACGGATCTTCCACGATCTTGAAGGCCATTCCGACGAAGGGCAGGTTCGGATCGGGTTTCAGGTCGAGCTTGACCGACTCCTCACCGACCTTGCGGGCCGTGATCTCTCGCTCGAGCGGGCTTGGCAGGTAGCGGAGGACGGCGTCGAGGAGCAATTGAACCCCTTTGTTTTTGTAAGCGGAGCCACAAAAAACGGGGGTAATCCGACGCTGCTGGGTAGCTTCTTTGCAGACCTTGTGGATGAGGTCTTGGGGCACTTCTTGTTCCGAGAGGAGCAGTTCCATCAGGTCATCGCTGTACATGGCGAGGCCCTCGAGCATCTTTTGACGCATCTCCGCAGCCTTGTCTTTGTAGGCAGCAGGAATTTCCTCTTCGCGAACGTTCTCACCGTCCTTGCCATCGAAGTGATAAGCCTTCATCGTGATCAGATCGATGACTCCCTCGAAGGTTTCGCCAGCGCCGATAGGAATCTGCATCATGACGGCGTCAGCGTGAAGTTTGTCGCGGACTTGCTGGGCGACGCGGTAGGCATCGGCACCGGTCCGGTCCATCTTGTTGACAAACGCCAAGCGAGGAACGCCATAGCGGCGCATTTGGCGATCGACGGTCAGCGACTGGCTTTGCACGCCTCCCACCGAGCAGAGGACCAAGACCGCACCGTCGAGCACGCGCAGGGAGCGTTCGACTTCGATGGTGAAGTCGACGTGGCCCGGGGTGTCGATCAGATTGATGATGTGGTCTTTCCACTGAAGCTGGGTTGCAGCGCTGGTGATCGTGATCCCGCGTTCCTTTTCGAGCTCCATGAAATCCATGGTCGCCCCGTCGCCGTCTCCCTTGACCTCCTCGATCTTGTGGATTCGGCCAGCATAGAACAAAACCCGCTCGCTAAGGGTCGTCTTGCCCGAGTCGATGTGTGCGCTGATACCGATGTTTCGAAGTTTGCTGAGGTCCATAAATCCACTTTTTGGCGATGCGACTTCGGCGCCTCTCTCCATCGAAAAGCCACCGACGAGTCTGTCCCCTAGGAAAATCATCCACGGCGGCAGTCGACGTCGGCTGCCTGATGGCACTCTCAAACCCGCGGATTTCCCAGAACAATTGCCCGATAGTGTACCGTCGAGACTCCCTTCGGAAAGGCCAAAATCCACTCGGATGGGTGGACGGCACGGATCCTCCCGACCCATTCCCTCTGCAGGCAACGGGACAAATCCCGCCTTTATTTGCCCTTCGAGCTGGCCGCGCCGTCAAATGCGATCTACGGTTCCACGTTGATTTTTCGTTTCCCTGTCGAGGTCTGCCGCATGTCCAGCCTGATCGAGTGGATTCTGCACGTCGATCGCCACCTCCTGGAGTTGATGGAGTCGATCGGTCCGGGGTGGTTGTACTTGGTGCTCGCCGCGATCATTTTTTGCGAAACGGGATTGGTGGTCACACCCTTTCTGCCCGGCGATTCACTCCTGTTTGCGGTCGGGGCGCTGTGCGCGATCGAGGGAAGCCCGCTGAGTCTATGGATCATGCTCCCGCTGCTGTGCGCGGCGGCTATCGTCGGGGATGCGGTGAACTACTGGATCGGCAATTTTCTCGGCCCGCGGGTCTTTCGAAGCGAGAGTTCGATCTGGCTCAATCGGAGCCATTTGCTGCGCGCACAATCTTTTTACGACCGATACGGAGCCAAGGCGATTGTGTTGGCCCGTTTCCTTCCGATCGTTCGGACCTTTGCTCCGTTTGTGGCTGGCATTGGCAGGATGAATTTTTTGCGATTCTGGTTCTACAACATCGTCGGGGGTGTGGTCTGGGTCTCGGTGTTCTTGATCGCCGGGTACTGGATGGGGACTTGGGAGGTGGTGCAGAAAAACTTCTTCTTGATCACGATCGGGATCATCGTCGTCAGTATCCTTCCGATCGCTTGGGAGTGGTATCAAGCAAGGCGGCGGACTAGCCTGTAGGATACGGGGGATGAACCGACAGGGAGTCGGCGGCACCGGGCGGTTCTTGCGTTACAATTCCGCGTGATAGCGGATGGTCGATCGTCATCCTCTCCCCATTTCCTGAAACTCGAAAAATTGGTCATGCATATCACGCATCATGGCGGTAACGAAGGGGTCACCGGCTCCTGCCATCAACTGCACTACAACGACAACGATTCCGTGCTGGTAGACTGCGGGTCCTTCCAAGGTCGCGATGCTCGACGTTTTCCCAACGACCCAATCGGTTTTCCGCTGGACGGCATCCAGGCACTGGTCTTAACCCACGTCCACATCGATCACATTGGACGCATCCCGTATTTGCTCGAGGCCGGTTTCAACAAACCGATCTATTGCACCCCACCCACGGCTCGATTCCTGCCGATCATGCTCGAGGACTCCGTGCGGCTAGGCATCACCCGCAACAAGAAGGTGGTCGCTCAGATTCTCAAGGAAGTCAAGTCGCTGATCCATCCGGTCCCGTACGGCAAATGGCAACAACTGCCGCGCGGGGCCTCGTTCCGATACTCACCGGCTGGCCACATTCTCGGTTCCGCGTATATCGAATTCGATCGAGGGGACGAGCGCTTCGTCTTCAGTGGCGATATCGGGTCCCGCTGCACCCCCATCCTTCGCGAGCCCGTCAGCCCCGAACGGGCCGATGTGCTGGTGCTGGAGAGCACCTACGGGGACCGACTCCACGAAGGACGCGAAACCCGACTCGCCCGCCTCGAAGCGATCCTGTGCGAGACGATGGAGAATCGAGGAGTGACCATCATCCCAGCCTTCAGCCTGGGACGCACGCAAGAACTCCTCTTCGAACTCAATCAAATCATGGAAGGGATCGATCATCGGACCAATTGCTCGATGCTCAAAGCCATCGACATCATCGTCGACTCCCCAATGGCGATCAAACTGACCGATATCTACGAGCAGATGTCAGAGTACTGGAGCGAGGAAGCCAACCAGGTCCTCACGGTCGATAACCAACCCTTTGTCTTCCAGAATCTCATGGAAGTCGATCAAGCGGGCGAATCGCGTGGCAATATCGAATACTTGAAACGCTCAGGCAAACCTGCAATCGTGATCGCAGGAAGCGGCATGTGCACCGGCGGACGCATCGTCGAGTATCTGAAGGCATTCATCTCCCAGCCCACCACCGATATCGTCTTCGTCGGCTTTCAAGCTTACGGAACCCTGGGGCGACAGATTCAGGAATGCCACGGCGGGAAATGCGGTGTCACCATCGATCACCAAGAGTTTCTGGTGCGGGCCAAGACGCACACACTGACCGGGTATTCCGCCCATGCCGATCAAACCGACTTGCTGCGCTTCGTGCAAGGGATGAAAACTCCCCCAAAGGAAATACGTCTGGTCCATGGCGAATACCAACCCCGCCAAGTCCTCGCAGAAAAACTCAACGCCCTCGGGATCAAGACGATCGCTTGCACCAACCCCGATGAAAAACCTCCCGAAGACGACCAGCCTCGTCGAGATCCTGCCGAGTGACCGCGCATCGGATGTCCTCGTCGCGCATGCCAGGCCATCGAACTATTAACAAGTCGATGCGCCGAAGTCGCCTTGCCGATCAGCTAGCGGCGCACGACCCAACGGATCAGGAATCCGTCGTCGAAGTCGGCCCCGGGTTGCCCGGAACGAAACTCAACCTGACGCCCGAAGGCGTACCCGAGTTCGAGACCCGACAAACGCCCTTTGGGTTGCAGATGCTCTAGCCCAAAGATAAGTCGGAAATCGCGATACGTCACAACGTCGTTGACATCCCCCGGCATCTCGATGTCCCATGTCCCGCCACCGAGCAAACCACCAATGTAGAACCGCTCCGAAGCGCCGACCGCAAAATCGACCCGCGGACGCGGGAATACCATGTTGACGGTCCAGTTCGGAAACGCGGGACTGTGCCACGAAAAGCCCGCGACCGGAAGGATCTTGTAGTCATCGCGATCCAAGTAATCGACCCCTGCCACCCAGTCCCAGGTGTCGTTCACGTGGACCATTCCGACCGCATGTGCCGGGAATCGAACTCCATCCCGCGCCGAATCCTCAAAGTCGCTGTAAACACCAGCCGTGGCACCCAAATCACAACTGAAGACATCCGAGAACGTGTAACGGGTCTGATAGCCCAACACGAAATCCCATAATCGCGGCGGCAATGCAACGGAGTTGGGACCGGACAACAAATGCAGCCCCATCCCGACCGACCAACCCGCTTTCTTCCCACGACCAATGTAGGGTGTATCCTCAAAATCCATCCACCCAAACTGATCCCCATCGCCCGGCAAATACGACCACACACTCTCATGCTGGCGATAGATCGTGTAACGGCGACTGCCCGGCGCACAGTATTCCTCGGTGCAAAATCCCGCTGAAGAACCATCGATCGTCTTCAGATCCGACGGATCGATTTTCTTAGGCAACGCGGCGTTCTCCATCGCTTCGAGATCCTCAGCCGGGATACCGTCCGGAATCCCGTATTGTAGCTCGTATGTAGGACTCTCGACCTGCGCGCGAACCTCCGCGCCCCATAGCACCACCCAAGCAAGTGCGATAATGACAGCAAAATAAGATTGGGAATAGGTCGGCTGCATGGAGTCGGTGGTGGTGCGAGCAAACATCGGAGCAGATCGATTACCAGCTTCATCGACCGGACTCAAGGGGATTCTGCAATCGCGATGCAACGCACTGGCAAACTGGGTATGCAGCGCAAACCAGGCGGCTTGGCAATCAGGCGAGGATGTTTTTCACCAACTCGCCATGAATGTCGGTCAACCGATAATCGCGGCCCTGAAAACGATACGTCAGCCGCGTGTGGTCGATTCCCATCAAGTGCAGGATCGTTGCATTGAGATCATGCACATGCACGGGGTCCCGCGTGATGTTGTAGCAGTAATCGTCGGTCTCGCCGTGTACCAGTCCGCCGCGGACCCCCGCTCCCGTTACCAACGTTGTGAAGCACCGGGGATGGTGATCGCGACCGTAGTTGTCCGCGGCTAATGCACCTTGCGAGTACACGGTGCGCCCGAACTCACCGCCCCACACGATCAGCGTGTCGTCGAACAACCCGCGCTGCTTGAGATCATTGATCAGTGCAGTGGTCGGCTGGTCGGTATCCTTGCACTGCAACCGGATGGCGTTTGGGAGGTTTCCGTGCAAATCCCATCCCATATGGAACAGTTGCACAAACCGCACGTCGCGCTCGGCCAACCTCCGCGCGAGAAGGCAATTCGCAGCGTAAGTCCCCGGCTTCTTCACGTCCGGTCCGTACATGTCGAGGATGTGCTGCGGTTCATCAGACGTGTCGAGCAAGTCCGGAACGCTGACCTGCATCCGAAACGCCATTTCGTACTGACTGATTCTGGTCTGAATCTCCGGGTCCTGGAGGTCGGAGTAACGATGCTGGTTCAATTCAGCAAGTCGATCGAGGGTTTTGCGCCGCGTGTCGCGCGACATGCCGGCCGGGTTCGACAGATACAGCACCGCATCGCCGCGGTTTCGAAATTTGACCCCTTGATGCTTCGAGGGCAGGAACCCGGATCCCCACAACCGATCGTACAGCGGCTGGTCATCGGGTCGCCCGGTCCCAAACGAGGTCAACACGACATAGGCAGGCAGATCCTGATTTACACTCCCCAGTCCATAGCTCACCCACGACCCAATACTCGGACGACCCGCAAGCTGCGAACCGGTCTGGCAGAACGTGATCGCGGGATCATGGTTGATGGCTTCGGTGTGCATCGATCGGATCTGGCACCAGTCGTTGGCGAGAGTCGCCATGTTCGGAAGAATTTCGCTGAACCACATCCCAGCATCGCCATGCTGGGCGAATTGAAACGCGGTCGGAGCTACTGGGAATTTCGATTGCCCCGAGGTCATGGTCGTCAGCCGCTGGCCCTGGCGAATGGAATCAGGCAAATCCTCGCCTCGACGCTCGGCCAAGGCCGGTTTCCAATCGAACAAGTCCATTTGCGATGGAGCACCGGATTGAAACAAGTAGATAATCCGCTTCGCCTTGGGTGCATGATGCGGGATCGATAGAAGCGCAGACGCTCCCGGAGGATTCGGGAGGGCCAGCGCGCGGCTATCCCCTAGCTGCGACAACGCGGCCAGCCCCAATGTGCCACCCAATCCTCTCAGGAACTGTTGGCGAAGCATTTGCGGTTGATTCATCGATTCCTCTCGCTCTCTTGGAGAACTATTCTCTCATGATGCATTCATCGAGGTTGAGCAGGACATTGCCGACCAGCATGAACGCAGCCAACTCCGGAGAAGCATCGACCGCGGGGACCGAGTCTCCATGGCGCTGCAGTTGCGTCGCCTCGTCCGGATGCGCCTGATAGTATGCGACGTCCTCGCGCCAACCTGCGACCAACACGCGGAGTTCGTTCTCCGCCGGTTGGCGTCCGGTCACTAATCGAAAACCGTGCGCTAATTTTTCTTCAGAGGTCGGCGCGTCGGATTTGAGCATTCGCTCGCCGAGCTTCCTCGCCGCTTCGACGAATGTGACTTCGTTCATGAGCGACAGCGCCTGCAGCGGTGTGTTGGTGCGAGACCGGCTGACGGTGCAGATTTCGCGATTCGGGGCATCGAAGATCAGCATCGACGGCGGTGCAGCAGTTCGTTTCCACACCGTGTAGAGGCTTCGACGATAGAGCCCTTCCCCCTGGTCGTGGCGGTAGTTGCGAAGATCTCCATAGACACTGGTCTCATCCCACACGCCGTCGGGCATGTACGGGCGTGCGCTCGGTCCGCCGATCTTGCTCGACAACAATCCGCTGACATGAAGCGCCTGGTCGCGCAGGATCTCGCCCGGCAGTCGGAATCGCGGACCGCGACCGAGCCATCGGTTGTCCGGATCGCGTTCGACGAGTTGCTCGCGTCCCTTGCGGCTGGTCGATTGCTGATACGCCTGGCTCATCACGATCAGCTTCTGCAAGCCCTTCATGTCCCAGGGGTGGACCGGTTGATCCTGCACATGCAAGGCTTGGGTCGGTTCCATGAATTCAACCGCGAGCCAATCGAGCAGTTCGGGGTGACTGGGCCATTCGGACTGGGAACCGAAATTCTCAATCGTCTTGACGATGCCGGTACCCATGAAACGCTCCCACATGCGGTTCACCCACACGCGGGCCGTCAGAGGGTGATTGCGATTCGCGATCCATCGGGCCAGGCCGAGTCGATTATTGGGTTCACCCTCAGGCATCGGGGGAAAAATCTTGGGCAATGCCGCGGTGACGACATCTCCCCGTTTGTCGTACTCGCCTCGAACCAGGACGAATGCATCGCGAGGCTTCTCGATTTCCTGCATGACCATGACGTTCGGCCAACTGGTGCGGAAGTCGGTTAGTTGCTTCTTGGTCTCCTGAATTTTCGTCTCGGCGAACTGAATCGGGCCTTCGGATTGCTTTCGGTAGAAGTCCTGCACCTCTTGGTGCTGGGCATCGCTTCGCTCCGCAAGCGGAAGTTCCAGAATCGCTCGAAGCGAATCGGGAATTTGCGATCCACCGATGGCAACGCTTCCTTTGGGAAGCCCGGTGGACGACAGACGAAAGCGACCGATGTTGTGTTGCGCGAGGGTTTCTTGCACGAGGCGTATCGTAATGGTTGCATCCTGCGGAACGTCGATCCCGGTTTCGGACAGGAACATCGCGCGACAGATCTCTTTGCGCGTTGGACCATCGACCGCCCATCCCTTGGACTTGTCACCTTGAACGGTATTTTGGATTTCCCAACCCTTTTGCGAATAGTCCGCTTCGGCGTGCGTGAACGTAGCAACGATGGGTGCGGCGAGTGTCGGCGCGTGGATCGATGCCTCGACGCGGCTCAACACAAAGTTTCCGTTCGGATAGCGACCCAAACTTTGCTGGGGCAAGCCCGGGTCGGGAAAGCACTCGAGCAACAGCCCCGTAAACAGCCCTTGAGAAATCGGCGACTGGATTTCATAGATGTCATGGGTTGGGTTCTCGCCACCTGCAAGGTAGGAACCGTCGCTCTGCTTCGTGAGAGTCGCACCGCTAGCGGCTGCTACCGAAGTGGGATTCAAGATGTTCCAAGCGGCTTGGTTGGCAGCGATTTTTTCTTTGAATCCTCGTTCCCACGCCGCGACCAACTCAGGGAGCGTCTTCTCGACGTCGCGCAGCGCCTGCTCGGCATCGCGAACTTGCTGTTCGTAAAGCGTTGCTTGATGCAGTTGATCTTCGGAAGGGACCGGGATCACCGGTTCGGTGTTGCGCGATTCCCCTTGCAGGATGCCGCTTTCGGCGATGTTATTGAAGTACGAGAACATCGAGTAGAAATCGCGCTGCGAGATCGGATCGTACTTGTGATCGTGGCATCGGCAGCAGTTGAACGTCAGGGCCAACCATGTCGTCCCGGTCGTTTCGAGCCGATCGATGACCGTTTCCACTCGCCATTCTTCCGCGATGAGTCCCCCTTCGCCGTTGAGGCGATGGTTGCGATTGAATCCGGTGGCCACTTTTTGGGAGAGAGTTGCGTTGGGGAGCAGATCTCCGGCGATTTGTTCGATCGTGAATTGATCGTAGGGCATGTTGCTGTTGAACGCGTGAATCACCCAATCGCGCCAAGGCCACTGCTGGCGCGAGCTGTCGACTTGGAAACCGTTGCTGTCGGCGTAGCGAGCCAGGTCAAGCCACTGCAGCGCCATCCTCTCTCCGTAATGAGGGGAACTGAGCAGTCGATCGACGACCCGTTCGTAGGCATTGGGGGAATCATCGCTAAGAAAGTCGTCGATTTCCTCGATCGTCGGAGGCAAGCCAATGAGATCGAGGGATACGCGGCGCAACAAGGTTTCGCGGTCCGCTCTCGGGGCAAACGAGAAACCCGCGGTGCGCAGTTTTTGGAGCAGGAAGCGATCGATGGGATTGGGATAATCGCGGGCTTGATCGGCGAGCGGGACCGGCGGCCTCACTGGCGCGAGGAACGCCCAGTGTCCTTGGTACTCAGCCCCTTGTTCGATCCATCGTCGCAGCAATTCTTTCTGTTCCGGTTTGAGAACCTTGCCGGTTTCGGGCGGCGGCATGACCAGATCCGAATCCTCGGAGACGATGCGCAGTAGTAGTTCGCTGTCCGCAGGATTATCGACACGGATAGCCTGTTTCCCCGAATCGCCGGGTTGCGACGCGGATTCGTATCGATCGAGACGTACGCCACCCTGCCGCTGCCGTTCATCGGGCCCATGGCATTGGAAACAGTTTTCCGACAGGATCGGGCGGATATCCCGGTTGAATTCGATTCGGTCCTGGGCATGGCTTGATGCATCATCGCAAGCGACGATCGCAACGAGAAGAGCAGCAAACAATCGCAGCATCGGCTGGATCCTGGGACAGGATGGTTCGCTATTCTCGGGCATCCAAGATTGATTAAGCATGGAGCGGCAGGCAACGTTAAGGAGGGAAAAAACCGTTCGGGCGGATCGACTCGATTCCATTCTACTGCAAACACACCCCGTTCACATCCTGAAGAGGGCCGACCTTACTAGCCGAGATGCGTCGAAGATCCGCCCGTGGAGGACAAGCATCCGGGTCGAACAGCCGACAAAAATCAATTTTCGTTTTTATGAGCCTGAGGCGATAGCCGATTTTTTTCACGTCCAACGAACTCGGCTAACGCCTCGGGCTCACTTTTACCAGCAGCTTCGAGCCTAGTGACCACTTGTTTGCCAACCACCCAAAATCCTTCGCGCCCCGAATCCACCATCGCCCGACGGTGGTCTCCCGCCTTATCGCGAATCGATCTCGATGAGGTACGGCTCCCTCGATACGGAAAGAAAACATGGACAGGCATTGTACTTTTTTGCCCGCCTTCCCCAGTTACGGAATGCAATGCCTGTCCTAGTGCTGCCTCTAGTGCTGCCCATCGAGAAGCGGCCGATCCACCGCTTTGGTTCGTCGGAGGCGAATTTTGACCGCCGGACTTCATCGTATGTCTGATGCACCGCGTGGTTAAGCATATTCTTCCAAAAGCTCTAGAAAAGACGCGGACACGACGTGCCGCTCTACCTGTGGAAGCTCGCACAGAATCGCTTCGTGATCGAACTTCATCACGAGTGAGCCCTGCTTGGGATACCGCGAGTTAGCCAAATCCAAGCAAATGGGGTCGTACTTGCCACAAGCGGACTTGGCGAAATGAAAGAAACCAGCTTGGGCGACCCACGCAGCGAGGATCCGATCTTGAAAGGGGGCGGTTGTGATGTCGTCGTAAGACCCATCCCCAATGTTGGAAAATAGGATGATCGATCCAAGTTCCAGCGGAGGAAATGCATAACGATTCACCAATTCCCGATACGTTTCCGGAAGCTTACACCCGATTCGCTTCTCGATATCGACGACCCATTCCGGTTGGCTTAGTGGACGAATGTCCATGCCTTTACGGCGTAATCGATTCACAACTGCATCAATTCGTTCCGTCAGTTTCATAGAAGGAAACATGGACAGGCATTGTGATGGTGCTAGCGACTGAAGGCTATCATTGCATCGGGGCACGATCAACAGATAAGTTTCCATAGACAGGGACCGTGGTAAGGGGCTCCAGCCTTCTTTGCCAGCATTCCCCAATACGGAACGCAATGCCTGTCCTAGTGCTGCCCTTCTACTTACTAACGGTTGAATACGTATGCGTCGCGGTTCCTCATGAAAGCTGCGACGTGGCCCTCTTGGTCGAAGAAATGGACTAGGTTGGCGTCGTTCACCGAAAACTTGATATCGAACTGTGGCAACCGCTCAGGGGACTTGTTGTCGTGAAACGTCCACGGCAAACCGGGGCCACACTGCCCGGTGATTTCAAAAACCATGTCGGCACGGCGAATATCTATGCGAAGCGACAACTCTGTTATGGGAAAGGTTCCTCGCCCTAGGTCCGTTGCCGGGTAGCCGCAGAGGGAGTCAATGCCCCCAAGCCAATCGCCTGAAAACCTGTATTCAAGATGAGCTTTGCGCGTATGATAGAGTGAGTTGATTAAGCCGATGGCGCTAAGGCAGTCAATGTTGAACTGGGGCCCGTCGATGACGAGTTGGTCAAAGACGAGCTGATCGGAACTGGGCTGCACGTGCGGGATCCAGAGGCCGAAGTTACTGAACCGGGCATACACGTCGTCATATGTCCAACCCCCGTAGCCGATCACCCGTACGCTGCCTGGCAAACGAACCGTGTTATCTTTCATAAACCTCTCGCAAGAAGGCGGTAAGGGGACCGCCGCCAAAAAACTATCTTTTCAAAACTCCCGTCATCGGCGGCTCCCATTCACCGCTTTGTTCGCCAGCCCGTCACCAAAAGAATTCGCGTGGTGACGTGCCACCGGCAGCCATGACTTTATCACATTTCAACCTGAGTTTCCCATTCGAAATCTCTTCGGAGAGCGACAATGCGGATTCGGGACTGAGACGGTGAACGATTCCGATCGCATCGACAGCGGCACGTTGACAACGCCAATGAGAGTCACTGTTGCTAATGCGGACGATGATTTTGGCAACATTCTGTGCCGCATCCGTACTGATGCGTGCCGCAGCATGGAGCAACAATGACAACGCGTCGGATCGTGATGACGGTGGAGCTACTGTTTCAATCTTGGACAAAACAGATTTAAGCCGGGCTAATGCTGCCTTGTTGTCGGATCGTTCAGCAAGTGCGGCGATTTCCCATGCGCGGACGGCACACTGTTTGTAGGCGTCTGAGCAATCCTCAGCGGCAGCAGCAGCCTGATCTGCGATTTGTTTTGGCTGTCCATCTGTGTAACGAGCGACATGAGCAAGTGCCTGGGCGCGGAACCAAGGATCAGAAATTTCGCGCGCAGATTGAAGGGCTGCTGACGAATCACTCTTGGCCTGACGAGCTACCGCGTCACGCTGTCTTGTTGCGTTCATCCGGTTTGCCTCGCGAATGCTGGCGATCTTCGGGTTGCGGCCGGTGGATGCTCGAAAAACAGAAAACCCTCCGACCGCAACTCCGGTGCAACATTTTGTTCTGCGGAGGTCTTACTCACTTCGGTCGCTCAGCTTGACACTGAGAATCAGTATATCCGCTCCAGGATTCGCTTTAATCAAAGCCTCAGGTGAAGAACCGGATACCACTTTCCCATTTGGGCTCATCCGCAGAATTAGTGGGTAAAAACACTTCTTCCGTATGGTAGGAGCAGGACGTTGGATTTTACGCAGTGCTCGGAAAACGAGCCTTGATGGAGCGTAAGAGCGCCGGGGTCTACCGAGTCAACCCCCGTCTCGTCTTCCGCCTACCGTGGCGCTCGAGTTGGTTCCCACCAGAGCTCTATCCTCCACGGCAACACGTCAATTATATCGATTGCGATTTTGGGTCGCAATCAGAACAAGGAAAGCATCTTGAACTCGAAGCGGTAGAATGAGGTTTACCACAACTTCATCACTCCAACCTCGGGCATCAAGATGCAACTAAAGACTATCCTCAATCGCCTGGAAAAGCAAAAGGGCTTTGAGCCTGCGGCAACAATCAGCAAACGTTCTCGTATCGACTCTTTTTGACCACGTGGGCGAAACGGCTGAGTTGGAAGGAGAAAGCGAG
>JBKDXO010000140.1:0-4197 GCA_046306195.1 Planctomycetota bacterium | reverse complement strand
GTGTACAATCTGTCATTGCCGTAAGCCTTTGATCTGGTGGTCCTGAAGTGTCGTAACTCCAATGGATACCAGAACTAAGGCTTTCGCGCTATAGGGACAAGAAAATAAACGCATGAAATATGCGGGCTAGCCGAGTTCGTTTGACGTGGAAAAAATCGGCTAGCGCCTCAGGCTCATGGAAACGAAAATCGACTTTTGTCGGCTGTGTCTCTTTAGGGAGGATCCGAGGATACTAGACATGCCGAATTCGATTCCCCTATACGAACGTCGCCGGTTCGTCGCCTCGCTGGGTGGCGGCTTCGGTTCGCTAGCGCTTCTAGGGTTGGAGTCTCAGCGCACGCATGCCGACGACACGCGTCGAACTGTCGCCGATATCGATCCACTGCAACCCTACACAGCCCGCAAGCCGCACTTTGCCCCGCGCGCCAAATCGGTGATTTTTCTGTTCATGGTCGGCGGTCCGTCCCAGGTCGATACGTTTGACTACAAGCCGGCTTTGAACGAACTCGACGGCAAGCCGGTGCCACCCTCGATTCGGGCGGCGCTGGAAGCGACGAGGCACGCCAACGTCTTTCATGGCTGCGATGATTCGATCCTGAAGAGCCCCTTCGTTTTTCGGCAGCACGGGGAATCGGGAACGTGGGTCAGCGATTTGATGCCGCACATCGCCAAGCACGTCGACGATCTCTGTTTCATTCACTCCATGCAGGCCGATTCCAACAACCATGCACCCGCCAGCTACCAACTGCACACGGGCGATGTTCGCGCTGGCAAAGCCAGTCTCGGTTCGTGGTTGACCTATGGGCTCGGCACGGAGAATACCGATCTCCCGGGCTATGTCGTGCTGTTCGATGCCGGTCCGCTCGGAGGTGCCGCAAACTACTCCAATGGGTTTCTGCCCCCCGCATTCCAGCCGACGCGCATGCGCGATCGCGGCTTGCCGGTCGTCGACTTGGTACCCGGCGATCCCTTCGCGAGCGAACAACGAAACGCGATCGACTTGATGCAAGAGCTGAATCGCGCTCATCGCCAACAGAACCCCGGCTTCCTGGAACTCGATGCGCGGATCGCGTCGTACGAGTTGGCATATCGGATGCAATCGGCTGCTCTCGAAGTGGGAGGTATCGATAGCGAGCCCGAGCATATCCATCAACTTTACGGCATCAACCAAGAGGATCCTCGCACGCAAAGCTTTTCGAGGAAATGCTTGATGGCTCGGCGATTGGTCGAGCGGGGGGTGCGTTTCGTGCAACTGTACGATATGCCCGACAAAGACGGTTGGGACGCGCACGATCGATTGATTGAGAATCACACGCCTCGGGCTCGTTGGACCGACGTCGGAGTCGCAGGCTTGATCGCCGACCTGAAGCAGCGCGGTTTGCTCGACTCGACGCTGGTGGTCTGGGCGAGCGAATTCGGACGAACGCCGATGAAGCAAGGGAACCTCGGTCGCCAACACAATGCGGCTGGCTTCACGTTGTGGATGGCCGGTGGAGGGATTCGCCCGGGCACGCATATTGGAGCCACCGATGAGTTGGGCTTGATGGCTACAGAACGGCCGATTCCGTTCCGAGACTTGCACGCGACGATCTTGACCGCGATGGGGATCGATTTCGAGAGGTTGTATTTTGAGATCAATGGACGCGATGAACGGCTCACCGGTGTGGCGGGTTCGGCCAAACCCTTGATGGACATTCTGATATGAATAGGAAGCGGTCGCAGTGGGTTTATCGAATCGCTGGGCTGCTGATTGTCCTGTTTGCCATGAATACCGTCGTGGCCGATGGCCCAGAGATTGCCGATGAGCCAGAGTTCGGAGACGCATGGACCGATCCGCGCAATCCGATTCGCGTTCTTTTTCGAGGCGAACGATTGGATCTTTGGTCGTTGCAGCCGATCCGTCGGCCTGCACCACCGATCGTTAGCGACGGTATGGAAAGCCCGACCGATGCTTTCCTGGAAACCGCATGGCGCGAGGCGGGATACGAGCCAGCACCCCAGATGGATCGCAGTGCTTGGATCCAGAGAGCAACGCTCGACCTGACCGGACTACGGGCGAACCAGGAGGAGGTCGACGCCTTTGTCCAGGACGCGTCGCCCGATGCGTACGAGCGCGTCGTCGATCGGTTGTTGGCATCCCCCGCCTATGGCGAACACAGCGCCAGACTGTGGCTGGACGTCGTTCGGTACAGCGACAGCAATGGATTCGATTGGGATGAGTTCCGCAAGAACGCTTGGCGGTATCGCGACTGGGTCGTCCGCGCGTGCAATGCAGACCTCCCGTTCGATCGCTTTGTGACCATGCAGTTGGCTGGCGACGAACTGCTGTCGGGGCCTCCGCGGAATGCCGACGAACAGGACTGCTTGATCGCCACCGGTTACCTGCGATTGGGCCCCTACGACAACGCTGCCAAACTGTTCAACGAACAAGATCGTGCACGCGTCGAGGTACTCACCGATCTGACCGAGACCACTGCCAGCGCGATGCTGGGGCTGACCATGTCCTGCTGCCGTTGCCACGATCACAAGACCGACCCCTTGTCGCAGGCGGACCATTACCGATTGCGAGCTTTCTTTGCTGCCACCCGTTTCGCTGACGATCTTTCCATCGACACGCTGGACGTTCAGCAAGCCCGCGAATCGCACAACCGACGTATCCAAGCCGAAATCGACGAGCGGAACAAGGCGATCGAGAGCCTGCGTGAACAAGAAAACAAACGCAAACAAGTCGATGCACCGAAGTTGAGCGAGGAATCCACGACGGAAGAACTGGCTCAGGCCAAACCGCCGTCCGATGCAGAGTTAATGAGCTCGCTAAGTGCCGAAGACCGGGAGACCTGGGAGCGATTGGCCAGGTCGATCGCGTCGCTGACGCGCCAGTTGCAGCATCCCGAGACAGGATTGATCATGACCGATGACTCGGTGGCGATCGATCCGATTCACGTCTTGTTTCAAGGGGATCATCGCGCGGCGCGGGAATTGGTGGAACCAGGCTTTCCGTCGGTGCTGTTTCCGAATCCACCCCGGATCGAAACGGTGCACGAGGGGAAGAGCACCGGGCGTCGATTGGCGCTGGCGCGATGGATCTGCAGTCCGGAGAATCCCTGGACCGCTCGCGTAGCGGTGAACCGTGTATGGCAGATGTGCTTTGGCCAAGGGCTGGTTGTAACCCCAAATGATTTCGGGATGACCGGTAGCCCGCCGACCCAGCCGGAACTGCTCGATTACCTGGCTTGCCAGTGGACGGAGAGAGGTTGGTCGACGAAGGATTTACTGCGTCAGATCGTCACCTCGAACGCCTATCGCCGACGGGCGATTTCGGGGGGGCGGGGCCAGGAATCCGATGCGACGCGCTGGGCTTCGGCGCGCGTGAACTTGAAGCGACTCAGCGCCGAGCAGTTTCGCGATTGCGTCTTGCAGGTGTCGGGACTTCTGCAGCATCGCGCCGGCGGACCTCCGATTTGGCCCACTTTGAGCGAAGACATCCTCAAGTCGAACCCGGCGTTCCTCGACGACAACGAGACAAAGACCAAAGGCTGGTACCCCTCGCCAGATGCCGAGCAGAGCGTCCGCAGTATTTATCTGGTGCAGAAGCGCAACTTGCGGTTGCCGTGGATGGAGACATTCGACCAGCCCGAAAACACTCTCTCGTGCCCGAAACGGGAGACTTCGATCGTCGCCCCGCAAGCTTTGTCGCTGATGAATGGCGAGCTGGCATCGCAGGCTGCATCCTCACTCGCACGGTCTCTCGTGGGTGAGGACAAAATGTTTGTGACGGCCCTGTTCGAGACGGTTTTTTCTCGGCGACCCACGCCGGAGGAATCGGACCGCTGCCGAGAGTTTCTCGAGCGGCAATCCCGAGCCACGTTGGTATTGGTTTTGATCAACTCCAACGAGTTTGCATTCATCCCTTAGGCGCAACCATTCCTTGGCCGCTGACGCCGCTTGGTGAGTCGATGTAACGAAAAGGCCACCATGCGGCTCGTCCGCATGGAGCCATGATCACAACCAGCACGCGAGGCCCATCGCAACCCTCTTGCTCCCTTCTCCCCTGCGGGGGAGAAGGGTTGGGGATGAGCGACCGTCTAGTAAATAGGCAATATAGCCGATTCGAAAATCTGAAAGTTTTCGATCCTCCGTCCAGTGGTCCTCAGGGGCTCTGCCCCCGAACCCCCGGGATTTTCTGAGGCATGACGC
>JBKDXO010000139.1:0-39731 GCA_046306195.1 Planctomycetota bacterium | reverse complement strand
CGTGCTCGCGCATGGACCGGACTTATTATTAGCCGAGATGCGCGAGCATCCGGGTGGAAGCGCGCAAGACGTTGCCATGTTTGCCTCAGTTCAGACCGGACGGCTTGCGCCGTTCCGCTAGTATTGATCGCCTACGGCGATACTCAGTTCGGGGGGCAAGCCCAAGGGCATGGGGGCCGCGTCGCTATCGCTTGCTGGTTGCGATTGCCGTCCGATGGGGACAAGCCCCATCGAAACGAGGATCGCTCGGCGTGTGTTTGGTTACTGCGCTTCGAAGCGTCGACAGGAACTGACCGAACTTGATAGCCGAGATGCGTCGAAGATCCCCGCGTGGCGATGACGAGCATCCGGGTTGAAGCGCGCAAGACGTTGCCATGTTTGCCTCACTTCTGACCGGACGGCTTGCGCCGTTCCGCTAGTATTGATCGCCTACGGCGATGCGCAGTTCGGGTGACGCGTCGCAGAGGCATTGCGATGGGCGTGGAATATTACCCGATCGCTACTCGGCGGTACGCACTGATCTCGGCTTGTTCCGCAAACGCTTTGATCGCGGCTTCTACCGTCTTGGTCTCGTCCAGAACGTAGAACTGGTTGAGCAAGCATCGGTCTTGATCGAGCAGCGTATTGTCGGCGATGAATCGATCGATCTTGCCCGGGACAATTTTTTCCCAGATCTTCTCGGGCTTGCCTTCGGACTGCAACACCGCCTTGATCGCGTCCTCGGCAGCTTTCATGACCTCTGGGGTCAATTGGAGTCGGCTGACGAACTGAGGGACGGTTTTGAGTGTTTTGCCCAATCTCGCGAGATCTTCGTTCTCGGTCTTGATCCGATTTTGCATTGACTCGGTTTCCGCGGCGACAAAGGCCGGATCGAATTCCGAGTAATGCATGATCGACGGCTTCATCGCGGCAATGTGCATCGCGACACCACGGAAGAATTCGTCAGCGCCTGCCTTGCCACCATCTTTGAACGACAGCAGGACCCCGATCTTGCTACCGGCATGGATGTAGGTCGCGAGTTTGTCTCCCGTCAATCGATGCAGTTCCGACACGACGATCTTCTCGCCGGTCTTGCCGGTCTGCTCGACCAGTTTTTCGGCGACGGTCATGCCATCGATGGGTAAGGCGTTGAGTTGGTCGACGGTTTCGATGTTGTTGTCGAGGGCCAATTGCACCAGCCGTTTGGCCAAGTCGGTGAAGGCATCGTTCTTCGCGACGAAGTCGGTTTCGCAACAGAGTGCGAGAACGACGCCGGTCGTCTTCGCGGAATTGAGTGCGGTCACGACGCACCCTTCGGTCGCTGCTTTGTCAGCTCGCTTCTCGGCGACCTTTTGTCCCTTCTTGCGAAGATACTCGAGAGCCCCTTCGTAATCGCCGTTAGATTCCTGGAGTGCTTTTTTGCAATCCATCAGTCCGGCGCCAGTTTGCTTGCGGAGTTCCGCTACGTCATTCGCTGAAATGGTCGACATGAGAGAGATTCCTCTATGAAACAGTGCTTGTTCTGTAGTTGAGGGCGGGGCTGAGGGAGCCCCACCGTGCGGTCGATCGAAGGAAAAAAGTCGTTACTCTAGGGCTTCTTTCTCCGCCATGGCCGCCATTTCCGAAACGGTCTCCGATGAAGCGGCAGATTGAGGCACGGTCTTCATGAGTTCGGGGTTCTCCGATTTGCCCGCCAAAACCGCGTCGGCCAACTGCTTGACGATCAAGTCGATCGAGCGGATACCGTCGTCGTTGCCTGGGATTGGCAAATCGACTTGAGTGGGATCGCAATCGGTATCGATCAGTGCGACGGTGGTGATCCCCAACGCCTTCGCTTCGCGAATGGCGTTCTTTTCCTTCTTGGGATCGATAATGACAAGGCACTCGGGGATCCGGTTCAGGGTCCGAATACCGTTCAGGTTGCGGTAGATCTTGCGATACTCACGATTCAGAGCGGACTGCATCTTCTTCGAGTAGCCGTTGATCGCATCGCTGTTGATGATGGATTCGAGCTCTTCCAAGCGGCCCATTCGGTCGCGGATGGTGCGAAAGTTGGTGAGGCATCCACCGAGCCATCGTTCGCTGACGAACGGCATCCCGCAGCGGGTGGCTTCGCGTTGGATGACTTCCGAGGCCTGTCGTTTGGTACCGACGAAAAGGACCAGGGATCCGCCGGCGGCCACTTTGGTCAAATATTTTTTCGCGCGGAGCATACCGCGAAGCGTTTCGCGGATGTCGATGATGTGGATGAGATTTTTGCGACCGTAAATATACGGCGCCATCTTGGGATTCCAGCGGCTGACACGGTGACCAAAGTGCGCGCCTGCCTCAATCAGCTTGCTTACGAGCTCGTTTGCCATGGTTTACCCTTTGCTAGGTGGATCCCTCTGCCATGCGGAACGCGTCGGCAAAACGCGGCAGCACAGGCCCGTTTTTCGGGGGCCTTCGGCTTTGATTCGAGGAATCGATTCGATCTGCGGAGTACCAAGCCGGTCGTGGATCCTTTTCCACGAGCCTATCAACCCAGTCCTTCCACGGAAAAGATTACACCGAAGGTTTCGGTTTCGTCAATCGGAAATGCTAGGGCTCCGGGGACTTCAGAACCCGCAAAAGGTAGGATTTCGCGCTCTGGTAGAGCCCAGGATGCTTGCTGGCCCGGGGGCCGGCAATGTTGAGGACTGAGACGCGGTTTTGGGACAGCCACTCCTGGATCCGTTTGTCCGTGCCTGGGCGCTGCAATCGAATGACCAGGACCGGGCGAGCCGATTGCTGGCAGCAACTCCAGGTCAGCAGCGTGCCCCCTCGCAGTTGCAAATCATTGGCTGGACTAAGGGTGAGAATAAGGGTTGCATCCGAATCCTCTACGTTTCGACGTGTTCGTTCCGCGTAATCCGAGCCAGTGGTTTCTCGGAGCTGGTATCGGTTCGGGATAATGCCATCTTCTGCTTTACGGCCTTTCGGGCACCATCCGCGGTGAGGAATCCCTAGTTCAATCGCCGCATCGAGCGCAGCCCGGTCGACCCCGGTTTGGCCTCCGGATACGATGCATTCGACGAGATAGGGCTTCGTGGTTGGCATGGCACTTGAGATCGCGATAGCTTACAAACTTTTGCGATGAAAACCACTCGGATACCCCCTTGCGGATCGGGGGGGCGACGAGCGGTATGGAGGAAAGGCATGGAATTGAGCGTTGTCGAGCATCCGGTGCGGAACGTGGCGATCGTGGGGGCCGGTTGGACTGGCCGTCAAATCGCGGGTCAGATGGCCGCATTCGGGATTTCGGTCACGCTGCTCGATTCGATTCCGCAGGCGCTCGAAGCGTCGCGAGATTGGATCCTCGCGCAACGGATTCGATTTGGTGCTGAAGGATATTGGCCGCACATTGACGAAGCGACCCTGTTGAGTCGCTTGTCCTTTGTTCAAGCGACCGGCCCCATCGGAGCGGAGTTCCAAGAGCCGACGAAGATACCCGACCTGCTGCTCGAATCGGTTCCTGAGCACGTCTCCTTGAAGCGGCGTATTCTCAAGGGATATTCGCAGGTGTTTCCTCCATCGACGTTGATTGCGTCCAACAGCTCATACTTCACTCCGTCAACATTTTCTGAACATGTCGTTGCACCGGAGCGTTATGCGCATTTTCACTTTCATGTGCCGATCTGGAAGGCAACGATTGTGGATATCGCATCATCTCCCCTTACCAGCGATCAGACGCGAGCGCGACTGGTTGATCTGGCTTGCCGAATCGGGCAGACTCCGATTGTCAATCGTGTTGAGAACACCGGTTACGTCTTCAATTGGATGCTGAAAAGTCTGCTGCAGTCGGCGTTGCAACTGCTGGATCGTGGTGTGGCGACGCCGGAGGAGATCGAGCTTGCCTGGCGCAAGGCGACCGGTATGCCCGCGGGTCCATTTGGCATCATGGATCAGATCGGGTTGGATGTGATCCACCAGACCATGTCGCACGCGCGGTTCGTGGAGGGGGATGCCTCATGGGGGCCGCTTTTGGATCATGTAGAGCGATTGGTGCAGAACGGATCTCTCGGCGTCAAGTCGGGGCGAGGGTTTTTCGAATACCCGGACCATCAACTGCCCGGAGGATAAAATGAATAAAATGGTCTCCAGTTTAGTCGAGATCAAGCGGCATTCGGTTTCATGAAGTATCTTGGAAATCGGTTCGGTGAATGGCTTTCTAGGGAGTGCAAGGTGATGGGTCGACAGGCGATGAAGTTGTTGGTGTTAGGTACCGCATTATTCCTGGCCGCTGGTTCCATGAGCGTAGCGCAGGATCGCTCCCACAAAGATCCGGTTGAGTGGGTCGACAGCAGCGGCAAGTACACGGTCAAAGCGCATTACCGCCGGCTCGACGGCGACTCGGTGGTGATCCGTCTCAAAGACGGTCGCGACATGCGGATCCCGTTCGATAAGCTAAGCCCGGCAAGTGTCGAGCAGGCCAAAACGATGGCGGGCAAGAAGCGGGCCAATCCTTCGGACGGCAGTTCGGAGGGCGTTACCGCCTCATCTGCACCCGGCTCGAGCGGTTCATCCGGCTCATCGGCTGCTGCCGCCGTCCCGGCGCTCGACAATCTGGATGCGAAGGCGTTTGTCGACACCATTATGGCGGAATTGAAGAAGAACAACATAATGGTCCTGTGGGACGCATTTCCCACCAAGAAACAGGACGAAATCGAAGGGTTGGTCACCTCGTTCGCGAAACAGGTAGACCCAAAAACCTTCGACATGGTCCGCCGAACACGCAACACCATCTTCGAAATTGCAAAAAAGCAACAGCAGTTCATCCTCAACAACTCGGTTCTCCCAATCCCCGCTAGTGAAAAGGCCAAATTCGAGAAATCTTACCCTGCGATCATCGCTATGCTCGAGAGCTATTTGCCAAGCGAGTTCTTTGATGGCAAGCGACTGCAGCAAGGACAAGTCCGTGAATTGCTTCAGGCCTGGAGCACCAATCTCATTGCAAGTGCACAGGAACTCGGAAAAACCTTGCCGGAAGGAGATCCAATCCGAGCCCAGCTCACCGGTTTCGCAGGAATCCCCTATACCGTCGAGACGACATCGAACAACGAAGCCAAGGTGACGTTACAGATGCCAGGTCCGGCGGGAGTGCAAAGTGTCCCCTTGCAGCTCGTGCCAAGCGACGGAAGGTGGCTTCCGAAGGAAATGGTGATCGGTTGGGAGTTGGTCATGGGACAGGCCCGAGCCGGTATTGCCGCTCTGAAACCAGAGCAAATGCATCAGACGGTGTCCGGGTTCTTGATTTTTGCCAATGCTCCGATTCAATCACTCAAGAACTCCAAGACCCAAGAGGAGTTCGACAAGGTCTTGAAGGAGTTGTCGGATCCTTTTCTCCAAGGCATGAATGCGGGCATGAACCGCGCGAGGCAAGCACAGGGAGCTCCGCCCTCAAAGTCGCCAGGAAGCTTTCGCGAAGGCGAGGAATGAACCTCCCAGTGGTTGGTAAGCCGATGACCTTGGAAGAGGTACTCATATTGACCGTCGGGACCATTTTCACTAAAACCACGAACGCGGCTCCGTAGCCAAGTGGCTAAGGCAGCGGATTGCAAATCCGCCATGCGTGGGTTCAACTCCCACCGGAGCCTCTCTCACCAAACCTCGGGATTTTCCCCCGAGGTTTTTTCATGATTTTCGAGGATTTTGCCGTGACCGCCGAAATCGTCATCCCTGCGAGGCTTGCTTCCACGCGACTCCCGGAAAAACTGCTCCTGGCTGAAACCGGGTCATCGGTTCTCGAGCACACCTACCGCTCCGCGTCCCGATCGATGCGCTCTAGCGGAATCACCATCGCCGTCGACCATCCCCGCATCGCTGCGATGGTGGAAGGATTCGGGGCAAGGTTCCAAATGACCGACCCCAATGCCCAGTCGGGAACCGACCGGATCGCCGAAGTGGCCCGCGTCCGGACCGATGTCTCGATCTTCGTCAACGTTCAAGGCGACGAGCCAGAAATTGAAGGTGCTAGTATCGATGCGGTCATCGAATTGCTCGAGCAAAACCCCATCGCCTCGGTTGCGACCCTCTCCACGCCGATTCGCCGCCGGTCCGATCTGGAAGATCCCGCCTGCGTGAAAGTCGTCCGCTCCCACCATGGATTCGCCCTCTATTTCAGTCGGTCGGTGGTCCCGCACCCAAGGTCCTGGGACGATGCGTTGCTTCGCGCCGAGCCTCCCGCATTTCTGCAGCACATCGGAATTTATGCGTACCGTCGCGAGTTCCTTCTCGCCTTGGATAAACTCCCCGCCAGCCCACTTGAGCAAATCGAAAAACTCGAGCAACTTCGTTTTCTCCAAGCCGGCCATGGCATCGTCGTGGGGGTCGTACCGCATGCGCCTCGAGGCATCGACACGCGTGAGGATTATGAGGCGTTCAAACTGCGGCATGCTGCTCGCATTTCGCGGAATACCTGAACGAGGATCAACCCGTACGAACCACCCTCCCCACCGGACTCGGACGTGCCTAGCGTGACTGTGTTAATTCCTTCGCGAACCTACTTCCCCGATGGCAATCCAGTATCAACTTGAACCCAGCCTTACGGTCGACGACTTCATCGATGTCCTCCAGCGATCCACCCTCGCCGAGCGTCGTCCGGTCGAAAATCGACCGGTGATTGAAGGGATGCTCAAGCACGCCAATATCCTTTTGACAGCTAGGACCGACACGGGGGAATTGGTGGGAGTCTCGCGAGCGATCACCGATTGGAGTTACTGCACGTATCTGTCGGATTTGGCGGTCGACGAACGGTTTCAAGGGCAAGGGATCGGTCGCGAGTTGGTTCGCCGAACGCACGAAATCGCGGGTAGAGGCACGTCGCTGACGCTCCTGGCAGCGCCGAAGGCGGAATCGTATTATCCACATATCGGGATGAAGCAGCACCACTCCTGCTGGCGGTTTGAGGGGCAGCGGTAATCGCATCTGTTGGAGTGGATACCCATCGCAGTCTTGCCGACCGCGGATCGGTTGAAGGATTGCGATAACGCGTTATTCTTGGATGTAATTGAAGCGAAGCGATACTCGTTCGGAACAAGGAAATAAACGAATGGTCAAGACCGCCAGTACGATGTTGCCGTTAGGAACGTCCGCTCCCGATTTCCGATTGCTGAATATCGACGGGAAGACGATCTCGCTCAGCGAAATCGCGACCGGGAAGGGATTGGTGGTGATGTTCATTTGCAACCATTGCCCATTCGTGAAGCATGTGGCGCCCGAGTTGGTTCGGCTCACCAAGGACTACGAATCGCGCGGCATCCATTTCGTCGCGATCAGTTCGAACGATGTGACTGCGTACCCAGACGATTCGCCGGAGATGATGAAACAGGAAGCGGCCCAGCAGGGGTACACGTTTCCCTATCTGTTTGACGAGACCCAGGAGGTCGCCCAGGCCTACCGCGCGGCGTGTACTCCAGATTTCTTCATCTTCGACGGTTCCCGACGGTTGGTCTATCGAGGTCAACTGGATGACTCTCGGCCGGGGAACGGCAAACCGCTCAACGGGTCCGACATGCGACGGGCACTGGATCAATTGATCGACGGGGTTGAAGTACCTGCCGAGCAACGACCGAGCATCGGTTGCAACATCAAGTGGAAACGGGGCAACGAGCCAACCTATTTCAATCCGTCGGGGGTTCAGTGAGCCAGCGTGTCGGTCTAGGGTTTGATTCCCATCGCATCGCATCGGGAGGACAATTGATCCTCGGAGGTTGCATCGTCGGGGAGGGAATGCACTTTGTCGGTCACTCCGATGCCGATGTGCTCCTGCATGCGGTCACCGATAGTTTGCTCAGCGCAGCAGGTCTCCCAGACATCGGTGAATTGTTCCCGAACACTGCCGAAGAAAATCGCGGCCGCGACTCCGGCGAAATGCTTTCACTCGCCATGCATCGCGTGCGCGAAGCGGGGTTTGCATTGGTGAACCTGGACGCGGTGGTGCAACTCGAGAGACCCAAACTTGCGTCGATGAAGCTGCAGATCCGAACGAGGATCGCGCAGATTCTCGGAGCGGACGTATCGCGGGTGAACATCAAGGGAAAGACCGGCGAGGGAGTCGGCGAAATCGGCCGCGGCGAGTTGGCCACTGCGATGTGTGTGGTTTTGCTGGAAACTGCCAAAGAAGTCGCGTGAGCGAGGGACACACGATCGAAAAACCGTTTTGACTAGCTGTCAAGCATGCCAGAAGGAACAAATCGTAGCTCACCCAGGGATACCTCGACCTCAAACTGATCGGTAATCCCTGCTACTCCATCGCCGAGCGGACGATTCGTTGACTTGCTATTTCAGGCCCGTTCCGCAAACACGAGCCTGTAGAGGGTACTTCCAGCGTCTTCGCCCTGACCAGACGGAACAAACCCGAGCTTCAATAGCAAGCGATGTGAGCCTAGGTTGTCATCCGTCGTCTGTGCAATCACGGTTTGAACGCCCCCCACACTGCGTGCCCAGTGGACGAGCCCGCGGGCCATCTCGGTTGCATAGCCAAAACGTCGGTACTTTGGCAGTACCGAGTACCCGATCTCGACCTCACCATCCCCGCGTGGCGGCCCTTTGAACCCGATGCTTCCAATGAGTGTCGGCGTTGGCTTGTCGCATGCGATTGCATACCAACCTAGCCAACCAAGCCAATCGGGATGTTCCGCCATCAAGCCCAAGAAGAACAACAGCGCGTCGGCAAGGGAATCCGGTGGCCAGTCTGCGGGCACCTCTGCGTCAAGCAAGGAAGCAAATGCGATACGGTCTTGGAGCTCGGCGACCGCCAAGGCACGGGACACTGGGATAATTCGAAGTCGTTCCGTTAGAATCACCACGGCAAATCCTACTCTACATGTCCGGAAGTTGAATTTTAATCGACGAGGGTGGAGATGTCTGCGGATTCCACCGTACGCGTGCTCAGTCGGCCGTTTCGGACGGTCCTCGTGCTCGTAACCGGACGGCTCGCGCGCACGATCGCTTTTCGATATCCAGTCGCAAATTCCCGCCTGCCCAGCCCGTTGACCATACCCGTTGACCATCATGGAATGATACAATCGACACGAGGATCGAGCACGAGCAGCGGTTCGTTGAGAAGGCACGCGCACGAAAAGCACCCAGAACAACACCATGCACAGGAACGGATCGCCATGTTGCGAAAATCGCTTGCCGCCAGGGTGATACTCGGGCTGGGTTGGTTGTTCGGCTGGATATTCCTTGGCCACGGGAACGAAAACCGAGCGTTCGGTATTCCCCAACGCGAAGGATCGTTCACCGCACCCGGTTCCCAGATCACGCCAGCTCCCGTGGGTACCACCCCACCGGCATTGCAACTCCCCGAGGGATTCGTTCCATCCTCGAGCGAAGAAGCGATCCATGTGGCCGTCTACGAGACGGTCAATCGCGGGGTGGTCAACATTGCCACCCGTTCGATCCAACCGGAGGCGTTCCTGATGGTCGCGGAAATCGAAGGGAACGGCAGTGGCTCCATCATCGATCAGCAAGGCCATGTGCTAACCAACTACCACGTCATCGAAGGTGCTCGCGACATCAACGTCACCCTGTTCAACGGAAAATCGTATCCAGCCGAGCTCGTTGGCCAGGATCCGGACAACGATATCGCCGTGCTGAGGATCCCCGCGCCGGCCGAGGTCCTTTTTCCCATCCCTTGGGGGGACTCGAGTACCCTCCGTGTCGGTCAGCATATCATCGCCATCGGAAACCCGTTCGGTTTGGAGCGGACCATGAGCACCGGGATCATTTCAAGCCTCAACCGCCAAATCACCTCCAAGACTCGTCGGCAGATCCGTTCGATCATTCAAATCGATGCGGCGCTCAATCAAGGAAATTCGGGAGGCCCGCTTCTAAATTCACGCGGCGAATTGATCGGCATGAATACCGCAATCGCAACTCGGAGCGGGGACAATGCCGGGATCGGATTCGCCATTCCCGTCAATACGATGAACCGTGTTGTGCCGCAGCTGATCGCAACCGGTCGCGTCGCCCGTCCAACGATCGGAATCGAAAAAGTCTTCGAAACCGAGAAGGGGCTGCTGATCGTCGTCTTGACTCCCGGCGGGCCGGGCGAGAAAGCGGGATTGCAGGGGTCTCGCATCGAGCGTCGTCAAGTTCGTCGTGGGTTTGCGACCTTCGAACAAGAAGTCGTCGATCACAGCCAGGCCGATTTGATCACCGGAGTCGATGGACAGAAAATCGGTCGGGCTGACGAGTTGCTAAGCGTGATCGAAACCAAGAAAGCAGGTGAGCAAGTGCTGCTCACTGTCCTGCGCGGCGGACGCGCTATTCAGATCCCCGTTATCCTGGGATCCGGCGGATGATCGATTGGAGCCGAATCGAGTCCGCCAAAGCCGTCATCTTTGACTGCGATGGTACCCTCGTCGATTCCATGCCTGTTCATTACCTGGCATGGCACCGTACCATGACCGACGTAGGGATTCGATTCGAAGAGGATCGGTTCTACGCCTTGGGTGGAATGCCTAGCGACCGGATTATCGCATTGCTCTCACGCGAGCAAAACGTCAACGTCGACCCAGTTTCAACGGCCAACCGCAAGGAGCAGGCATTCCTCGAGCTGATCCACTTGCTCGAGCCGATTGAGCAGGTGGTGAACGTGGCACGCACCCTGCGAGGGAACAAGCCGATCGCGGTTGCCACGGGTGGATGTCGCGACATTGTGAGCCGACAATTGGCGCAAGTTCACATGTCCGACTGGTTCGACGTGATTGTCGCTGCGGAGGATACCCCACGGCACAAACCCGAGCCCGACGTGTTTTTCGAATCCGCGTTGAGAATGGGGGTTCCGGCCGGGGACTGCCTGGTATTTGAGGATTCGGATCTGGGAATCGAAGCGGCCCGTCGAGCTGGCATGGAGTGGATTGATGTCCGTTCCTTTTTTCAACCGAAACGGATTCCAATCCCGACATGATGATCCGATACCGCGGCTGGTTATTTTTGCTTGCGGTCGCCTTCTTCGTAGCGGCTTGGCCGCTGTCGCAACAGTTGCATTTGGATCGATCGCTGGAACGGATGTTTCCGGAGGGGGATCCCGATCGGATAGCATTCGAACAGCTCGAGTCGCATTTCGGCGTGTCTCGCTTTCTCGTGTTCGCGTATCGCGATCCTGGTCTATGGGATGGATCCGGGCAAGGGATCGAGCGCGCAAAAAAACTCCGATCCGAGATCGAATCGATCGATGGAGTCCGCTATGCCCTCGACATCTCGCGCATCGATGACATGCTCGGTACCCTGCGCGGACCATCGTTACTCGGTTCCTTCACTGGCAAACCGACAAATCATCCATTGCTGGATTCCAAAGATCGCATCGCAGAACAGTATCGCGAACTGTTTATTGGACAAACGCATGCTCGCGAAACCGATCTGGTAGCGATCGGGGTGCTGCTCGATGCCGATGCCGATTCGTCGGCAACTCAGAAGACACTGGCAGAGCTTCGGGGTTTCACCAACGCGGTCCGCGACGGGATGCTCGTTGGACATTTGGCGATGGTGGATGAAGGCTTTCGTGAAATCGAGCGAGATGGCGAGCGGTTGGCCTTGTACTCTACGATTAGCCTGACCGTGTTTATGCTCGTCGGATTCCGCTCCGTGCGTTGGGCATTGATCATGATCGTGATCGTGCAGTGGTCGCTCGTCGTCACCCGTGCGTTGCTGGTGTTGTTGGAATGGGAATTGTCGATGGTCTCGTCGATGCTGTCGTCGATCGTGATGGTTGTCGCCGTCGCGACCACGATGCATTGGATGTTCCGTTTTCATCAGGAGTACGATCTCGACGATGGCAATCTCGACACCAAAGCGAGGGCTCGCGGCGCGTTGGAGCGAGCCTTGTATCAGTTGCAGTGGCCGATATTGTGGGCATGCGTCACCGATGCGATCGGCTTCGGTTCACTGGTGTTGTCGAGAGTCGCACCGGTACAGGATTACGGCAGCATGATGGCGGTTGCATGCATGGTGGTCCTGCTCGGGATTTTTTCCATCGTTCCAACCCTGGCTTTGCTAGGGCCGGATTACAGCGGGGCTAGCGGCAAAAGTTCCTGGTTTCGCTTGGGTCAACTGCCTGGAGAGGCTTGGTTGCAGCGTCAATTGCAGAATCTGTTGGCTTGGGCGCTCTTGCGACCGGCAACGGTTCTGATCGGCGTTTCCGTTCTCGCCGCAATCGCGATCGCTGGCTCAACGCGTCTGCGTGTCGAGACGGATTTCTTAAAGAATTTTCACTCGCGGTCACCGATCTCGCAAGCATATCGCGTCGTCGAGTCGGAGTTGGGGGGGGCAGGAGTTTGGGATGTCACCATCCCCGCGCCCGATTCGATCACGCCCGAGTATTTTCAACTCGTGGAATCGCTGACTGGAGATTTGCTGGCGATCGAGATACCGGGCGAGACACCGCTGCGGTTGACCAGCGCGCTGAGCTTGGCCGATACCGACCGGATCGCGAACGGCTCGCCGTTGTTGCGAGTCGTGCCCATCGAGGCGAGGCTGCTGGGCATGAAGCAATCGATGGGTAATTTTTTTGAAACGCTGCTCGTGCAACGCGATGGTGAACGCTACCTTCGGATCATGCTCCGCGCTCGCGAACGTGCCGAATCGGATCAGAAAACCGAACTGATCGCCCAAGTCCAGAAGAAGGTTTCCGAACATCTGGGGAGGGAAGCTTGGCAGCGGGTCATCGCCAGTCGGGCACCTGCCTCGGACCAGCAGGCGGCCCTCGGTTTTGGGGCGGCTGGGTATTACGTGTTGCTCACTCGGTTGGTGGAGCATGTGGTTGCCGACCAGTGGCTCGCGTTCGCCGTAGCGACCATGGGCATCGCGCTGGCGATGGCGTTCGCCTTGCGAGATATTCGATTTGCATTGATCGGACTGGTCCCAGCGATTTTGCCCAATCTCGTCGTTCTCGGCGTGCTGGGATGGAGCGGGACCGCGGTCAATCTCGGCGCAGCGATGATCGCAGCGGTCTCGATGGGCTTGGGGGTGGATTCGTCGCTCCATTATTTGGTGCGTTATCAACGCGAACGCGCGCAAGGGCGAGATCAGCGCGAGGCTCTCCAGATCGCGCAAGGGGAAACGGGACTCGCGGTGCTGATGGCGACCGTCGCGTTGGTTATCGGTTTTGCCTCGATGGCTCTAAGCGATTTTCTCCCCACGGTCGCCTTCGGAACGCTGGCGGCATGGACCATGCTGGGGGGGCTGATCGGGAATTTATGCATCCTGCCAGCCCTGGTGTCATGCGTCGACACCGCAAAATGAGCGGTGTTGCAATCCGCATCGCCTGCATTGCCCGGAGAATTCCCTAAGGTCAGGCGCATCGGAATCGTTATTTTGGAAACAGTTTATCGATCGATTGGTGCCGATTACTTGCGAGCCACACCCAAAAGGCTGTACCATAGAGAGATACGTGGACGATGATGAGTTCCATTGCAGATCTTATCCTATCTTTTCGGTTGGAGTTTTCATCATGATTCGATACACATGCGATCGCTGCAAACGGGATATCGATCCCTCGACCGATCTCCGCTACATCGTAACCATCGAGATCGAAGCAGCAGGCGATACCGATGTCACCGACTTGGTCGATGAAGTCGACCATCTCGAAGAGCTGCAAGAGATGCTGCAAGCATCCGACGAAATCTGCGCTTCGGTTTTCGACGACGATCTCTACCAGCGCAAACAGTTCGACCTTTGCAAATGCTGTTTCCAACAATACATCCGCAATCCCCTTGCGCGAGATGTCGGTTCGACACTGGGCTACAGCAAGAACTAGGCGTCGAACCGGAACGGAGCATGAGTTCCGTCCTGGCGGTTCAACCGTCGGTGCTTCAAACACAGGGGCACCAGGAACACAAAGATTGGAGGCTGGTCGGCAGTTCGGGGAGCCAGAGCCCCGGGGAGCCAAGCACTCTTGCAGGGAACTATTGCAGGGAACAAGCCTGCCCCAGGAATCTCCGGCGGAATCTCGCCTTGAAAATCTTGCCCTACCTGTTATCCTATTATCCGGATAAGCGGATGATTACTTGGAAGCCCGATCGGTCGGGCTGGAGGATAGCATGAGCGGGGTGGTCCCGATGGTTGCGTGGATGCAGAGCTTGTCGGATCCAACCCGTGTTCGCCTCCTCCGGTTGCTGGAAAAGTCGGAGTTGTCCGTCGCGGAAATGTGCAATACCTTGCAAATGCCTCAGAGTACGGTGAGTCGACACTTGAAAATGCTCTCGGACGATGGGTGGGCAACCGCGCGGCGGGAGGGAGCTAGCAATTGGTATCGAATGCCCGTTTCGCAGTTTCCCGCCTCCCAGAAGAAGTTGTGGGCTGTCGCCCGAGGTCATTGCGTACCTGAGACGACCGCTGAGCAGGATGATGCCCGGTTGGAACAAGTGCTGGAATCGCGGCGGAGCAAGTCGCAGAACTTTTTTTCTAGTGCAGCGGGCAAGTGGGATCGACTCCGTGGGGATCTTTTCGGGCATCGCGTCGACGCTTGGGGGATCGCTGCTGGATGGGACAGTGGCGAGATTGTTGGGGATCTTGGATGCGGGACGGGGATGATCAGCCAGACGCTGGCTCCCTGGGTTGAACAAGTGATTGCCGTGGACGCATCGATGGCGATGCTCAACGCGGCCCGGAAAAGGCTCAAGGATGCGGAGAACGTCGAGCTGCGGCGTGGCGAATTGACCGATTTGCCGATCGACAGCCGCACGCTGTCGGCCTCGATCATGGTCTTGGTCATGCCATATCTCGCCGACCCGCAACGGGTATTTGAAGAAGTCCATCGCGTGACGAAGCCGCGGGGGCGTTTGATCCTCCTGGATATGCTGCCTCACGACCGCGAGGAATATCGCGACGAGTTGGGGCATTCGTGGATGGGGTTTTCGAAGGAACAAGTGGAGCAATGGTTGCACGCAGCAGGTTGGGGGCTGGACCGATGGACGATGATTCCACCGGATCCGGATGCGAAGGGGACACAAACCTTCGCGGCTTCGGCTGTGCGGCGATAACGAGCAACTCGTTTGATGTGAACTGATGATTGGTGTTTCTCTTTTTAGGAGTAAGATGGAATGAGTGCGGTAGTTGACAAGAAGAAGACCTCGCCAACCAGCGATGCGTCGCGCGTCCCGTTCAAGGTACGAGCGTTCGATCTGTTGGCTCAAGGAAATCGCGAAGAGGCTGAGGCATTGGCCAGTCTGGGCAGGAAGGAAATCCAGTTGGCCGAGGATGAGATGCCAGGTCTGATGGCGTTGCGAGCTCGGTATGGAAAGAGCAAGCCGCTCGCGGGCGCAAAGGTAATGGGTTCGCTTCACATGACTGTGCAGACCGCGGTTTTGATCGAGACGCTGGTCGATCTCGGCGCCGACGTGCGTTGGGTCAGCTGCAACATTTTCTCAACCCAGGATACGGCTGCGGCCGCGGTGGTCGTCGGGCGCGGCGGTTCCTTGGACAACCCCATCGGATCCCCGGTTTACGCGTGGAAGGGGGAGACCCTACCCGAGTATTGGTGGTGCACACGCGAAGCCTTGGTGTGGCCCGATGGAACCGGTCCCGATTTGATCGTCGATGACGGTGGCGATGCGACGATGTTGATCCACCTCGGAACTCAATTCGAGGCTGCGGGCAAGGTTCCTGATTTCGATCCGGAAACCCAGCCTGAAGAATACGGTGTCATCCTCGACTTGCTCCGAAAAGAGCTCGTCCTCAACCCTGGTCAATACACCGCCATGGGACTCGCCATTCGCGGCGTCTCGGAAGAAACCACCCCGGGAGTCAAGCGGCTGTACGAGATGACCGCCAAGGGCGAGTTGCTCTTTCCGGCCATCAACGTGAACGATTCCGTGACCAAGAGCAAGTTCGACAACTTGTATGGTTGCCGTCACTCGTTGATCGACGGATTGAACCGAGCGTCGGATGTGATGCTCGCGGGCAAGGTGGCGATCGTTTGCGGATACGGCGACGTTGGGAAAGGTTGCTGCCAGGCGCTTCGTGGCCAAGGCTGCCGAGTCATCGTCACCGAGATCGATCCGATCTGTGCACTGCAAGCGACGATGGAAGGTTACGAAGTCAAGACGGTTGAAGATTACGTCGAAACCGCCGACATCTTTGTTACCGCCACCGGGAACAAGGACATCATCACCGCCGATCACATGCGTCGCATGAAGGACAAGGCGATCGTCTGCAACATTGGCCACTTCGACAACGAGATCGATATGTCTGGTCTCGACAAATTGCAGAAGAGCGGCAAGGCCGAGCGTCGCAACATCAAGGCCCAGTTCGACCAATGGTATTTCCACGATACCAAGCGCAGCATCCTCGTGCTGGCCGAAGGGCGTTTGATGAATCTGGGATGTGCGACTGGTCACCCAAGCTTTGTGATGAGCACCAGCTTCACGAACCAAGTTCTAGCCCAGCTCGAGTTGTGGCAGGAGCGGGACAACGGAACGTATGACAAGCGAGTCTACACGCTTCCGAAAAAGCTCGATGAAGAAGTTGCGCGGCTCCACCTCGAGAAACTTGGCGTCAAGCTGACGAAGCTGACCGAGCCCCAGCGCGAATACCTTGGGGTCGATGCGACCGGGCCGTTCAAGGCCGATCACTATCGGTACTAGGATTCCCGGTCCACCGTCGTGCGACGGCGGATTCCGATTTTGAAAGTACAGACGCCCGAGGCACTGAAAGGTCCTCGGGCGTTTTTCGTTACGTAAGATTCGAACGATGAAATTGAATATCGAGTGTTCGAAGATAGGTATGCAAACCGGCGTCTTGGATTGGCATCAGATACGCCACTTCGCCAGATTCGTTGTGATGCGAATGCCACCAGCCGGGCGGGGTGATGAACGCACCGCCCCCTTCCCACGGAACTTGAATCGGGTCGATCAAGTTTCCGTGTTCGTCCACACGCTCGCTCACCAAGGTGTAGCAACCGGGTTTGCACTCCAGGATCAAGTCCAGTGCCACGGACTTGTGGGAATGCGGTAACTGATTTGCACCGACGGGCAAGATTCCGAGCATCGCCCAGAGAACGTGAGTGATCGTCAGGGTTTGGGGGAAGCGGGCATTGGTCAGGAGCACACTGACACGACTCCGTTGGGCCGCGAACGCATCGGCAGCCGCCTCGTGGAGCGCTGCGCGGGACTCCTCGCGCGGGTAGAGCGTCGGGCGAAATCGCGGCACCATGGGAGCGACTCCGAGGTAACGGAGTAACGGTTCGTCATTGACCCAATAGAAGACGCTCTCTTCGTCGGCGATGTACGTAGGCTCCGGGCCGCAGGGGAGCGTGATCAGGTCGCCCTGGCGATACGGAATGCATTCCGAGCCGAAGTTGACGCTACCTGTGCCCTGGATCGCATAGAGAAGATGAGATGTTGCCTGATTGCCGGTCGTCAGCCGCTCGCCGGCCCGTATCCGAATGAAGCTCGCTAGCAAGCTAGCGCTCGATGCGGGAGACTGGCACCTCAATGCCTCGCTGATATCGAGGGGGATAATGCGAGATGGACCGGACGCATGGAGGTCTGCAGAAAATTGCACGATTGGAATCGGAGGAATCGTTCCTGAGCCGATGGGGTTTGCGGCTTTCGTGTACTCCAGGTAACCACCGTCTTGTGTCAGGTCCGGGGGTACGGCACCCCTGCGTGCATGAGCGTTCTCGGTGACTTGGTTCATTGCGATAGGACTCCTGCAGTGAGCGACCTCGAATAGTTCCGGGGGGGCTGAAATACCCAAGAGCCCATGAATCGGGGCGCAGGGCCTCATTTCCGACAAGAAGTTTAACGCGGTTTGCCTCATCCTGCGACGACCGTCCTGCAGGCGATTCCGAGGTAATCAAGGTTGCGTGGGGACAGCGAGAAATCCCGATTCCGGGGGTACGGGATGATTTTTCTCGCAATCCTTGCTATTCTTTAATACAGACGCTCGGAGCCAATGCCGTTCCCATCACACCCATCCACCGCGACCTTTTTCAAGAGCGTTTGCATGCAGGATAGCCATTGGTCCGCCGAAGATCCGCCGACCCGTCGCCGGGCCGATGCGCCCATCACCGATTGGGTCAGGAAGTTCGATGATGAATCGATTCGGGAACTCATGGAGCATTATCGGCCGTTGCTGTACGCGATCGCGCGTCGTCATTGGGACCCTCGTATTCAGCGGCGCGTTGATCCTTCGGACGCCCTGCAGTTGACATGGAGTTCGATGGCCGAAACCTCACGCCGCATTGGCTTCAAGGACCGAGCCCACTTTGCCGGTTTTCTCACCAAGACCCTCGGTAATCATCTGGTGAATATCCGTCGATCGCTGTACGCAAAAAAGAGATCGGTCGCTCGCGAGGTAGAGCCAAGTGCCGATTCGGCGGACTGCGAGTTCGACATTGCTGCGGTTCACGACGACGTATTGGATCGGCTCATCGAGCGGGAGTTTTTATCCGAGACGTTGCAGGCCATACTTCGCTTGCCCAGGGAGTTGCAGCACCTGCTGCGTTGGCGGTTTCGCAAGGGTTTGACCTACTCTGAAATCGCAAAGAAAATCGATCGGACCGAAGACGACGTTCGCCATCTCATCGACAAATGCGTAAACACCGTTTGTCGCGATCTGCGCAACACGTCCAGGATGCTAGCAAAAGATATTCGGCAATGACGCAGGTGCAGGGATGATCAAGAAGCTTCCCGGTTCTTCCGATGCATCGGCACTTGAGATTTTTCGCTTGCAGCGTCAATGCGATCGCGTGCGTGCCGAAAACCAACTCCATTCGATCGACCAACAAGACGAAGAAGCGATCTGTCAACGGGTCCTGCGCATTCCGAGCCCTCATGCCATCGAGTCATCCGATGGTGCCCACAATGATCGATTTTCCGAAGTAGCGTTGGTGGGTGTCGGAGCGTTTGGTTTGGTGTTCTCCTGCGTGGATGCGGACCAGGGAGGCAGAGAAGTTGCTGTCAAGATGCTGCGCCCGTCCCGCCAAAACGATCGGGTCGCCCGCGAACGATTCCTCGAAGAGATCCGGGTCATGTCGGGATTCAATCATCCCGGTATCGTCAGGGTGTTTGGCACCGGAGAAATCGATCAACTTCCCTACATGATCGCGGAGTTCGCGGACGCAGGCTCGTTGGCTTCCTTGATCCACGAGACGACCGATTTGATCACTCCGCGTCAAGCGGCATGGCTGGTCAGCCGAATCGCTGAAGCGGTCGGAGAGGCCCATTCGACCGCGATCCTCCATCGCGACATTAAGCCCGGGAATATTTTGCTGCGACGTGAATCGCCAGAGAAATCGGAGGGACTCGGACTGTGGCCACTCCTCACCGATTTCGGACTTTCCAAGAATCTGAGTCCGCAAACCAACATGCTGCTCACCATTGACGGTGAGGTATTGGGCACCTTGTCCTACATGTCCCCGGAACAGGTGCGAGGCCAGTCGTTGAAGACCCAATCGGACCTCTTTTCGCTTGGGGTTATTCTTCATGAACTCGTCTACACGCGGCATCCCTTTCTCGAGGACAATGATTTCCAGACCCGGAACAATATCGTTCAGTCTCCGCCTTTCAAGCCGTTGGGGTATACCCATCGCATTCCTGCTCCCCTAGACGCGATCATCTCCAAATGTTTGCAAAAAAATCCTGAGGATCGCTACCCGCACGCGAGCGACCTCGCGAAGGATCTGAAGCATTTTCTGAACGGGGAACCGATTTCTGTCGCTGCTCCTACGGTGTGGCAGCTAATCCTGCTCTGGACGAACCGACATCCAATCGCGACGACATTTTTGGCGACGGTGCTTTGTTGTGTAATCGCAGGCGTGTTGCTACTGAGTCGCGAATGGCGAATCCAGTGGGAGCTTGCGAAAGACAGTCGCGCTTTGGCGGATGATCGCGCCAAAATCAGTCAACTCTTTCTTGAGTCGATGCGGGTCACCAACAACGGCATCAACGACACGATCCTGGCTGGCAAGCGGGTTCTCCCCACCGAATTGCTGCAGACTCTCGATCGACAGATTCCACTCCTGGAGGATGCGCGCGCATTGTCGCCGGACGACGATATGCTCAGTCGCCAATTGCAAATCATGTGCCACTACAAGTCGCTGTGCCACAACATCGCGACAGGACTTCCGGAGCAATTTTCGACGCAAGAGCAATTCGCGAACGCTATCGGCGCTCGGAAAAAATCTCTCGGATACATCGAGAATTTACTTTCGCGCTTCCCAGACGACGAAAGCCTGATGATTGCGAAAATCAACGGCGAATACTTGATGAGCACTCTCGTGAGAAACCAGGGTGACCCGGCTCAAGGTCAAGAATGGAATGCCAAAACCCTGGAGAGCGCGGAGTCGTTCCTGAAGAAGCACCCGAGACATCTCTACGTGACGGAAACAGCCAACGTAGCGCGGTTGGAACGCAGTCTTTTGACGGCCGACGAAACCCCAGAGGAGAGCATCGGAGTACTCGAGGAGGTCATCAATGGCAATTTGCAATTGTTCTCGGAGAACCCGTCGCGAACTTCGCTGTTTATTAACTCCGTCTATGCATTGATCCTGCGCAGCAACCTACTTTTGCGAAACGATCGAGATCAGGAAGCGTCCGAAGATTTTTCGCGCATTGAGTCTCTGTTTGTGGATCATCGCGGATTGCTCCAAGACGACTGGCAAGGGACGGAATGGCTTTGGAAGTGCTACATGTACCGTTGCCAAGCCCTTTTCGAAAAGGGTCGGTTTGCTGAGACGGAGGTCACTGCGGTACGCTGGCTGTCGCGTCTGGAAACATTGCGAACACCGAGTTATATGGTCATCCAACAGTACCGGTTCGACGGTCGCGAGTTCATCACCCTCTTCCCGATCTACTGCCGATGGTTGGCACTCTCGAAGATAGATTCCGAATCGGACAGCTTCGCAGAGGCGGAGCAGGAATTGATTGCGGCGTTGAGCGAATGCCGCGCGGTCTCCGACTCCGGGTTGGACAACTTTGTCCGTGCTGCTGAGACGAGTGGGCAACCTGTGGACCGACTGAAAGTCCTTCTCGAGCAAGTCCGGGCTGTCGCCCCTCGATCCCAGGTTGAGCCTGAAACCGAGGGGACATCGAAAAACACCGACTCAGAATCGCCTTAGCGATCGAAGTGCATCGTTGCTTTGATCACGACTTCGTCGTTGATCTTGCCTTTGCCGTACAACATTCCCCACTTGGTGCGATCGAGTTTGAAGTCGGCGTCGAGCACCAGTTCGCTGTCGGTTAGCGAGGCTTGGCAAGGAACGCGGAGCTCCGCTGTCTTATCGAGCATCGTCAGTTTGCCGATCAACGTCGGGGATTCGGATCCGACCCCTTCCATACCGGTCATCTCGAACGTGATCTTCGGATACTTCTTCACATCGAAGAAGTCGGGATTCTTGAGATGCTCGGTCAGTTTCTCGTCGTCGGACCACAGACTCGTTGTGTCGATATCGATCTTGAGCTTGCTCTTGTCGGGCGCTTCGAGATTCGCTTCTCCCTCCGCTGTGAATTCCTTAAAACCACCCTTGTGTTCGCCATCGGTCTTCTTGCCAACAAAGCTGATCTTGGACTCCCCCTTGTTGAGTTTCAGCTTTTCGGCCAGGGCTGGAGAAGCGACAAATGCGAGAAGAGCGATCGTAGCGATACTGCGAAGCAACATAAATTCGACCTCATGAGTTGTAGTGAACAAAAAACACGTTCTGGCGTCCAAAACAAAATTATAACAAAGAATTTCCCGCGGACGACAACGGCCCGCCTGCTTCAGTAGAATTTCATTTCACCCATGCCCGCAGACCACGAAAAATCCCTGAACCATTCCTTGTTCCGCATTGTGGTGTTTCCGATGCAAACCGCTTTTTGCGAACGATACGCCCAAATTTGTCTCTCGATGGGCAGGGCACTGGTACTCATGTCCGGCCTTCTTGCATTGGAGGGAGCTCGGGCCAACGATCTCGATAATGCGAAGGCTCTCCTTCGGAAAGGGGATTACGAGAAAGCAATTGCGGCCGCCAGGGAGCAAGTCGACAAAAAAGTTTGGAACGACGCATGGCCACGGTTACTGATCGAGTCGTACCTGACCATCGGCGAACACGAACGTGCCCTGGTCGAGTACGAAGCAGCGATCGCTCGTTTTGGCGATAGCATTCGTTTGCGATTGCTGGGTGTGCAGGTCTATCGCATGGTGAACAATCCAGCTCAGGCAGGAAAGGAACTCGATGAGATCGAAAGCCTCTTGCAACGCGCTCCTTGGCGTTACTCGAATCGAAACGACCTGGTCCCGGTCGGTGAATTCTATTTGATGCGGGGCGAGGACCCAAAACAAGTGCTCAAGGTCTGCTTCGATCAAGCAGTCAAGCTCGATCCGAAAAATGTGGAAGCGCACCTCGCGACTGCGAGGATGGCTCTCGCCAAGAATGACGCTCAAGTCGCGGCGCAATCGCTCGAAAAAGCGATCGCGCTAGCCCCGGAAGACCCGGAGGTCCTGTACTTGTCCGCCCGAGCATGGAATGAGACCGAACGTGGACGAAAGGAGGATTTCCTGAAACGCGCGTTGGAAGCGAACCCAAACCATGTGTCCGCGCTCGTGTTTGCTGCCGAAAACCTGATGAATGCGGAGCGTTATGCCGCGGCCCGCGAGATGCTGCTTCAAGTGGAACGCATCCATTCAAAACATCCCCAGCTGTGGGCGCTTCGCGCAGCGATCGACCATTTGATGGGAGACTATGAGCAAGAAGGGATCGCTCGACGCAAAGCGCTCGAGCCATGGAACCTCAACCCAGAAGTCGACCATACGATCGGTAGGCACCTGTCGCTCCACTATCGTTTTCAGGAGGGGCGCGATTATCAGCGCCGCGCGCTGGCGATGGATTCCCAGTATGGACCCGCCCGTGCCCAACTCGCGCAGGATTTGCTCCGATTGGGGGAAACCGACGAAGGCTGGTCGCTCGTCGACGGGATCCGGCAGTCGGATCCCTATGATGTCTCGATCTATAACCTCAAGCAACTCCAAGCCAAGCTTGCAAAGTTCACCACGTTAGAGATTCCCGGTTTTGTAGTCCGGATGGATGCAAAGGAGGCGGAAGTCTACGGTCAGGATGTCCTATCGCTCCTGTCGGAAGCGCGAAACACCTTGGTCCCTAAGTATCGCGCCGAACTCCAGGAACCGATTTATGTAGAGATCTTTCCGCGACAACAGGAGTTCGCGATCCGGACGTTTGGAATGCCCGGCGGAGAAGGATTCCTCGGCGTTTGTTTCGGACGGCTCATCACAGCCAATTCTCCTGCTGCGCTCCGAGTGGATACCAATTGGAGGTCGGTGCTTTGGCACGAGTACTGCCACGTCGTCACGTTGCAGAAGACCAAAAACAAAATGCCGCGATGGCTGTCGGAAGGAATCTCGGTCTACGAAGAACGCGCTCGGAATGCTGCCTGGGGCGAACAACTGGATCCAATCTACCGCGAAATGCTGCTGGGAGAGGATTTGGTGCCGATCAGCAAGTTGAGCGGTGCCTTTCTCAATCCCAAATCCCCGTTGCACCTGCAATTCGCCTATTACACCTCCTCGCTTGCCGTCGAGTTTTGGATCGAACGCTTCGGAATCCAAGGTCTGCATCGATTGCTGGAAGATCTGGCGATCGGCATGAGACCGGAGGAGGCGTTGGCCCGTTTGCCTGGATCGCTCGATCTCCTCGATCAAGAGTTTGTCGAATTCGCCAAGGAAAAAGGAACGCAAATGGCCACCGACGCAGACTTCACTCGCCTTCCACGCGACTCGGAGGTCGACCTGCGAGTGTGGTTGGAAGAACACCCCCAGTCGTATTGGGGGCGGCAACAAGCGATGACGGCTGCGATCCGGAATAAGGACTGGGGCTCCGCACGCGAACAAGCCCAAGCCTTGATCGCCTTGTGGCCTGCGGATTCCTCGGACGAAGGGGTCTACTGGCAACTCGCCAAGATCTGCCGGGAACTTGGAGACTCCGACGCGGAATACGAAGCCTTGGTGCAGCTCTCCCAACGAGCATCCGCCCCGCGAAGTGGATTATCGCGTTTGCTGGATTTGAATAGCCAACGACAGGAATGGAACAACGTGCTCGAAACCAGCGATCTTCTGATGGGAATCGATCCCTTGTCGCAAACTCTCCAAGAACATCGCAGCCTAGCCGCAGAGAAACTCAGCGAGCCGGTCGTTGCCTTGGCAGCTCTTCGGGCTCAGCAAGCCCTCGGCCCCATCGATCCAGCGAGCGTGCTTTATCGGATGGCCGTGGCAAGTGTACAACTCGGGAAACGGCAACAAGCCAAACGCTATTGCCTCCAAGCGCTCGAGGAGTCGCCTCGGTTCGTCGACGCATTGACCCTGCTCGTCCAGCTGCGGGAACCCACGGAATCCCTTCCACGGTGACACGGCTTGTGGAGCGATCGGATCAGGATCAATTTCTCGTCAAGTCATTGAGGATACGTATCAATTCCTGTTCCGTCTCCTCGCCTGATCCGACGAACACCTTGAGTACGACTCCATCCCTATCGATCACAACCGTTTGCGGGATCGCTTGGACCGCGTATTGCTTCGAAAACGCCCCATCGGTATCCATGGCGACGGTCGGTACTAGCTCTAGCCGTTCCAACAAGGTGCGGACCCGCGCCTCCGGCTCCTCGATGTTCACGAAGACAGCTTCCACCCCCGCATCCGTATACTCCCTTGAAATCTGATGGATGCGAGGCATGCTTTGAATACATGGTCCGCACCAGGAAGCCCAGAAATCGAGAATCACTACCTTGCCGCGATAATCGGAAAGCCGAAAGGGGGTGCCGTCGAGCTTCGGTAAATCCTGATCCGGCGCCAGCTTTCCAAGCAATCTCGCCTGGGCGGTATCCACCGGTGCATCGTTTTGTTCGGAAGTTCCTTCCGTGACGAACTTGGGGTCCTGTGCGTGGAGCAACTTCCATTTTCCGAATCGGCTCCGAGAAGCATCTGCCCGGATGCTATTGCCAAGAAATACGCGAGAGATTTTTTCCCATGGCAGATTGCATGGGCCCAGCAACGGGTGCTCGCCCACCAAAGCGTCGTCCAAGACCCTCTCGGGTGCGATCGAAACGCGCGATCCCTGGTCGAGCAACACTTGATATAGCCCTCGGCCGTTTTCTGGCGTCGCATCCAGTACCGATTCTGCCGGTGATGGCTTCGACGAATTGTCTTGCGGCTCGACCGAGTCGCTCGTTAGCGTGGCTGTCAGGTCGGGCGCCGACTCCAGCCAGATCAATTCCGCTACATGCTTCATCGGCAGAGTCTGGTCCTCGCCACGCACTTCGATCCGTATCTCGTCCCGATCGAAGGAGATCAATCGACCTCGTACAATGTCGCCGTCTCGGGACACGACCAGATGGGTCGGCGGATTCTTTCGCTGAACCCTCGGCAACGTGAGGATCCGTGCGCGCGTCGCACGATCGATGGCATCGACTCCTTGATAATCGACGACTCGAACCCCGCGTACTTGGCTGGTAGGAACTCGGTTGCGTTCGAAAAGCGACGATTCGAATTCCAATTCCTCAGTGTTTGCGGTTCTTACCTTCCCTGGAAAACAATCTCCTGAAACGAGAAAAAGGCTCGGCTCGTCCGTCCGAAGCTCGCGGCTTGGCGCCAGTTCCGGTTTCGCCCCATCGGCGCGGATAACCGCCATCGGGGTTGCGCGGGCATTCTTCTTGTCCACCGCTAGCGCGGCAGGAATTACCGGCTCAATCTCGCCATCGATGTCCGGGCGGATCGGCGCGGCCACCGACGCGCTCGACGGTCGCCACATCAGCATCCGAGTCCCCGATTTCGTTACGGCGACCGAGTCCAATCGCCCTGTAGATACGCTTTCGTCGGTAGTGAGTCGCATGGTTCGACCGTCCAGAGCCGGACTCGTCTCCTGCGAGCTCGCCGCGCGGATTCTCGAGATCCGTTCGATGGTGTCCCACGGCACTTGCAACCATCCACCAGGATATTCAAGACCGACTGCTCCGGACTCGAGTCCCTTATTCTCCGTGCCGATGGAGTCGTCGATTCCTGACGAGGAAGTCTTCGAAGATACATGCGGCGATACAAAACGCAAACCATTTGAGAGATCGATACGCAACAAATCCTGCTGTGTACCTGGGCTCGAATCCCGAGTCCGTTTGGAGAACTCCATCCTCTCGATCTCATCCAGCGCAACAGGCATCGTATTTCCGTTTGCCACACGTATTTGGATTTCACGGTCCTGTCCCGATGAAGCGATACTCCCAACAAACGTCCCCCGTTTTCGCGTCATCACCTCCACCGACCCGGACGCCAAGTCCGTGGACGCCTCAGGAATCGCAAACGGACGATCGGAAATGCGCAAGTCGCGGAGAGTCAATACGCCGAGGGCAGTATTCGTGAAGCTAAACTTGCTGCGTCCAACGATCCGTTCTGAGGGATTGCCTTTGATCTTGCCCAGCACCTGTTCATCCATCATGAGAACGTAAACTCCCTTGTTCGCGTCGCACAAAAGACGCAGCCCGATCCGGTTCTCCCGAGGAAAAGGAACTTGCACGCTCGCAACGTCGGCATCGCGGCTGTTTTCGACGAGAAGCGTGATGTTGAGGAGATTTTTGTTCTGCAATTTCCGCACTTGAAGTTCCATCCGCCGAGGCTCGCCGATGGTCAGCCACCAGTTTACGGTGGGTTGCTCCCACGCGACGTCGATATCCAAAGTTGCTAGCGCGGGAAGCATCGCCCATTGCGAGATGGTTGTTCCGCTGGTGTCGGTGGAGATCTCACCTGCCTTCAGGAACCATTTCGTTGCTCTTCCATTCTTTGGAGCTGGGAGAACCTGTTGCCAATCCTCGGCTTGCATCACTTGTACCGGAGTCTTGGATGCGGAGAAAATACGGAGGATATTTTTCACTTCCGACAGTGGGACAACCTGCTTCCCCAACCCAGTCACTTGCATGGTGACGTTGTCGGGATCGATGCCAAGAATCTCACCGCTGAGGGTAACACCCGAGTGCTGCTCCACAGCGAATAACCGCTCGTTTACGGAATCATCACTCGAGCCCGACGATGGTTCCCCTCGGTTCCTTTCAATCGAATGCACTACCTGCCACGGAAACTCCAAGGGCCCGGCAAAACTCGGGCAATTCCATCGCAATCCTTCGGCGGATTTGGCGGGAGCTACGCTGCCGCGATAGAGGTCGCCGGAATCGACTCGCAAAGTCCAGGCTTGGGTGGGATTGGTAGGATCGTCTGCGTCGGCAATTCGATGTGGACAGGCGAGCATCGCGATCCAGGCGAACAAGACGGTTATCGGAGCAACTCGGAACAAAAGGGATGGCATTAACGTTCGTATATCGGCAAGAAGCGAAAATTCAAGGCGATCGATAGTAGATTCATCGACGTGGCGACCGTAGCACCGTAGTTTCCATCGAAATGTCCGTCGCTGCGCTGTTTCTCTTTCAACTCGCGGATCAGGACTTTGTTCCATTTGTCCCAAGCGACAATGTCAGCTTGAAAAAGGGCCTGGGCTTTGTAATACGCTGTATACTCGCCGTAGTGATCGGATGTATCCGATACATCACCGGAAATAAGAAACGATGACGAAGCCTTGAATTCCTTCAGGTCCTTGCGTCCAGAGACAGCGTAGATGAGGGTCGCGATCGATACTCGTGCCGGGGAATTGTCGAATCCCCCCAGCCCACCCGTATAGGCAACTTGTCCGCCTTGCGAGGTCATCGAGCGAAAGTATTCGACCGCTCGATCGATCGATTTGTCAGGGACTTCAATCCCCGCGTTTCGAGCCGCTAGAAGCCCCATCAGAATCGAACCCGACACGGATGTATCGGCATCGGTTGCATCCGGCGAATATCGCCATCCCCCTGTGCTGTTTTTCCCTTGGCTGGTAACCGCTGTACGAACCGCGAGTTCCAACGCTTGGCCGATCGAGCGACGCTTCGATTCGTCGACACTGCTGCCGAGCCACACGCGTTCCTCATCGCACGCACCATAGGCTTCGGCCAAAGCGAGCATCGCGAAACCGTGGTGGTACATGCTCGGGCCCAGATATCCGGTCTTGGCATTCTGATCTTCGATGATCGAACGAATCGCGCGGGCCACCGTTTCCGAGTAGGTGCCGTGGTTCGGATCCTCTCCATACGCCAAAAAAGCCATGGTCGCCAGTCCGGTTACGCCTGGCCCAGATTCGCCACCACTCGATTTCCATCGACCTGTCGCATCTTGATTGTTTTGAAGCCACCCCAACCCGCGTTCGTACAATTCCCGTACGTCGCGCGAAACAACCTGCCCTTGGACTGCGCTTTCGCGCGAAGTTTGAGCCTGGACAACCGGAGACCAACTCAGCAACCAGATCCCGATACTGATCGCGAGGTACGGGGTCTGTCGGGATATCATTGCGGCATGTCCCATACCATCACGGGTCGAAGGTCGTTGGTGTACTCTAGCGGCCGAGTCAGTCGAATGCGTTGCGACTCGGTGAAATATTCCTTCTGCTGGCTTTCAGGCATCGCGGCGAGTGTCGTCCAGCAGACCTCTAGACTAATCCAAGCGTCCGGGTTTGCATCCGCGACCCCTTCCAAATCTTTCCGTTGCTTGCTGCTCAGGCCGAGAACGCGAGATATTTGCAACAAGGTTTCCAGTCTCTGCACGCGGTGGGAGTATGCGGCACGCTGCCGATCATCGTTCTCGACGATCTCCGATTGCTCGTCCGTGAGATTGCTTCCCAAAACCTTTTCCCAAAGCGCCTTTGGCCTGGTTTTAGCGACCTGAAATCCCACATGCATCATCTGCTGGTACGGTTCGATGATCTTCCCGAGCTTTTGATAAAATGTTTGGTAGTACGCCTGACTTGGACGCCGAGGCGCGCTGTTGGCGAGGGCCGAGATATCCGCATCGAGCCTTTGGAACTCGAGTTCCGCGGTCTCTTTGACTTTTTCCCGCACTTCGTCGGAAACGCCGACAAGTTGTTCGATCTGGTTTAGGGTGACGCGAACCTTGCGTCGATGCGATTGTTCAAAACTCACCCGTGTACCACCGAGGGCTCCGTAGGCCATATCGATCCAACGCTCAGGTTCCAACGGAAACTGCATGAGTGGGTCCTCCCCTTTCTCCTTGGGTTCCGACTCCTCCTCTGAGTCTTGGACGGTTCGATTCAATGCATTGGGAATCTTGCTCTTCTCCTGCGCAGCGAGTGGGTGCCCGACCAACGCGATGCAGGCAATGCTCGAACAGATCAGACCGATGCGACTTGGAAATTTCAACATACTCCTTCGCCTCCTCGCTATCGATTATCGATATCCGGTAGTATTCTCGGATCGAATCTCTCTTCCCGACGTTTCTGCTTTTCGTCGTCGTCCTCATCGGTCGCTCGAGGGTGCAATGGGATATCCGGCGAACTAGAGACCGAGCCGATTTGGAAGCGTTTCTCAAGTGCGAGTGCGGGCATATCCACAGAGCCTCCTCCCATGTAGTGCTCGGTAAATCGCGACCCACGGTCCGCGCCCGTGGTCCGCTGCGACTCGCTCAATGTTGCACTGATCCATGCAAACTTGGTTTCCGGCAACGTGCCTGTGCGATACATGCCCCACCATGAGTCCTTCCATCGCTCATTGAGCAGTTGGGTGATCTCCAACATCTGATCATGCGTCAGCCCGTATCTACGCTCCGTCTCCCCAACCATTCGCCCGATCACGATCCTCTTTCGATAATCGACGCGAGATTCGACCTCCTTTTGCCAGAGATGATGCTGGTCCGCAGTGAGTGTTTCATCGACCCAAGTGAGAACTAGCCGTTCGACTCGCAATTCAAAATCGCTGTTGACCCGTTGGTTCGGTGTTTCCGCATAGGATCGAATGACACTCGTAAGGCGATTTCTCCACTGGGACTCAGCCATATCCACCAAACCTTGCGATTGCTCGGATGTTGGTGCACAGATCTGTTCGATGAGATTCAATTCATTCTGAATGAAGCCGCGAATCCACCGCTGCGCTGTTTCCGCCCGCGTTTCCCCATCCTGCATCTGTATGGCCTGAATGGGTACGGCCTGAATGGGTACGGCCTGCATGGGTACGGCCTGCATGGGTACGGCCTGGATCGGTACGGCCTGGATCGGTACGGCCTGCATGGGTACGGCCTGGATCGGTACGGCCTGAATGGGTACGGCCTGCAGGGGAATGGCCGGCACGATCGTGACGTCAACGCCCCCTTGATCCGGAATCATTTGTTGAGCGTGAAGCGAATTTCCGATCCCTATGGCAATCAACGATGCAATAGAGACGCTCGGAATCGCGAATCGCCGTAGGAACGAGCCACTGCGCCGAGCGATCATTGCGGTTTCCTCCGTTCCACACGATCGAAATACTGGTCGAGCCCGTGACGAAATTCTTCGGGGATATCGGATTCCGATTTGCCACTGGCCTGTTCCACCCCCCGATCCTGTCGAATCTCTTTTTCGTTGAGTCCAGGACCGATCAGGCTGATCGCTGCGTCCGCAGTGTCCCCGGCTCCGCCACCACCGGGCGAGCTACCTCCGCCACCGCCTCCTTTCGGATTGACGCGTTTGCTTTGAAGGAGCAGTTCGATCGCTTCGGTTTCTGCGGCAATCGCAGGGCGTCCGGTATTGGGTTGCATGAGAATACTGACCGCATCCTGCATCACGCGATCGACTTGTTCCATCAAACGAATCTCAACGGCGAATTCTTCCGGAGCATTGGGCAACTCGAGAATTTTGGTCCCAACTGTCTCGACGCGATCTCGCAGCGTTGACTGGGTCGTGGCCAGTTCTCCGGCGGCTTCGAGGTATCGTTCGTTCGATTCCGCTTCGCGCGACTGCTCTACGACGCGAGTGCGATCGCGGAGATTCATCTCGGATTCGAGAATCTGCATGACTTCGAGAACGATCGAGGGTGGCAAGGAACTCTTGGACTTGCCGCCAGGACATTTGCCTTGAGCGGCCGGATCGACGAGATCTTCGGCCCATCGATCGAAGGTATCGGACCAGTACTCGGCGTCTGCGATGGCGATTCCTTGTTGATCGAGGACTTGCGAGGAAATCGACCTTAATCCTCCCAGCGGATCCTCGCGTCGAACCTCCTCGAGTACATCTCGAAACTTGATCATTGGGCGGCGATCCTGGAATGCTTCTAAGTCGTCGAGGATCTCTCCAACATTATTCACGGCGGCCGTTTCTCGGTTGGATAACGACTCGAGGATTGCTCGTTCTTCGGAGTCGATCCGCTTCGCCCGCTTTCCAAAAACCTTGGGCAAGGTTCGATTGGTAGCATCGGCTACACTTAGCTGTTCTCTGGCTGCCGCCTTGAATCGTTTGACGAGCGTGCTCCCTTCGAGGTTTGCCATGATGCCATTGAGTTCGTCGGCGACCTTGTCGAATTCGGCGAGCAAGTCCTTTTGCTCCTCGACCGCCTTATCGATCGAATCGTTGGGGTCAGGGGATTCTTGGGATTTGGGGGATTTGCCATTTCCCGCGAGGGTGGTCGATGGCAATCGGAGGGCGCCGGATCCGGAGTTCGTCTTTTCTCCTTCCGCTGCGATGGCGTCGTCGGTTGGTTGCTGGGTGGATTCCTGATCGACCACGCGTGGCGCGGCCGGTGGCGCGGATGGATTCGGGTTGGTGTCGTCGGACGATCCGCCCTGGGATTCATCCTTATTGGAGCCTGCGACCTTTGGTTGCTGCGCGGCTTTGGACGCGCTCCCCGACTTGGCCGCCTTCGCGGTCTGCTTGAGCAAGTCGGCGACCGAGGGCATGCGATTGGTTGCGATATCGTTGAGGATCCGCTGCATCTCCGCCCATTTCTCGAGATGTCCAACCCCGATCTCTGGGTTGCGGGCTGCTTGGCGAATGAGATCCGCCCCTTTTTGATTGAGTCCGGTCAAGCGACGCGCGTTGGCTTGTTCGGCCGCTGCTTGCTGTTCGACCTGGGTTCGCACTTCATCCTTGGCGAGTTCCTCGGCGGTGTATTCTCGCAGTTTGCGGTTGTTTTCAAGCAACTGCAATTCGCGGTCACGCACTTCGAGCGCTTCGCGTTGCCAACGATTGAGTTGCTGCAGGATCCATACGGCATGATCGCTCGCGTTCAGGATGTATAGCAGGACCGGGGAGCTGTAAATCCGGCCTCGATTGGGAAAATAATCTTCCGCGAACAGCCGCAGTTCGATCGGCTGCGGCGGAATCTTTAGCGAGGTGGCTTGGAAGACGGCATCGGCATCGAGGGTTTCCGACTCCGGTCCGCCTGACACGAGTTTCCATTCCCCTCGCACCGGATCAGGTACCGAAGCCCCTTCAGCGGTTTGCCATTCGATACCGAGATTCCGCACACCGAAATCGTCACTCGCTCTCGCTTGAAAGCGAATCTGCTCGGAATCGAGAATGACTTTGGTGCGAGGCAATCCGTCGGCAAAGATCGTCGGAGGCTCATCGGCCAGGGACTGAACCTGTAGCGAGAACGGAACCTTGCTCGCCAATCCATGGGTATCTCGCCATCGCATTTCATGAACGCGGGTATCCGCGACAGGAAATCCTGCATGCGTAAAGGTACCCTGCTGATGGACTAGGGGCTGGTTGTCGAACAGAACCTCGCGGGCGTCTCGATTGATTTTCCCCTGAAGTTTGACAATCGATCCAGCCACCGCGTGGAGCGATCCACTCCGGGCGTCAACCTCCAGCGGATGCGTTCTCGACAGGTACTCTGGCAACACAATCGTCGCGCGCAATTCCGACATTTGAGGCCGAAGCAGTGGCTCCACCGCCATCGACGGGGTCGCGTCTCCGACTTTGATCTTCATGCGTGTGGGTTCGATCTGTGGCGGAAGCTCAAAGCGGTATGCATTGTCGTTCAGTCCCGCGGAGATCGAGGCTTGATTGCCCACAGCGACCAGAGCGTTCGGCGGTTTCCAAGGCGTGGAGGTGGTCAAGGCCACCTTGAGATCGACCGGTTCTCCATGGGGAATGATCCAAGGTTGCGGCAGTGGCTGAATCTGGGCGAACGTGTACCGTTCGACCTGCGCCCAAGGCTGTGAAAAACGTTGCCATGCGTTCCAAGCTGCGGCAGGATAAAACCAAAATGCCATTCCTAACGCTAACGCTGCGCATCCGGTCAATGTCCACCATCGTTGGGCGTGGGCGTCTGGGGCCGATGCGCGAAGATCTCGCCTGCTCGCCTCGGCTGCAACCTGCTCGAGCGCTGCACGACACAATGCGGGGGACCGCGATTGCTCATTGGAATTGGCGGCCAGTTCGATCGCCCCGAGCAATGCATCGCCGAACTGAGGCGACTTTCTCGAGATCAAGCGAGCCAGCGATGCGCGCGACTGGTAACGCAATACCCAGCGTTCGAACCAAATGGGAATCATCGCGATCCCGGCAACCGCTAGGGCAAACACGCTCCATCGGAACCACGCCGACAAATCCCACAGGCGATCGACAGCAAACACTGCGAGGAAACCCGCCAAGATAGCGAGTCCCGCGATGCCAGCCGCCTCGAGCATCTTGACTGCGCGGACATGCCCCCGAAACTCGGACAACTGCCGGTCGAGCGAGTCCGGAAACGGGATCTGGTTGTGCACGTTGGAATGAGCGAACGCCATCATTTCCCCATGAGCGAGTCGATCTTTGGCCAGTCGTCTTTAGTATAACGGGGGACTCGGGGGGAGTCTGCCGTATAATTGCAGGATCAGGAGGAAAGCGATGAATGCATTTCCAGGTCGGTGGTGGCACCGCGAGGAACAGGGAGACCGAATCGTTTGCGATTTGTGCCCTCGACAGTGCCGAATGAAGGAAGGGGATCGCGGCTTTTGCTTTGTGCGGAAGATCGAGAATGGGGCCATGGTTCTCGATACGTACGGTCGAAGCACAGGTTTTTGCATCGATCCGATCGAGAAGAAACCACTCAATCATTTCTATCCTGGAACAAGTGTCCTATCGTTCGGAACGGCAGGATGCAATTTGGGTTGCCAATTTTGCCAGAACTGGGATATCAGCAAATCGCGCGAGGTAGCCAGACTGAGCGAACAGGCTGGCCCGGACGCGATCGCGATGGCAGCCCGAGAACTCGGATGTCGCAGCGTGGCCTTTACCTACAATGATCCGGTCGTGTGGGCGGAGTACGCGATCGACACCGCGCGGGCTTGCCGCGAGTTGGGGATCAAGACCGTGGCAGTGACCGCCGGCTACATCATGCCCGACGCTCGCCGCGATTTCTATGCTGGGATGGATGCTGCCAATGTTGACCTGAAAGCCTTCTCCGAGGAGTTCTATCGCAAGATCACGTACTCGCACCTCGAACCGGTACTGGATACGCTCCGCTATCTGAAACGGGAAACCGATGTCTGGTTTGAGATCACCAACCTCGTCATCCCAAACGAAAATGATTCGGTGGACGAGTTGAAGGCGATGTGCGATTGGATCGTTCGGGAATTGGGCACCGACGTTCCGGTCCATTTTTCCGCCTTTCATCCTGATTTTCGGATGCGGGAGAAAGGAAACACCCCTCACGAAACACTGCTCGCTGCTCATGCGATCGCACGCCAAGCTGGGATTCGATATCCCTACGTGGGAAATGTGCACGATAGACAGCACGGGTCAACCTATTGCCATGCGTGCGGAGCGCTGCTGATCGAGCGGGATTGGTACGAGATTCATCAGTACAACATGGCGGGGAACCGTTGCCAGTCGTGTGGCATCGAACAGGCGGGCCGGTTCGATCGCGAGCCTGGGAACTGGGGACGGCGTAGAATGCCAGTCGATATGCGCCGCTTCCAGCCGTCGCAATCATCACGTTCGACATCGCCAATCCCGGACAAGCTGGTCCGATTGGGCAAACCTTCAGGGCTTGTCACGCAGAATCGGGTATCCTTGGACAACGCAACCTCACCAAAGGAATCGAATAATATGGCTTCCTCGTCCCTGTCGCAGCCGACTGTATCGACCCCTGTAAAGCTCGACATGCTCGACATTCGCTCGATATCCGAGGAGCATCGGGGTGCCATTCAACGGGTTGCCCAGCACGTCGTCGCTTCTGCGGTCCTTCGCCAACCACTCTCCGAGAGCGTTTTCGAACCTCTGGGGGAACTATCCGATCGGTATGTGTACGGGCTCTTCACCACCCTAAAGCGCCTTTCTCACCTGCGCGGCTGTTGTGGCTTTTTGGGACGGCCGACCTCCCTGCGAGATGCCTTGATCGAGTCCGGAAAACGTACCGCGCTCGAAGACAACCGCATGCCTGCGATTTCGAGCATCGAGCTCCCGTACCTCTCATGCCATGTCAATCTCCTCGCGGCTCCTCTCGCGATCGATGGACCAGCAGCCGACCGAGATGCTTCGGTGGTGATCGGCCAACATGGCTTGCGAATTTTCGGCAAACGAAACTCGCGATTTGGGAATCAGGCCGGGCTTTTGCTTCCGAGCGTGCCGGTCGAGCAAGGCTGGGGAGTGGAAGAATTTCTCGCCGGCATTTGCCGTAAAGCCGGAATGCCTGAGGACGCATGGCAACACGAAGACACCATCCTCGAGCGATTTGAAGGTTTGGAAATCGACGGAGCATTCGACGCAGAAACCCTACCGGATCCGATCCCGTATGCCATGGCTCCTGGCGATTCGCAGAGCTTGTTTCGATTGCAACAAGCCGTGGTGCAGAACTTGATTGCCCTTTCCCAAGGGCGAACCCCGAATTACGTCGTGTTGGATGCGATGGACGGAACCGTCAACGGAATCGTTTTGACCGCGTTCAATCAGGATACCCGAGTACCCGTGGGGCATTGGATCCAAACCTCCCTTCGTCCAGGCATGCCCTTGCAATCAACGCTGTTCGAGCTTTGCAAAATGGTCGATCGTACACTTCGCACGACCCGATTCGAAACCAACACCAACATCGATATCGCGCTGACCATCATGCATGATCCGGCGCACCACGGTGTCGTGACCGCGAAGGATTGGGACGGCGACCAAGCTCGGGCCGAGCTGTCGGATTGCGATATTCGAGGAGTCGATCCAACGAAACGAGGAATTCTCGCGCTGTGCGGCCAGCAGGCAGCCATCGCTCTCGACGCTTCGAAGTCGGTACACCAGTTGGTCGCCGAAGCTGCGGAGTTGGTGCGCGTTCGCAATCAACCGGTCACGATCTTGACCCTTGGATGCGTGTCAACCGTCCCGTCGTTGCTGGCGACCAACCGCACGGGAACCGACAAGCGATCCAACACGCGACAACCGGCTCTGGCCAACGCGTTCTATCCAGCAGACGTCGCAGCTCGGTCGGCAATGGTCCAAGCCATGGTTTCGGATTCGCAAATCCAGCCATCCGAAAACGCCGTGGCGATCATGACCCCGCACGCGGGATTGCAGTACAGTGGGCGGATCGCCGCAGATGCGTGGCGCAGCGCGACGCTTGATCGCACCCTAGTCATCATCGGTCCCAAGCATACGAACCTCGGGGCTGATTGGGCGGTATCACCCTCCGAAGCTTGGCAGCTGCCCGGCGGATGGAGCCTGCAATGCGACCAAGATTTGGCAAAACGCATTGTGGATGGTGTTGGTGGGATGGAGTTCGACGCGGCAGCGCATCTGCGTGAGCACGGCGCAGAAGTCCAACTCCCCATCCTCGAGCAACTCATCCCATCGGGAACTACGGCACCGAAAATCGTTTGCATCGCCATGGGAGGTGCTAATTGGTCCGAGATTCAGGAAGCTGCGCAGCAATTGGCGAAGGTATTGCAAGCTTGTGAAACCATGCCGCTTCTTGTGATCTCGAGCGACATGAATCACTTCGCAAAGGAAGAAGAGAATCGACGACGCGATCGAATGGCCCTCGACGCCATGTCCACCGGCGACGCAAAACTGCTCCTCGAAACATGCCGACGCGAACAAATCAGCATGTGCGGGGTGATCCCAGCAGCCCTGGTTATGGAGACGCTCCATACGCTGAACATACCGTTTGAAATCGAGCAATTAAGTTACGACACCAGCGCGAAAGTTTCTCAGGATACCAACCGCGTGGTCGGATACGCCGCTTGTCGATTCGGCGCGAAGTAGATACCGCCGACAAAAATGAGCCTGAGGCGCTCGCCGAGTTCATTTTCAGTGCAAAAATCGGCTAGCGCCTCAGGCTCATGGAAACGAAAATCGACTTTTGTCGGCTGTGTCGAAGTAAGGAGCCTACGCCGCGGAGTCCAAAGGAGGTGGTTGTCGAAACAAGTCAAGAAAACGGTTCTCGTACTGCTTGAAGACTTGCAAACGATCCAATTCCCGCTTCAACTCGTACGCTTTTGCCCGATCGGTTGACGCGGCATGGAACAGCATTTCGATCCGCTCCTGGTGTTGTTCTGATAGCGGATGCGACTCACCCCCAGCCGAGATCGGTCCTACCGCAAATTCCTCGCCCTCTGGAGACTCCGATTCCTCGGCATCTTCACCCAGCCCGTCTTCGTCCGAGGCTGTCTCTCCCTCACGCTGCTGTTGAATCGATTTCTCCAACCGCTGGAGCCATCCGCTCAATTGCTCGTCCATCGTTCTGGCCTGCTCCTCCAGTTCTTGGGTGTCGAGCGTCAGGCCGACCGACTGGCAGAAAATCTTCAGGACATTCAAGGAGGCCTTAGGGTATGGAAATTGATGGAAGATGCTGGGCATCTCACCAAGAAAACAGGCTCCTTGAAGCTTCGCTACCGCTGCAGCGCCTAGCAGGATGCCGTTCAGGCCGCTGATGTTGCCTTCCTTCAAGACCTCCGCCTCCAATTGAATGAAGTTGTCCAAGGTCGATTGATCGGTGGCGGCCGCAAACACACGCGACTTGTGCTCAGGCCGCATGTGGGTTGCCATGGCAGCAAAGGTCGTGATCTCACTCACGCCTAGTTCTTTCGCATACGCGATAATCTCGTTGCAAAATGCGTATTTGTGCAATGACGGCTGAGCTTCCCCAAGAAAGACGACGCCATCGCGCTTGCCATGCGGATCGCGGTAAACAAAGTACCTGTTCCGAGGCATCTCCGTACTCTGAATAATGCCGTCGACGATCTCGATGTGGTCGATGTCGAACAGCCCTTCGGCATTCACTTCCTTGTGCAAGTCCATGCTTAGCTTGGATATCAAATAAAATCCAGCACAGACCGCGACATGCCCCATGCCCGGCCATACCGCCACAAACCATGGATTGTTCAAACGCAATTCGCTACTCACCTTCACGTCCTCCTCGCCAGCATTCATCTCCTGCCGAAATCGTCCGACACCGGGAACAAATGCTTCATGCAAGCAATTCGCGTACCAAACCAAGGTGCGGGTTAGGGAGCCACAACTTCGAAACCGGTCCGGTACGATTTGGTCAGCTTGCCTTGCGCGTCGGGATGCCCTCGCAAGGTGAATTCATCGGGGTTCCAGGACAGCGGCACCCCAGGCAGCAACGCGGCGATGTTCCCAAGCTGCGCAGCTTCCGTCAAAGGGCCAGCGTATTCAAAACCATCGGTTGTTTTGGTTCCCTCGATCATTGCATTGACCCAGTCATGCCAGTGGTTGGTACCCAACCCGGTGGGAACTTCGCGAGCGATCGATACATGGTTCCGATGCCACTGCGGGTTACCGACGTGGGGCAACACCATCATTTCTCCGTTCTCGCAGACAAACAGCGATCCCGCGTTGGGCAGGGTTTTGCCTTCAGGCAATTTAACGAAATCGGGGGATGGTTTCAGTCCACCGTCGTACCATACCACCTTCAACTCCTTGCCCGATGTGTAGGGGGTCCCTGGGAAGGTAAATGTGATTTTCTCTGGCCCAGGCCAAACCTCGCGATTGGTTCCCTCGTTTTGCGCGACGATGGATGTCGGGGCCGTTAGTTGCAGTGCGGTGAAGACCGGATCGAGGATATGGCAAGCGAAATCGCCGAGCGCTCCCGAACCGAAATCCTGCCAATCGCGCCAATTGAACGGGTGGTAAACGCCCGGTGCGAAAGGTCGCCAGGGTGCAGCACCAAGCCAAAGATCCCAATGCACCCCGTCGGGCACGCTGGCTTCGGCCGGCCGATCCAAGCGATTGCAATACTGTCTTCCTTGGACGCCAACCCAGGAATGGACTTCCACCACCTTGCGACCAACATCTTTGCCATCTTGGATCGATCGAACGCCGCTTCGGTATTCGTTTGTGGAGTGGATTTGGTTTCCCATTTGGGTGGTGAGACCTTTTTTGGTGGCTAGCAATCGCATTTGCCGAGCTTCCCAGACGGTGTGGGTCAACGGCTTTTGGCAGAACACATGCTTGCCCATCCCCATCGCCATCATGGCAACCGGGGCGTGCATGTGATCTGGTGTTGAGACGATGACCGCATCCACGCGATCGGCCAACGCGGCGAGCATCTCGCGATAATCGAAGAAATGTTTGACGCCCGGAAATGCTTGGTCAACCTGATCGAAACGATTCGCATCGATATCGCAAAACCCGACGAACTTTACCTTGGCATGCGAGCCCACCGACGAGATATCCGTCCAACCCATCCCCTTGCATCCGATCGCTGCGACGTGCAACTCCTGGGCTCGATAGGCGGCGTGAAGGATTCCCGGCACTGCCAAGGTAGCCCCTGCAGTCACAGCGGTCTTACCCAAAAATCCTCTGCGATCGGTTTTTCGTTGTCCATGCATGGCGATAACTCCGTGGGGTAACCAAAAAGGGTGCCTTGGAATGGGATTGCGACCGGGAACCGATGGCTGGTTCATCGTCCTCCGACGCGTCTATTTGGATCGTGCGAATCCTTGCCAGTTCGAAGCTGGAATTATCTCGATGGTGC
>JBKDXO010000138.1:0-31790 GCA_046306195.1 Planctomycetota bacterium | reverse complement strand
GGGCCGTGACGGCCCCGAAATCCCTGGAGGATCCGAACGAAGAACTCCATCTCGTTAACGCCGAGCCAGTCATTCCAGAAGACTCGCTAAGATCTCGTCCAAGACTTCCACATCATCCGGCACAGAGCAGAGGCCTCGACTGGTCCATTCATACCAAGCAGGATGCCCGGGACCATAGAACAACTCTCGCCACCTCGGACGTGGCTCCTTCACGATGCATGGCATCGCCCCTTGGCAATGAGGGCATGACTTGACCCGCTGCCATGCGTTGGGTGAAGGCGGTGACACGCTTTTTATAAGGGGTCATGAGTAACGGTATCCAATCCTGAAGCAGAAAGCGAAGCAGGCCAGTATGAACGACTCAGCGGGCTACGTAAATCAGGATGGTTGGAGTTACAAATAGCGCAAGCGTTTTAATCGTTAAGGGTGTTACCGAGTGAAAAGAATTCGGGTTCCGGAGTCGTTACAACCGGAACCGTCAGAGAGGCAGACCGAGGAGACCGACTCCATCCGAACAAGCCACTGCACCGAAGTAATCGAGGCTGCCCCCTGAACGCTCCAGCCCGAACCCTGCCTCGAGCCTGGAGAGGCGAAGCCATTCAGTTCAACGGATGCGATCAGCGGGCGGCGGGAGTTGACTCGGCGTTGTCAGAAGCGTCGCCACCGCCGCTCCGTTGCATCGCTTTGTTATTTGCGATTCTCCGCGACGGCCTAGTCACATACGTTCGACCTGATTCTGATTGACGACGCTGGATGTCGGCAAAGATTCGATCGAGGTCGTAATCAAACTCTGCGCCCAAGCGATGCCGTATCGCTTTAATTTCTTCGGTAGGGTCAGGAATCATCGTATGTCACCCAAAGTTGTTCCGGTGTGCAAATTGTAGCGGACTCAATGCCAGCATTGCGGCAAACAGCGTCAATTAAATGTTGGGTTGATGGATTCATTATATGCTTGAAGTTCCACGTAGCCAAATAGTCGATGCCATTGATCGCAGCTAGGGCAATGTGCAGTGCGTCGCGCGGCTCCGATTGCGGCACTGCGTGGGCAGCAATCAGCTCTGCTGCGAGCGCATTCGCTGCAGCGGACGTTTGCAACACGTCAATCCCATCCACAATTCTGAGGCGTTCGCTTGCAGCATCACCATCGCCATCAGCGCATTCGGCAAGGACAAGGTCAGACACAAACAGCAAATACCGATTTGCGGCTGAGTCCCACCATTGTCGCGTGACCTGCTGTCGCGCAAGTACGGCCGCGATCGGATGGAGCCGACCAGCGATGTGTCCAACAACAGTAGTTTCAAGGTAGACGCTTTTCATTTCTGCACTCTACCGCAAATAAACGAATAGCAACCTAAAAAAAACGAATTTTATATTATCCACAACTGAGCCGTGAATAAAACCGTAGCAAAATGCCGTAGCCGAATTTCCCGGTATTCGGTCTGCCGCAATCGCTGACGGGTGTTCACGGAGGTGGGGCATGTCACCGAAGCTTTGACCCAGGAGGGGAGATTATGAGTATTGCTCTTTTTCGAGAACGGTTGGCAAAGTCACGACTGCATCCGGACGACATCAAGTGGATGCCTCGTTGGCTCCAGGAATTCGCGAGGAGCCATCCAGAGGCCGATGGCTTGATCCGGTTTTCGGATTCTGACGTGCTGAGATTTCTTCAGCAGCTTCGAGATCGCAATGTGCCGGGCCGCACGTCATGAATCGACCAGGATTGGCTGTCGAAAGCCCGCTGGATCGTCTGTGATGGTTGCGAGTTGAGAGTAGGCAGAAATATGCTTGGGCAGAAAAGATGGATAGCGGTCAATCAAGCGAACCAGGATCGAACCACCACCTAGCAGTGGTAGCTACGAGAGCAAGCAGGATCCCAATTCTCAAATCTCAATTCTCAATCCTCAATCCTCAATCCTCAATCCTCAAGCCTCAAGCCTCAAGCCTCACGCCAAACGCCAAACGCCTCACGCCTCACGCCTCCTTATGTCTGCACTTCGTTCCTGTGGGTGACACGCGTGTCATCCTTCACTGCATCATGGGAACGGATTGGAATGGTGCCGACAAGCACTTAATTTACCGCTTCGGGATGGCGGAATCGATCCGGCGAAAGGGAAAATTTTGGGGGACTTCTGGGGGGAGAGAGGCGGAGCCTTAGGGGAGTGGGGGGCGTTCCCAGGCGGGTGCCTGGGAAGGAGATTAACAGCCGCCGGCTGAAGCCGGTACTACGAACGGAGCCGGTACTGCGAACGGAGTGGACCATGCGGGGAGGAGGCGACCGCTGATGGACCGCTCACGTTGAGCTACTTGCTGTATCCATGCCATGCCCAGACCAGGGTGTCGGCAAGCGTATGCTCAAAGACGCGTTTGTCGCAATGCTTGGACTTTTTGGTGAAAACATAGCGATAGTCGTAACCCTTCGCTTGCAGCACCGCTGCCGTGCGTTCGTTGGCCATGACCCAGTTGTGGTAGGACTCCTCCGGATCGTTTGCGCGAAGGTCGTTTTCGGCGACATGGGTGAAGATGCGAAGCGGTTTTTTCTCGCTGTTGCCGATCAAGTTCATGCTCGAGTGATACTCCCACGCACCTAGCGGGAATTGTGTTTCCTCGGCGGCATCATCGTCTTGTTGATCGACAAAGGTCCCAGAATAGGTGATCAACCGCCGAAACAGATCGGGCCGGAACCAACCCATGGTCAATGCCGCCGCACCACCGGAACTGCAGCCCATCGCGGCACGGCCCCAAGGATCATCGGTAATCGCAATTTTGGGATAGGCCTTTCGTATCTCGGAGTTTTGCAGCACCGCTGGGAAGACCTCATCGTTCACGAATCGGGCCAGTCGGTCGGACATGGTGTCGTATTCCAATCCGCGCTGGCTTCCTTTGCTGTCGTCTCCCCCGTTTTGCACACTGATGACGAGAAACGGGGGGAGTCGCCGATTGGGGTCTTGGGATCGGGTGAGATTGTCCAGCGCGTTGCGGACAAGTTCGAATTGGCTAGGCCCATCGTGCATGACGAGCACCGGCGCCTTGGTGCCATCGACATAAGCGGCCGGAACATAGACGAAGATCTTTCGCTCCTTGCGAATCGGCTTTTTGAGATCGAGGGTCGCATCGGTCCCTTGAAAGATCTTGCTATCGGCCAGAGCCATGGTGAACTCAAAAGCCCTCCCCTTGGGATTTCCGACATCCGTAAGATCAGGATCCAGACGATACTCTGGGCCGATTGCGAAGTTTCCATTCGCGGTAGCGGGCAAATGATCTTGAGCCGCATCCTGGGCCTGGACCGAAAGCAAAGCAAACCAAGTGAAAATCGTAAATCCTATCGCGACTCGATGCGGGATGTTGGCCATGGAGATGGATCTCATTGAGAGGACAAAAAATGCTACGCAACGCGCGTTCGATTATACCCGTTTGCACCTGATCGAGGCGATCAGATCGCGGCCCCGAAAAGAGCGCCGACTCCTGCCGTCAACGCCATGGCGAGGACACCCCAAAACGTTACGCGAACCGCTGCCTTCAACCACGGAGCCCCGCCCGCGTATGCGCCGAAACCACCTAGAAGAGCGAGAAAAAGAACCGAGGTAGCTACCACCACCGGAATCAAGGCACGTTGCGGTGTCATCACGGCAGTCAGCAACGGCATTGCGGCACCGATGGCGAACGTGCCTGCCGACGCCAGAGCAGCCTGGACGGGTCGGGCACTAAGAGTCTCGGAGATACCCAGTTCATCGCGCGCATGCGCTCCAAGAGCATCGTGTTTCATCAACTGCTGGGCAACCTGACTCGCGAGGGACGGATCCAGTCCGCGTTTGACATAGATTGCCGTCAGTTCCGCCAGTTCGTGCTCGGGATTGGCGGCGAGTTCCGCTCGCTCACGCGCGATGTCGGCATTCTCAGTGTCAGCTTGCGAACTGACCGAAACATATTCACCCGCAGCCATCGACATCGCTCCAGCGACGAGCCCCGCAACCCCCGCGACGAGGATGTCACTGCTGCTGGTGCTCGCGGCTGCGACTCCCACAACGAGGCTTGCGGTCGAAACAATCCCGTCGTTTGCGCCGAGCACGGCCGCGCGAAGCCAGCCAATACGATCGGTACGATGAAGTTCAGGATGTGGTAAGCGCATGATGGAATGAGGGATGGACAACGGCACGTGTTTGAAACAACCGTCCTTATCCTACTGCGCCCGCTCGCAACATGTTAGTCATACTCGTCACGAAGTTTGATCCGTGATCCACCGCTGAAGCTTTCGCGAAATGGACTCGATTAAGATCTCCGAAGCTCCTGGTGCGGTCGCCGCAATGACTTCCTGGTAAATCTCATAGCCAAAAGAACAGGCAGGTGGAATGTAGCCCGGTTGCCAATCGTTGGTCAGCGTCGTCACAAAAAGAGGATGCGGCGCAAACCGCTGACGCAGGGTCGTTTGAAGCACTTGATACAACTCCCCCGGGACAAACACCCAAATCGCCTCACCGACCCAACCCAGTTGAACGGTCAACGGATACGATGGACCTGGAGTCAAATGACTCAGGCGATTCAGTTGCCGCGTCCGCTGCTCGACCTGAGCCCGGCAATCGCGAACCCGCGTCTCGTCGTTCGACTCGCGGGCGAGGGTTTCTTCTGCAAGCCAGTGGTCGCGCTCGCGGGTCGTCTGGTCGATCGTCGGCAAATCAAGACGGTACGGCAACTCGACCACCAGCGTATCCCATTGCCACCGCTCAATCGCAAGCCGCTCAGCGTCCGAGATCGGCTCGTGCCGCCATGTTCCGATAGCGGTCCCAGAGATCACAGGCCCCGCATAGCGATACTCGGTGCCGGGGGGCGGTGCGGTGGCCAAGGTCGACAGCGTTGCATACCCGACTTGTTTGCCATTGCGATCGGCGACTGCGGGGTCGCCCACAAAGCCTTCGCGCGGCCCGAGATCTCCAGAGGCACCTTGCAAAAACAAACACAATCCGCCTTCGTCCTGCTCGATCACTTCCTGCATCGCGCCAACCCAATCGGGACTGATCAACGTATTATCCCACGCCAAGGTTGTCGGATGGCAGGCGTAGTTGACGACGGTTCCAATGGTGTTGCCAGCCGCATCGCTTATCTTGGCGATCAGGAGCGTATCGTCGGCTCGGCCCGCGGGATTGAAACCGCAGACGAATCGTTTTCGCTCGGCATCGAAGTAATCTCGGTGCGCGGCTAGATCGCATCGACCGAACAAATAGACGAACGAGGCCGGAGCAACCCGTTGCTGCGCGTCGCGCGCGAGCGAACCCATTTTGGCAATCAGCGCATCGAGATACGGACCGAGCAACTCCCCTCCCGGCAAATCGCTTCGCGTCCGCGACATCCATCCTGCTCCATGCGTATGGGTCAACGCGATGAGAATGTTTTCATACGGCACTCCCGTTTGCTGTTGGATCGATTCCCGAATGCGGTGCAATTCCTGGCGATCGAGGATGCAATGATCGAGACTCGCGACGATTTGCGCTTGGCCGTGAGACGGGTCGACTGGTTCAGTCCACAGGAGCGTGGCGCGCAACGGCCGGTGCACTCCGGTCGCTCGATCGTGCATGGCAGCTCCCCACATCCGATGATAAATACCGACCGGAGGAGTGATATCGCAACGAGCCATCGCAGCTCGGCACCGTGCCTGGGGCGTTCTAATCACGTTCATCTCGATCTCCAAAAAGTGTCCCTTGCGGATTCAACAGCGCCCAGCACACGGCATCGATCGCCATGACTCCCGCAAACAGGAATAGGATCAGATTCCAATTGCCCGTCATCGTCACCAGCCAACCTGCGGTGATCGGGAACAACGCGGCACCGATGTTGCCGCACATGTTCATGGTACTAAATACGGTCGCCACATGCCGCCCACCATAGCTGATCGCGACGGTGTAGCCACTGACACCCCCAAACGTCGCACAGAACGCGCCGAGGGTGATCAGTCCGATACTCTGATAGACATCGCTCGCAAAGTACGACAGCACGATCAGTAACGAACATGCGCCCATCCCTAAAACCGCGATCCCTTGCCGGCTCAGCCTCGGATTGCCCGTTCGATGAAGTAACCAGTCGGAAAAAAAGCCACCCGTGAGGCTGCCAATCACCCCTCCGATTCCCGCGACCGTCGACAAAACACCCGACCCAATCAACGATACATCGCGGGTTTTCTGGAGGAAGGTTGGAAACCACGTCATGAAAAAGACCATGCCCGCAGCCCGAAAGAACTGCTGACTACAAAGCAGGACCATCGGTACGCTGGAAAGCAATCGTGACCACTTCACCCGCGATCGCGTCGCGTTGCCTCTCTCGGTCACGGGTAACTTGCTGGCGGGAATCGCAATCAAAAAGACGAGCGTCCACAAAAGACCTGGCAGGGCATAGGCTGCTAGCAGCAATCGCCATCGATCGATACCGAGCGCATTTGCCCAAGGCGATAGCCCCTCCAAGATTGCAGCGGCCAGAACGGGAGCCACCGCGCCGCCGATGGTCATTCCTGCAGCCAACAACCCGGTGGCTCTCGCTCGTTCGGTCTCAGGAAAAATGCGCCCCAGCGATTTGGCGGCACTGGGAAAAGCGCCCGCTTGAGCCGCACCCATCAACCCCCACATCAGCAGCAACGAATAGAAATCGGTTGCAAACGCGCTGAACAAGGTCGCCAACGACCAAGCCACACAGAAGAGGACCAGCGAACGCCGACTGCCGATTCGATCCGCGATCGCTCCGCCCGGGATCTGCATCAGCGCGTAGGCCAGATACCATGCGGATTGGATCGAGCCCATGTCCCGCGCCAGATCGGCAAATTGCAAATCGGTCGCGATTTCGCTGGCGGGAACACTCAAGGCGGCGCGTTGGATATACGCGATGGCCGCCGAAGCGCAAAGCAACGCCAACACCTCATAACGTCCGCTGCGAACAAGACTCTCGTCGGGAGGTGGAGGGACGCTCGACATGCACGGTTCCTAACGCTCGGGGCCGAGGGCTCGTTGGAGCAATGCAAAGAGCCGATCGATTTCTGCGCAGGTTTCGGTATCAAGCTCCCAGCCGCAGGGTTCCACCCGTAACGTGTTGGAAAACAAGCCACGTTTGTGCATCAAGTATTTTTCGATCGCCAGGAATCCATCGAGTCCGGCTTGCAATTGCAGTGCCGTCAGCGCGCTGATCGGTAGCGACAACGCATAGATGCGGTCGTCGTCCGCCGCCTGCAACGCTTGCCACAGCGAGACGATCCCATCCAACAGGTCGGTCCCAGGCATCGTGCCGACGATCCCGCGCCGATAACAATCCACCAAATTGATCCCGCCCGAGCCTTCAAAGATCCGCGCTGTGCCATGGCTGGCATCGCGCAGTTTGGACAGATTAGGCCCCAACGGACTCGCCTCGGGCTTAAAGAAAATACGATTCTCCCCGAATTCGTCGAGCAGTCTCAGGTACACCCCCAGATCGATCGCGGCACCGACGTAGCTCGAAGCATCCTGCACCACGAGCGGGATCGAGATGCCTCGCGCAATCGCGGCAAAGTAATCCCCTGTGCGAGCACCGCTGAGGGACGTAGCCACCGGAGGAATTGCCATGACCGCGCTCGCCCCGATCCCTTCGGCGTGCGTCGCGAAATCGAGCGCTTCGCGGATGCTCTCCGCCCCCGCGCTTACGACGGTAAAGCCGCGACCGGCGACCGCTCGACAGACATGTTCGGCCAACTGTTTGCGACCGTGATACCCCAGGCGCAGGATCTCGCTGACCATGGCGACTACGACTCCATCGGCTCCGATCTGGAACGCCCAGTCGATCTCGCGTTCCAGCGTTGGCACGTCGATCGTACCATCGTCGTGGAGGGGCGTATGCAAAACCGGAAGTACGCCATGCAACAAGCTGTCGCTCAAAATGCTTTCGCTCCGTGGAAGATGTGAATCGAATGAGTATGCAAGTAGGTGGATACGGACAAAGTCAATTTACCAATCGCCGACGCTGCCGTCCGAGTAAAAAACACGCTGGGGCAGTTCCTGCTCGAAGGGATGCTTGCGGACAGCGTCTTCATCGATCGAGACCCCCAGTCCCGGCAGCGTATTCGGGGTGACGGTGCGCGTGGCCCTGTCGATACGAAACCCTTCCTGGACCACGTCGCTGCGCCATGGGACATCGTTGTGTACCGTCTCGCAAATGATGTAGCTGGGTTGCGAGAATCCGAACTCGATCGACGCAGCGGTGCTGACCGGACCTTGAGGGTTGTGAGGTGCCAGGGCGATGCGGTAGGCGTCAGCGAGCGCCGCAATGCGACGGGCTTCGGTAAAGCCACCGCAGTGCGTGATGTCCACTTGGCAAATCTCACACCCGCGTGCGGCGAAAAGATCTCGGAACGCAGCCAAATGGGTCATCCGTTCGCCGGTGGCGATCGGTGTCGTGACTGCGGCGTTGATAGCCGCGAGCCCTTCGATACTCTCGGGCCAACACGGTTCTTCCAGAAAATAGAGGCCATAGGGATCGAGCGCTTTTGCGAACTGCATCCCCATGGCGGGGGATGGCCGGGCGTGGCAATCGACCATAATGTCGATGCGATCTCCGACGGCATCTCGCATAGCAGCGACACAGGCTTCCGCCGACTTGATCGGACGCAGCCCTTCGATCGGCATCGTCGGTGGGACCGCCATCGACTTGAAGGCGGTGAACCCTTCGGCGACAGCTTGCTGTGCCAGTTCCCCGAACCGTTTGGCATTCTCGACCGGTGTTTCATAAAAACTTTCCATGTCCCCGCCACCCAGGTGACAGTACAGGCGGATCGAGTCTCGGACCCGGCCGCCCCACAATTGATGGCAAGGTGCCCCATGCAGTTTCCCAACAATATCCCAGAGCGCGAGATCGATACCCGCGATCGCGGTCGACCGGACGATGCCACTGCCATGCCAAAAGTGCTGACGCCACATCATTTGCCACAGATATTCGACGCGCGTCGGATCCTCGCCGATGAGCAATTGCGACAAATCTTCGATCGCGCCGACGATGCTTCGCGTGTGCCATTCGAGGGTCGCTTCGCCCCAGCCGAACAACCCCGGCTGGTCGGTGACGACCTTGACGAACACCCAGTTCCTCATGCGGGCATGGCAAACGAGTGTTTCGATGCGAGTGATTTTCATATCGCTTGGTTATCTCCGGAGACGCGAATCGGCTCAACCGTCAAAGATAACTTTCACACCCAGGGGGGGAAACGGGGCATCCAGGCTCGCGAGCCTTTGGGAGATATCGGTTCAAAATAAATAATTTATATTGAATGGAAAACGAGAACGTATACAATTAGCAGGAAGAAAGATGAGACGTTGTGTGCCTCCATCTGAAAAACATCGGAACAACGCGTCCGGGGCGGTCCGGCGGTTACTTCACTGACTTCATCTCGTGCGAGGAATCTCATGAAGCGTGGCAAGACGTGGTTGGGTAGCGTCCTGTTGTGTGGCAGTGTATTGGTTGGCATGGCCTGGATGTCGGCCCCTGTACAGGCCGATTGGCCGCAATGGCGAGGCAAGAATCGGGATGGTGTCGTGCGCGACTTTGAGGTTCCCGCGAACTTACCGCAGAAACTTGACAAAGAGTGGTCGATCGAAGTGGGGACGGGTCATAGTTCACCCGTTCTTTCGGAGGGAATGCTGATCGTCCACACGGGAGATGGAACGCGAGAAACGATCCGATGCGTTGATGCGAAGACAGGCCAGGATCGATGGACACACTCGTACAGTGTCGCCACGGAAAAAATAGCGGCCGTGGTCGGCCATTACGGAAACTCCCCACGATCGACCCCTTCGATCGCAGGTGATCGGGTGATCGCGATGGGGGCGAGCGGGCTCGTAACGTGTTTGAATCGCGAGTCTGGCCAGGTCCTATGGAGCAACGACTTCCGAAAGGACTTTCCGATTCCTTACCCCGAGTTCGGTGCCGCGGCTTCCCCTTTGATCGTCGACTCCATTGCAATCTTGCATATGGGTGGTCCGCAGGGAGGTATGTTGGCAGCGCTGAAACTCGAGAACGGCGAACCAGTTTGGACGCTCAAGGACGATGGCCCGAGTTACTCCTCGGCGGTCGAAGTCTCGCAGGGCAAGGATAAAAACATGCTGGTAACCCAGACTCAGAAAACCTTTACGGGGATCGATATGCGAGGCAAGCGAGTATGGGAGCTCCCATTCGAAACCCCTTATATGCAGAACATCATCACGACGACGTTGGCTGGCGACCTGATGATCACCGGAGGAACCAGCCGCCCGCTTCAAGCCTACCGAATCCAGGACAATGGCAAGCCTAAGCGGATATGGGAGAACAAAGCGCATTCGATCTACATGAATTCAACGGTTGTGATCGACGGCATGGTGATCGGGGTCTCGGAGAAGGAAAAAGGACACTTGTTCGCCGTCGATCTGGAGTCGGGTAAGACGCTTTGGAAAAAGTTCCAGCGCCTGGGAGAAAACTGCGAGGTCCTCGTCTGCGATCGAACGCTGGTCCTGATGACCGACACTGGTAAGTTGAGTTTCCTGAGCGCGTCAAAAAGCGGCGTGGAAGTAATTCGCGAGTACGAACTGACTAACGAACCGGTAACCACACATCCCATCCTCGATTCCGGCAGGGTTTACATCAAGGACCGAACCAAACTGCATGCGTTCAAGTTCTAGTTGAGAACCGATTGGATCGCGCAGAGCCTTTGCGATGCGTGTAGGAACCCCCTCACCATCGTGCAACGACACGTAGCTACCGCTGCCAAGCGGTGGTGAAGCGATTGTCGGCTCACCTTGAGTTTCACGGTTTGCCATGGAGAGACACGCGAACCAACTTCCGATCGTTCCTGGCAAAAACACTCTTTTCAGCAAAGGCGGGGTGGGACCAGCACACACCTCCCCGTTGACCCAATTGTTCGCGCGTCGGCTCGATCAGTTGGCTTCGCGACAGGATTTGCAGCCCCTCGCGAGAGAGTTTGGTGATCATCAATTCTCCTCGTTCGTTGAACATCCAAACACGCTCCGCCTCGCGGACCATGTGGATGGTCGCCCAGCGCGCTCTCGGCACTGCGGTATTGTCTTCCCAAATCCGCTCGCCAGTGGTCGCGTCCAGGCAACGAAATTCCCCATAACTGTCGGTGCCGAAGATCAAATTCTCCTGAACGATGCACGTGCCGATCATCGCATGAAGCGCTCGAGTATGCTGCTCGTCCGGTCCAGCCACGCGCCAGAGCACCTCGGAGGTGAGTTGATCCTTCGGTGCGCGCACCATCAACGATCCATCGTAGAAGGACGAGACAAACAACTGCTCCCCCGAAAGGACGGGATCGCCAATGCCGATCGGCATGCGAGACGGCGGAAAGGGATGACTCCAGAAAACCTTTCCTGTTTTTGGATCGAGTCCCGATAAACTGTCACCCGTCCAGCATGCCAAGACATCCGTCGACGCTTGTCGGATGAGGATCGGAGAGGAATAGCCACCTCGATCGTTGAGCGATCGCCACACTTCGGTCCCTGTGGCCTTGTCGAACGCAACCATGCAGGCATTCCCGGACCCGCACACCTGCTGGATCACGATGTCTCCGTAGATCAGCGGAGACGCGGCGATACCCCAGATCGGCATCTGGATCTCGTAGTCTTTTTGCAGATCCCTTTTCCAAACGATCGCGCCGGTCGCAGCATCCAGGCAATGAAAATGCCCCATGGCTCCGACGCAGTATGCTTTGCCTTGGTGAATCGTGACGCTGGCACGCGGCCCCGCGGTGTAACTGATGCGATACTCAGCTGGGTACTCCACGACCCATAACGATTTCCCGCTCTGGGAATCGAAACAGTGGATCCGTTCGGTCGCATCCCGATCCTTCGGATTGCGGTCCATGACATAGACGCGGCCGTCGGCCAAGGTGGGGCCAGAGTAGCCCGGACCGATCTCCACCGACCATGCGTATGGCAATTGACCTGGTGGTAGCTCTCGAAGCAAGCCGGTCTCTTTCCAAACCCCATCCCGATCTGGCCCTCGCCATTGCGGCCAGTCGTCTGCGTGCATGCGAACCGTCGAAAGTCCAACAAGGCAACTCACATGGAGCACTGTTACCAAAACACACCACCAACCCGTCGACTTCATCCGCTGCATCCTCGATACCGAACCTTTGGAGACAATCCTCATCAGGCTCAAGTATACCAGCAAATGGCGCCTCTCATCCGCGTGGGTCCATGATCCTATCCAGGTGACTCAGGTGGCACACCCAGAGGCTTTGCGACGGGCATGATTTTCCGCTGGAACGCGATGATCCGATCCGGGCTCGCGTGTTGGTTGCGATAGCCGTCCGACTCCTCGATGAGACAACTGAGTGGTTTTGGATGCTACCATCGAGAATGGCTGATGCCCTTATTGTCGGTTACCCGTCAGCAGGCTACCGATTCCGAGGCTTAATACCGATCCTTCCTCTGCATGTTTCCTAGAGACAAATGCCGTGGAAACAATACTCCGAGCGAGCCGAGAAAAAGGCAAGCTTTGCAACCAAACAGGTCCCGGGCCGGTTACGGTTGCCATGAATAAACCTTCCCCGCCGAAAAGAGTGTTTTTGAATCCACCCACGAATTGAATGTCGTACTCAACGCTTGGGCCCATGGCCATCAAGCATCCAGTATCCAATCGGAGGGATTCGCCTGCGGCGAGTTCTCGATGAACCATCGCGCCACCAGCATGCACGAGTGCGATTCCATCACCGACGATGCGCTGCATAATAAATCCTTCGCCGCCAAAAAACCCAACACCCACCTTCTTTTGAAAGGCGATGGAAACCCGCAGCCCCTTAGCCCCACACAAAAATGCACCCTTCTGGCAGATAATTTCGCCACCCATTTTATCTAAGTGCATGGGGATGATACGACCGACGGTGGGTGATGCGAACGCGATAGTCTCGCGATTGACAGGATTGAGGTTGGTAAACGTATTCATGAAAAGCGACTCCCCGGTGAGCGCTCTCTTTCCTGCGGAAACGACTTTGTTCCAAAATCCACCTTCGTTTGATGGATCACCAAATACCGTATGCATCACGATACCTGATGTCATGTACATCATCGCCCCAGATTCCGCGATTACCGTCTCGCCCGGATCCAACGTTACTTCTACGAACTGCAAGTCATCGCCATGAATCTGGTAATCAATTTGATCCGATGCGCCCCGCTTTTCGGTTGGGGATTGGTAGGCGCGATTCGCGGAATTGACTGCGCCCTGGGCAACAGAGCGAGTTGCGGTGGTTTGTTGATTTGAAGGTATCGGTGATTTCTCCGCAGATACTGCCACGACGGGTGTCGAAGCGACCTGCGTTGCCTGCACGTTGGCTACAAAAATTTGCGAGCACTCGTGGCATTGCACAGTCTTTCCAAGATTTTCGGGGGCGAGGCGATAGGCTTTTGCGCACTTGGTGCAATAGATAGTCAGCATGATTGAATATTTCCTTTTGCTCTAATCCTGCTCATGGCCAAGATGATCCGTACTCATTCTGCCTCGCCAAGCGATGATTGCTTCCAAATCAACGGAGCACCTGCATCGATATTTGTTTCGACTCTGCGGTCGTTGTCGATCGAAAAGATCTCACATCATGTGGGGCTAAGTACAAGAGACCTCCGCGGGCGGAGGCTAACAAATCCTGCAACCAAGCACAATATGAATTATTTGTGCCTAGATCGGAACGAAACGAATGCCACGGATAGGAATTCCCTACGTTGTTCGAAGGCCCCGAATCGCGGCTACCGTCGTGAAGAACGGCAACATCGCGAGGGAAAGCAGGATGCCCCCCAGTACCCATCCCTGCGTTCCCAATTCCTTGGGCATCCCGAGGAACAAACCGGCAGCGCAGGCCACCCCCACCACCCAAACCAGACCTGCACCCAACCACGAGATGTCCTCTTGCAACACAGCCTGGATTGTTGCATAGACCAGATACCCGGCGGCAATCACACCGAGCCCGATCGACAACGGCAAAGCGATCGGCGTCAAGGATGCCAGCAACAGCGCAACCAGAATCACGGGTGTGAACCAATCTCGGAGATTCCCTTTCCGAAAATCCCACGTGCAAGCGAGCGTGGCAAAGACAAACGACAAAAGCATCGAGCCAGCCCAAACGACCACCAGGAACCAAGGAACGAGCACACCCAGTTTCACAGGTTCCTCCTTCTTGCCCATGAACAGATCGGATCCGAAAACCCAACTCAGCCCCAGGGGGACGGCAAAAGACAAGAGGATAGTTGCCGACGCGATACCGCACGCCCAAGCCGACGATCGAAGAATCGCTTGAGCTCGGTGTCTGTCCGACATGGGCAAAGAGAATAGATACGGACTCATCCCTAGGGGAAGCGAACTCCCAAAATTGATGTATTCACCCGTGAGCATATCCCGATTTACGCTTTGCCCCAAATAAGGAACGGAGAGAAGAAAAAATGCTGGTAAGATCTGAACGACCGCGGCAGGAACGGCGCCGATCAACGCGAATGTCAATCCGGTCCCCAGATCCTGCGAAATCGCTCCAACGATGATTGCAAGGAGCCATAACCAAGGAAGCACACCCAAAACCGACCATGAAATGGTAGCGGTCCGACTTTGAAAGTCGTACCACGCCTGAGCATGCACCGGCGATTCAAACAGCCTCATGCGAGAAGCCGACCGTGCATCAATGGACGCAAAGAAGTCTCGCAAGCGATCGGTCCACGTCCGTCGGCGTCGACCGCTGCGATCGTAGTTGACCCTCAACAACGTCAACACATAGCTGATGCCAAGCGTCGTTATCGCGATCAAGCCGTCGGTCCCCGAAATATTCGTCCAGTAATGGACCTGCGGCGAGATCGCACCACCACGCTGAAAAGACATGCCGTGCTTGGACATCAACCAACAGACAAGAACCACAAACACCGCAGGGGCCACAATGATCCACGAAAGGGACTTTAAAGAACCACGAAAGATCGGCTGAAATACGCCCCAACATACGACAGCAAATAACACTGAGCCGATGATCGGCAAATCGCTCACAAAAAAAATCCTCCAGATCCACAGCATCAGCACGACTTGGCAAACAACCAGTAACGCTCCTCCCCAATAGAAGTAATTGACGATCGCGGTGGTCGACAGGGGCTTGAGATACAACGACGACATGCTCCCTTGCGACAGGATCACACAGCCGCCGATGATGACCACGAGGCATAAAAGACTGATCATATGAATGGCAATGAATTCGCGCGGTGAATCACCCGATATGCCTACACCGATCAACGGAAGCATGAAAGCAAACACGATTGCAATCTGGATCAGTAGGGCTATCAACAGCCTCCAGCGATTGCGTGCCAGGTATTCCCAGGTCAGTGCGGCAGTTACGGATTGCATAAGGAGTTCTCCGGAATTTGCATGGAATGGGATGAGCAGGGGCTAGGATCCGTGGATGCTGCTGATGAAGATCTCGTCCAAGCTGACGGGGGCCTCGTGAACCACCTCGGCTTTTACCGTTCTTGCTGCTTGAATGAGCTGTTCCCGATCTCCTCGGCAGACATAAGTCCACTCGTGACCACCTCCGCGATGTTCGATCGCGCCGAGAATGTTGGGAGCTTCGGAGAACGGTTGATCGAATCGGAGCGTGATGCGGCGAAACGACTCCTGAATCGCATCGAGTTCGCCCTCGAGGAGGACGCGGCCTTCATGAAGGATCGCGACATGATCGGCAAGCCGTTCGACTTCATCCAATAAGTGCGACGAGAAGAGTACGGTTCGGCCTTCATCGGCAACCGTTTGGACAATGGCGGCCAGAATATCGCGGCGCACCACCGGATCGAGCCCTGAGGAGGGTTCATCGAGGACCAGCAGTTCGGGGCGATGGGCAAGTGCGACCAGCAGGCAAACGCGAGCCGTCTGTCCACGCGACAGCGTCCGAATCCGCTGCTTTGGATCGAGATCGAACATCTCCCGCAACTCCTCGGCAAAACTCGCATCCCACTTCGGAAAAAAACTCCGCGTGTAATTCATGATCTCCTGGACGCGCATCCAGTAAGGAACGTCCCGATCTTCGGACATGTATCCGATGCGGCTCAGGACTTCGACCGGATGCGTCACCGGATCGAAGCCAAACACTCGGACCGAACCGGTCTCAGCGTAGTGGGCACCGAGGAGGTGCGTGATCAACGTCGTTTTTCCAGCTCCATTGGCACCGATCAAACCAAAGACGCCGCCACGCGGGATATCGAGCGAGACGTCATGCAGCGCTCGTTTGCTGCCAAAGGTGCGGCTCAGGTTTCTGATCTCAACGACATGGTTGTAGGATACGGAAGCAGAATCACCCATGGTTTCTAGTCCCCTTTCTTCGGATTGCGAGAGGCCAGTTCGCTTTGTTGCACGAGCTTGAGAACCTCATCCAAGTCAAACCCCATTTGGAACGCTTCGACCAAAAGCTGATCGATTCGCTCCTTCAACAATTTCAACCGTTCCTTGCGGGCGAGCGGCGAACCGTTCTCCGCAACATAGGTGCCCGCCGTCCGCCGCTTCTCCACCACCCCGGTAACCTCCAGCTCACGATACGCTCGCGCGATCGTGTTCGGATTCACGAGCAGTTGTTCTGCGAGCGCTCGGATCGACGGCAACTCCTCCCCCGGCTCAAGCCGGCCCGAGGCGACCAGGTACTTGATCTGCTGCATCACCTGCAGGTAGATCGGAACTCCGTCCTGTGCCTGAATATGAATTTGCATCAACATAGCCTCCTGTACTTTTGTATTAACTGTATAATACAGCAGACTTTCCCGGTGTCAAGAGAAAAATCGCTGCCTGGGTTTCGATTTTTTTGCTCCGCGGTTTGCCCCACGGAGTGGAACCCAACGGAGTGGAAGAGGAAATTTGCAGTCTGCGACACAATTCATTACCGTTTCTTGGTTTCCCGGTGGCCTCACGGTTCATCGCGATTCTCTGCAGCAAGGAAAATTCCATGTCCATCGAAGACTCGCATTCCGACCTCCATCCAATGACCGCGGATTTGCCGTCGCAACCTGGCACGTCCCATAACGGCGAGCCAGCCCCCCAATCCTCGGCGGGCGAAAGCAAGCCGCGAGTGGGCTCGAACCTTGAGTGAATATCGCGAATGGCCTTCTTTGCGGAGGTTTGGTACTTGCTACTGCAGGCCAATCGTTGCAAGATACCGATATGGACAAACGACAGGTACGGACTGGCATTGACCAGTTGGCGAGCGATCAATTCAGCTTTCTTCAAGGGAAGCGGATCGGTTTGCTGTCCCATGCGCCCGCCTGCGATTCCTTGCTGCGATCGACGCTCGGCTTGCTCCACGGTGCGATAGGTGACGATCTTAAGGTCGTATTCGCTCCGGAACACGGGTTTCACGCGCACGCCCAGGATCTGGAGCCGGTACCCATCGATTCGTCACCCACCGTGCCAGAGTGGATCAGTCTTTACGGGAACGATGCGGCGTCTTTGTTTCCGAAGCCGTCCGATCTGCGGAAGATCGACGTATTGGTGGTCGATTTGGTCGATGTTGGCAGCAGGTATTACACCTTCCAAGCGAGCATGTTGTATTGCATGAAGGTGGCTTTTGGACAGAACTTGCCGGTCGTCGTTTTGGATCGCCCCAACCCCCTTGGATGCCAGGTCGTCGAAGGCCCCATGCTCCGCGAGGGCTGGGATAGTTTTATCGGAGCGTACCCAATTCCCACACGGCATGGGATGACGATTGGCGAGCTCGCAATCCTCTACAACCAAGAGCTTGGCTTGCATGGCAGGCTCGAAGTTATTGCGTGCGAAGGGTACACCCGCAGCCTCTGGCAGGATCAAACCACGGTTCCATGGGTCATGCCCAGCCCGAATATGCCTACCCTGGACACCGCGATTGTTTATCCAGGTCAGTGCTTGTTCGAGGGAACCAATCTGTCCGAAGGACGTGGAACCACACGGCCTTTTGAACTTGTCGGCGCCCCGTGGCTCGACGGCGATCGGGCGGCCGACGCGCTCCATGGCATCGGATTGCCCGGGGTACTCTTTCGCTCGGTCAACTTCAGGCCGACGTTTCAGAAATGGCAAGACCGCCTCTGCGGCGGAGTGCAGCTACACGTGACGGACCGGGACAGCTTCCGGAGCGTGCGAGCAGGCTTGGCGATCTTGCAAGGACTGCGAAATCAAGATCTATCGCAATTCGCATGGCGCACGGAAACCTACGAGTTCGTGAGCGACCGCTTGGCCATCGATCTCCTCTTTGGTAGGGATCGGGAACGACGGGCGATCGAACAACAGATTGCCTGGTCCGAGATCGCGAGGGAATGGGAATCCGAGGAAAAGGAATTCTTGAGCAGAAGACAATCGTATCTCATCTACGGGGAGTGAAGTTTTGGAAGGCGCTGGATTTTCATACTCGCTGCATTGGGTCGACCTGATCGTCATCATCGTCTACTTGGCAGCCAGCACGTTCGTGGGCGCCTTGTTCCGAAAAGGGCAAAAGGACATTCACACCTACTTCGTAGGTGATCGCGAAGTGTCGTGGCTATTGGTCCTGGTCTCAATCGTAGCCACCGAGACCAGCACGGTCACGTTTCTGAGCGTCCCTGGACTCGCATTCAATCCCAAGGGTGGTGACCTTACGTTTCTCCAACTGGCACTGGGGTACCTCGTCGGGCGAATCCTCATCGCGGCGATCCTGCTCCCCGGTTACTTCCAAGGGCAGTACATCAGCGCATACGAAGTTCTCAGAAACAAGTTCGACGCTCGCGTTCAGCGATCCGCATCTTTGTTGTTCATGCTTACCCGAACGATCGCGGACGGATTGCGACTCTTCCTGACCGCGATTCTGCTCCAGCAATTCACGCAGTGGAGCATGCCAGCTTCCATCCTGCTGATGGGGATCATCACGGTGGTCTACACCTACTTGGGCGGCATGCAGGCCGTGTTGTGGACCGATTGCGTCCAGTTCCTGATCTACACCCTGGGAGCGATCATTGCGGGATGGCTGTTGGTAAGCTCCATCCCAGGAGGATGGACCGGCTTTTTTCAAGCGGGCGATGCAGCTGGCAAATTCACGTTCATCAACCTGTCCACCGATCCGTCCATCACATATACGCTGTGGACCGGGGTGATCGGCGGCGCCTTTTTCAGCATGGCGAGCCATGGCGCGGACCAGATCATGGTGCAGCGTTATCTGTGCGCTCGCAGTCTCAACCATGCCCGCGCGGCTCTGGTGGCAAGTGGCGTGGTGGTGTTTCTCCAATTTTCGTTGTTTCTTTTCATTGGAGTCGGCTTGTACGTGCTGTTGGTATCGGGAGGTTGGCCCCTGCCCGCCGATATCAAGAACGATCAGGTGTTCGGCAGATTCATCGTCGAAAAACTGCCGGTTGGACTGGTTGGCTTGGTGATCGCTTCGGTGCTGGCCGCCGCCATGTCCACTCTCTCCAGTTCGCTCAATTCCAGCGCCAGCGCCGCCATTGCAGACTTCTACAAGCCCATGAAGCCCAACAAGAGCGAATTGCAATACCTGCAGGGATCCAGGCTGCTGACACTGTTCTTTGGCATGGCCCAGATCGCGGTGGCGCTTTGCGCCTGGCAGATCGACAGTCCACGCAGCGTGATTGATCAAGTTTTGTCGGTGGCCGGATTAACGACTGGCATGGTTCTCGGGTTGTTCTTGCTGGGCTTGCTCAAGCAGCCTATTTCATCGACTGCGGCGCTGATGGGAATGCTGTTTGGCTTTGGTGCGGTGATGGCTGTTTATGTTCCAGGAGCGATCGACAAGCCGATTGTCGCTTGGCCATGGTACGCCCCGATAGGAACGCTCTCCACGGTGCTAATCACCCTGGCGCTGAATGCCGCCATCCGACCGAAAGCGAATGAAAACGGATAGGAGCTGTCTGGTACGACGGGACTTCCGGACCGCCGGCCGGGGGAACTCGACGGACTGGAAGTCCGTCGTACAAAAAGGCCGCAGTATCCACGCACTGGTGCCATGCGTTGCGTAGATGGCACGTCTACGGTGCTGTGTAAACGATGCCACCTAGGGCTGGAAGCGATTGAGACTCCCGAACCCGATCAAGGGTAGACCGGGGACGCGGCGCGCGTAGGCCAGGTACTCTTCGCCGATGTAGTGGAGCAATCGCCGATCTTTGGCCCAACTGCCTGCGTAAATATAGATTGTCCATACCGCGGTCAAAATCGCATGGTCGAGCGTCATGGTAGGGGTAAACCAGACCAAACCTAGGAAACTCATGTAGACCGGATGCCGCATGTAGCGAAACGCGCCGGTCGTCAAGAACGGACGGCGTGGAGGAGGGGTCTGGCGGTACCAATACCACCACTGGGTCAGCCCGGTTTGGTACCCGAATCCTGTGCAATAGAGGCTGTACAGCAGTGCGGCCCACGACAAATAAAAACATGCCAACACCATGGACTCAGCCACTCCTGTCGCTTGCCACAGCACCACACCGGAGCTGCCCCAGTACCGGAACATCAGCAGTAATGAAATACAGGTGACTGTGCAGTGAATACAACCCATGAGTCCGCTCGGTACCCATCGCCGCATTAGCCTCTGCATGGGAGGAAACAGGATCACGCTGTGCGGGACCGCAAACATGGTTGCCATCAATGCATCGGCCCACCACCACCCAGCATAGGGGGTTCCCGAACAATAACGCAGGAACAGAAACAGATACACCACCGTCCACAAAAACAAAAGCTGCGTGCCGATTCCGAACCCAATCCCCAGCGCGCGGCCCAGGTCATGAACCAGATTCCCAGAGCGAGTCGTCGTGGGCTCGGGATGCGTTAGCGTGCTCATGCCTTCTTCTCCGCGATGAAGTATCCGTACTCCATGGCACCGGTACGATACGCATCGAGAATGGCCTGGAAGTGATTCAGAAATAGCGTGTGGTTCTGCCCCAAGAGCTTGGCCAAATAGCGGACCCCGGAGCGGTTGACTCGTTGCAGACAGATCTCCCAGGTCTGCTCGACGTTTCGTGTCCACAAGCCTTGCTTGATCACCCGATAGCCCGCTTGCTCGAACCACTGGACGTAGTCCGTCTGCGAACCGAGCGACGGGCAGAACATCCCTTTGCAGACGGTGCGTGTCAGTTCGGCTTGCTCCGAGGTCAACGGATCATCGCCTGCGAGCCAGGCGAGCAACGCGAATCTTCCACCCGGCCGCAACCACTGCGCGGACTTGCGAAAGAACGCAGGTTTGTCAAACAAGTGCTCGGTGCATTCGATGCTCCATACGACGTCGGCCGATCCCGCTTCGAAATCGATGCGCTCGGCATCATCGCGCAGGAAACGTGGGCGAGGTGTTACGCCTCGGCACGCTGCTGCCCAAGTCGCCCAATTCCTCTGCACCGAGCTGAGCGTGACCCCAGTCACATGGCAACCGAGTTGCTTCGCCAGCCAAACACTCGAGCCTCCCATCCCGCAACCGATGTCATACACGCGGCTGCCAGGAGCGATCTCGGCCAACCGAGCCAGTCGTTCAGTCAACTGAATTTGAGCCCTCGCCGGCGTCTCTTTTGCTTCCCAGTAACCATGGTGGATATGCGGCCCCCACAACAAGCGATAGAACAGGGTCGATACGTCGTAGTGGTTGCGAATGACTTGCTTCTCAACCGAAGGAAATTCAATCATGCTGCCTGATTCATGGAGGAAGCCGCGGCGAATTCACCTCGGCAAAAATCGTCAACTCGAACTTCACTGCGAAGGTGCGATCCAAAGATCGCCAAAGATCAACAACTCGTCCTTGACACCGACCGCGCCCAAAGCGCGGGTGTAAGGCTTGATCCCATAATCCGTCTGTCGGATCCGGAATTTTCCGCGAAGATTGCTCCAGCCATTCTTCTCTTCGAGATCACACGTCGCGGATATTTTGCGTGTGGTGCTGTGGAGGGTAAAGTCTCCCTCCATCACGTACTCGGGCAACTTGCGCTCGGACACTTTGCCGGTAGCGGTCAGCTTGATGTTCTCCAATCTGGCGTCCGGGTACTTGCTGACGTGAAGCACCTCAACGCCGAGCATGTTACCGTTGACGGTCTTGCGAGTCTTTTGGTCGATATCGTCAGCCAACCCGAATACCTTCCGCCCGGTAGGCGTATCGGCATCGAAGGATTTCATATCGATCACGAGTGAACCAGGACGACTACCGTCGATGGTCACGTTCCCACCTCGCAAACGCCCCTCGACGCCATGCGCGTGCCCGAGCGGCGTCGTGCGGTCCACCAAGATGTAGACGCGGCTGAAATCCAGATTGATATCCCCCGCTTGCAACGCAGGTTGCGGTTGCTGCTGCTGCCGTTCCTGGCCAACGCTGTTCGATCCCAGAACTGCACAAACGACGAGGAGCCATGCAATGAAAGACCGTGCGATCGCAGCGTGCCCCGTGTTCCAAAATCGATGAAAAAAACCTTTCAGCAAACAGGGTCGCATGGCTTCCTGCCTCATCGTTGTGTCGATCGAATTCCTGGAACTCACGCGTGACACTATAACGCGATGTCGTACGAAACCACAACCGGAGTCGAGTCGCGGGCAAGCGATGAAGACTTAGATGTACGATCATTCATCTAATGTCCCGTTTGAAAACTTTGATTGGTCAAGATTGCTGCTCTCTTAGACACAGCCGACAAAAGTCAATTTTCGCTTCCATGCACCTGAGGCGCTAGCCGATTTTTGCACGGCGAACGAAATCGGCTAGCGCCTCAGGCTCACTTTTGTCGGCTGTGTCTTTTTAATCTCATCGCTTCCTGGGCAAAACGGATCGCGATCGGATTAGCATGCATTCGGTTCGAACCTGTTCGCAGCAAGATTTCGTAGATATCTATCTCAACCCGAAGCGTGAGCGAGGGAAGGTAGCTACCGCTGCCAAGCGGTGGGTTAAGAAAATCCTTGATCAATAGTCACGTATTTCCTTTTGTATTCGTAACGATCGCGATTGCGGCTTTTGTCTGACCGCGATTTCCGAATTCCTCTACAATGACGTTGGTGTTCGCGTTTTATTCTCGACCTCGGTAGCTGTGCATGAAAAAACGTCACCTCGTGCCTGAGAAGATGGATGACCCAGGGCTCTGCCCGGTGGAGCATCAGCGCGCTTTAGCGGGCTTGCGTCGCATCAATCGCTTTTCTGGGACAGCAGCTCAGTTGCAGCGAGAGATTTTGCGACTCGCTTCGCGCGAGACGGATCGAACATGGCGAATTCTCGACGTCGGGTGTGCTGACGGTGAAATTGCGTGGGAGTTGTCGGGGTTGCTCGAGGGGCGCATGAAGTACACGCTGACCGGTTGGGACATGAGTCCGGTAGCGATTGGTGCGGCACAAGCACGGTTGAATCAGCCAGGGAGTCCGACCTCAGGGACGATCCAATTCGAAGTGAGGAATTTGTTTGATGAGATTGACGCGGTGCGCGGTGAGCCACAGTTTGACATTGTCTACTGCACGTTGCTGCTCCATCACTTCTCAGACGCTGATGCAGTGCGAATCCTCTCAGCGATGCAGCGATTGGCGCGTCGCGCAGTGATTGTCGACGATCTCCAGCGAACCCATCTAGGCTGGTGGTTGGCGGCGGCGGGGTGCCGCATTCTGTCTCGGTCGCCGGTGGTGCATTTCGATGGGCCGCAATCGGTTCGAGCTGCGTTCTCGTGCGATGAAGCGTTGCAGTTAGCGAGGGCTGCTGGATTGAAGGATCCGACGTTGCGCCGACACTGGCCGGAGCGTTACATGCTCTGCTGGGAGGCCGCGCTGTGACTGCGTCGCAGCCATTGACGGCAACCCTTTCGAAGCGCGAAGCTTGCGATCGTCGATGGGACGTCGGCATTATAGGTGCCGGAGTCGCCGGCGCATCGTTGGCGATCCACTTGGCTCGTCAGGGTCAATCGGTCCTGTTGATGGAGTCGCAGCGATTTCCTCGCGAGAAGGTATGTGGCGGTTGCCTGAACCAGCGCGCAATCGCTTCGCTCGAGGAACTCGGCGTGTTGCCAGCGTGTCAAGCCGCTGGTGCGGTCGAGATCGACGCGATTCGTATCCGCCAGGGTACGCACGAGCATCGATGGGCAATCCCCAGGATGCTGAGCATGCGTCGATCCACGCTGGATACGATCCTGGTACGGCAAGCGATCGCCAGCGGAGCGGATTATCTCGATCAAACCTATGTGTCGATGGGGCCCTCGGAACCTCGGACCGCTGGAGAGGTTCGTATGCAGTTGCGATCCCGAGACAATGAAGCCAAAGCACCGCACGAGGTTCAGGTTCGGGTTGCGATGGTCGCGGCTGGATTGACTCGGTCACCTCTTGCGAAGCGCGAGGCGTGGCCTGCGACGATCGAACCCCATTCGAGGATCGGCGTGCAAACGCTGGTGCCGGCGGAATCGCTGGAGGGACATCCAGGTCCTTGGTCCGACGCGTTGCAACTGCGAGCCCAGCACGATTTGGACATGTTGATCGGAACCGACGGATATCTCGGTATCTCGCGTACCGATGGAGATTTTTACGATTTCGCGGCAGCATTGGATCCTGCTGCGATTGGGAAGCATGGATCGATTGCGGCAGCGATCGACGCCTTGTTGGCGAGTGGCGGTTTGCCAACCATCCGGGCGATCACACCGCAAGGTTGGAAATCGACACCCCATTTGACCCGTCGTTCATGGCCCGTTGCACGCGACCGCGTTTTTCTGGTGGGAGACTCCATGGGTTATGTAGAGCCCTTCACCGGCGAAGGGATGTCCTGGGCGATGGCCGGGGCAAAATGGCTCAGCGATCGACTGCAAGATCCGTTAGCGCTTTCATCCGATCAGGGATCCGGTGACCGTGCGATGGCGGAGGTGGAAACCGCCTGGAACGATTGGGCGGGAATCCAGCGGCGACGTCACCAGACCGTGTGCCAATGGGTAGCCAGTCAGGTGCGTTACCCAACGCGGACGGCATGGGTATTACGGGGGCTGGATTGGATCCCGCCCGTCAGAAACATTCTTCTTCGAAAGGCAACGCAATGAGTATCGACTTCGCATCAGAGCCCTCGCTCACGAACGCGTCGACGCGCGTTCAGGCGCGGATCACCGACTTCGCGACGGTGATCCCGACAGAAACGATTTTGCAAAGCGATTCGGCGCTTCTGGCACAGGGGCTCGGCGTTTCCAAACGTTGGAATCGAATGCTCCCTGCCCTGTATCGCAAATCCGGGGTCCATCGTCGCAGCAGCGTATTGCTCGGCCCGCCCAACGACGACCTACTTGCAAGGCAATCGTTTTACAATGTCGCCTCGGATACTGAGCCTTTGGGTCCTTCGACAGCTCGGCGGATGCAGGCGTATCAGGAGCACGCGGGACCGCTCCTGCACCGCGCTGCCCAGCGCGTCATCGATCGCATGGCGGGTGGGGTCGGTTCCGTGACCCATTTAGTGACGGTATCCTGCACCGGATTCTGCGCGCCAGGTGTCGATTACCAGTTGATCGAATCGTTAGGTTTGTCATCCCAGGTGGAACGCACCCATGTCGGGTTCATGGGTTGCCATGGTTTGATCAATGGAATGCGTGTCGCGACCGCCATAGTGCGATCCAATCCTGAAGCGCGGGTGCTAGTCGGGGCGGTCGAATTGTGCAGTCTGCACCAACAGTATTCTGAGGATAGCGATCAATTGGTGGCCAGTGCGCTGTTCTCCGATGGCGCGGCAGCGATCCTGGTCGAATCGGATCGAACCGAAGTATCACCGAATGCTGAGGGATGGGAGATCGTCTCGAGTCTATCCCAAAAACTCGATCAGACTTCGGACTTGATGGCCTGGTATATCGGCAACCACGGCTTTCAGATGACACTTTCGCCGCGGATCCCAGCGGTCATCGAAGCTCAACTGCATCGCCCGATTGCGGAATGGCTTGCCGGGGAGCGGCTTGCGGTCGGTGAAATCCACGCGTGGGCGGTGCACCCCGGCGGTCCGAGGGTGATCGATGCGGCAGGTCGTGCCTTGGGTTTGGAAGAATCCATGTTGCAAACCTCCCGTACGGTGCTGTCGGAGTTTGGGAACATGTCCTCTCCGACGGTTCTCTTTATTCTGGAACAGTTGCAGCCTTCGTCGTCATCGAACGATCACGTAGTGATGCTCGCATTCGGCCCGGGACTACAGGTCGAAGCATTGCTGCTCCGACGCGTTGGATAACTGCTCGCTAGGAAGGATGAACAGCAGGAACGAGGACTACTGCCCGAAGATTTCCGAGGAAGCGGACCCATCAGCCCGAGCGCAGAGGAGCATCAGGATCCGCAGGTCAATCGAACTGCTCAAGAATTGGACCGATGCATCTCCCAATCCGCCATGGGCACCACCGGAGTGGAACGAGTAGATTTCCCCTTGGTTCGTGCAATTGATGCTGCACTTGTTCGGATTGTTCGCATGGGTCGTACTTCCAATGTTGGAGAATTGGGGAGGCGTTGCGCCAGTATTCCAATACGAACCATCGACCGCGATGTCGTTCCCTTGATGGGCCCACGGACCATTCATGTACGCACCGGTTCCGCCAGCATACTCTTCCAGGCGCAGGTTCCTACTCCATCGCGCTGGGCGGCCAGCGGCTTCGGAAATGGTCAACGTTCGGCTGAGTCCATCGGTGATCTGCGAATACTTGGTGAATTCGTTCGTAGCCATACCACCTCGAACACCAGGATCACCAGGATAAAGGGGATTGGATTGCGTCAGAACATTCCAGACAGCGCCGGAAGCATTCCAATTTCCGCGATTCACTGCCATGTAGTCGGTCAAGGCTGGGCGCCAGTCTCCAGCGGGCCCCGCGAATCGGTTCCGGTCGCTTGTTCCAAGTCGCGTTGTGTCAAGAAATCTTTCCCCAGGAGAGGACGGGCAAAGATACGTGGCGATCGGAGTCGAAGCCACGGCACGATTCCGAGGATCCCACCAATCGAGTCGAACACTGTATCCACCCGTCGCGCTCGGATTTTGGGCTTGGAGAACATTCGAAGCCTCGAGGAAGGGAAGAATAATGGTCAGAAAGCATTGGTTCGCGTAATGGCCGTTTTGACTTCCATCAACGCCGTCTTTCCTGAATTCCTTGAGCTGATCGCGGACCACGGTGCTCGCTGCTCCGGTTCCACTGAGATTGATGCTCGAGGGCGGAAGTTTTTTGAAGGTGGACTCGAAGTTCGCAAGTCCGAGGCAAACTTGACGCATGTTGTTGCTACAACTCATTCGACGAGCAGCTTCGCGAGCCGCTTGGACTGCTGGTAGCAGCAAACCCACAAGCACTCCAATAATCGCAATAACCACCAACAACTCCACCAGCGTAAAGCCTCGCTGTCGGCGCTTCCCATTTTGAACAAACATCATCAACTCTCACAATCGGAAAAAATGAATTACGAATCTGATGCACCGCACTGTATCCAAAACAAGGCGGCGACCTAGGCATCTATTGCAGCGTTTTTGCGGAGTTTTGAGAAGTCTTATTGAAGAGAATTCGGGCGAACCAGGTGCGAAACACCGTCGCAGGGGCTGACTTTCCCCCCAATTTGGAAGGCTTCCGGCATGAGTAATCCTCGAATGCCGTGGGAATTCCGGGTTGAGCAGAGATGGTTCGTTGAAGGCACGCCTGGACTCATTGGTCCCCCCCCTTCGCTTGTGCCAAATAGGCGGTAGCGCGACCGGCATCGCGGTCGTGGGCAGCCTAAAGCGCTAACTCGATCACGCTCGTCTGTCGAAAGCCATCCGGGTAATGCTGGATGTGGTTTGCCAGGAGATCGGGAAAACGACGCACCTGATCAGGATTTCGATAGTCCATGGCTCGGTATAGCAAGACGTTCATGGTAGCGATGCGGCGCGGCATGTCTTGGGAGTTCAGAAGATCGGCTTGAAAGACTGTTTCGACATACCAATCCCGAGAGCGCATACCTGCCATCGATTGGGCAGAAACGCGACATAGCTACATAATCCTGCTACGAGCATCGCGATGGCGATGCTCGAACACAGTTGAATCCTAGAACGATTTGACGAGGACGAGGAATAGGCTTGGGAATCAGAACTCATTGATCGCGTTGGGACCGGGGGGAAGCTCTCTTGTTCGTCTTGGCTACTCTGGCATTGGATTTCGGCCGCTTGGTTTTTGGCTTTGCGCTCGCGGGAGGACGTGCCGACTTTTTTTCTTTGGGGGAGTCGACAGCCATCGGGAAGTAATTCCAGAAAACATGGAACGGGGTTCCCCCTTCTCGCCGTCGCTCCTGTTCAAAGATGCGGCGGATGGCAACGAGATGATCTCGCACCGACTGGGCGGCGGATTCGCTCAAGTGGCCGGTTTCTGCTCGCGTGGTCAAGAACCGCTGCATCGGAATCGAGAATTTGCGGTTCTTCTTGAGTGCCTTGGTCAGCAACCGCTCGGCATGCCGTCCCCAAATTCTGGCGATGCGGATCATCCCGGCGGCCATCACTTCGGGGTGGGTTTCGAAATCGTACCTCCAGTCCTCGGTTGTCAGGGCAAAGATGCGCTCGACGTGCTTGCCGCGTTTCTCCCTCTCGTGTTCGCGGAGCAACCCGCCGCGATAGAGGATCCCGACATGGTGATGGATGAGGGTCGCCGATCGCCCCATTCGTTCCGCGATTTCGCGGACCGGCATCGGTCCGAACGCGACGAGCATCTCCAGGACGGACGCCCGCACGGGCGAACAGATCAAATCGAAGTCCTCTTCCTTGCTGATCAGGAAAACATCTTTTGCCTTGTCCACTTCCCGTCTCCTTCGTCAATGGGCAATCTTTTCATTCAAAATAGCACACCTTTTTTGAATAGAAAGAGCGGGAAGGGGAGATTTCGGAATTTTCGTATGCGATTCGATGCGTCCGCGATACAAAAGGGCTTTTTGAGGATTCGCGGTCCGTGCATTCGGGACGGATCGATCATCCTTTGAGACCTTTGGGGCTCGCCAAGCCCGCAGCATCATGAAAACGATTGTTACTTTTTCTCGGGCTGGGTTATCCAAGGAGTCGGGGATTCCAATGACTCACAGGTTCGGCAGGCGAGTTTATGCCAACCCTGGCGGAGGATCTTTTGGCGCAACTTGCCGATTCTGATCCGTCGGGGAGTTCGCTGGACCGGCCAGATTAATTGTGTTTGCCGGAATGCTTTGGGGGAGGCAGATGGAATATCCCCGCCAGACAAGCGCCGGAAGGCATTTCTTCGATCGGCAGGGCATGGACCATGTTCCCGTGCCGCAACGTATGGACCGCGGCGAAATTGGAGAGGTTCTCGTCGGTCGCTTCCGGTTGGTCGTGCATGGTGATTTGATCACTTCCTTTGCTGACATATCCCCAGAGCGATCGATTGGACGCTACGAAGAGGCACTCCAACTCTCCGCGGTAGGCAGCCTGGATGGTTTTCATCGCATAGTCGGTTGCTTTGCCTTTCGATGCAACCTGTTGATACTTGGCGAGGGCCTTGGTTTGTTCCGCTTGGAATTTGGGTTGAACGATCGACCACGCGCGATCGTGCAACACCTGGCTGCTTATGCGGTCGGGATTTCCAGGGATGCACTGTTCCTCCAGATGGGCGTAGGTGTTCGCCTGTCGGTAAATAGGATGGAGGTACTCGACGGCGGCGACTACCAACGGGACCCGCTCCTCTTTGAGAATCGCATGCAGTCCGTGGTCGATTTGCCGGAAATAGCGAAGCAGATCATCTTTCGCATCATCGATCCCAACCCCCTGTCCCGAGAAGATCGCACCCCAACCGCCGCTGGACGTGCGTCGCGAATGAAACGTCAGGACCTCGTCCCGATCATGATTGCGCATCGCTTCCTCGATGTTCTTTGGCACCCCCGTCAGTTCCACTTCGCTGATCGTGAACTTGGTCCCCTGGAAAAGTCGGACATGGTTCTGGCTGAGGGCGAGCACAAAGAATCGTCCGCCTCCATGCATCATGGGGAGAAGCGGAATGGCGAGGAACAATCCACCGACGTTGACTTCCTCGGCGAACGAGCAAGGCAATCGGTAGATCCCGTGGTAATCGCGGGCGGCGAATGCGGCGAGTCCGTCGCTTTGGTTGGACCAAAAATCAATTTCTTCCTGCGCAGTTTGGAGAGGGGCCAGGAGGTCGCGGGCGTCGGGGCTACGCATGCCGCATGCGACCAGTTTCTTTTCCGCTTGATTCAAAAGGTTTCGAAATCGAATCGGATCCTGTTCCGCTCCGCCGCGGCGGGTGGGCATGAAGATGGAAACACAGGGTCCATCATGCTCGGCGAGCAATGTTCTCAAGTCAGATCGTGTCAGTAGATCCATGGTTCGACCTTTCTAGGGTGGGTTTCGTTTCCGGTGATTTTTTCGAGTCGATTTCCCAGGGGGCCGCCTGTCTCGACGCGATTATGCGTTATCCCTTGGCGACTTCCCGGGGTGGAACCGAGAAGGCTTGCAGCAATCGCACGGCCTCCTCATCCTCCACCTGAGAAAAGTCTTCATAGAATTGCCCGACCGCCTGGAAGTCGCGAGCAATCAGGAGGCAAACCGTATCGTCGCACGACTTGCGCACCTCCCTCAGCCGATCTGGCGAGGAAACCGGAACTGCGACGATGAGCTCCGCCGGCTTCTGCGAACGCACTGTCTGCAGCGCAGCGATCATGGTCGACCCGGTCGCGATTCCATCGTCGGTAACAATCACGGTCCGTCCAGCAATCGTCGCTTGAGGCCTCACCTGACGGAAAAGTTTTCGCCGGCGAGAAATCTCGGCCATTTGATGTCGGCATTCCGAAATCAAGTAGTCATCGAGTTTGTCGACGAGATCCTTGGCGAAGTCATTGAGGTGGACTTGGCCATCTTCGGAAATCGCTCCGATGGCTAGTTCGGGTTGTCCGGGAGCGGGCAATTTCCTGGACAACACGATATCGAGTTCCGCATCCAAGCCCTGAGCCAATGCAGCCCCGACCGTCACACCGCCGCGCGGAATCGCCAAGACGAGAGGATCGTGGAGTTTGCGGTCCCTCAATTCATCCGCCAACCGGCTACCGGCTTCTTCTCGATTTTGGAACATGGTTTTCTTCTTCTCTCTTTTCGGGCAAGCTGTCGATGTGCTAGTGCACGCGAGAACTCTTTCGAGGAAGCTGGCTTGTTCGATCCGCTTCCTTGGGCTCGACGATGTGGGCGATCAACCACTCCTGAGCCATCCTCGCGACGTCGTCCAAAGCGCCAGGCTCTTCGAACAAATGCGAGGCGCCGTGTACGATGGTCAACTGCTTTTCACAACGGAGAAAGCGCAGTGCCCGTTCATTGAGATGCAGAACGACATTGTCATTTCCGCCAACGATCAACAGCGTCGGAGCTTTGACATATTCCAGGAAGTCCATGGCCAGATCGGGGCGTCCTCCACGGCAGACCACCGCGCCGACGTTTCTCGGCTTTCGAGCTGCGGCGAGTAACGCGGCCGCCGCGCCCGTACTGGCTCCAAAGTAACCTAGACGAAGCTCGCGGGTCTCCGCCTGCTGGCCGATCCAATCGGCGGCGCATTGCAATCGATCGGAGAGCAATTCGATATTGAAAACCATCTCGCGATCATCGGCTTCATCCTCCTCCAACAGATCGAGCAACAAGGTGGCCAACCCGGCGTCTTCCAAAACACGAGCGACAAACTGGTTTCGGGGGCTGAACCGACCGCTGCCGCTCCCATGAGCGAATACAACCACGCCGAGAGCATGCTCTGGCACTCGCAAAATCCCATTCAAGCGGCGATAACCGATTGGGATCTCCACATGTCGTTCCAGGATCGTCGGGGAAACAGCTTCTGGCATGGATCGTCTCCGAAAAGTGAGGTCTTTTTCCTGATATGTCTTTTTAAAAATCGCCATCCGCTGCACTT
>JBKDXO010000137.1:0-34571 GCA_046306195.1 Planctomycetota bacterium | reverse complement strand
AAGGGTTCAACAACAAAGCGAAATTGACCATGAGAAAAGCGTACGGTTTCAAGGACGTAGAAACCATTTCGATCGCACTGTATCATCAGCTTGGCAACCTTCCGGAGCCAAAACGAATCCACAAATTCTGCTGACGAGGCATATTTTTAAGTTGTTGTCCGATTCTTGGCGGGTGGATCGTCGTGAGTATGTTGAGGCGTAGCCCGTTGCAGCGCCCGAGTACTACTGACAGTATTGAGGAGAAGTGATTATGGCCAAGTTCTTGTTCATCTATCGCGATCAAGCCGAACAGGCGACCATGCCTAGCCCCGAAGAAATGCAAAGCTTTTTAGCACTCTGGGGGGAGTGGTTTCGGCAGTTTCCTGGCAACATCGTCGATGGCGGCGATGGTCTACTGCCAACAGGTCGTGTGCTGCGTCCCCATGGCGAAGTGGCCAACGGCCCCTACATCGAAGCCAAGGAAATGATCGGTGGTTTCAGCGTTGTGCAAGCCGACCATTACGAGCAAGCGGTCGAGATTGCTCGCCATTGTCCGATCGCAAAGATCGGGGGGGCAATCGAGATACGCGAGTTTGCAAACTACAGCTAACGAGATGGTGAACGGCCACGACGCGCTGGTTGAGCATTTCTTTCGGCATGAATACGGACGCATCGTCGCGGTCTTGACGAGATCGCTCGGTATCCGGTCCGTCGACTTGATCGAGGATGCGGTTCAGCAAGCCATGTTCCGAGCGCTAACGGCCTGGAGGAGTCGAGGACTCCCTGACGATGCCAGCGCTTGGCTGTATCGGGTAGCCAGAAACATTGCGATTGATCACTTGCGTCGTCAGAAACGCGAGGCGAGCATCGGCAGCGATCGAGACGTTTCAGACCGAGACTTGCTCGATTCCTCAACGTCGCTTGAGATCTATGGGGCCGATGGCGCCATACCGGACGATCGATTGCGATTGCTGTTTTTGGCTTGTCATCCCGAGTTGGCTTTGGACTATACGCTTGCGATCTCGCTGAAGATCGTGAGCGGTTTTGGGAGCAATGAGATTGCCTCGGCATTGTTGATTTCTCAGGCTAATGCTGAAAAGAGGATCGCCCGAGCGAAGGAAAAATTGCGAAAAGTCGGGCGTGAGTTAGCCGACGTGGACAAAGTGGTTTTTCAGGATCGTATGGAAGCCGTGCAAGCGACCCTGTATTTGATCTTCAGCGAAGGCTTCGCGTCATCCGTCGGACCATCACCCCTCAGGCGGGATTTATGCGATGAAGCGATTCGTTTAACCCGCATGTTGGTCGAACAATGCCCCGTTTCACAGACGAGTTCTTCCGCGTTATTGGCCGTCATGTTGTTCCATGCTGCCAGAATGGAGACTCGTCTGGACACCCAAGGGGCGATCGTTCTTTTGGAGGATCAAAATCGCAAAGCCTGGGATTGGAGTAAGATTCGAGAGGGAATGTTATGGATGCAACGTTCTGCAACCGGCAGAGAATTGTCCCGTTACCACATTGAGGCAGCTATCGCATGGGAGCATTGTCGAGCGCCCCAGTTCGAAGCGATCAACTGGCAGCAAGTTTACGGATACTACGAAGTTCTCTGCGAACGATTTCCAGGACCGATGGTCCGCCTGAATCGGGCTATTGCTCGTGGATATCATCGCGGTCACGCCGACTCACTCCAATTGCTGGTGGAGATCACTTCCCAGGAACGGTCAAAACTCCGTCCTTGGTGGGATTGCGCTATGGCCAATGCATTTCGGCATCTTGGGCGATTGGAGGAAGCGCACCATCATTACTCAGACGCACTGCAACTTGCTCTCAACCAACAGCAACGCGATTTGTTGACACGAAAAATAGGCGAACTCGAAAACCAAAAAACCGCGGCTAACCCGCCACGGGCGGATCTGCGACGCCAGGGCGGCTAAGGGGTTTCGGGTATGTCGATGAACACCTATCCGCGTCGCGACGTGAGGAATGCATGGATCCTGATGCAAATCGCTCTCGTCCGGCGATTTGCTGGCGGTGTTGACTGCTTCGCCCGCTTCGGTCGCCGCACAAAATCCCTCTCCTGTGAACTCGTTCTTGCCAGGCCGTTCCAGCGGCCATGTGGTTTCGGAGCGAGCAAGTTGCCGACAATGCCGCTCGGTCGCGTCGCGGCGGAGGAAAACGTCCGACCGGCGCTGGACGGGAAGATGATTCCCTGCCGGTCGAGGAATCCGAGCAAGGCCGAGAAATCAGCGCAGCTATGATGGAGTACTGGGTCGCGTTCATGCGGGACGGAAAACCCAGCGGTGCGAAGTTGCCAGCATGGCCCGCGTACTCCTCGTCTGCACCGAAGACCATGGTTTTTGGCAATACGGGGTTGTCGGTGAAGTAGCGGAATGCCGACCTTCGGCGGGTGCATAACAGGGTCTCGATGCGACCGATTGCAGCAGGGGTACCGATATGGTATTACCTCCATCTATCTGGCAGTGAGCGACGTGAGGAAGCCAGACAGAGACTCCTTGCTTAAAGAAGAGGATTGGGAGATCGTTCGCCATGGACTTTTTCACCTTGACCGTGCTCGTTGGTTTCTTTGCTGTGATCCTATTTTTTCTCGGTTCAGTTGTTTACGCGTTCTTTTTCAGCGCGTCGGCCCCCTCGTCCGATGACCTTCTCAAGCAAATCCAAACACGCCGAGGCGGAGAATTTCGCCGCGTCGCGCCAGGACGCACCATGCTTGAGTTATCAAACCATGCGGGAAATGTACTGGTCGGTTGCTGGAAGCAAAGCGACGTTGGTTATCAGGTGCAAACCCCTTCCTTTCACGTCCGATGGCAACCGTCCCGAGGTACGGATTTGCCCGAATTCAGGTTGCAGCAGGTGACCGGCGCAAAGACGATTGTCAGTGGTTTTCGGCAAACCAGCAGTCCGCTCCGGGTGTTGGACAAGTCATTCGATCTTTTTGTCAAGGAGGATTTGTCCTCGCACGATCAGGCTCTTTTGAGCCAACGACTCGCGGCCAATCTCTCGGAGGGGCAGAAAGCTGCGGTTTTCGTGGAGCTTGCCCATCACGAAGGAAATTTTTTGTGTCGCTATCGAGAAGCCATCATGACCCACGATCGGGCGGAGGAATTGCTCGATCGAACGCTCGATCTCCTGGTCAAATTAGCTTGAGTTTTTTGCTCATCGAAACACATCGATACGCTTCTGCATGGAAACTCTGTTCCTGCGTCTTGCGGGATCGGTTAGTCTTCATCGACATCGCTGCTAATGGCTTTGTTGTGCCATGGGCTGTCTTGGAGTTGCACATAAATCAACATGAACAATTGAGATTGATCCGCGAAGGTCATTTGGAATTGAATCCCATCTCGACCATGGCTCAAGAACATGTCATTTTTCAGATAGATAGCTCCGTCTCGATACAAAAATCGTTGATCGCTGATTCGAGTGGCTTCCAGTTGGAGAGTATTCGTGTTGAAGATAGCCAAACTATTGGATCCAGGAATCGTCGCACACACCTAGGGCTGATCTGAATGCGCCATGAAGCGGAAAACTCCTATCGAAAATGTTGCTTGTCTGTTTGCCGGCGGAATAAACGGCACCATTCGATGAGTTGCGGTGGCGGGAAGAGCATCGGCGAACTCCTGCTGGACTTCAAGAAAAATGCGGAGCTCACCGGCTCGCGGCTGCCGCCATTCCAGGGTCTCGAAAAGGATCGATCGATGGTTTTATTCCTCTACCATTGATGAACCTGTTTCGGGATATTTGCCCCGGCACGTTTGGTAAATTGCAGGGATAGCCTTGAATCACCAGCAAGCATGGCTTAGGAAGACCAGTCCATGTATCGACATGACCCCATTCCCTTTTGGATCCATGCGTTCGCATGGGGCGGTGTGCTTGCGATCGTCTTGCCCTTGGCTTGGATGAGCGATCGAACCCAAGGCCAAAATGTTTGGCAGGGTTGGATCGAGAGCCAGGAGTTTCGAAAGCCGAATTACACCGAAGCGATTCGCGCTGCCGACCTATTTCGCACCCAGGCCAACACATGGTCGAACCTAGCGTATGTCTTGGTGGGATTGTACTGCATCGGATTGGGAGCAACCGATCTGCGGTCGACGTCGAGAACTCGGCGGAACTATGTCCTGGACACTCCGGCGATGACAATCCTCATGGGAATCGCCTGCTGCTACCTCGGGATCGGCAGCGGACTGTTCCATGCTTCCCTAACGCGCTGGGGACAACAACTGGATGTGGGAGCGATGTATACGCCGCTGTTGGTCTGCATCGCGATCAATCTGGGACGCTACTTCCCGAGGATGTGGCGTGTAAGTTCGGATCTCACGTTTCCAGTGTGGCCCGTGCTGGTCACATGCGTGGTGATCGTCGCTGCTTTGCTCTACTACTACAAGTGGTCGATGCCGGCGAGCCAAGTCCTGCCCGTCCATATTTTGATGGTCATTGCGTTCGCCGTCGCCGATTGCATTCCTTATCCGCGTGGCATTCAGCACAGCACGCTTCGCAAACGGTGGCTGCTGATTTCGCTGTCCTGCCTTGCGTTGGCGATCACGTTTCGGCAGCTGGATGTCGCTGGCCGATTCGGGACGCCGGACTCCCTGGTCCAAGGGCACGCGCTCTGGCATCTGCTGACCGCCGCATCGCTGGGAGCGATGTACGTGTATTACCGCTCGGAATCGGTTGTCGAACGCTAGGCGTTACCCCGGTCCTTGCAACGCTGAAGACCATCCGCTGTCCCATACGGCACGGATGGCAGACGCTCGTCATTTTGCCCAGGAGCAGGCGCGGACTGCCGACCGAAAAGACTGTGTTGCCGACAAAGTGATCGGCGCGGTGCCGTTAGCAAAGGCTGAGTTCGGAAAGGATTGATTTTTACCGAGTCCTTGGGTGTGGTAAGTATGCGTGGTCAAAAATATCGATGAAAATGTTGGCGGAGATTTTGTTGTTGCGGAATTTTTTTTAGGAATGTTTCATGCGTTGGGTATCGATTGTTTCCTTTGGGCTAGTGCTCGCTCCCGGACTCGTTGCTTGCAGCGGAACGGATGCAGGTTTTCCGAAGTCCGAACCGATTGCCATTGGCAATCGAAGAGAGCTCTTTGTCGACAAGCACTTGATCGATTCGTTGGATCAAGTTCGCTTGGTGTTGCATGCGCCGGTCGACATGGGGCAGGTTCTGTCGTTCAATCAGCCCGCGTGGGAGGATAAGCATTGCACGTATGCAACCGTCCTGCATTCGGAGCGAGGTTATCAGCTGTATTATCGCGCGGGTTTGGGCAGCGACAGCGATCTCGGATTCCAGGCGACTGCGTATGCGGAGTCCGCCGATGGCATCCACTGGACGAAACCTTCGCTGGGGCTGTTCGAAGTCGCGGGCAATCGCGACAACAATATTGTTCTCACCAACGAACGAAAAGACTTTGCCGTCCATAACTTTAGTCCCTTTCTCGATACCCGATCGGGCGTATCCAGCGACGAGCGTTACAAGGCGTTGGGTGGGATTCAGGGCGGTCTTTACGCGTTTGTTTCTGCGGATGGAATTCGCTGGAATCGATTTCGGGAACAACCTGTCTTCACCGAGGGGGTATTCGATTCGCAGAATGTTTCATTTTGGTCGGCGACCGAAAAGTGCTACCTGTGTTATTTTCGGACTTGGACCGGTGGAGGCTTTGCTGGATATCGGACGATTAGTCGCGCACGCTCTGAAGATTTCGTTCACTGGACCAACGAGGGAGAGATGGATTTTGGGGATACTCCCCCGGAACATCTTTACATCAATCAAACGGCTCCTTATTTCCGCGCACAACACATCTATCTCTCGACGGCAGCGCGACTGGTGGTTGGTCGCGAGGTTTTGAGCAAGGAGCAAGCGACGGCGCTATCGCTCGACCCGAAGTACCGCGAGCAAACACGACGCGAGGCCTCGGATGTCGTGCTTTTGACGTCCCGCGGCGGACGGAGGATGGACCGCGAGTTTCTCGGTTCGCTGATTCGGCCCGGGATCGGGTATCAGAACTGGATTTCCCGCTCGAATTTTCCAGCGCTCAATATGGTTCCCACGGGCCCGACCGAGATGTCGCTCTACGTGGTGCAGAACTATGCGCAAGAAGATGTTCACCTGCGGCGCTATGCATTTCGGCTCGATGGGCTCGCATCGGCCCAGGCGGATGCCCAGGGTGGCCAGCTATTGACTCGTCCGTTAACTTTTTCCGGCGCAGAACTTCGGCTGAATTATTCCACGTCGGCTGCCGGTTCCGTCCGCGTCGAGATCTGCGATGAAGCCGGTCGGCCGATCGATGGATGGATGGCGGAGCAATGTGTTGAGTTGGTCGGCAATGAACTGGAGCGAGTTGTTGTATGGAATGGGCCAAGTCAACTTACGAATTTGGCGGGGAAGCCGATTCGCATTCGTTTCTTGCTGAAGGATGCCGACTTGTTTTCGTTTCACTTTGAATGAAGTTTCCACCCAGGGGGAATAGGAAATGAGCTTTCTCGACAGTGGAAGCTTCGCTTGTCGAAAAGGTGAGGTCGGGCTACTGTCGCGACGTGGATGAGTTCCGTGAAACCCGGACGCCGTTTCCAACTTTTTCGGATGGATACAGGATGACTTCGTCTCCTTCGGCAACGCCAGAGACGATCTCCGACTCGCGCGGGTTGCTCAAGCCAACGGTAACCGGGCAGCGCTCGGCGCGGCCTTGTCGCAATCGATAGAGCATCCAAGCATCCCCTTCGCGGAAAAGAGCGCCCGATGGAACGACCAAGCTGTTTTCTGCACTTCGGTCCACCGCAATACGGGCTTCCACTCGAAAACCGTCGCCGAGCGTTTTCCGCTCCTCCCAAGTGGTATCGAAATCGATGATGACATTGACGCGTTTTTCCTCCACGCCCAATGCCGAAATCTTCAGGAATGCTGAGGGCTCTACCAAACGGACGGTTCCTGCCAGTGTTCTTCCCCCACCCCAGTGCTCGATGGAGACCTTGTTGCCGGGGCGGATTCGCGTGGCTGCGGTGGACAAAACATCGATCTTCAATTCCATGTCGGTCGGATTTCCAATCTCCAATAACGGCGTTCCCGGATTTACGAACCCCGCATCTTCCCGAAGAACGCGTAGGACAACACCATCGATTGGTGAGGTCAATCGCATGGACTCGTAGGATCCCGTTTGGGTCGTGATCAAGGCGGCTTTGGCCATCGCCAATTCATGGTCCGCGATTGCGATCAAGAAACTCCCCAAACGGACCTCGCCGCTGGCAACGCGGAACCGATGAAACAACTGATCCAACTCGGATGCGGAGATGGCGTTCGATTCGATCAGACTTTTTCCTCGGCCGTATTCCTGTTCGGCAAGTGCGAAGGAGTCATCGGCGATCTTTTTCGCTTCCATCGCCCTTTCTTGGGCTGATCCGGCCAACCGGACTCTGGCTTCGGCTTCGGTCTTGGTGCGGGTATCGAGCAAACTCGGGTCGGTCGGTTCGATGACGGCGAGTTCCGTCTCGGTGCGCGATACCGTGTCGCCCGCATGAAGGCTGATGCGTTGCAATTTTCCGGTAAGCGGGCTGAGAACGGTGTACCGCTCGCGGACCCGTGTCTCACCGTCGTCGTCGACGGTGATCTCGATCGCTCCGCGACGAACGATCGCTGTATCGACCTGGACGGCTTGAGGCAAAAGTCCCCAGCCCAAGCCAATGACGGCGGCAGCAGCCAAGAGAATATAGAGACCGATTTTCCAGCCGGAGTTTTTCAACCGTGCACCTTGAGCACCGCGAGAATATCGATTTGTTTCAAAAGCCGAAGGACGGCGAGCGAGGATACCGCAATCGATACGCACAACACCGAGATTCCGTAAACAAACCCATCCATGCGTACTACCATGGGAAACCGGTGGCTCTCGGTATCCACCGCGAGCGTTGTCCAATAACAAAAAGCATAACTCAAAGGGATGCCGATCGGTATAGCCAGGAGCGTGATGATGCCGATCTCCGCCAGAAGAATCGCCGCAAGTTCCCGCCGCGAGAACCCCATCACCCGCATGGTGGCCAAGTCCCGCGCTCGCTCGGTGTAGGCGATGAGAGCCGAGTTGTAGCTGACACCGAAAGCGATGAATGCGGCGAACAGTGCATTGATGGTCCGCATCCAAAAGGTGCTGCGAGCAATGATGCTCTTGAAGTTCCTGACTGCTGCCTGTTTGTCCAGGATCCCGACGATCGCCGGCGTTTCCTTGATTTGTCCGTAGACCCGATCGCGGCGCGACATGTCGACTTGCACAAACGCCCCGGAGTGACGTTCTCCTTCCTCGAGCAGTCGATGCAGCTCGAATCGATTCATGTATGCCGCTGGGCCCGTGTAATTGGGAAAGATGGTCGCGATGGGCAAGTACACGCTGCGGTCCTGGCCTTCCATCAGTTCGATTTCGACAATGTCTCCCTCCACGGCTCCGATGAGTTCCGCGAGCTTGCGTGTGATTGCTAGTCCGCTGCCATCGGGAAACTCGACGCTCTCGTTGCGCTCGTTAACGACGCGAAACAATTGCGGCTGTGCCTCTAGCCCCATCAACCCCAAGCGTTTCGAGCGATGGCCGTGTCGGATGCGTATAGGAACGGCTCGGAATGGTTCGGCCGCGAGAACCCCGTCCATATGCAATACATCCTGAAGGGCGCTCGCAGAGCAGTTCTCTCGAAACGTGAACGTCATGTCCTGTCGCTGCGATGCGGAAAACTGATGGTCGATCACGTAGTCGATCGTCCCTTGCATGAATGCGCTGAGGACCAGAATGGCTAGCCCCAACGCTAAACCGAGGGTCGAGAACAGGGTGATCCAAGGGTTCGATTCCAAGCGGCGAATGACCATGCGTGCTATCGGTCCGATCCTGGTACCAATCCCCAGGCCGTCTAGCGATGCAGATCGGAATCGAGTTGGCGATTCAGGCTTCATCGCGACTGCAGGCGGCAATTTCATCGCAGCGCGGATCGACGTAAAACTTCCAAGTAGAGCGACGAAAAACGACATTGCGATCGCTGCGACCCATTCCCAGCTCAGGCTCGGTGGATCCATAGCTGGAAAACGAAAGAACATCATGTAGAGAGAGCCCATCCACACTGCGACGCGCATACCGACCAATATTCCGATACCGACGCCAGCAGAAACCCAGACCAAAACGATCTTGGAATAATGCCATCCGATCTCTCGCGGGTAATAGCCGAAAGCGCGAAGCGTAGCGATCGACTCCTGCTGCTGGTGGACCAGCCTCGAGAAGACGATATGCAGAAGGAATAGGGCAACCAGAAGGAAAATCGTCGGCGATAGGACCGCCATGGCGCGAACTTGGTGCATCTCGTCGGAGACGCGCTCGTGGGATTCCTGCTCCGATCGATCGTACGCGCCGAGTCCTCCATAGGGTTTTGTGAGAATGTCGATTTGGTGCATCACATCAGAACGAGTCGCGCCCGTATGAAGCTCGATCGACAGATGGTTGAAGGCTCCCTCCATATTGAATGCCGGCGCTAGACCCCTTTGAAGTGCCCACATGACTCCAAAGCGGCGATCGTCCGATAGCAACAATCCGGGTTGAACCACATACACGTATTCCGGGGACAGTCCGATGCCGACCACGTGCAATCGCTCGAGCCGACCCGCCAGGTTTGCCATCACGGAATCGCCGGGTCGCAAATGATGGGCTTGTGCAAAAAGTTCGCTGACAACCACTTCGACTCGGTCCGCGGGTTCAGGGAATCGGCCTCTTCGCAGGTAGAGACCGTTGACTGCTTTGCGAGCATCTTGCTGGATCGATACCAGTCGGCAGGATACCGGCTCCACCATTTCTGGGACGTCCACCAGGACATCGCGCACGATTCGGCCGGTTGCGGATTTGACTCCAGGGATTTCCGCGATCCGGTCGAGGAGCGAGCTTGGGGCGCGAACCAGTTGGGCGAACACATCCGCGAAGCGGTAGTTTCGGTAGTAGGCTTCGCGACTCGTTTCAAGCGATCGAATCGTCCCTGTTGCCATCACAAAGATGGCGATTCCGCTGGCCAGCAGTCCAACGATGGCAATTCCCTGGCGCCACAGTTTGAACAATTCTGCGAAGAACATGCGATTTAGGGAACGCATCGCCTCGGCTCCTTGTCACCAGACCAAATCGGACGCATTCTTGCGAACCGTATTGGTTTGAATCTCCGAGATCTTTCCGTCGGATAGATGGACGACCCGATGTGCCATCTGGGCGATCGCAGCATTATGGGTGATCACTGCGGTGAGTGTACCCAGTTGCTCATGAATTCGAGCGATGGCTTCGAGGACGACAGAACCGGTTTTCACATCGAGAGCTCCCGTCGGTTCATCGCATAACAAAACATCAGGCCGCTTGCCGATCGCGCGGGCTATGGCGACTCGCTGCTGTTCGCCGCCCGAGAGTTGCGATGGGAAGTGATTTCGGCGTTCGTACAAACCGACCAGTCGCAAGGCTTCGCTTGGATCCAAGGGGGACCGGGCGATATCAGCCACCATCTTGACATTCTCTAAGGCTGTGAGAGTCGGGATTAGGTTGTAAAATTGGAAGACGAAGCCGACATGCTCTCGGCGATAGTGTGTCAGGGCTTCGTCGTCTGCCAGACTCAGGTCGTGATCTCGGAATTGGACCGTCCCACTGGTTGGAATGTCGAGGCCCCCGAGGATATTGAGCAGGGTGGATTTCCCACTGCCCGACGCACCGAGAATGACGACAAATTCCGCGGCATAGAGATCGAGGTCGACGCCGCGCAAGGCATGCACGTCGACTTCTCCCATGCGGTAGGTCTTGCACAGGCCTCGAACGCGAAACACCACCCGATGGGTTGGATCGTCGATCACGCTGGCCGTTGAGTTGGAGGTCATGCGGTAGATTCCGAGTCCTATTCCCCGGTTGGTTGCCAGGTAGCTGTGGCGGGTGGATGCACTCCTAGTATTCTACTCGAAGCGGTTACGAGCAGCAGGAATTGCAGCCATTGACCTGTATGCAGTTCGTCCAATTCGCCAAGGCGAACCTCGGCTACTGGTCTCCCTCGATCGCGATTCGCTCGCATGCGAGTTTCGATGCCATGGCGCAGTCGCTGCTGGGAGTCCTCCGAGTTTCCCAGGTCGATTGGGTCGAACCGTGGTCGCTCGACCACGACATGGATTTCGCCATGCCCCGTTTCCCCGTCCCCAGCCGCGCCTGGATAGTCGGAGAAAGCATTCGGCGCCACGGGTTCGGGGATGTTCAACCCGCGACTCAGATCGCGATACCATCGACTCCATCCTGCGAGCCCAGGGTTGTAGACGTGTATTCGGTGCTGTTGTCCCAACGGCCCTAAGTCTCGAGTGAGCCACTCCATGAATCGGACAACCAAATTCTCATCCGCGGGAGCTTGATGGAAATGTTTCGACATCCAGGCAGCACCGGCTAGGAGTTCCATGATGTTGATGCCCAACAAAGTCGCGGTGAGCAATCCCAGCGGCCCGAAGCATTGCGTGGCTGCGGGCTCATCGAGCGAAGCGAACAAATCGCACTCTCCGTAAGATCGCAATCGTTTTGCGAGCGATCCCTCGTTGGGCAAAACAGCGATTACACGTTGGTTCAACTCGCCGGCTCGATTGCCGACATGTTTTTCGAGTTCCGACAGGAGTACCTCCAGTTGCCACGCTTCCTGTACCTTGTTCAAGTCGGCATGCGGGTCGTCCGCTGCGAGAAGGACGAGCGCCCACGGGGCGGAATCGAAGTTCGAAGTGGTTGGTCGATGAGAACCGAGCAGGTGGAGTATTCCTTGGACGGTATCGGTGTCGCTGCGGTCATCGAGAAAGAACATTCTCGGTTTGCTGCCACGGTCTGCTCGCGAGAGGTGGTTCCAGTAGGGCTGGCAGCAGGCCTGGGCAATCGCCTCGGCACCCAAGGCCGACGTTCCCAGGCTTAGAACAACCACCGAATCGACGGTGGCGTGAATGCGATTCGCGGTTCGGAATAACTGTCCTGCGATACTATCCTGGCGATGATTCGAATACTCCTGAAGTAGTGCGGCGGGTCGACCATCGAATCGGAGGTGCGGTGCAAGAGCGGATGAAGCAAATGCATCGTGCAATGATCTCTGGATTCGGGCGTGGGCCAGCGGATGTTCCGGAGGTTGGCTGCTTTCATGAGCAATCGGCGACAGATCGAGTTCCAGCCGCAGGGGTTGCAGCACGTTTCTTCGCAGCTTCATCGCAAGCAGATGGAAAAGAGGAGGTCGACCCTAGACGGTTTTATCATGACCCAACGCTCGAGTCTTGAGGTAGCGCTTCGTTATGGGTTGGGATGGATGGGATGGTGCCGCGGTGCAAGATTTCAAGAGGTTGTAGAGAGGTCTTCGATCATGGCAAGCGTTGCATTGCGCACCGAGTGTCTCCAGTCGGCAGCAGCAAAGCGAGCTTGCTCGTAAGCGAACAGGATTCCGCGCGAGCTATTGACCACGGCGCCGAGGCCTTGGGGATCCATGCCGTGGCGAACATCTGACGCGGCGCCTCCCTGGGCACCATAGCCTGGGATCAGGATCCAAGCGCTGGGCATTCGAGCTCGCATTGCGGCGAGTTGCTCGGGGTAGGTTGCACCGACAACCGCTCCGATGGGACCGTAACCTGCATCGCCGCGTCTCGCAAACGATAGCGATTCTACCTGGTTGGCAACTCGTTCCGAAATCGATTCGTTGGACGATACGATGTCTTGCAGGAAGGAGCTTCCGGGGTTGGAAGTTTTGACCAGAACGAAGAGGCCTCCGTTGATGGCATCGCAGCGTTGGACGAAAGGGTCAAGGGTGTCTGCACCCAGGTAGGGGTTGACCGTCAGGGCATCCGCCCCAAAAGGACTGAAGGACGACGAGCCTGGCGGTCCGGACCCGAGGAAAGCGCTCGCGTAGGCTGTTGCGGTTGTTCCGATATCGCCTCGTTTCGCGTCCATGATCACAAGCAACCCTCGTTGGGTCGCTGCGCGAACAATGCGTTCCAACACACGCATTCCCTCAGGCCCTATTTCTTCGAAGAAGGCGCTTTGCGGTTTGACGATGGGAACGAGATCGCAGACGGCGTCGAGAACATTCAGGCAGAAGTGTTCGTAAGCAGAGGCAATCTCAGCGAGATCGGACGTGTTGGGTGGGCGGATGGTAGGAGGCAAAGAAGCGATGCGCGGATCGAGCCCGACGCATACAGGATTCTTCTTCTCGGCGACCGCGCGTGCGAGGCGCTCGCCGAACGGGAGTGGATTGCTCATGGCGACGATCTACTTCTCTTTGCGTGCCGGGAGAAAATGCAGGATCGATTCCGGCACGGGATCTGTCAAATGCTTGGGCTGCGCGTTGGAATCGTTGGGCGCGGAGTCGCTGGCGTCGCGACCGAAAGGAGGGTCGGGGCTCAAGGTCAGGACCAATCGAACCGGAGTTTGTCGCTTGGGAATGCGCTCGGTGAAGGCATCGAACACAAGACCGGTATTGTCTGCATTGCTTTTGACGGCAACATCGAGGGTTGATGTCATGAAATTGGCGACGCAGATCAGATCGCCACTATCGCCTAGGTAGAACTCCTTGCCGGTGTCGGGATCTTTGACAAATTTGCTCCCGGCGAAGACCCAGTCCCACTGCATGGGGGTGTTTTTGCCGGCTTGTCGAACCCAATTCTGAGCGACGGAGCCTTGGGTTTTGCCATCGGCATCATGCCAGAGAGCGAAAACGCGCACGGTTGTTCCCGATGCCGGAGTAAACTTGGGCTCGAAGGAAACTGGTTTCCCCGACACTGCACCGACAGCGAGGAGTGCGGCGTGGACATGTTGCGATTTCGCATACACTGCGACGATCGCTTCGTGTTCCTTGGTTTGAATTGGACATGCAAACATTTCAAGCGGCGCGTTTCTCTGGCAGATGTAGCCGTCGACGATCACAGCTTGTTCATCGCGTTGAATCCAAACGCGGCCATCGGGAATGATTCGTTTGGATTCAGGCGGGTCTGCGAAGGACTTCTCGATCTGTTCCTCAATCGCGGACGGCGAAAGCCAAGCGTCGTCCTGTGCAAAGATTGTCGACATCTCCCCACTAATCCAACAAAACCACGCGATCAAGCAGGTGGCATAACGCATCCGAAAGAAAATTTTGCTGGAGCCAAACATTTTGCGACGGGTAAAAAATTGAGGGAAGTTGTGCCGGAACATCCTTGCATCTTGAATTTCTGCAACAACAATTGGCGGTGCGTCAGCAAGGTCGGTTGGTTGCATGAGGTTGTCTAGCCGCACTCGATTCACCCGTATCCTAACACTTTTCTCACACGTGGACGAGAGACCTATGGACTGGGTAAAGCCCAAGCATCGAGCACGCCGATTGAAATCGATGGACTCCCTGGAGTCCGGATCTGGGACAGAGAAAAAGCCAGCCTCTCAGTGGCTCGAGCAGTTGTGCGAAGAGAATGTTGCCCTGCTTCAATCGTCGTTGCCGATTCCAGGGAACCAACCGAAGCGAAAGGATCGAGACCGCTCGGTCGATCGTTACCTGAAAGCGATGTTGTGGGGAACAGGCGGATGGGAAGTCGACAAGCCTAGCCATCGAGAATACCTGAACGATTTGGTCGAAGCCTTCGGCGGCGCGGCCGACAACGCTCATGCCGCGAAGATTGGCAAGTGGATTACCCAGCAGCTTCCAAAGTCAAGTTACGACCCGTACGTCGCCTTGACCAGCGCCGGTTGGCTGCATGCCCTGCCCCATGTGGGACGGGACATTAAACCTGCCCTTTGGTTGGATGTGCTGCAATCGATACTGACCCAGGTGGATCGAGCCTGGGAGTCGGGGAATCAAGAAGGACTTTTTCCCTGGGTTGTTTGGGCTTGTGAGATCCCCTTGGCATTGGCCAAGCAGCTTGCCCACTTGGGAGGCAAGGATCGCATTGTCAGCGATACGCTAAACCGGATCGCGTTGCTGTTGGAGCAGACCGCCGAAAATCCACAGGCTCTTCTGGCATTTGGAGCCCAGGATCTTCGAGCCGTCGTTGCGAGTTTGGTCCGCAGTCGCTGGTCCGCGACTGGTGTCGGTGCTCGAAAGTGGTATCCGCCGCAGCGCAAAGCGTTCTCAAAGCTGGCATCGTTGATGTTGTATTTGTCCGACGGCCTTGGCAAGCCGCTGCTCGCCGACGCGGACGATACGCGGCATGATCCGGAGTTTTGGAACTCGGTTGCCGAATTGTGTTCCGGTGGCAAGAAATTAACGTTGGCGTGCGCTTCCTCGCTCCCGAATGAAGTGGGCCGAGCGTTAGGGCACAAGCCGAGTCGAATTCGGAATGACAAGTCCAATGATGCGAGGCTTCCGAAGACAGGAATGTATTGGGAAGCTAATCGCATCGCGTCCATGCGGCGATCGTGGCGCGAACTCGGCTGCCGTGTCGCGGTCGATTTCTCGAGCGATGTAATCTGGCTGGATATTACTGCCGAGAATGGGCAGCGAGTGTTCAGCGGCGATTGGGACATCGAGTTGACACGCGATGGAAAGAAGGTGGACATCGACGTTGCCTGGGAAGAAGTTTGTTGGTTTGCTGACGACGATGTCGATTATTTGGAACTCGAAAGCGATCTGGAGGAGACCTGCAAGATCCAGCGTCAGATCATGCTCATGCGCGAGGAAGGGATGGTTTTCATGGCCGATACGGTACTCTCCTCGTCGGACGCAAAGTGGGATTTGCGAACGCATTGGACGCTGGCCTCGGACATCGCATTCTCGCCCGAAACGAAAACCAACGAGGGGGCGTTGGTGTCGGGGGCTACGGACGAGCAACCCGCCCCGATTCCTCATGGCCTGCTGTTGCCCTTGGGTTTGCCGGAATGGCGACGAGGGACGCGCGACGCCTCTCTCGCATGCGAAGGACGGCGACTGACGTTGCGCTCGGCGGCTCGTCAAAAGCGGATTTACAGCCCATTGGTGGTCGCGCTTCGGGGAGTTGGTCGGCCCAAGCCCTACACGTGGCGCCCGCTCACGGTTGCTCAGGACCTCGAGCATTCTCCGGTCGACGTTGCCCAAGGGCACCGAGTGCAAATCGGAAAAGATCAATGGGTCTTCTATCGATCGCTGGGCCCAGTCAAGCGACGGAGCATTATGGGGCTGCATCTGAATACCGAGTTTTACGCAGCCCGCTTCCTCAGCGACGATGGGTCGTACGAGGCTTTGGTGGAGGTCAGTGCCGACTAGCCTGCCAGGACTCGCGCGGTTCGCGAGGCCGAGGTGGAGAATTCGGTGGAGAATGCCGTCATGTGCGGTCGGTTTACCCTGAAGACACCTGTTCTCGATTGGCTTTGCGATCTTTTTCCAGACGATCGAAGACTCTTGGAGCCAATCGCCCGAGCTCTTCAGCGAGCCAACCCTTTGCTGTCGGCACCCCGTTACAACATCAGTCCTACCCAACCGATTTGGAGTATTACCCAAACACCGAGTGGGCAAGAATCGATTAGCGACGCAGTGCTCGTCGAGGGCTACCCCGTTCGGATGATGCGTTGGGGCTTGGTCCCCTCGTGGTCGGAATCGACCAAGGTGGCGTACTCCATGATCAACGCGAGGTCCGAAACGCTTCTCGAGAAGCCGAGTTTTAAGAACCTGATCCGTAGTCACCGCTGTGCGATCGTTGCGGATGGATATTATGAATGGCATCAGCACGTTGGGGGCGCTGAAAGCGGGATTCCCAAGCAGCCGTTTTGGATTCATCGGCCAGGGGAGAAACCGTTTGCGATGGCGGGGCTATGGACGGAGAACAGAAAAGTTCAACCCGGCCATGTGCTCGCGAGCGCCACCGTCATTACCACCGACGCCAACGTCGATACGGTCAAAGTGCATGATCGGATGCCGGTCCTGCTGCAGGATCGGGAAGCCATTCAGCGATGGCTTTCGATCGACACGTCTCTCGAGGACATCGCCGGCATGCTTTCGCCGGCGGCACCCGGTTATCTGAGCACCCGCGCCGTTTCAACCCAGGTCAATAGCCCCAGGCACGATGGTTCGAAGTTGATCGAGGAGTGTTCGAACTCCGGTTGAACCAATTCGATGGTTTTTTTCGCGTTGGTTCGTCAGCCGGCGCGTCGCATGGAACGGTAGGCCACCAAAACGTCGAACATGTCCTCCGTGATCGAGATGGGATCGTCGTGGAAATCGTTCAACCAAACGGGCCGAGCTGCCGCTCTGCCAACCAACGCGTCGATCACGTCTTTGACTCGAACCGTAATCATTTTGGGGGCGATGGTCTCCTGATGCTCCAGAGAAGATATCACCCGGCCGCAGGCGCGCGATGGAGTTTCGGTCCATTGCGTTTCGTGGGGTTCCTCCGAGAGAGCCGCTTCAAAACCTAGAACGCGCAGGTTGGGATTCGTCATTTGCTTGCACTTGTAAGAGAGCGAGAGGAATCGACGTAATGTCGGAGGCGTTTCGCGACCGAGGAACGTCAAGTTGGATCGACTGGGGCTAGTTTGAGGCTTGAGGCAATTTTTCTAAATTTTGGGTGATCTGGCGCCGACGGGCCGCGCGTGGGCGGGAATGCTTGACAATTCCAAGCAACTCCCCTAGATTCCCAAGCTTGGAAAATAGCATTTGCAGTCAATCAGTCGCCCGCTTCAGGAACTTTTCACTCTTCTATTTCACGCAGGAACTGGCGGACCGAACCAGTCCATCCTAATGAGCTTAGCTAACCTCTCATGAAAGCCCTACCAGCGATTGCGCGTTACATGCGCCTTCCCGAGGAACAGCTTCGGTTTCCTATCGAGCTGATCCAGCAAGGTTACGAACCAAACTACTTGGCGATGTACCGTCCCGATGAATTGGGAGGAATCGACGTCGACACTTTGGCGCGCCTCAAGCGAGCCATGGAGTACGAAACGTCGTTGGCGGTGCACAAGGAAAAGGTTCTTGCGACCTTGGAGCGAGACAACCAGAGTTCGGAATCCGCACAGCAGGTGGTTGAGGAATGCACCTCCGTATCGCAGGTCGATGCGATTGTTCGGTCGATTCGCAATAAGAAGAATGCTCGGACGCACGCGGAGGAGTTCCCGTATGTGGAACGGCTTGGGCAAGCCATCTTGGTTTATCAAGGTGAAATGCCGCCGGATCTCCACGCCTGGGCTGCAGAGCAAGCGGGCGTTCCCGTTGAAGAGGGCCAAGCTGCGCTTGAACAAACCAAGCGATGGCTGCAGTTGCTGTTGAGCGAGGATCCTAAGCTGACGCTTCAATTGCAGCGAGCGATCCTGAAAAGTGCCGTTGTGTCTCTCTCCATTCTCCCGGAACCTGCCAAGGGGGACGAGAGTGAACCGGACGCAGCGAGTGTAGCAACATTGAAACCGGAAGTCGCAACCGATGCGCCCTCGTCATCGCCTGCATCTCTGGACGACGTGCCCAGCGCGGGTTCTGAACCCGCGGCAGAGTCCGTGGTTGAGCTGAATGTGGTCGGCGAGGGGGAGGAGACCGTTCCCGCCCAAGCCAGCGAAACCACCGAAGCTACTTCCGCGGTCCAAACCGACAGCGCGGTCCAAACCGACAGCAACCAGGAAGCGGCAACGTCCGCGGAACCGGGAACGACGGTGGCGCCGCTGATCGAGCAGTTCCACAAAGGGCGGAAGCAGACCAAAGCGCTTCGGACCAAGAGCTTGTCCGACAAGCAACTGTCTCCCCGACAGCGTCGGCGACGATGGCTGCGACATATCCTAGAGTCTTACTCCAAGCTGAAAAAGCCGCTGCGGAATCTGACCCCTTATCAGATTTTGATGATTGCCCGCGGAATCCGTTCCCGAATTGTCGATCTGAACTTTCAGCAGGACATGCGATCGTTGGTGCAGGCATGCCGCGAATCGTTGTGTCCTGGCCGGCATCCGATGCATGGCTTGCTGATGGATATCGCCGAATCGGGATTGAAGGAATTGATCCTGCCGAGATTGCACCAGGACGTGCTCGCCATTCTCGAAGAGGACGCGAATCAGGAACTGATCGAAGCATCGGTTCTGCACCTTCAGAACAACCTCCTGCAGCGGCCGGTCCGCGGCCATCGGATCCTGGTGATCGATGCCGTTGGGGTCAAGACGGCGGCAATCTCCATCGTGGATGTCGCCGGCAACGTGGTTGCCACCTCGGAGATTCCATGCAACAGCAGCAAGCCTGATGTTGTCGCCCAAAACATGAGCTTGCTCGGGCAGTTGGTTCATCAACATCGGGTCAGTTTGATCGTCCTGTCGAATGGTCCTGCACGGCGGTACTTGATGCCTGCGGTAGTCGAATTGCTCAAGCAATCGACGGAGGGTTCGCTGTATTGGACGTTGGTCGACCGCTCGGGGTGTGACGCGTATACCCAGTCGCGAACGTCGTTGGTGGAGCTTCCGCGTATTTCGAGACGTCATCGTGCAGCGGTTTGGCTTGCTTGGCGAATGCAGGACCCGCTCCGACAAATCCTCAAGATCGACCCCTCGCGTCTCCGATTGGGGTCGTATCAGCGAGAGCTCCCTCAGGCCGAACTAGAGCGGGCGCTGCAGGAGTCGGTTTCTGCGACGATCACCAAGGCCGGAGTCGATGCACTCTCCGTGGATGTCGAAGTCCTCAAGCGCATCCCTGGCATGACGGATGAAGCTGCTGAAAGAGTAGCTGACGAACGACAAAAAGGAACCATTACGAACCGCGAAGCATTGATGAAGGTGCTGCGGGAGGTTCTTACCGAGATGCAGGCAAGGCAAGCGATTGGGTTCTTGCGCATTTACGGTAGCAGCAATCCGCTCGATGGATCGATCATTCACCCCGACGATTATCGTCTCGCCGAGCGACTGATTGCACACGCCAATTTTGCTCTGCCGCCATCCGCTCCTGAGGGGTGGGAGAAACCTGACTACGAAAAGATCGCTGCAGCCAAGGCTGCGGTCGCGGGGTTGTCCATCGAATCGGTCCTGTCCGAGGATGCTGCCAGTGGCGCCACTGTGCCCAAGGTAGAGATCAACCCGGATTTTGGAAAAATGGATTCCGAGCCAGTCGATTCTATCCCGGAATCAGCCACGGAGGTTGCCGAAGACGATACGACGGAATCCGTTGCAGCGGAAGTCGCTGTTCCCATCGACGAGCCGGTGGCACAAGCCTCCGAGGCGGAGTTCGAATCCCAGGAACCTCAAACAACAGGTGATGTTGGTTCCTCGGAGACTTCGGTGGAAGAAACAGCGGAACAGAGTCCCTCAGTGCCTGCGGAGCGATCGCTGGACGAAGAGCCTACCCACCCGAGGGCTCGTACCGAGTTGAGAGTCGACGCGGAGAAGTTGGCTCGAAGTTGGAGTGTGGGGCGAGCGAAGCTCAGATCGGTCGCCGCATGTCTGCAACACCCCTTTGCCGACGTGCGCGAGTTCCGTTACCCGGTTCCTCTGCGCAGCCAAGTACCTAGTCTGGGGCAACTGCCGCAGGGCACCATGTTGTCTGCGTTGGTGGTGGGTGTTGCCGATTTTGGTGTGTTCGTGGAATTGGGGCCGGATTGTTCCGGACTGGTTCACATCAGCCGATTGGCGAGTGACTTCGTTGAAGATCCTCATATGTTTGTGCAGATTGGCGACGTCATTCCAGTCTGGGTGGTGCAGGTCGATGACAAGCGAAAGCGAGTGGCTGTGAATGCCATTTCTCCCGGTACGGTCGAGCGAAAACGGGAGTCGATGGAAGATCGTCCCAGGGAGCTCGCTCCCGCGGCACGGCCAGGAGGGCGCGGAAGCGATCGAAACGAACGGCCTGCCTCCGGGCAGGCTCCTCGAAGTGGCGGTGCGCGGGGAGGCGATTCGAGCGCAGGTGCTCGGGACCAAGGCAAGCGACGCGGCGGCTCCAATGACCGTGGTCGCGGTGGTTTCAGCGGCAAAGGGAACGGCAATCGAGATCGCAAGACGACCGAGACGAGCGATTCATCGTCGACGGCTCGCAAGCCGGTCCGAATCGACAAGCCTCAACCCCAAAAGCCCATAACGGAAGCGATGCAACAAGGGAAGGAGCCGCTGCGTTCGTTCTCTGACCTGATCCAATTTATGCAGAAAAGCAAAACGCCTGCGAGCGTGAATGAAATTCCGGTGGTTGGGAACGATCCCATGCCCTCCTCCGAGTCGGGCTCGGTACCACCGGAATCGCCGTCTTCCGTTGCTGCGGAAGGAGACGCGACGGGAGATGTGCAGCAACTCTCCACGGATGCCAATACGACCGCGTAGTCCAACCGGCACGTTCTGACATGTCTGAATTCGAAGATCGTCTTAAAAATGCGGTAGCACGCGGCGCGAGTCGTGCGGAATCATTGCAATCTGCTGAGGAGCGCAAGCGGCAGGAGGCAGAGGAGCTCCGGCGCTTGCACACGAAGTATCGACTCGAGCTCACCGACCACATCGAGCAAGCCGTCAAGAAGCTGATCGATATGTTCCCCGGATTTCGTTATCAGGGGGTATTTGGTAGCGGAGGTTGGGGCAGCGCTTGCGTCCGTGACGATCTCGTGATCGAAAAGGGTAGTCGCTCGAACAAATACAGCCGCCTTGAAATTGTCGTTCGGCCTGTCAACGAGTTCAACGTGCTGGATCTTCAGGCCAAGGGAACGATTGCCGATCGGGAACTCATGACCCGTTCGCTGTATCATCCCGTCGCACAGGTCGACATGGCCAAGTTTCGGAAGTCTGTTGACGATTGGGTGATCGCCTATGCCGAACTGTATGCGATGAAGCGAGCTTGACCTCCGGGAAACGAGACCAGGCATCATGCTCGGCAGGATCGTAGATACCAAAACTGCAGACGGCATCCAGTTGCATGGATTTTTTTCCGCTCCCGCTCAAGCAACCGATGCCGTTTGGATCGTGGTGCACGGTGTCAATGGAAACTTCTATTCTTCGACGCTGCTGATGCATCTGGCAGCCACCGCGCACGCGGAAGGCCATGCCGCCTTACTTGTTAACACGCGAGGGCATGACTTGGCGAGTTTCGGTTCGACGGAGACGCCTGCTCGGTTGGGGTCGATGTACGAGACCATTTCGGACGCTAGGCACGATCTCGATGGCTGGATCGGATGGTGCCGCAGCGAGGGATTTCGTCGGGTGGGTGCCATGGCCCACTCGCTTGGGGCGGTCAAGGTTGGGTTTGCGCTCGCATCGGGACTCCAGGGGATCGAGTCGTGGGTTGCGATTTCTCCCCCTCGGTTGAATACCGAACTGTTGCTCCGGGATCCAGCGAAACGGGATGTGTTTCGAGAGCAACTGCAGGAGGCTCAGTCGTATTGCGACGCTGGTAAGGACAACCACATCATGCGAGTTCGATTTCCACTGCCGAATTGGGTGTCAGCACGGACGTTCGTCGACAAATACGGAAGTGGGGACAAGTACGATTACTTGACTTGGCGGGGGCGTCTCAATTTGCCAACCCTGTGGCTTTTTGGCCAGTTGGAGGTGCGCGAGGGCTCCGCCAATTTCCGGGACGCCGACCAGTTGCTCGCAAACGGAATTCATGATGGGCACGTGGTCCGAGTGATCGATTCCGCAGACCATTCCTATCGTACGACCCGCGACGCGCTCCGACAGCAAATTGCCGCTTGGCTCGATCGGTGAGGGGCGTTTTCGGCGTTTTCGGGGGTTGAAACTTAGGTACAATACGCGGTAAGTAACATCTCGATCCCTCCCTAACGCTCTCACGTTGATTTGCTCATGACTGTGACTACCCCCAAATGGATCGCTGATCCTGCTGCGATCTCTGCCGCCAAGACCACCTTGGATCAACATGCCTATGAGATGGTTCAGTGGCATTTTCACGAATCGACCGGGTCGCCGTTTTGGCTCGCGAAGAAAAAGGAATTGAAGGTCGATCCGCTGAAAGAGGTGAAAGGTTTCGATGACATTCGGAAATTCCCGGAGTTCGAGGATGAATGGCTTCGAGGCGGGCCTGTCGAGCGGTGGATTCCCAAGGGGCTTGCCGGCAAGCCGACCTATGTCTTCGAGACCGGCGGAACGACCGGTATTCCCAAGAGCCGGGTTGTGATCGATGACTTCCGTATCGATTATGAGAATTTCAGCCATACATTGCCGGACCATTATTTCCCCAAAAACTCGAATTGGTTGATGCTCGGCCCGTCGGGCCCGCGTCGGCTTCGGTTGGCGGTTGAGCATCTCTGCCAGTATCGAGGCGGGATTTGTTTCTGCATCGACTTGGACCCGCGCTGGGTCATCAAGCTGATCAAGAAAGGATGGATGGAGCATCTCGAGGAGTACAAGAAGCATTGTATCGATCAGGCCATCACCATCTTGACCGCCAACCATAGCATCAAGTGCATGTTCACGACTCCGAAACTTTTGGAAGCGCTCGCGATGGGGTTGGCGGAGAAGGGGACGAGTATCGCTGAAGTTGGCATCACAGGCATCTTCTCCGGCGGAACCGAATTCACACCCCAATGGACTCGGTTTTGCGTCGAGGAATTGCTCGGCGGATTGCCCGAGCAAAGCGGCGTTTACATGACTCCAACGTATGGAAATACCTTGATGGGACTCGCGTGTTCCCGCCCGATCACGGACGAAGATAATTACACCATCGCTTACTACGCACCGCAGCCTCGCGCCGTTGTGGAAATCGTCGATTTCGATGACTCCAACAAACTCGTTGGCTTCGGTGAAACAGGGCGTGTAAAGCTTTACACGATGACCAAGGAATTCTTCGTTCCTGGCTTTCTGGAGCGGGACGAAGGAGAGCGAGAGATGCCTTATGAGAAATATCCGTGGGATGGCGTTTCTGGAGTTCGCCCGTACCGCGGATTCGCATCGACCACCACCGTGGGCGTCTACTGAGGTCGCCGCAATGTCGCGGCTGAGTTTCCGTACCCACTAACCGACCCAATCCGATTTTGTTGGAGGAGCACATGCTCACGATTAACCCGCTTCGCTGGGGCAAGCAGTACAAGTCGCTCGATACGTTCGACGTCATTCACTTTGACACTGGGGAAGCGATCGCCAAGATTGGGCAAGTCAACGGCGGGATGGTGCAGATGGACATGCGCAAGTGCGACCAGGCTCGCAAGGCGCTGCGAGCGATCCCGACCGAAGAATTGATTCGGAAATGCGAGCAAGCGGCCCAACTCTTCGAGAACGCAACGTTGCCGTTGGGGGATGGAACTCAATCGGTCGATGAGTTCATTCATCAGCAATCGGCCAGCACGGGTCTGCCAGAGCACATGTGCCGCAGCAATATGAAGAAGAACTCGTTCGTGCTCAGCAACATGAGCAAAATTTTGGATGCCCTCACTCGCGGCTTGGATCTCGATATTTTGTCGCGAGGCTACGGCGAAGAAGGGCGAAACGTGACAGTTAGTTTCCAATGCCAGTCTCCCGTGCTCGGGGCGGTGTTGCCGAACAACTCGCCAGGCGTGCATACCCTCTGGTTGCCGGCGGTGGCACTCCAGGTTGGATTGGTGCTCAAGCCCGGATCCCAGGAACCTTGGACGCCCTATCGGATGATCAGCGCCTTCATGGAAGCGGGGATCCCAGGAGAGGCATTCTGCTTGTATCCCGGGGGGCATGACGTCGGATCCACGATCATGGCGCGATGCGCCAAGAGCATGATCTTTGGTAGTGCCCAAACCGTGCAGCAATACTCTGGGAACCCGAGGGTGCAAGCGCACGGACCAGGTTTCTCCAAGGTGCTCTTGGGAGACGATGTCGTGGACCAATGGGAGGATTACCTCGATCTGATGGTGGAGAGTGTCGCCAGCAATTCCGGTCGCGGATGCATCAATGCGTCGGGGATCTGGGCGTCGAGGCATACTCGCGAAATCGCAGAGGCACTTGCTGCCAGGATCGGTCCGATGGAGGCGCTCCCTCCTACCGACCCATCCGCACAGCTGGCCGCCTTCACCAACGCACAGATGGCGACCGGGACGTGGGCGATGATCCAGCAGGATTTGAGCGAGTCCGGGGTCGAGGATATGACGGCACCCTACGGTCCGAGGTTGATCGAACGCGAACGATGCGCGTACCTGAGGCCGATGGTGGTGCATGCCAACTCAGCATCCTGCGGGGTCGCCTCGAAGGAGTACATGTTCCCCTTCGCGTCGGTTGTCCAATGCACGCAGAAAGAGATGATCAAGGCGATCGGTCAAACGTTGATCGCGACGGCGATCACAGGCGACGAAGCGTGGATCGATGAACTGACGAATTCCACGAACATCGATCGCCTTAACATCGGTCCTATCCCAACCAATCGGTTGAATTGGCTGCAACCGCACGAGGGGAACTTGACCGAGTTTCTTTTCCGGTCGCGAGCCTATCAAATCGCTCCGATGAATGTGGCGGTTGGCTAGCGGGAGCGCTTGCTGGAAGCGGGGGGGGCGTCCGGTTCCGACGGGTTGCCTCCGGTTGACTTGCGGACTGAAACATTTTTAAAATCTCATCCTGAGGGAAGGGAATTTCGTTTCGGGGCCGAGTCAAAAGCTGCTGCATGAACAATCAACCTTATGGTGTTCCCGACCGGCATTGGTCCCCCAAGCTAACCTATTGGTGGTACTACGCTGCGCGGCCTTTGCGAAGAAAAGCGATCCGGCAACAGCGGCTTGAGAATGTTCAGATCGAGGGGCTCGACGCCCTGCAAGGGGCTTTGGCCAGCGGTTGTGGCGTTATGCTTACGCCCAATCATTCCTTCCACTGGGACTCCTATTGTCTGTTGGAAGCCTCGGACCGAGTTGCGACTCCGTTCTACATCATGACCGCTTGGCAGGTTTTCGCGACCAGCAAATGGTTCGAACGCGAATCGATGCAGCGCTGCGGTTGTTTCAGCGTGGATCGCGAGGGGACGGACATGCAGGCCATGAAGACCGCTATCGATATCCTGCAGCGTCGGCGCGAACCGTTGGTTATTTTTCCGGAAGGGGATGTGTACCACACGAACGATCGGATAACACCCCTGCGCGATGGCGCGGCAGCGATGGCGTTGATGGCAGCCCGAAAATCGGACCGTAAGGTAGTGGTCATACCAACCGCGATCAAGCGATGGTATCTCGAGGATCCGACCCCCAGTATGGTTCGTACCGCCGAAGAGTTGGAGCGTCGACTCTTTTGGCGACCCAGGCACGATGCTCCGCTCCTGGATCGCATCCTCAAGATCGCCGACGGCGTTTTGGCCTTGAAGGAGATGGAACGTTTTTCGGCGACTCGCGAGGGGGCACTGTCGGACAGAATCGCGTTCCTCGCAGAAGCCGTCATGGACGAAGCCGAGAAACGGCTTGGCATTCCTGCTGGCCGAGGAATGTTGCCCGAGAGGGTCAAAGAGGTGCGACGGCGAATCATTCACCAGCAAACCGAAGAGGGGAACCGAGCGAGCGAATCACAGCGCCGGACGTGGAACGCGACCATGGAGGATATGTTCCTGGTGACCCAGTTGTACAGTTACCCCGGGGATTATCTCGCAGGGACCCCCACGCTCGAGCGGCAGGCAGAAACACTTGATAAATTGGAGGAGGACGTGTTGGGATCGAGCTATCCCACTCCTCGAGGCCGTATGTTGGTGCGCATTGGGTTCGATGCTCCGATCGAATTGCCCCAGAGCAAAGAGAAAAAAATGACCCCCAACGACCTGACCAAGACCATGGAATCCCGAATCCAGGCAATCCTGGACGGTTGGAACGAAAAGTACGTCAGTCAGATCGGGAACAGGTAAGCAGGAAAAGAACGGAAACGCCGTGTTTCGATTAGATCAAGTATCCAAAGCCTTCGGAGACACAACGGTTCTGCATCCCACCTCGTTGACGTTCGAGCCCGGCAAGTCGACCGTGCTGATCGGTCCGAGTGGATGCGGCAAGAGTACGCTACTGCGATTATTGGTTGGATTGATTCGACCGGACGCAGGTCGAATTTTTTTCGACGGCGAAGAAATGCGACCCGAGAATCTTTTGTCGATCCGTCAGCGGATGGGGTATGTCATTCAAGACGGCGGTTTATTTCCTCATTTGACGTCGGCGGAGAACGTCGGGTTGATGGCGAGGCATTTGAAATGGCCCGCCGATCGTATCCGCAAGCGAATTGAGGAGTTGGCGGATTTGACCCGCTTACCGCGAGCGTCGCTCGATCGGTATCCCACTCAGATTTCTGGTGGGCAACGACAACGGGTTGGAATCATGAGAGCACTCATGCTCGATCCCCCTGTGATGTTGCTCGATGAGCCGATGGGAGCGCTCGATCCTTTGGTACGCTACGATCTGCAAGAAGATCTCCTGAAAATCTTTCGCGGCTTGAATAAGACAGCGATCACGGTCACTCACGACATGGGGGAGGCGGGATTCTTTGGCGATCACATTATCATGCTCGGCGAAGGTCGCATTGTTCAGCAGGGCAAATTGGACGCCATGATCTCCCACCCCGCGAATGAGTTCGTCACTCGATTTGTACAGGCCCAGCGGCTTCCAGTACTCGATCCGCCGGGAGACGCGGCATGAACCAGTATCGAGGTTGGTATTTCCTTTCCTGGGGGTTGGTGTGTTTGGTGATGGCTGCGGAGGTTGCGAGCGGGCAGTCGCCCGAGGTGAGTATCGGGTCGAAGGCCTTTACCGAATCGGTAATCTTGGGGGAGATGGCAGCGCATTTGGCCCATAACGCCGGAGCCAAGGTTCAGCATCGCGCGGAGCTGGGCGGGACGCAGATCTTGTGGCAAGCCCTGACCTCGGGCGAGATCGACGCATATGTCGAGTACACCGGCACGATTCGCGAGGAGATTCTGTCGGACGCAACCCGCGAGGGAGTGACGCTGGATTCGGAGCAAGCGATGCGCGATGCACTAGCCAAACGCGGAGTTGTCATGTCGCAGCGCCTCGGTTTCAACAACACCTACGCGCTGGGGATGAGACGAACGGTCGCTGATCGCCTGAATATCCGGAGTATCAGCGATCTCACGAAACATCCGAACCTAGTCCTCGGATTGAGCGATGAATTTGTCGAGCGGCAGGACGGGTGGCACCCGTTGAAGGATCGCTACGCTTTGCCGCAAACCCAACTGCGGGTGATGGACCACAATCTCGCGTATCGAGGACTGGAAAAGGATTCGATCCAGATCACCGACTTGTATACGACCGATCCAGAGATCAAGTACTACAATCTGATAGCCTTGGAGGACGATCTCGGATTCTTTCCGATGTACTACGCTGTCGTCCTGATGCGAGACGACTTGCCGACCCGCGCGCCTGAGGTTGCCGCTTCGATCATGAAGATGGAGGGGTTGATCTCACCGGAGTCGATGTCCGATATGTCTGCGCAAGTGCGGCTCGATCGACGCATGGAGAAAATCGTCGCCGGGGAATTTCTGAACAAGTCATTGCACCTAAGTTTGGTGCTTCCTGGATCGAGCGCATCGGCTCAGGTGGGTCGGTTCGTGATGCGGATTTTGCATACGACCTGGGAGCACTTGTTTCTCGTTGTGGTTTCGCTCAGTCTGGCGATTGCCATCGCGATACCGCTGGGGATCGCGGCTTCGCGCAACGAGGCTTTGGGGCAGACGGTTTTGGGGGTCGTGGGCGTGATTCAAACGCTTCCTTCAATGGCTCTGTTGGTCTTTATGATGCCTTTTTTCGCGCTGTTTGATATGGCGATCGGCCCAGCTCCGGCCATCATGGCATTGTTCCTCTACAGTCTTCTTCCGATTGTTCGCGGAACGTACTCCGGCATTCGGCAAATCCCCGGGGCGATGCGGGAGTCGGCCGAGGTTTTGGGGTTGGACTCCAAGGCGAGGTTGGGATTGGTGGAATTGCCCCTGGCGTTACCGTCCATCCTTTCTGGGATAAAAACAGCAGCCGTTATCAATGTGGGGACCGCGACGATCGGAGCGTTGATCGGGGCGGGTGGATACGGCTCCCCGATTTTGACTGGGATCCGGCTGAACGATATGTCGTTGATCTTGCAGGGGGCGGTGCCGGCTGCGGTGATGGCGATCGCTGTTCAGTATGGGTTTGGGATTTTGGAGAAGCGGATTGTTTCGCCGGGGCTTCTGTCCAAGTGATTTTCTGGGGGTGGATTGGCCCGTTGCTGACGGGGCTAGAAGGGGCTCGCTTCACGCTTTGAGGCAAAGCATTCCACATTGGGGAGCAGGTCCGCGAGGAGTTTGGCGAGGGATTGCATGCCGAAAAACTCGCTCGCATGGTGGCCGGTCATGATCATAGCCACATGGAGCGCTTCGCTTTCGAGGCACTGATGGTAGGTCGCCTCGCCGGTCAAGAAGCCGTCGCAGCCTTGTTCTGCGGCCAAGCTTACCATGCTGCCTCCGCTCCCGCAGACGATGCCAAGCTTCGATATTTTGCGGTGGGGTGGATGTGTCGCGCGAAGGGAAGGTGTCATCAGGAAGGAAGCGATGGCCGTTTGAATTTCTTCGATTGTCTGGGGAGGATTCAATATTCCCGCGATGCCGGTCCCGAGATTCATCTCGCGCAATTCAGGGATCGTGGAAACCTTTAAAGGGGTAGAGTCGACGAGTTGAAGAGCGTTCGCCCATTGACGATTGATCCCTTGATGCGCATTGTCCCACGCGGTGTGTATCGAGTAGATCGCAATTTTGGAACGGATGGCGGAGAGAAGCAGTTTGCCGGTTGGGTTCTCCCCGGTGATTCGGGAGATCGGCTTGAACGGGATCGGGTGGTGGACAACCACTAAATCCGCTCGATGCTCGATCGCTTCGTCGAGAGTGGTTTGGGTCAGGGTCAGGCAAGTCATGATGCGCCCGACCTCGTCCGCGTGATCTCCTGCCAGCAAGCCGACATTGTCCCAGCTTTCCGCAAGGGAGAGAGGTGCAATTTGTTCAAGGACCTGCGCGACCGACTGAAGTGGGGTGCGACGGCTCATGGAGCGCTTTCCTCGGAGCTTGGAGAGACATTGTCGGATTCCGGCTCAATGTCGATTCGGTAATTCAGAATGCGCCGTGTTCCGACTTGACTGCATCGAAGCCACAGTGACTTGTGCATCAATTCACTGGCGCGAGGGAGGACGATTGTTCTGGTTTTCCTGTTTTCGACCGAGATGATTTGGATTCGTTCGTTTCTTCGTTCGGGAATGAAGAGCTGGCAGTCGAAGCTTGTCGGGTCATCCGTATGGTTGATCGCATCGAGATCGAGCCACAGTTCATCGGTTTCGCTGACGCGATAGGCCGTTTCGAACTCGACATCGTCGTTTCCGATGCGCAGGGGTCTGACCAAAGAAAATCGCTTGGGAGGGGCTGTGTTGAGGGAGACCACGACGCGAACGGGGGTTTCCTGGGAGGTCGCATCGGGGCGCAGCAGAACATCGATGGGCACGGTGACTTCCGACGAGGCTGCGGCGTAGAGAGGGGAGGATTCCGTTTCGTTGGCAAAGATACTGGGTGCCACCAAATCGATCTGTCCGGATACCGAGATAGCAAACGGATTGTTGAATCGGACTTGCAACTGTTGTGGCAGTCCGATCACGGAGTCCAGGCGTTGCTGTTCCATCGACAGTCCCATGCGCCATCTCGCAATTTCCGTATCGATGCCCCGAATGATGATGGGCCATTTATCGAGTTGTAGGCGATGCTCGGGACCAAAAGGGGTCTCGATCCTGTCGAGGTCGACATGGCGTCCCCATACGTCGGTCGCTTGGACATGGTCGCCCAGATAGAATTGCTCGGTGACGGGAACGGGGGACCAAAGGATGAAGCAGCAGTCGGTATCGGACACCAGCATTGCATTTCGGGTCGCTCCTTCCATCACAAGCTCACCCACGTATTCCCGTTTCTTGATCGCTTCGACCAGAGTTCGGTAGGGGAGAAACATTTCGCGTGGGGCACCGTCGGGGGTGAGGAATCCTGTGTCCGACGAGAATGGTTTGCGGATCCAGCCGATCGTTGCGCGTCCACTCCAGGGACGGATCGACGCGATCATTCGAGCGGCCAAGTCCTTGGTGCGGGTTGAGAGGGAGTATTTTTCTGCCGAAGCGGGTGTGATACAGGTCCAGTCGGGGAAACGGGAACGGGTATCTCCGACGACTTGCGTCCATTCGCTCTCGGCGATGGTTTCATCGAAAGACCATTGCCAACGGTCGATGGATTTCGATTGGGTCTCTGGAAGCCAGGGGTTGCGAGCCACGGTCAGGGTGGATTCCGAGCCATATCGCTGGAGGATCTGTTTTATCCAAGAGAGCATGTCCTCGTAGCGAGGGTTGCTGCCGTATTGCGTGTCTTGATCCCGCCCCACTTGAAAATCGAATAATCGCATGCACATCGACCGGAAGACCGGTTCGAGTTGGGGTTGCCACGCGATCGGATCTTCTAGGGCGGAAGTTGCCAGCGAGTTGGCTGGTTGTTGCGTCAATGGCCGATGGATGATGCCGACGCAACGAATACCCGCATCTTGAATACGGTCGATTGCGTGGCAGATACGATCTTCCTGGATGGGATCTTTGGCATCGAACCAGATGGGTAATTTGATGAATCCGGTTCCCCCCTCACGAACCAGAGTGATCAACTGATCGAGGCGCCAGTCCAAGACGCGTTCGTCAAGCGACCATCCGAAGCGTGGATCGAGCGCTGGTGATAACGATGGTGCGATGACGGCGAAGGTCTCGCGATTTTGAACGAACACGGAATTGCTCCGCTCCAGGCGGGACGCAATTTCGTAGTACCCAGATTTAAGATGACTGAGATCCCATTCGCAGGTACCTATCCATCGGCGAGCTTCGGCACCACGATTTGTCGATGAAGTGGAGACCATGTGCGCGTTGACAAGCTCCTTGGACTCGGTCGCGATCACTTGTCCTTCGTGATCGTAGAGCATCAAGTCCACGCGCGTCGAGCTTTTGAGCAGGCCCGACGCGAAAAGCGTGACCTTGACATTTTCGTTGGGCCGATAGAGGCGTGTTGGGCGATCGAGTGCAAGACGAATGCGAGGCATTTGTATGACTCGAATCCGGTCGAATCCGATGATGGCGCTGGTGGCTCTCGGAGAGATTGGATCAACGGTGAGAGCGACTTGGATCGAGGCGATTCCGCTGGGTGCTTCGTACGTTCCCAGTGTGCGTCGAGATTCCCATTTCGCGCCACCTCGTGTGGGAGAGGTCTCGATTTCGAAGATGAGTTTATCCGCGCGGTCGAAAAACCGCAGGCTTCCTTTCGCTTCGAAGTCCGCAGAGTCGCTGAAGGTGTCGATCTGCAGTCCGTAGAGCGAATTGTCATCGACGGCAATTTTTGGAGACAAGACCTCGGCCGCACTGCCATCCATGTCGATCCGCAAGTAGGGATCGATGAGCGTGTTTTCAACAAACTTCTCAATGGGGGGTGGAATCGTTTCGGGGATGATTGCCCAGGGGGATCGCTGGGTCTGCCAGCCCAAATACAGCTTAGCCAACGTACGCCGAATGTTTTCCGCTTGTGCGCTTTTGAGCCCCATTGAAGATTTCCGGTCGATTTGGACGGGGATGAATCCCGGGTGTCTGAAATCGGTACGCCGCGTCCAACCGTCGGGCCATCGGTCTGCTTTGGTATCTTCTTCGCTCCCAAAATCCCATTTCGCGATTGTTGCCAGTCCCATTCCGTCCTCTGCCCGCGTGGACGCACACCCCATCGCGGTTACAATGACGACCGCGATCAATGGGTATCGCGTCATCGGCATTGGGCGGTGCGGTTTCTTGGTCATGGGTTTGGGAGGTGGGTTTGCCTGGTATTCGAATCGGTATCCAGTTGTCGGGATTGCGTCTTCCTTTTCGACAAGCTTTGCACGTCGCAGCCCGGCTGGGGGTGGAAGCGGTCGAGATCGATGCGCGAACGGAACTTCGCCCTTCCGAACTTGTCGGCACGGGGCTTCGGCAAGTTCGAAAAATGCTGGAAGATCTGAATTTACGAGTTGCATCGGTTAGGTATGCGACACGGCGGGGGTACGAGATTGCCGACGAATTGGATCGCCGAATCGAAGGGACCAAGCGGGCCATGAAAATGGCTTACGAGCTGGGGGCAAACGTTGTGGTCAACCACGTCGGAACAATCGATGCCGACCCTCAACATCCTTCGCGGGAGATTTTGAAGAGTGTCCTTGCGGACTTGGGCGTTTATTCCCAGCGGGTGGGAGCCTTCCTCGCCTGCGAAACTGGCGGGGAGCCGCTCCCGAGATTGGGGGAGATGATCGACTCGCTTCCCCAGGGCTCGGTTGGAATCACCCTGAATCCAGGGAATCTTCTCGTCCACGGATTCCAACTGGACGGCCTTGCCCAAGTGGCCAAGCATGTCATGTTGGTTCATGCAAAAGATGGCGTTCCGGATCGGGCTCGTGGGCGCGGGACGCAGGTGCCCCTCGGATACGGTTTGGCAGAATTCCCAAATATTGCAGCTACGCTTGAGGAGCATGCGTATCGCGGATACTTTGTTGTAGAGCGGGATTTGGCTCCCAATCCGATCGAAGAGTTTCGAAACTCCGTCGAATTCCTTCGCAACATGTAGCCAACGCCCCATCGAACTCCTCCTGCCTTGAAGAAAAGGATAGTCGCCATCGCCATGAATGCTCGACGAATGTTTTCTCCGTGTTTTTTTGTCATCGCCCTCTCGGCTTTCGGTATCGGTGCGTTGTTGGTCGACGCCCAAGAGCCTGGGAAACAAAGCACGGATAACAGTGCGTCCTTGGTTGCAGAATTTGAAAAGTATTTGACCAACTCAGTGCTGACCGGAGTCTTCACGATCGACGGCCAACCGTTGAACAAACTCGAGGAAGAACGCTACGAGATCAAAAGCGCAAAGAAAGTCGAAGGAGAGGATAAGCTCTGGGCGATCACAACGAGAATCAAGTATGGAGACAAGGATCTCACGGTCCCTGTGTTTGTGACGATCGAGTGGGTGGGCCGGACGCCGATGATCGTGCTGGACTCGATCACCATTCCGGGACTCGGGACTTTCTCCGCCCGAGTGGTGTTTCATGACCGAAAATACGCTGGAACCTGGAAACACGACAACGTCGGCGGACACTTGTTCGGCCGCGTTGAACCAGCCCAGGCAAAGTAATTCCGATTTCTCCTAACCATTCGATTTTTGGGCACTGAAGATGAACCCGACCACGTACCGTTTTTTCCTGCTTGGGATGATTCTGTGTTCTAACCCCCTTTTCGCTTGGGATTCAGCGCGATCTATGCTTTCAATCGACAAAAAACCTTTTGGGATGGCCGACGGGGCCGCCGTCACTCTGTATACGCTCACCAACGCCGACGGGAACTCGGTTCAGATGATCGACTATGGCGCGATCATCGTGTCCATCCAAGTGCCCGATCGTGATGGAAAACGAGTCAACATAACAGCCGGCTTCGATTCCATGGATGGATACGTGCAGCGGCACCCGTACTTTGGTGCTACCGTCGGACGATTTTGCAACCGAATCGCCAAGGGGAAGTTTACGATCGAAGGCAAAACCTACTCGCTCGCAATCAACAACGGTCCTAATCATTTGCATGGTGGCGAAGTGGGGTTTGACAAGAAGATGTGGAAGGTGGAGGAATTCCGCGGAGATTCAAGCGTCGGGCTTCGCTTCACACTCATCAGTCCCGATGGAGATGAGGGATATCCCGGCCAGTTGGACACGATTGCCGAGTACGTTTGGAGCAACACCAACACACTGACATTGACCCTCA
>JBKDXO010000136.1:0-55457 GCA_046306195.1 Planctomycetota bacterium | reverse complement strand
TGTAGGTTTGGAAGCAGCGTTGATTTTTTTGGAAATCAACAATGAGAACTTAAATTGCAGCGACGAAGAACTTATTGATCTTGTACTGAAGACTACCGCTGGGTCAGGTCGGGAAACGGGAAATCGCAGAGTTCTTCCGATCCCACTGCGCGCCATGAAGATGCGGATCGACGGAGCGGTCCGCGACGATCGGCAGGAGCACGAGCACGAAAATCCCCTTCGTTGGCCGCGACTATTCCATTCAATGGGGACTAGGACTCATCGCGCACGGCATCCCACAGCAACTCAGCCACGTCCTTTACCTGGATCGGTTGCTGGGACGGATCACCGGACTGCACCGCTTTGATTCCGTCTTCGAGCATCGTCATGCAGAATGGGCAGCCGACCGCAACGACGTCCGCGCCGGTCGATACGATTTGACGAGACCGTTCGTGATTGACTCGTTGGTTGGCTGGCTCATCGACGAAACTCATCCCGCCTCCACCGCCACAGCAAAAACTCTTCTCCCGATTCTGTTTTATCTCAACACTTGGCCGGCGCGTCGAGAGCTGAACGAGTTGTCTCGGTTCGTCGAACACCTTGTTCTGTCGCCCGAGATAGCATGGGTCGTGGAATGTGACTTTGGATTCCGAACGGGCCTTTGGCGAAAGCTTGCCTTCCTTCACCAATTGATCGAGAAACTGGCTGTGATGAAGAACCTCGAAATCGCCACCCAGTTCTGGGTATTCGTTTCGAATCGTATTGAAACAGTGCGGGCAGGCGGTGACCACGGTTTTGACTTGATAGCGCTGCAGGGTTGCGATGTTTTCCCGAGCCATGTTTTGAAAGACGAATTCGTTACCCATGCGACGGGCTGGATCCCCCGTGCATCGCTCTTCGCGACCGAGGATCGCGTATTTGACCCCCGCTTTCTCGAGCAATTGCGCCATGGCTCGGGTGACACCTTGGTTGCGCTCCACCAGCGCACCTCCGCAACCCACCCAGAGCAGCACGTCGCATTCGCGAACGTCGGCGAGCTGCGGCACATTCAGATCCTTGGTCCAATCGAGCCGCGAGAACTTGGTGCCTGCGTAGGGATGACCGCGAGCCTCGAGCGACCCGATGGCGGTTTCCATCCCGTCGGGCACGACCGCCTCTTCCATCGCCAAGTGACGTCGCATGTCGACAATCTTAGGCATTTGCGAGATGGAGACAGGGCAAGCCTCAACGCACGCGCCGCAGGTTGTACACGCCCACAAGGCCTCTGGAGATAGGTTTCGGGTCGCATCGATGACCGGGGACGAGAAATCTTTTGTCGTGTGCGACAGCTTCTGCAAATCGAGAATCACGTCGCGGGGCGAAAGAATTTTTCCAACCGTGTTGGCTGGGCAAACGGCCGTGCATCGTCCGCACTCCGTGCATGAGTCGAGGTCGAGCAAGTCTTTCCAGGTAAAACCCGCCAGCGAATTCACTCCCAGAGGTGCCTCGCTTTCGAAATCGATTGCCTTCAACGAGGCACCGATCGGCTTCAAGGGTGCCGTGTAGAGATTGAGGACGGCGGTGATCGGATGAACCAACTTGGTGTAGGGAGCCCAGGCCAACCCGACAAAAACCAACGCCATGTGCAACCACCATGTGACGACATGCGCCCATTGCATGGCGGTGACCGACATCCATGATTTCGACATCGCTGCGACCAAGTAGCCAAACGGAGACCACGCGCCCCAGGGATCATTCGTTGCGGCGATCCGCCAGCCTTCCAAAAGGAATCCGGAAACCAAGATCACCAGCAGCAGGACCAGGATCATGGAACCTTCCCAACTGTGAACCAATTGCTTCGAAGGAAGCAACCAACGTCTCGCTGCAGCGAGCGATACACCCAGGATCGTAAAGGCACCGAAGAGGTCGACGATCAGCGACTGGAACCATAAATAAAATTGCCCCTGCATGATCGGAAGACCGAAGTCATGATGCACGAAAACCACCGTGGTGGCGATCGTGAGAATGATCATGCCCCAAAAAATCATCGCGTGGAAAAAGCCCGCAAAGCGCTGTCGCCATGTCGCTTGCTGGACAACCCCATGCTGGAAAACCATTTGCAGTCGTTTCCATGGTTGGTCGAATCGGTTCTCGGGCCGACCACGACGCCAGGCAATCAGTCGCCGATAGAGTCCATATCCCGCGATCAACATCGTGGGAACCAAGAGGACATACATCACCCAGACATGGGTGATGTTCCACATGACTTCGCGTGTTGGGAGTTCGCCGTTCATGCTAACAACTCGGCAAGCTTGTCACGCAACGGACCGACGACTTGCCGATAATCGCCGACGAGCCCGAATTGACAGTGATGAAAAATGGGAGCCTCTGGGTCGGTGTTGATGGCGACAATCGTTTTGGCATCGGCGATTCCCATGATGTGTTGGCTGGCGCCCGAGATCGCGACGGCCAGATACAATTGCGGCGAGACTTTTTTTCCAGTCTGGCCGACTTGCCAACCCGCGGGAACCCACCCTGCATCGCAAGCAGCCCGCGAAGCTGCCATCTGTCCGCCGATCGCCGACGCCAAGGCTTGCAATTGTTCAAAAGGTTCGGGGCCCCCTAAGCCTCGGCCACCCGAGACAATTACCCGCGCATCCTCGAGCCTCGACGCTTCCTGAACCTCGATTTGACGATCGATCAACTTGACCTGAGCGCATGGCCCCAGATCGAGCGACGGCCGGATGACTTCCGCCGTGTGGGCCAGCGGTTGCGGTGGCTCCTGGGCGCGGGCCCGAACCCAGATGACCGCGGGCGAACGTCGCAAGGCGATGGTGGCTTGCGCTTTCCCTCCGAAAACCGTTCGGGTGATCACCACCGATCCGTCCCTCACATCCAAACTCAATGCATCGCCGCCAGGCGTGCCACCTAAACGATGCGCCAGTCGAGGAACCAGCTCTTGGCAGTAGGTTTCATTGCTCAACAAAACCGCTTGCGGATTCAACGATCGACAGAGGTCGGTCAATGCTGTCAGGGTGACCTCGCTCTGGTAACTGGCCAGCAAAGGATGCTGCGCCACATGCACCAGGTCAGCAAATTTGCTCGCTTCCGCAACCGCGTTCTCGGGTGCGTCCCCGATAAAAACCACGGCATGCGGAACCGCTAACTGCTTGGCCAGACGTTGACCAGCTCCCAAGACGCCCAACGCCGATCGATCAACTTCGTTCCAACCGAAAAGACAACTTACGACAGGTCCCAAGTCACTGCTCCCTTCTATTTCTTTTCTACCATTACGATTGAACCACGGCAGCAATTCGCTTGGCGAGTCCATCAATTTTCTCGTCGAGGGAGTCTCCCTGGATGAACTCACACTTCGTTTGCTTGGTTGGAATCGTCAACTCGACAATCTCTGTGCGCGACAGGTCATCGGCCAGCGACGCGTCATCCAACCCCAGATCGGACAATGTCCATTGAGTGATCGGTTGCTTGAACGCCAGCATAACATCTCGTGTCTTTGCGATTCGGGGTACGTTGTGCTCATTGTTCGTGATCGTCAGGACCAGGGGGACCGACGCTTCGATCGATTCCGAGCCCTCATCGGTTTGCCGTCGAAGGCGTACAACGCCCGGTTGTGCGGCATCCGCTTTCAAATCGTCTACAAAGCTGAGGCAGGGGCGCCCCAACTCCTCAGCCAACCAACCGCCGGTCTGCCCATCTCCCCAATCGCCCGACTCGCGACCGGTCAGCACGAGATCAAAGTCCCCCAATTTGCGAGCGGACGCTGCCAAAATTCGAGCGACGGCCGAAGGGTTCGGCCTCTGTGCAAACTCATGCTTTACGAGGACTGCCGTGTCGACGCGCAGGGCGAGTGCTTTTCGAAGCGTCTCTTCGGCCGATGCCGCCCCGAAAGCGATCGCCGTGATTTTACCCCCATTCTGCTCACGAAACTGCAAGGCAGTCTCGAGGGCATTGGCGCAGAAAATGTTCATCACAAGCCCTGCCCCTCGGCGGTCCACATCGCGACCCGCCGAATCGATGCGAAAATCTCGCGCAGGCAGTTCCGGATCGAGAATCTGTTTCAGACATACAAGAATATTCATGGCTAACGTCTAACCTTTGGTGGTGAGATCAAAAGGCCTCCGAAAAACAATTGCGTCAGTTCTTCCAGAATCTTGTCAGCGCTCAGCGGTCCGCTGCGGTTGTACCAGCGAGGCAGCCAGAGAATCATGCCAAAGAAACTAAACGTCGCGACCGTCGGATCGATATCCTGCATCTTGCCTTGCCGTTTCAGTTCCAGCAATGTCCCTCGGACGAGATCGAAATAGACCCTCTTTCGTTTTGCGATCTGCTTGCGCAATTTCGGAGAAAGCGATGAACTCTCATCGGTCAGGATCGGAATCGCTTTCGATCCCTTGATCATCTCCTCGCCGTGCCTTTGAATAATGAATCGCAACCGCTCTTCCGGGTCACTGACCGCTCGTGCCCGTTCGACCACCTCTTTCTCCAACCAATCCAATCCGTAATTGATGATGCGAAAAAGCAGGTCTTCTTTGCTCTCGATGTAATAGTACAGCCCTGCCTTGGTGATATCCAACGCGCTGGCCAGTTCGCTCATCGAGGTCGCATCGTAGCCGCGTTCGTAAAAGATCTGGGCTGCCTTGCAGTAAATCTCCTCCGTGCGATCCGGTAGATCCGTCTCCTTGGTCATCGTATTTGCCTTCATGTGCGGATCTTCCCTCCCTCGAAAGGAGCAGCGATCGAGGCCACCACTCCCAGTCTTTCTCTTTGTTTTGGCGTCCACCTGCGTTGGCGTCCGCCGTTCTCAGCATCCGCCATTCCCGGTCGATGGAAGGGGACTAGGAAGTTGACCGACCAGTCAGTAGAATTTTAACTTCGGTCCGATTTGGCGTCAACGGAGAGCGGTTCCTCCCCCCCATTTTATCCTCGGATAGATACCGATTGGCAGGCTTCCGACACCGTTGGACGCGTCGTTCGCAACAGAAACTGACGAGCAGTTTGAAACCATGGATCTTGATACCGCGATCCGAACACGCCGATCGGTGCGAGGCTTTACTCCGGAGGTGGTTCCGCCGGAAACCATGCGTCGCGTTTTTGAAATCGCTCAGTTATCCCCCTCCAACTGCAACGTCCAACCGTGGCGCGTGTATGTAGCCTCCGGGGCGACCCGCGATCGCATTCGGAGCGCCATGATCGAGCAGGCGAAGCTTGGAACACCACCGAATTCCGACTTCGAGTATACGGATCAATTCGAAGAACCCTATCGCAAGCATCAAGTCGCCTGTGCAGTCGCGCTTTACAAGGAGATGGGAATCGGGCGAGAGGATCGCCCGGGACGGATGAGAGCGATGCTGAGAAACTTCGAGTTGTTCGACGCCCCACACGTGGCGTTTCTGGGCATGCACAAAAAGTTCAAGGAACCGGTCGCCTTGGACGTGGGCATCTATCTTCAAACCCTGATGTTGGTCATGACCGCCCACGGGATCGCTTGTTGCCCGCAGGGGAGTATGCGAAGCTATCCGGATATCATTCGCCGCGAGTTCGGTTTGTCGCCCGATATTGGAATTCTCGTTGGACTCTCCTTTGGCTACGAGGATCCCACGGTCGATGCCAACCGAACCCGCATGACCCGTGCACCTCTCGAAGAAAATGTGATCTTTCGAAGCGAATAATGGCATGACAATCGCGAGTGTCAGATCGTTGACCCTTTGTTGTTTCATCGCGAAACACGTAGCTAGGTGACTGATTGATGGACCGAGCCGACCTCTTCTTCCCAACCTCCGATCGTGCCTTGGACATCCGCCGGCGGCTGCTCGCGTTCATGGACGAACACATTTATCCCAACGAGAAGACCTACTACGAACAAGGGATCACGGGTGACCGCTGGCAACCGCGGCCGATCATCGAACAACTCAAAGGGAAAGCCAAAGCGGCTGGACTTTGGAATCTGTTTTTGCCGGACAGTGAACAAGGAGCGGGATTGACCAATTTGGAGTACGCGCCCTTGTGCGAAATCATGGGGCGATGTGGGTGGGCTGCCGAGGTTTTCAATTGCTCCGCCCCCGACACGGGAAACATGGAGGTCCTGGTTCGCTACGGTACGAGCGCTCAACAAGAACGTTGGCTCAAGCCCCTGCTGGCTGGTGAGATTCGTTCCTGCTTTGCGATGACCGAACCGAACGTAGCCTCATCCGATGCGACCAATATCCAATCGCGCATCGAGCGCGATGGAGAACATTATGTGATCAACGGCCGCAAATGGTGGACTTCCGGGGCCGGCGACCCGCGCTGCCAACTGTGCATCTTCATGGGGAAAACGGATCCCTCGGCAGCAGCACACCAGCAGCAATCGATGATTCTCGTACCGCTCAACGCACCTGGGATCACCATCCAGCGAATGCTCTCTGTGTACGGGTACGACGACGCGCCGCACGGCCATGCCGAAGTACTGTTTGAAAATGTTCGCGTCCCGATCGACAGCATACTGCTCGGGGAAGGACGAGGATTCGAAATCGCCCAAGGCCGTCTCGGACCCGGGCGAATCCACCATTGCATGCGATTGATCGGGCTGGCCGAGCGCGCGTTGGAAGCGATGTGCCAACGGGTTCAATCGCGAATCGCGTTTGGGAAATCGCTCTCCGAGCACGGCACGGTTCGAGCCGATATCGCCGATTCACGGATCGAAATCGATCAGGCTCGACTCCTGACCATGCATGCCGCACACCTCATGGACACCGTCGGAAACAAAGTTGCCCGACGCGAAATTGCGATGATTAAAGTCGTAGCGCCCAATATGGCGCTGCGGGTAATCGATCGAGCGGTCCAAGCTCACGGCGGAGGTGGTGTCTGTGATGATTATTTCCTGGCAGCAGCTTGGGCGCACGCCAGAACGCTGCGGCTGGCCGATGGCCCCGATGAAGTTCACCGCGAAACAATCGCAAAGCTGGAATTGAAACGGGGTTGATGCATGCAAGTTCAAGACAAAATTGTCGTCGTCACCGGCGGTGCAAGCGGCATTGGCCTCGCTCTGTGTCATCGCTTTGCCCAGGAGGGTGCTCGTGGCGTCGTGGTCGCGGATCGTGACAGCGACGCGGCGCGGCGCGTCGCCGATCGGATCGGAGGTCTGGCCATCGCGGTCGATGTCGCTGACGAATCCCAGGTTCGGTCACTCGTCGAGCAAACGAACGATGCTTTCGGTACCATCGATCTTTTCTGTTCCAACGCAGGGATTTGCCTTACGGGGGGAGCAGAGGCGTCCGACAATGACTGGGACCGCATTTGGAAGATCAATCTTCTATCGCATGTTTATGCTGCCCGCGCCGTATTGCCGGGCATGATCGCTCGCGGGCAGGGCTACTTGCTCCAGACCGCCTCGGCGGCAGGATTGCTGACCCAAGTCGGCTCGGCCCCGTACTCCGTCACCAAGCATGCGGCGGTGAGTTTCGCCGAATGGCTCGCGATCACGCATTATCATCAAGGCATTCGCGTGTCGTGCCTGTGTCCGTTGGGGGTCCACACTCCTATGCTCGACGAAGTGACCGGGCCGATCCGCGACCAACTCGCATCCAACGCGATTTCCCCGGAGGCCGTCGCGGATGCGGTGGTTGCCGGATTGGCAGACGAGCGATTCCTCATCCTGCCCCATCCACAGGTTGTCGAATACTTTCAACGCAAGGCCAACGACTACGACCGATGGTTGCGAAGCATGCGGCGCTTGCAAGCGGGCACTTCGTCATGAGTTCGATGACTCTCATTCGCCATGGCCAAGCATCGTTTTTCTCCGACGACTATGACCAGCTATCACCGACCGGCCAAGAGCAATCCCGTTTGCTAGGACGATTCTGGGGAGTGCATGGTTACCGATTCACGCAGGTCTTTGCCGGGCCGCGAGTCCGTCAGGCGCAAACAGCCAACCTGATCGGAGAAGCTTTTCGTGAAACGGGTGGCGAATGGCCTGAGCCAATCGTACTTGCAGATCTCGACGAATATGATTTGACCGGCTTGATGACACAGTTCGCACCTGCCTTAGGGGAACGTAACTCTCATTTTGCCAGTTTGATCGAGGCGAATCGGCAGAGTGCTGAAACTCCCGATCGGCTTCGTACGTTTCAAGCGATGTTTGAGCAATTGCTGGTGCACTGGCAGTCGGAAACACTGTCGATCGACGGCGTGGAAAGCTGGTGCGATTTCCGGAAACGAGTCTCGCGTGCGATCGAGCATATCCAGACGAGCGCGTCTCAAGGTAGTCGCATCGCGGTCGTTACCTCGGGCGGGTTCATCGGGACCGTGGCTCAATCCGTACTCGCCGCGCCGGAACGAAGTGCTCTCGAATTGAACTGGCGGGTTCGGAATAGCTCGCTGACCGAATTGGTGTTCACTCGCCAGCGTCTATCGCTCGACAGCTTCAACGCCGTCCCTCATCTGCCCGACCCCAAACATTGGACCTACCGCTGATTTCGCTAGCCTATTCAGAGTAAGGAACGAAGTGCGATGCCCACCGATCTCAATGCTCCGTTGCCGGTCCGAAAGGGGGAGGAACTGCCGATCGAGCCCTTGGAAGCCTACCTTCTGGAACATCTACCCGGTTCGAGCGGTCCCTTGACCGTGGAGCAATTCTCGCATGGCCATTCCAATCTCACCTATCTCTTGAAGCTTGGGGATCGGGAGATGGTTTTGCGACGACCACCCTTCGGCAACCAAGTCAAAACGGCCCACGACATGGGGCGCGAGTATCGCGTTCTGTCCCAACTGCACTCGATCTACGCGCCCGCCCCTCGCCCTTTTTTGTATTGCGAAGATCCGAGCGTTCTCGGAGACGCTTTTTATGTGATGGAACGTCGGCATGGAGTCATCCTGCGCAAACGGCTTCCGTCGGGATTGGCGATCGACGAGCCGACAGCCAAGCGATTGTCGGAATCGGCAATCGACAATCTGGTTGCGCTCCATACGCTCGATTACCAAAGCGCTGGGCTGAGTGGACTCGGCAAACCCGAAGGATTCGTTCAGCGGCAAGTCGAAGGCTGGTCCAAACGCTATGTCCAGGCAATGACCGAACCGATCCCGGGAATGGATCGCATCGCAACATGGCTCAGCGAAAACATACCGAGCGATTCGCGAGCTTCGGTGATCCACAACGACTACAAGTACGATAATCTGCTGCTCGATCCAGACGATCTCACACGCGTTGAGGCGGTCTTGGATTGGGAGATGGCAACGCTTGGCGACCCGCTGATGGATCTCGGTACAACGCTCGGTTATTGGGTCGAGGCCAACGATCCGCAGGAATTGCAGGTCGCTGCATTCGGTCCAACGACTTTGCCGGGTACGCTCACACGTTCTCAATTGATCGAGCGGTATCAGGACCAAAGCGGTCAGACCGTGAACAACCCGGTGTTTTATTATTGCTTTGGCGTTTTCAAAATCGCCGTCATCGTTCAGCAGATTTACGCCCGCTATGTTCGCGGGCATACCCAGGATCCCCGTTTTGCGAATCTCAATCGGATTGTCGCGATCATGAGCCAGCAGGCCAACACAGCAATCGAGCGGGGAGACTTGTAGGCCACTCCACCAACCCGACCGCCGAGCCAAGAAAAATTGAAAAGCGGGATTCTAAGGGTCGCCGAACAAGGCGGGAGCAGGCCGAAAGCATACAGATGGCTAACCGACCATGCAAGTTGTGGTGTTTCGAGCGCTCACGATGAGCCACGAAAATTTAATGGAATGGCCGGATCGAAAGAGCCATAGAGGCAATGACAAGACCGATGGCAATCGAAATGATCAGTACAAGTAAAGTTATAATTTTTATTGCAATCTGTTGCGACCTTTTTTCGAGGCTCATCCGCAGAATTAGTGGGTAAAAACACTTCTGACGGATGGTAGAAGCAGGACGTTGGATTTTGCGCATTACTCGGAAAACGAGCCTTGATGGAACAAAAGAGCGCCGGGGGCTACCGAGGCAGCCCCTGGCTCGTCTTCCGTCTACCGTGGCGCTCGAGCTGGTTACCACCAGAGGTCTACCCTCCACGGCAGCTCTTCAATGATATCGATTGCGATTTTGGGTCGCAATCAGCACAAGGAAAGCATCTTGAGCTCGGAGCGGTAGAATGAGGTTTACGAAGACTTCATCACACCAACCTCGGGCATCAAGTACGCCTGCACCGATATGTGGCCAGCCTACTTGAAGGTGCTCAAGGAACGCGCATCGGCGACGCTGAACATTCTGGACCGATTCCACATCTCCAAGAAGTTTGGCGAAGCCTTGGACAAAGGCTTACCTGATGCGGGAAGACTTCCATCGGTTCTGGACCTGCACGTCACCGGCGTGGGCATCGAAATTCCTTCGAGAGTGTTGTACTCGAGCAAGTCCCTCGCGGATCGAGCCGATGCAAAAGATCGCCAAGCTGCTTCGCAAGCACGAGCAGTTGCTACTCAACTGGTTCGAATCCCAGGGCCTTTCCTCGGGAGTGATGGAAGGATTCAACAGCAAAGCGAATTTGACCCTGAGAAAAGCGTACGGTTTCAAGGACGCAGAAACCGTTTCGATCGCACTGTATCAACAGCTTGGCAACCTTCCAGAGCCAAAACAAACCTACAAATTCTGCTGACGAGGCTATTTCTGTAGCCGCTCACGGCTCAAGTTCCAGCGGCTCTGAAACATTTTCCAAGCGATCTGGAAAGCGATAAACGTCTTCCCTGTACCCGTAGCCAACGTAAGCAGTATTTGATGTTTACCCCAACCGGCTGCGGCGAGCGCTGGATCAATGTATTCGGCCCGCGTTTCAGCTTCGTTCATGGATGCCTACTGATGTTGCAAGCCACGGGTGATCGTATCGATCAGTTTTGGGTACCGTCGTCGTTGCCGTTCGGATTCGAGCCAGTTATTGATCGCCTCGACAACCTCCGCATTCCAGCTCTCCTCTGGTCGCAGAAGATTGTTCTATACTAGCCAGTAACTGACAGCACACCATGCCCAGAGCGGAGCGTGGTCCGTAAGATGACATTCTGGTGGGGGGAAGCCTCCCGGACCACGGGTTCCATTCATGTACTGGTGCACCAGTTGTCGCGTGCGTCCCATCCGTCTTGCTATCTCAGAGGCAGTAACAAGGCTGCATTCATCGACTCGTAAAACTTCGGCTCCGATGTCCGCTTTACGAACATCGCGAATCGCGCTGATGATCGCGTCTTCGAGTGACACTGCCGATCGACTGAACTCGATGTACAGTCGACCGTGCTGCATGCTTACAGTCGCATCGTCACAACCCGCTTGAAACAACGCGTCCTCGACCGCAGGTGTCAGCTCGCTAACACCACCGACGATCAGGGCGAATTCAAATTTCCCATCACAAGGTTTTGTGGTTGGGTTCATTAGTCATTACCTTCTTCGGGTTCGTCGCCAGCGATGTTTTCTGGATCATTGCTGTGAGGGCAGCGGTCCACCACTTTTCGGATTTGCCGAGCGTGATTTTCCGGACTTTTCGGAGTCGACCAAACACTGACTATGCAACCTTTTCGCGTACTTTGAGGACAAAAGAGCCGTCCCCAAGCGTGCCCGTTGGAAAGTTCGACTCTTCAGCCAAGCCCTTCGGCGTATTGGACTGCTTTTTCGATCTCTGGTTTTGGATGCCTCGGTCTGGTCATCGACTCGATCCTAGTATAGGCTGTTGACAAATGTCAAGCAAATTCCGGGTTTCCACAAATCTAGTAAAAACACCTGCCTTAGCCTCGTGGGCAGATCCCTTGTTTCATTTGTCAGCCTCCGCTTCCTGCAACGCCTTCAACGTCTAGCTGCTCGAATCCTTCCATTCGGTTCGGCCATTTGCGGGGCGGCCCAGGACAATCTGTGCTGCGAGGGTTGGAGAACTAAATGCGTAGTCTTGGGAAAACCTGTACATGTCCTTGGCTTCGCTCTCCAAGGAGCAAAGGAAGAAGCTGTCCGACAAGGGCTTGATCGATGCCGACGAAGAGGAACAACCCAAGTCCAAGGAGATCCTTCTCAAGGATTATCTCGACGAGTACTTCTCCTCCCGACGGTTGGACGTCAAGACTTCGACTTGGATCTTCTACCAACACACTCGCAAACGGTTGGAGGAGTACTTCCCGGGGCGATCGCTCCAGAGCATTACCTCGATTGAGGCGAAGCAGTTTCGGAAGTGGCTTGAGGACTCCAACAAACGAGACAAGCCGAAGGAGGGGAAACCGGCCAAGAGCCTAGCGATCAACACGATCAAGCGACGGACGGGGCTTTGTTCCCCGAGATCGAGCGGGAGCTTCTCAAGCTTCATCTTGAAGCCGAAGAGGGGGCCGAATACGTCTTCCCGGGACTGAGGGCCGATACGAATCTTCGAACAACTCTCGAAAAGATTATCCGACGGGCCGGGGTCAAGGCTTGGCCGAAGCTCTGGCACAACCTGAGGGCTTCCGCTGCGACGGACTTTGCGAGATCGGTTCCCTCCCATATCGCGGCCTCGATCTGTGGACATACGGAGGAGATCGCCAAGGAGCATTACTGGACGGTCGGGGATGCCGACTTGGACAAAGTGATCGAGAAGCTCACTCCCGATCTGTCCCAAAAGTTAGCCATCAAGTTAGCCATCAACGATGTCTCTAGGAGTCCCGATCCGTCCCTTGGTGTCTCAACCCCGAAGGAGGGGAAAACAAAAAAAGCCCAGGAAATCCCGGGCTTTGTCGCTATTTGTCATCTTCTGTCTTCGGGTGGCTTTACCCTTAGAATGGGCGAAGAGGGACTCGAACCCCCGACATCCACTTTGTAAGAGTGGCGCTCTAACCAACTGAGCTATTCGCCCGCGTTCTTGATCATCGGATCCCGCTCGCTCTCGCGTGCGGGAAAAAACACCTTGCGAAGGTTTCTCTACACGCCCAAAAGACGCATACGGCGCGAGCGACGTTCGGCCCGCTGACGACTCCGACGCTTGATTTCACTCGGCTTTTCATAAAATTCGCGTCGACGCATCTCTTTCTTCAGTCCGCTTCGCTCCACGAGCTTTCGAAAGCGTCGCACCGCCTCCTGGATCGTCTCCCGATCGCGGACCTGCAACCTGACCATGCAAAACCTCCCAAAAATTACAAAAAACCTTCGCTCATCCCTCCGCCAGCGTTCACCGACACCAGCTCGGAAGGGCTAAGAATATAACCGCCCCATCCCGCACGGTCCAGGGCGTTTGCCAGCGATTCCCGCAAACCTCCCCCACAAACCCACCGGAATCACGCGGCCCCTAAGGGAACTTTCGGGTCCCACCGGGGTTAGTAAACAAGCATTTCGGTCTGCGCCGCTGTTTAGCTACAATACATTGACCGAGAACGATACTAATAGTGTTCCCACCGCCGAGAACCGTTCCGGTATTCCCTCCCTCCGATTCCTTCATCCCACCAAAACAAAACCATGGTCTCTCGCCAAACGATTCCCCTCCATCGGCCCTCCCAACGTTTGCCTCGCCGCCCTGGCGCGATCAGCCGGGGGATGCTGGGCCTTCTCGGAATCGCAGCCATCGCCGGGGGGGGCTACGCTTGGTGGACGGTTGCCCAAGGCCAAGCCGCCCGACGGACCGCCTCCGAGCCGATGCTCCATGCGGTCGAAAACGGCCCGTTTGACCACATCGTGCTCGAGCAGGGAGAAATCGAAAGCAGCAGCAACAACGAGGTCAAATGCGAAGTCAAAGGCCGAGGTGGTAGCGGCACCCCGATCCTGTCTGTCGTCCCCGAAGGAACCCTCGTCAAGAAAGGGGACGTCCTCTGCCAGCTCGACTCCTCCGCCCTCGAACAAGAAGCCAAAAACCAACGGATCGTCGTCAGCAGCGCCGAATCCGCCGTCATCAGCAGCGAAGCAGCGGTCAATAAAGCGATCATCGCGCGGCAAGAATACCTCGACGGCACCTTCCTCACCGAACGCCAGAAGATCATGAGCGAGATCGCGGTCGGTCAGCAAACCCTTCGCAAGGCAGAACTCTCCTTGGAGAGCGCCGAACGACTCGCTGCGAAAGGGACCCTCAAACCGCTGCAGATCGAAGCCGAACAGTTTGCCGTCCAAAACGCCAAGAACACCCTCGAATCCGCCGAAGCGCGACTCAAGGTCCTCGAGGAACTGACCAAAGCCAAAATGCTGGTTCAGTTCGACGCGGATATCGAGACGACTCGCGCGAAACTCGAGTCGGACAAAAGCACCCTCGCTGAAGAAAAAGAAAAACTCGAAGAGATCCAAAACCAAATCAAGGCTTGCAAAATCGTGGCACCCGCCGACGGCCAAGTCGTCTACGCCAACAAGTTCAGCGGTCGTGGCGGCGGCGACTTCATCGTCGAAGCCGGGGCACTCGTCCGAGAGCAGCAGACGATCTTCTTGCTCCCTGACCCGACACGCATGCAGGTCAAAGCAAAGATCAACGAGTCACGCATCAGCCTCATCCGCGATGGCATGCCGGTCAAGATCCGCGTCAACGCAGTGGAGAACGAACTGCTAGGCCGCGTCATCAAAGTCAACAAGTATGCCGAGCCAGGCAACTGGTGGGGCTCCAATGTCAAGGAATACGCCACCTTCATTCAAATCATGGAGCCCCCCGAGACCATTCGAACGGGCATGACCGCAGAAGTTCGCATCTTCGTCGAACAGATCGAAGATGCCGTGCAAGTTCCCGTCCATGCGGTGTATGAGACCAAGCGACATCACTTTGTCTTGGTAAGCAAGGGCAAAGGTTTCGAAACTCGGGAAATCGATATCGGTGCGACCAACGACAAGTTCGTGACGGTGAAATCCGGCGTGTCGACCGAAGAGAGTGTCGTTCTCGATCCTCGCAATCACCTCGACAAGATGGATATCCCCGAGATTCGCGAAGAAGACGATCGTTCCCGGTTGGTCGCGCTCTCCAATGAACCACTCCCTGCCAAGGCTCCGGGAGGCGCAGGAGGTCCTGGCGGTCCAGGCGCTGCCGGTGGTGCGGGTTCCGGCCGAAATGGTGGCGGTGGTGCCGGTGGCGGGATGAATGCCGATGCGATCGCCGGAATGATCATGCAGCGCATGGACACCAACTCGGACGGCAAGCTCAGCAAAGAAGAAGTCGCAGGCGAAGAGAGGATGAAGAGTGCCTTCACCGAGTACGACACCAACCAAGACGGCTCGGTCGATTCCAAAGAACTCGCCGCGGGCATGAAAAAACGGATGGCCAGCATGGGTGCAGGTGGCCCTGGTGGCGGAGGTCCGGGGGGTGGTCCTGGAGCAGGTGGTCGTGGTCCTGGTGGCGGAGGAACCTCAAACTAACGATGGTCGCCTCCGACTTCACCACGGAAGGATTCGCTTGCCGCGTTGTGGATCTGAAAAAGGAGTTTGTGCTCAAGAGCGAAACCGTTCGCGCTCTGCGCGGCGTTACGTTCGATATTCCCGACGGTGATTACGTCGCCATCATGGGCCCCTCGGGCTCGGGAAAAAGTACGCTCCTGAATTTGCTCGGATGCCTTGATCAGCCGACAGCGGGAAGCCTGTGGCTCGGGAACGATGACGTCGCCAAGATGTCCGACGACCAACTCGCCGATATCCGCTCGCGACGGATTGGGTTTGTCTTTCAAGCCTACAACTTGATCCAGCAACTCACCGTGGTCGAGAACATTCAGGTCCCGCTGTTTTATCAGGGTCGCCCGCTAACTCGGGAACAACATCAACGGTGCCTGTATCTCGCCAACCTGGTTGGGCTCGGCGAGCGGCTTGATCACCGACCCACGCAATTGTCGGGTGGCCAGCAGCAGCGAGTCGCGATCGCGAGATCGTTGATCAACGATCCCTACTTCATCCTCGCCGACGAGCCGACCGGGAACCTGGATTCTCGCACCACCGAAGAGATCCTGCAATTGTTCGAGCGTCTGAACAACGAAGGGCGAACGATCATCCTGGTGACGCACGAAGACGAGGTTTCGAAGCGGGCCAAGCGGGTCATTCGCCTCAAGGACGGCATGCTGCAATGGGACCGCACCAATACCCAGGAGGTCCGGGACGAAGCCGCCCGCTACGCACTAGAAAACATGCCGGTCGAGGTTTAACCATGGGATTGTTTCTCGGGACAGTACAACTCGGAATCAAAAGTCTTTGGTTGCACCCCATGCGGTCGATCCTGACCGTGCTCGGGATCTTTATCGGGGTCGCGAGCGTCATTTGGCTGCTAGCGATCAGCCAAGGGATCAGCAACGAAGCCCAGCGTCAAATCGAGAACCTCGGTGCCGACACGATCATGATCCGCACGGTGAAGCCACCCAGCGAGAAGATGTCCTCGCAGGGACTCACTCCCTACGGACTGACGCGTGAAGAATACGACATGCTCGTGGCAACGGTCCCGACCGTCCGCAGCGCGATACCGATCCGCGAAATGCGCCGCCAGTTTCAGTTCAAGAATCGCAAACTCGATGGTCGCCTGGTTGGCTGCACCCCCGAGTACGCCGAGGTGACGAAACTCGAAATCGATCGCGGTCAGTTTATCACCGACGTCGAAAATTTTTCGCGAGACACCCACTGTGTTCTTTCGGCCAAAGTCGCGGAAAAACTGTTTCCTTACGAAGACCCGATCGGACAGCGAGTCTACATGCCGGAGAATCAAGACTTTTACTTGGTCATCGGCGTTTTGAAGCCCAAGGGGGCGACGGCGGCGATCGGAGGCTCGATGGCAGCCCAAGACTTCTCCAACGACGTCTACATTCCGCTTCGAACCCTGCAGCAACGGATCGGCGACACGATCATGACGATGCGATCGGGTTCGCGCGAAGGGGAGATCATTGAACTCAATCAAATCACCTTGCGATGCCGGGACGTCAGCGACGTCAAGAAGACCGCAGAGTTGGTCTCGGCAGCCTTGAGCAGCCACGACAAGATGGAAGATATCTCCGTGGTCGTTCCGCTCGAATTGCTCGAGCAGGCCCGCACGACGCGCGCTATGTTTATGTTGTTCATGGGTATGATTGCCGCCATCTCGCTGTTGGTCGGCGGGATCGGAATCATGAACATCATGCTGGCGACGGTCACGGAGCGAACGCGTGAGATCGGTATTCGACGGGCCTTGGGGGCCAAACGACGAGACATCATTCGACAGTTCCTGGTGGAAACGAGCGTCCTGAGTTTAACCGGTGGAATCACTGGAATTCTGTTTGGCCTTCTGTGCGGTCCAACGGTCAACGCCGCTCGCTCGCTGGCCAATGTGTGGTTTGAAAAGCAGATGATGGACTTACCCGAAGTCGTCCGCACAGTGCAACCGGCGATTGTGATGGCCAGCATTCCAGGCGCATTCTTCATTTCGCTCGCCGTCGGATTGATCTTCGGAATCTATCCCGCGACCCGCGCTGCACGCATGAACCCGATCGAAGCACTGCGTCACGAGTAAGGGGCGCCGGGGCGACGAAGTTCTCTGGGTCCGCATGCTGATAAACTACGCAGGGTGGAGGAACCGAATGGAACCGCTTCGATTGGAACTGACATGGGTGGTCGCCGCCAGCGTCGGCCAGACCGTTGGATTGGTGTTGGGGCTTGTCGCAGCGTTCTTCGTCATCTTTGGTGGAATCTTGATCAGCCTGGGCTACATGGCTCGGCAGAAAGAAGCGCAAGCAAGGCAACGGTATCCCACGGCCCGCAAGATCGATCGCGCTGCCAGTTTTTTCGGCCAGCAATCGCGCGGTGTGATGCAGCTACGCGGGAACGGTACCCTGATCCTGACCGATACGGAATTGATCTTCGAGTTGTGGGTTCCCAAACGCATGTATCACATCCCGGTGGAAACGATTCGATCGGTCGAGAATCCGCGCTCGTTTCTCGGCAAATCGCGTTTTACACCGCTGCTGAAGGTGGTATTCGTCGACGACCATGGAGTGGAGGATGCGATCGCTTGGCAGGTGCGGGATCGGAACGATTGGATGCGGAAACTCGCCGACGTCCGGAACTGAGCCCTCATCCGACCGCGAATCTGCTCGTCTCACGAAGTGATTCCTTCTCGAGGTGCTTTTTAGTATCATAGACGGTCGTTGGTGGTTCGTTGGATGCCGAAAATCAGGGATGGTTGTGATGACTCTTTTCGAGTGAGATGCTGCGTGACAAGTGACCGGCGAATGATGCCATCGGGACTCGCAACCGGCTTGATTGCCACGCTCTTTGGATGGTGCGCAGCAACAGCGCACGGGGACTCGTTTCCTGCCGCTGCTCATGTTCTCGAAAACCGATGCCTGAGTTGTCATGCGGGGAGCAAGCCCAAGGGGAAACTCGCGCTCGATTCGCTCGAGGGGATGAAACGGGGTGGAGAAAGCGGGCCGGCCGTTGTCTCCGGGAAACCACTGGAAAGCATCCTGCTCGACTACATCACCGGGGACGCACCGGAGATGCCGAAGAACGCATCGCCGTTGTCGGCCGAGGAGGTGGCCGCCTTGCGAGCCTGGATCGCAGAGGGAACCCCCTGGCCTGAGGGGAAGACCTTGGAGGATCGCCATGTTCCGGATGCCCAGTGGTGGTCGCTTCGCCCGTTGGTCAGGCCGGCGGTTCCCGAGTCGACCTCGACGACGTTTCGGATCGCGAACCCGATCGACGCGTTCATCATCGCCAAGCTGCATGAGAAAGGGCTCCCGCAATCGAAACTCGCCGACCGCCGAACACTGATTCGGAGATTGTCGTTTGACTTGACCGGTTTGCCACCGAGCCCCGAGGAGATCCAGGCCTTTCTCGATGATCCAGGTACCGATCGCGAAGCGTACGATCGACTCGTGGATCGATTGCTCGAATCGGAGCGCTATGGGGAGCGGTGGGCGCGTCATTGGCTCGACGTGGTCCACTTTGGCGAGACCCACGGTTACGACAAAGACAAACTGCGTCCGAACGCGTGGCCGTACCGCGATTACGTCATCCGTGCGTTCAACGAAGACAAACCCTATCGGCGATTCATCGAAGAGCAACTCGCCGGGGATGTTCTTTACCCCGGATCGGTCGACGGAATCGAGGCCCTCGGGTTCATCGCCGCCGGACCTTGGGATTTCATCGGTCACGCGGAGGTTCCGGAGTCGAAGATCGATGGCAAGGTCGCTCGCCATCTCGATCGCGATGACATGGTGTCGACTGCGATGGGCACGTTCAATTCGCTCACCGTGGGCTGCGCTCAGTGCCACAATCACAAGTTCGATCCGATCTCGCAACGCGACTACTACCGGTTGCAATCGGTGTTTGCCGCGATCGATCGATCCGACAGGTATTATGATCGCGATCCGGAGGTCCGGGAACGTCGCAGGCAACTTGATCGCGAAATCGCTCAGCTTGCAATGGAGAAAAAATCGATCGACGAACACATCGTATCGCTCGGAGGAACCACGCTCGCCTCGCTCGACCAAAAAATCGCTGATGTCTCCAAATCGAAAAGCAACTCGGAGCAACCGGAGTTTGGTTACCACAGCAACATCGAAATGCGCGACGATACGGCCAAATGGGTTCAGATCGATCTCGGCGAATCCCAAACCATCGAGTCGCTCGAGTTCGTCGCGTGTCATGACACGTTCAACAACATCGGCGGGGGATTCGGATTCCCAGTCCGATTCAAGATCGAGGCCTGCGATGATCCGGACTTTGCGGTCGGAACGAAGCTGTTGTTGGATCGGAACTCGGAGGATGTCCCGAATCCCGGCGTGGCGCCTCAACGCGTGTCGGGGATTTCACACGGCGAATCCAAGGTGCGGGCACGCTACGTTCGCTTTACGGCGACCAAGCTTTCTCAGCGATTGTCGACCGACTTCATTTTCGCGTTGGGAGAACTCGCGGTTCTCTCGGAGGATGGTCGCAATTTGGCCCGCGGGGCTGCAGTCACCTCGTTGGATTCCATCGAGGCTGCACCGCGATGGCAGCGATCGAATCTCGTCGACGGTTACTATTATGGGCGAGCTGCCGTCGCACGCGGTGACCTGGAGCAATTGCAAAAAGACCGCGAGGCATTGGTCGTGTCGCTGCTGAATCCGAGCACCAAAGCTCGTCGCGATCATATCGCTCAACAACTGGCCGAAGCGGAATCCGCGAAAAAAGCTCTCCCCTCACAACAAGTCGTCTACTCGGGAATGGTGCACACGGGCAGCGGTGCATTCGCAGGAACAGGAGGCAATGGAGGCAAGCCACGGCCGATCTACGTGTTGGATCGAGGCAACGTGACCCAACCCAAAGATGAGGTACCCCCCGGCGCGTTGACTTGTTTTCAGGACTTGAATCCTTGGTTTGATTTGCCTCCGGATCACACCGAGGGAGATCGCCGCGCGGCGTTGGCGCGTTGGATCGCCGACGATCGCAATCCGCTGACTTGGCGCAGCATCGTCAATCGCGTCTGGCAGTATCACTTTGGCCGTGGGTTGGTCGATACGCCCAATGATCTGGGGCGGATGGGAGCGGAACCCACCCATCCCGAGTTGCTCGATTGGCTGGCGATCGAGTTTCGCGATGGAGGCCAATCTCTCAAGCGACTGCACAAACTGATCGTGACGAGCCACACCTACCGACAAGTCTCCGCCGATCCCGAGTCGGCGTCGGTGAAATCGGCATCGGGGGGAGCGGTGCATGACGGGCCGGAAGCGCTCGACGCTGACAATCGTTATTTGTGGCGCGCCAGTCGGCGTCGTTTGGAAGCGGAAGCGGTGCGGGATGTGGTGCTGCAGGTGGCAGGAAAGCTCGACTTGAGCATGGGAGGGCCGAGTTATCAAGATTTCGTCATCGAGCATCCCGAGCATTCGCCCCACTACGAGTACCATCTGCACGATCCCAATGATCCTCGATCGCACCGTCGGAGTATTTATCGCTTCATCGTCCGCTCGCAGCCGCAGCCCTTCATGGCCGCGCTCGATTGCGCCGACCCATCGATTCGGGTCGACAAGCGAAACGAGTCTTTGAGTCCATTGCAAGCGCTCGCGCTGCTCAACAATGGGTTCATGGTGGCGATGAGCCAACATTGCGCCGATCGGTTGGAGCGAGAAACGCCCGACCGCGGTCGCCAGGTCGATCGATTGTTTGAGTTGTCCCTGGGCCGATCGCCGAGTTCGGACGAGCGGTCCGCGTTGATGGCTTACATCGAGCGACACAGTCTGGCGAACGCATGCCGTGTAGTATTCAACTTGAACGAGTTCACGTTCATCGATTAAGGGATGAAACGAGGGTCCGAGCTATGGCGCAATCCGATGAACAGCAGGCCATCTCGCGGCGTTGCATCGTTCAATCGCTGGGGAGCGGGTTTGGGGGATTGGTGCTCAGCGCCATGCTTCATCGAGAGCAAGGGATCGCGGCCCCGATCGATCGCGGCATGTCCGATCCGAGGCCGGGGAGCGGAGCCGTTCTGCGGGAGTTTCATCATCCGCCTCGCGCCAAGCGGGTCGTGCAGCTGTTCATGGCCGGGGCGGCAAGCCATGTCGATCTGTTCGATTTCAAGCCGGAGTTGATCGCGAGACATGGCCAGGCAAGCAATTTCGGCGAGCGGGTGGAAGCGTTTCAAGATGGGTTGGGGCCGTGGCTCAAACCGGTATGGGAGTTCAAACCTCACGGGGAATGTGGCAAGCTGATTTCGGAGCCGGTGGCCGAGCTTGGACGCGTTGTCGATGAGATCGCGTTCGTTCACAACATGGTCGGCAAGACCGGGGTGCATAGCCAGGCGACGCTGCTGCATGCGACCGGATTTCAATTGCCCGGTTTCCCGGGCATGGGGGCATGGGTCAGCTATGGCCTTGGTAGCATGAACGACAATCTGCCAACGTTCGTCGTCTTTCCGGACCATCGAGGTCTGGCCAGCAACGGCACCAAGAATTGGGATGCCGCGTTTCTCCCAGCCCAGCACAGCGGGACGGTGATCTATCCCGGATCGGAGAATCCGATCGCCGACCTGCGCCCGCACTCGTCCGGTTCGTACATCACCGGAGCAAGCGAATCGGAAGCCCAGGCGCTTTTGGCGTCGCTCAATCGGCGGCATGCCGCGAGTCGGCAGGATGATGATCGGCTCGAGGCTCGGATCCGCAGTTACGAGTTGGCGGCTCGCATGCAGATGGCAGCCCCCGAAGCGCTCGATTTCTCGAACGAGCCCGAACATGTCCTGCGGCTTTATGGGCTGGATCAGATCCCTTCGGAGTTCGAAAAGCAGATCAATGCTCGCGAGGAGACGATTCACTTTTCGCGCAAGTGCCTGGCCGCGCGACGAATGCTCGAGCGCGGAGTCCGATTCGTACAGATTTGGTCGGGAAACGACAACGGTTTTCCTCGCCGGAATTGGGATTCTCATGAAGACATCGAGCGGGATCATGGTCCCTTGGCCACCGGCATGGCCCGCGGAGCCTCGGCGTTGATCCAAGATCTCAAGCAACGCGGGATGCTGGAGGACACCGTCATTTTGTGGACCACGGAGTTTGGGCGGATGCCCAGTTCGCAGGGTGGCAAGGGACGCGACCACAATCCCTACTGTTTCACCAACTGGCTCTGCGGCGGCGGCATTCGAGGGGGGATTTCTTATGGGCCGAGCGATGCCTTTGGCTACAAGCCCCTCGATCGCGAGAATCCGACGCAAGTGTATGATATCCATGCGACGATTTTGCATTTGTTGGGGATCGATCATACGCGGCTAACGGTTCGCCAAAATGGGATCGATCGCCGACTGACCGACGTGCATGGGCACGTACTGCATGACCTCATCGCGTAAGCTTCCAACCAAAAAGGATAGGCCGCCATGTCATCGGAAAAAGTCATTTCTCGCAGAGGCATTCTGAGCGGCGGGGTGGCTGCTTCGTGCGTGACAGCCGCGACGATTGCGTGTCCTCGGTTGGTGCGAGCCGCATCGTTGATCGACAAGGTGCGGGTGTGCGTGATCGGTGTACGAGGCCGCGGCAACGGATTGGGCGCAAGCTTTGCATCACGCCCCAATGCGATCGTGACGCACATTTGCGATGTCAATGAGAACGTGTACGGAGACGCCATCAAACGATTCAGTGACGTTCAGAAGTTTGCACCGCAACCTGTCCAAGACCTGCGGCGCGTCATGGACGACAAATCGATCGATGCGATCGTTGTGGCGACCCCCGACCATTGGCACGCGCTCGCGACGATCTGGGGATGCCAGGCTGGAAAACACGTGTATGTCGAGAAACCGATCTCCAACAACGTGTTTGAAGGGTGGCAGGAAATCCAGGCCTCGCGGAGGTACAACCGTCGCGTTCAAGTCGGTACGCAGAGCCGGAGCATGCCGCATTACATTGAGGCGATGGAGTACATCCGCTCCGGGAAGCTGGGCCGCGTGCACATGGCCAAGGCTTGGAACAGCCAGCTTCGTCGGCGAGTCCCGGCCGTCCCCAACACCGACGTTCCCAAGGGGATCGATTGGGACATTTGGCAAGGTCCCGCCCCCGAACATCCTTTCAATGAGAATCGTTACACCTACGGCTGGCGATGGCTGTGGGATTACGGCACTGGGGACATGGGAAACGACGGCGTTCACGATCTGGATATCGCCCGATGGGGGTTGGGAGTCGACTATCCCATCTCCGTGCAGTGCACGGGCGACAAGCTGCAATTCGGGGACGACATCCAGCAGACACCCGACACCCAGTACGTCACCTTTACGTTTCCCGACAAGAAGATGCTCGTTTACGAGCAGCGGCTGTGGTCCCCGTACCATCAGGAAGGGTTTGAAAATGGGGTCGCGTTCTACGGCAACTCGGCCTACATGCTGATTGGCCGATCGGGTTGGAAGGTGATTGAGAAGGGGAACAAGGTCGTGATCGATCGCCAGAGTGAGCGGTCCGAGATTCCGCACGTCGACAACTTTTTGAGCAGCATCACCGAAGGGGCGAAACTGAACTGCGACATTGAAGAGGGTTACAAATCCACATTGCTCGCCCATCTTGGCAATCTGTCCTACCGGCTTGGCAGGCCGCTGACGTTCGACGCCACGCGTCAAGCGTTCGCGGGCGACCCTGAGGCGGACACGTATTTGAAGCGAGTCGGCCGCAAATCGTTCGTGATCCCAGAACAGTTCTGAACAAGTCACTGCACCGAAGTTATCGCTGCGGAGTGCGGCTCCCATACGGCGCGCCCCCTCAACCCCAACCCTTCTCCCCCACAGGGGGCGAAGGGAGTAGGAGGATCGATCGCAGTTTACTGTCGCGGTGAAACGCCTTCAACGTGAAATGAATGTGCGGTTTTCTGCGAGCGAGCATGACGAGCGAGCACGACGAGCGAAGAGCGTTGAAACGGCGGTCGTGAGTGGGGGCAAGACGACGGACTGGAAGTCCGTCGTACCCTTTGCTGAGCCGACCTCGTTCAAATTTCATGCGTTATCGCAATAGGACCGGCAGGATTCGAACCTGCAACCAAGGGATTATGAGTCCCCTGCTCTAACCGTTGAGCTACGGTCCCGACGTTTCACGTTTTCCCTTTGTTTTCGTTGAGATTCTTGTATCGTTGCAAGTTCCGTTGCCGATAGCTAGAATCTCGACTACACCCGCGACTACACCCGCGAGAAGGAAAATTGCTACTCCCAGTTGGAACCTGGGAGCAGCGGACGACACCTACCTAACCTTGGGAGAAACGTAAATGCCGAGATCGAATTCTACTTCGGTTGCCAAGCCATCGAAAGAGCAAGCCACCGAAACTACACCCGCGACTACACCCGCCAAGAAAGCGACCAAGAAAGCCGCCAGCAAGCCGTACAAAGGGTTCCCGCTATTCCGGCATGCATCGGGTCAATGGGCAAAGAAAGTACGAGGGAAGCTCCATTACTTCGGAACGGATGCACTCCAAGCCCGAGACCGTTGGCTATCCCAAAAGGACGACCTATTGGCGGGTAGGACTCCCGCCGAAGCCAAGCCCGATGATTGCCTCTCCGTGCAACGTCTTTGTGATCTGTTCATGGAGAGCCGCGAAGCGAAAGCCGATACGGGTGAGATCACCCGCTTGACCTACGATGACTACTTCGAGACCGTCAAGCACTTGGTTGCAGTCTTCGGGCGCACCGCCGACATCCTCCAATTGACACCCGCCGACTTCCGGCGACTCCGAGTCAAGCTTGCCAAGGGCGTTGGACTCAAGACGTTGGACGGGCGTATAAGACGAACGAGGGCGGTTTTCAACCATGCCAGCAAGAACGGGTGGATTGAAAAGAACTTGAACATGCTATGGGGCACGGAGTTTAACCCGCCATCGAAGACAGCGATCCGCAAGGCGAGCGATGGAGTGGAGCGCATGTTCACCCCATCGGAGATCCGATCACTACTTGAGCATGCGTCACCTCAAGTCAAAGCGATGATCCTTTTGGGTATCAATGGCGGTCTCGGAAATCTTGACGTTGCACTCATCGAACGCGACGACATCGCCAACGGTTGGCTAGTGCGGAAGCGCAGCAAGACGGGCGTTGCTCGACGGATACCATTGTGGCAAGAGACCGTTGAGGCACTCGATGAGGCGTTGCGAGTCAGACCGGAGCACAAGGACAAGTCGGACTCCGAGAAGGTGTTCATCACCAAGAGAGGGCAATCCTGGTCAAGCAAGACGAACGCATTCCCGTTGAGTCAGGAATTCAAAAAGATCACCAAGAAAGCCGGCATCACTGGCAAGGGCAAATCGTTCTATACGTTGCGTCACGTTTTCCAAACCATTGGAGACCAGACGAAGGACTTCGTTGCGGTCTCTGCACTCATGGGACACGTTGACGGTTCAATCAGCGGACACTACCGCGAACGCATCGACGATAACAGACTCAAAGCCGTGACCGATCACGTTAGAGCGTGGTTGGAACTTGAGAAGATGAGCGTAGCAGTGCCGAAGCAATAAGAAACCGCATCACCCAAAAGCCTTTTCAGCGGGAGCGTTACTGCTCCCGTTTTTCGTTAATGGAGGGCGTTTGAAAAACTTCGAGAAATCTTTTCGTATTCTCGATTCAATTGATTCTGAATCGGTTCAATCCGTTTAATTGTTCACCAATTTTAAGTTGTTATTCATTACCAACTTACAACGAGTACAAATCGGCGTTTCTCAGAGCGTTGAAAAGGGCGTTTTTCTCGTCGTCCTAAGTTGTTGATACGCAAGGGTTTCCAGCCCCTCCTACAGTTTGGGAAATCTTTCGGCAAGAATTACAGCGTTACGGGTTTCAACAATTGGAGTTGCCTAGATGAAACAGAACTCAAGCCGATACGCGAAGCGTTTTCTAACCCCACCGGAAGCCGCCAAGATTCTTGGAGTGGACGCATTCAAGATTTTGAAGTTCATCGAATCGGGTGAACTCAAAGCATCGAATCTTTCAATGTCGCATCGGGCAAGATGGAAGATTAACCCCGATGATCTGGATGCGTTTTTGGAAAGCCGATCCGCGAGCAGACCGTTACCCAAGCCGATCACCAAGCGACCGTTGCCAATGCCGAAGAAAAGCTACGTTTAGGAAACGAAAAAGCCCTCGCAGCGAGGAGGACGCGAACGAGGGCTAGGAGACAATGGTCATGGAAGTGTATCCCACCAATTCAGATGATGGAAGCCGCGAGCATTCGGAGTCATGCGAGCGTTGGTTCAAGATGCCAAGCCGACTATGGGACACCGAAGTAGGCAGCGATCCCTATCTACTCCAGCTACTAGCCTATCTCTGCGACCGAGCGCGAATCTCCGACGGTCCCGTGTCCTTTGGTGAAGGTAGAGGACGACGCAATTTCATGTTGGCAGCGGGTGAGTTAATCGTTGGCCGACTGCAAGCCGCCAAGGACTTGAAGTGCCCACCATCGACGGTGAGAAACCGACTCCAAAAGCTCGTTGAAATCGGACTTGTTCGAGTCAAGCCGTGCAAAAACTTCTCGGTTGTGTCCATCGTCTTCATGGCTCAAAAGAGCAGCAAAAAGAAGTCACCCAAAAAGGACAGCCGAAAAACGAGCGTTTCTCCTGCAAATTCATTGACGAACGCAAACCGCATCGACTCCAAAAGGACAGATGAAGGACAGCCTGAAAACGAGCAGTTTGCCAACGAATTACCTAGTGATTCGTCATCGACTGTCCATGAAAAAGGACAGATGAAGGACAGAAGATGGACAGATGATGGACAGATGAAGGACACAAATAAGAAGGATGAGAAGATAAGAAGAAAAGAAGGAGAGAGAGAATCCCTCTCTCCCGATCTGATTTTTTCAATTCTCGAAGATGCGGAATTTGCACACCTCCGAGATGCAGACCGTGACCAAGCAGCAAGAGAGATTGCGGACGAGTACCAACTAGGCAACGTCGGTCCTGACTCATGGCAAGCACGGTTGCGTCAGATAGCTAGGCTCAAGATGAGCCGATCACCCAAGCGGTTCGACATCTTCGCGTCTGCTCGATCCAGTGCGGCCGATCCTCTCGATTCGGTAACATCGACTTTGACACCATCGGCATCAGTGCCATCGGTCCCAAGGTTCGTTGCTCCCGATCTTCGGGACGTTGAAAAGTTCTTCGAGCAGCGGGCAGGCGGTCCGTTTGCATGGACATCGGCTACTGCGTTTTGCGTTGAGATGAGAAGCAGGCAATGGAAACGTCGGGACGGTGAGTACATCGACTGGGAGCGCGAGGCGATGCGATCAAAGGCAGTACCAGTCCCGTCATCACCAGTCCCGTCATCACCAGTCCCGTCGGCATCAGTCCCATCGGCATCGACGACATCGACACCGACGACATCGACGGCAGCGACGCTACCTACTGCTCCATTGCCATCTGCTCCCGCGAAGTCAGCCGCCGAGTTTCTCGCAGAGTTGGAGAGAGCGACCAGATGAGCAAGCCATCGACATCGACACCATCGGATAAGCGACTCGTTGCGTTGCTCGTTGCGGTCCCCGCGGACGACGACCAAGGCGTCAGGCGGTTGAGATCACTGCTGAAAGCGATGTTGCGATGTTGGGGTATTCGTTGCGTGGCAGCGAGAGACCCGAAGGAAACAGCCACATTCGGAAAGGATACCGACCATGCCAAGTAAGCCAGACTCCCTCCATCGCTGGCAGGAACGATACCATTGCCAAATTCACGGAAGGTTATCGACCCGCGGTTGCGTTGCATGTTCCGCCGAACTCGCACTACGGGAAAAGCTTGCAGCGGAGCGGGAGCGGTTGAAGGCGAAGCAGGAACGCATGGCATCGACGCTAACGAACGATGAGGGCAGCGGATGACCAGAATGACCAAGCAGCGGGCGGAACGCGTTACAGGCGAAGCTGGCAGGCAAAAAACGCAAGGTACTTCCAGAGGGTTCCAAGCCGGCATTGCCAAATAAACGCCCCGTTTTTTTCCAAAGAGAGACACCCTACACGGAGAATCGAAAAATGCGACTGAGGCAAAGACTGTCAGCCCTTGAGCGAGAAGCTCCCAAGGCCGACGACTTGAGCAAGCGTGGCCGGGTGGAACTGGTCCGACTCGTTGGCCGTTTGGATGCGTTGTTTGCACCGTGGCGGGTGAGCGTCCGCGACATCCAGTCACTACGGGCAATGGTTGCGATCCGTCAAAAGCAGCAAGGCTACCGTGAGGGCGTTTTCGGTTTGGAACTTCGAGCCGTCGGAGCGAGCGATTGGAGGGCCGCACAGGAGACCCGCCGAGAGTTGGTAGCCGCATCCCTCGTTGAGCCGATCACCCAAAGCGGGCAGACGCAAGGATTGCGAATCACTTCATTGGGGGACTCACTAGGTCGCACCCTTGCAGGACTCAAGAGAGCCGCCGATTGTCGATGGACTCTTGACCGACTCCGACGACTTCAAGCAGTCAAGCGGCCCGTGAGCGAGCGTAGGTTATGGGCCGAGCCTTGCGTTGGTAATCCGACGACGTGGGCACATCTGAGCGAAGGTATCTTGCCATTGTTGGCCGTCGGTGTTGTGGCAAGCCTATCGAGCAGCGTTGGCGAAGTGTACTACGTTGCGACTGACGGCGACTACAGCGAGCCGCCGATTGAAGCCGAGAGTGAGCCGACGCTATCAGATGCGTACTTCGATGCCTTCAACAAGGAACGAGCCGCACTTGCCGAGAGCGAGCCCGACACCGCCGAGCTATTCATCCCGATCCCCGCAGGAATGGAGTAAGCACGATGATTGACCACAACGACGAACTAGCCGCACTCGTTGCGAGCGGATGCACAATCCGCGAAGCCGCGAAGCGTTTGGAGATCGGAGAGGCCACCGCATACCGCCGAAGCGAGAAACCACAATTTCGGCAGCGGGTGAACGAACTTCGAGCCGCATCGCTGGCCGCGTCCGTCGGCAAGATTACCGCGCTGGTCGATGAGTCCTTGGACGTTGTGCGGTCGATACTCCAGAACGGAAACGACCGTGACAAGCTAGCCGCATCGAAGATTGTTCTATCGTCCGTTGGGCCGTTGTCGGAGTTGGCCGAATTGAGGCAGCGGATAACCGCACTCGAAACTAGGGGGTTGAAACTTCATGGTTGAGGACGACCCACGTTTCGCAGCGTTGCAAGAGTCACTCGGACTCCCATTGCCATCGACTGCACCCAAGGCCGCATTCGATGAGGGACGCGAATTGCTCGAAGCGTTGCAGCGTTGCGGGCGGGAGGACTTCGAGCGAGAGGTTGAAAAGTTCAAAGCATGGGCCGCGTTGGTCCGTGCAAATTTTGATTGACTACGTTGCCACAGGGAGGGCAGATGATGAGTGTCTTAAATTTTGTTCAACGGTTGAAGGATGGACTTTCCAAGTCGAAGGCCGAGCAAAGCCGATGGGATGATTACCGCGAAATCATGCGGTCCGTTTTGGCCGATCAACACATCGACCCGATCGAAGCCGAGTCTGCATTGTCGGCACTTGGCAAAAGTTTCGACGATCTGGCAAAGGACGCAGAGGTTTTTCGAAAGCGACTCGAATCGCGAGCAGCAATCGATGCCGTTGGTGATTCCAGAGCCGAGTTGTCGAAAGTTTCGCAACGGCTTGAGGAACTGACCGCCGATCGTCAAGCGTATCTTGCAAAAGTCGCAGCGGAGTTGCAGGCACTAGGAGCAAGGCAAAGCCATCTCAACTTCGTGATAAATTCAGCGACGGCAGCCGAGTCCGACTTGCGGTCGTCCGTTCAAGATCCATCCGTCCGTTATGCGATGGAGCAGGCGAATAATCGCGTCAAGGAGCTGGTCGCGAAGGAGCAGCGGTTGATCGAATTGACGACGCTATCAAGCAGTCCCGACTCCATTGTCGGCAAGCTGTCCGCGATTGGATCGAAGCTCCGAGAGTGGAAGTCGAAACCGCCGAGCAATGGCGAAAGTCGCGAGTACATTTTGAGACAAATCGCCGGTCTCGAAGCACAGGAGGCCGCATGGGAGGCCAGACTTGCGGAAGCCGAGCAAGAGCTCCGACAGGTTCGAGCCGAGATGGGAGAAGCCAGGCGCGAGCAGGCCGAAGCGGACAGAAGGACGCTACAGCCATGATACAGCGACGAAAAAAGCGTTTGCCGACACTTCAAACAAATCTTTCTCACTCACTCAAAGGAACCAAGTTCATGGAACGTCAGCTAAGAAACCACATAGGAGAGCCACTACGCGGAGATCCGCGTCAGCGGATCGGGCGGCAGAGGCAGGAGTCACTCCGGTTACGTCGGTCGATCAAACCAACGGCAACGTACTGCATCAATGCTCCATTGGGCTACGTTCGTCGTCAGGCCGGCGCGGGCAGCGTATACGCCGCGTTGTGGACATCGGGCAAGTTTTACGCCGTTGGTCGATGCACTTGCCAGGGCAGCGAGATCACCATCGTTTGGAACGCCGATGAGCGAGGGCGACTAGCGCAAGAGTTGCACGAATACGGGCGACTGGTTTTCAATCCGAGCAAGGAAGCTGGATCACTCGTTGCGGTGTTCAATGGAACCCGTTAGACGTGGGGCGCGACTCCTTCCGCCTCATCGTCGGCCCCTCTCGTTGTGCGTTGCAGCGGGAGGGGTTTTTCGTTTGATGGTCGATGAGCCGTCTGACCGAATCGCAACGCTCGATGATTGCGGGCAAGTTGGCGAAGCTAAAGGTGGGTGGGGATCGCGGAAACCAGCACACAGGTGGCAAAGGGCCAATTGGCCCACCAACTCTTGAGCAAGCCGCCGACATGCTGAACGTCGGAGTGACCAGCGTAAAACGTGCAAAGCAAGTCCTAGTCTGTACTGTCGTTGCCATACAACGAGCGAGTGGATAAGCAGATGATTCGCGAAGGCTATGAACTTGATCCATCGCAGATTGAATTGCCGAAGCTCGGCGAGATCGGTAACGGAAGGAGTAGAGGTGACAATATAACCTCTACTCAGAGGGGAACCGGCACCGAATACACACTCCGCCGATTAAAGCGTGATGCACCCGAGCTTTACTCAGAGGTGTTGCGCGTCAAATTCAGTTCCTGGCAAAGCAACTCGATACCGACGTTGTGCATTTGAAATCAATGATTGAGATTGCACGCGAGAACAAAGCGTGGAAGCCTCTTGGCTACGTTTCGCTAGATGCGTTCCTGATCAAGGAAGCGAACTTCACTCAGGCGATTATCGACGCGATACGGAACGCGAAAGGCGGGACTGTTGGGGAGGCGATCGCCAAAGTCGAGTCGATGCCTGAACTGCCTGAGCGTGGCGAGATCGGTAACGGAAGGAGTAGAGATGACAATGTTATTTCTACTAAGCAGGGCAACGACACCGAAGACACACTCCGCCGATTAAAGCGTGATTCACCCGAACTTTACTCGGAGGTTAAGAGTGGCGAACTATCCGTCAACGCCGCCGCGATCCAAGCCGGCATCCGCAAGAAGCCGACGCCGGAGGAACGGTTGCACACCCCGCGTTTGCGACCAGTCCGCAGGCTCAGAAGGTGGAAAAACTTCCACCTATTGAAAAGGCAAAGGCTCGCGAGGAAGCCGCGAAATCCGTCTTCGTGCCGAGCGACGAGCGGGTGAGATGTTGGCAGCGATGGCTGACGCTGGAACGCTAAGCAAAGGCAAATGTAACACCTTGTCACATTTATCTATTACTAGAATTCAATCCTCCCGATGGCAGATGGAAGCCAAGTTGGATGAGGATGTTTTCTCCAAGCCACCGATCACGATGAGGGGGGCGGGTCAAAAGTCGCATCGACCCGATAGCGATCTGCGTATCCGGCGCGTGTGGTCGGGGAGAGCAAATAGGTTTTCGGGAGCGGGTGTAGGGCGGGTGTAGTGCGGGTGTAGACTACACCCGTAACGGTGTTTTTCACTCCCAAAGACCGTTTTTCACCAAGAGACCGAAACTGCGTTTGACCAAGGAAAACATTAGGAAAACGTGCGTTTTCGTGGAGATGGCAAAAGCCGTTGGTTACTTTTATGAGTCCCCTGCTCTAACCGTTGAGCTACGGTCCCAGCACGTGCGTGCGATGGAACGGCATTCTACCTTCGCGGGCAGGCAAGGAAAGTCGAACGATCCAAGTTCCCCCGTTATGCGGCTCGGCCGGGATAGATTTTCAAGCTTGGAAAATTTGCGGCTTCGGCGACAGTGATCGGTGCATTGGCGACTTCAGACGCCAGTTCCATCGCGACCTCATAGTCGTTCATCGGCTTGGCCGCTTGATCGTTGGTCCAGGTCTCATTCCCCCACCCGCACAGGAGAATCGCTTCCCCCGGTTTCGAGTGTCGGAGTGCCAGCTCGATCGCCGACTTGCGGTTCGGAACGATTTGTACCGACGCGGGATACTCGCACCCGTCGAGGACTTGCCAGACCGCCTTTTGACCGAAACGAACCGAGCGACGGCTCTGTGTCAGGATGATGCGGCCGGCCGCGCGTTCGAGGACGCGGCCGTAGGCAGCCAACTGGTCCGGCGTTGCCGCATCGGGAACCTCGGCAACGCAAGTCACCGGAGTTCCGTGACGCGTGATCGCATGGAGCGCGACCGCCAAGCGATCGGCCTGGTCGGCGGCATCTACGTAGACTTGAAACGGAGCATCGGTGAGGACCCGTTGCAGGCGGCCTGGGATTCTCTGCAAACGTTCAATGCCGCGCGTCGTCTCGAACAACTCCAGGCCGAAACTGTAGCCGACCGCAGCCGCAGCCAACATGTGCCGCGCGTTGTGATCGCCCAACAATTTGCTCGTGATCGGAGCGATGCATTTCCCTGCCGTGACCATGAGGCTTTGCTCGCCTGGGGCCGATCGCATGCGGCGGCCGGACACGTCAGCGACCGCATCGAGTCCATAAGCGATCGCTTCCGGCTGATGCCTGTCAATCCATCGATTCAAGCGGGCATCGTCCGCATTGTAAATGACCACGCCATGCGGTTTGAGTTGGTCGAGAAGTCCGACCATCGCATGCTCGACGCAACGAGCCTGCAATTTATCGCTGCGCTGATTTTTGCGGAGACTCGTGAAGACCAAGGCATCGAACTCGAGTCCTTGGCAACTGTGAGATCGGAGCATTTCGTCGGTCAATTCGATAACCGCCGCCGTGGTCCCGTTTTCGACGCTCGCGCGAAGCCATTCCGCGAGGAGCATTGCATCGGCATCGGCTTCGCAGGAAAGACCGGACTGAATGCCGTCGCTTCCGCCAAGGGACGAGTGGTAGGCCACCGACTTGCCAACCTGCTTGAGCATTGACGCAATGGCTAGGGAAGCCGAGGTCTTGCCGTGGGTTCCTACCACGCCGATGGTCAGGATGCGTTCGCAGGGTTGGCCCGCAGTCGCCATGGCCAACTTGGCGTACGCATCCCGCACGTCATGAACGATGCATTGAGGAACGGCACTGGGGAGCAATTGGTCGGTAAGGATCGCTACCGCGCCGTGGTTGATGGCGGTGACCACATCGCGATCGGGTTGGGTCCATGGGGTAACGCCTGCTGCGAAGACCCAATCCATCATTGGGGACTCTGGGTGAGAGTCGCACGCATGACAGACGATGTCATCAGCACCCACGAATTGCGAGGAAGGGAAAAGTTGCTTGAGTGAAACCGAGGGTCGCAACGAAGATGTCACTGGACGAGGCCTCCTTGCCAATCGATCGTGAAAGCGAATGTGGGAATGAGTTGTTCGCATCTCTCCGCCCAACAATGCCAGGTCCATCTGATGCTGCTGACGGTGCGTCGGATCGCCATCGAAATTGATTCGTGTCGATCACCCTAACAACGTGTCCCGAACCCCATGCTCGCGTCAAGCCGAAATCGCAATGATTTCCATGGTGATTGATAGCATTCATGCTCGAATGAATCGCTTGCTGGTGAGTTGGGGAAAAACAAAAAAAGGCAGCTGCGTGTGCAACTGCCTTTCTCTTCGACACTAGCTTAGTAGGAAGCGACGTTCGTTACAGCCCCGGTACCTTCGGGGGAGGAGGAGGAGGTGGTGGTGGTTTTGGTGCCGGGGGAGGCGGAGGGGGCAGCGGTTTTGGTGGTGGTGGTGGTGGAGGTGGTGGTTTCGGCGCCGGTGGTGGCGCCGGTGGTGGTGGTGGTGGTGTTGGGGGCACCGGTTTGGGTGCCGGAGGAGGAGGAGGAGGAGGTAGTGGTGTGGGTGCCGGTGGTGGTGCCGGCGGTGGTGGTGGTAGTGGTTTGGGTGCTGGGGGTGGCGGAGGAGGTAATGGCTTAGGGGCCGGTGGTGGTGGTGGTGGTAGGGGTTTGGGTGCCGGCGGAGGTGGTGGTGGTAGTGGTTTGGGTGCCGGCGGGGGTGGTGGTGGTAGTGGTTTGGGTGCCGGCGGAGGTGGTGGTGGTAGTGGTTTGGGTGCCGGTGGAGGTGGTGGTGGCAGTGGTTTGGGTGCCGGTGGTGGCGGCGGAGGCGGCGGCGGTGGTGGTGGCGGAGGTGGTGGAACAACGACCGCTGACATCATGGTCATCGGCCCTCGCTCCGTCATGAGGGAAATTTCGGTTCCCAAGTTTACGTACTCGCCGAAGGTGGCTGCGGTCCAGAGATTGCTCTTGGCGGGAATCTGAAGACTCACCTTTACAATCTTGGTGTCTTCCTTGATGGGGTTGGGCGTCACGGTGAGTTTGGCACCGCTAATTCCTGCAACCTTCATAATGTCGTTCGCAACCTTCTCAGCTTCCGCGACGGATGCACCCGGAACCATGACGTTCCGGGCAGCTTCGTAGGCGGCGTTGTCCGCCAGATGTCGAATCATCTGGAGACGCGCCATTTCGATTCCACCCAGGAACAGCAAGAAGACGAGCGGGAGCACGAACGCCATCTCGACGGTGACCGCTCCGAGCCGTCTGGAGTGTTTTTGAAGTTTCATATTTCTTGCCTTAAATTTTAGGAATCAAAGTTTGAACAACGAGGAATCAAGGAGGTGAAACTGGTTGCTGAGGCTACCGGCTGATCAATACGGGGATCTCCCGAGAGATCTCGAGAAAGATATTGGAGAGGTCAGCAGCGGTGGAGGCGTGGTACGTTTTGCCGAGGCCGGTTTTCGCAACCGTCCCCATGGTCGTCTTGTCGGCTTCGTCGGAGAACGTCACGGTGAAGATCATGACCCCCTTGGCGGCCGCGTCCTTTGCCGCCTTGACGACATCGCTTCCGGTCGTGTCGATCCCATCGGTCATCAGAACCATGATCTTGGTTGAGAATTGCCGAGCATCTTTGCCGCAGAGAATCGTCGCCCCTGTCGTCATGCCGGTGGCAATACTGGTCGATCCTCCACTGAACTTTGTGGTGTACTTACCCAGCCCGGCACTAATATCGGCATACTTTGTGGTTAGGCCAACATCGGCGCCCGCAGTGTTGGAGTAGGTCACCAACGAAACCGTCTCTTTCATCGGTGTTTTGTCCAGCTCCTTCAGGAACACGTCGACCGATCCCGCCAAGTCGCGCCACCGCGATGGAGTGGGTGCGGGTTGATCGAACCACCACGTGGGAGCGGCGGCTTTTGGAAGAGGCGGGTAGGCCGCCTTCTCGTTCGCTGCGTAGGCCATCGAACCGGATCGATCGATGACGAGACAGATATCGGCTTCGGTTTGATTCACGCGGGAGCTGATGGTTGCATTCATACCACCAGAAAAGCCTGCGTAGGGGATGATCGACGTCAGTGCGCCGTTGGCTGAACCCGCGATGCGTTTGATATCGACCTCGACTGCGTTGGGGTTGGTCCCGCCTTTGGTGAACGTGTAGCGGGCCGTTTCGCTGGAGCGCGTCGCTTCCCCGAAGGAGAAATCGGCATCCGAGAGTTCAAATTTCTTCCCGCCAACGGAATTGCGTCCGGCTGCGTTTTTGCCTGCCATCCTGGCCGCACCTTGGTCCCACTTGAGCGCGTATTCGCGACCAGATGCACGTGCAGCCGCGTCTGCTGCTATGTACATCTCGGTCCGGTTGAGTTCCATGTAGGCGATGTTGATTGCAAACGCTCCGACGCCGACGGTTACGGGCAGCATCGCCGCAACCAAGGGCAAGATGCCTCCACGTCGTGCTTTGGATTTGGACTTGGACTTGGATCTGATTTTCATGATGGGGTACTCGCAGTTGGGTGTGACAGAGACATTTTCGACGAAATAGAGAAAAGCCAGAGTGAATCAATACTCCTTCATCATTTCCACTTGCCCGACGATCGTTTGACCTGAGTAGAACATCACAGGAATCAAACTGTTGTCACCGCATGGCGCGGAAACTTCCACTCGGATATACGTACCGTAGGCGGCAGCTTGAAAGTCGGTGGGGGTGATCGTGATGTTGTATTTTTTGACCTTGCGCGTATCCAAAACGTTCTTGGCGGCTTGCTGGACCTGGTCCGATTTTGTGTCTTTGACGATCGCGACGCGGGCGGCTTCGAAGGCTGCCAGTTCCGTCGTTTGGCGCAGGAAGATCATGGAGCAGGCTTCGATGGTTCCCAGCAAGATCGCGACGAACACCGGTGAGATAACCGCGAATTCGACCACGGCCGCGCCGCTGCGGTTTCGTGGTTTTTGACGGCGTAGACGTCTTCGAGAAAGCATACGGGCCTCGCTAACTTATTCTTTGGATTCCAAGGGTTTGCTCAGGCATGCGTCTCCCATCGGAGTCGCTCCTGCGGACGTGTTCTGGAAACGTAACTTGATTCCGACCAGGAAAATGAGAAATCCTGACGGTTTTCCTTTTCCAACTGCGTAAAACGTTCCGGTTCTTCCAGTAGTAAGGCTTGTCCGCTTCCTACACTTCTCGAACATCGGAAATCGACCTCAGAAAATGCCGGAGACATCCATGCGAACGTTTCGTAGCTCGCCTTCCCACTGTGCTTTTTTCCTAGCCTGGATGTGGGCCATCGGCTCGGTTAGCTCGGCTGCGGACCGGGATGTTTGGCTGAATTGGCGGGGACCAAATCGGGACAGCGCGGTTCCCGGTGCCGCATGGCCGAGCAGTCTCGACGAAAGCCATCTCAAGCTCGCATGGTCCCAGCCCTTTTCGGATAGCTACTCGGGGCCGCTGGTCACCGAGCAGTACGTGTTTACGACCGAAACCCTGGACGGCTCGGAACGGGTTACTTGCCTGGACCGCGTCTCGGGCCAAACCAAATGGTCGAAGGATTGGAAAGGATCGATGAAGGTCCCTTTTTTCGCGGCTCGGAACGGTAGCTGGATTCGTTCGACGCCTGCGACCGACGGGGAAACGCTCTTCGTCGGTGGAATTCGCGATGTCCTGGTCGCCCTCAACTGCAACACGGGAGAGGAAGTCTGGAGAATCGATTTTGCCGAGAAATTCGGAAAGGTCCCTGACTTCGGGATGGTCTGCTCTCCGCTGATCGACGGAGGATTTCTCTACGTCCAAGCGGGGAAAGGACTTCATAAAGTCGACAAGCAATCGGGCAACATCGTCTGGAGTTCGCTCGGCGATGATGGAAATATGATGAGCAGCGGCGCGTTCTCCTCGCCGGTCATCGCTACCCTTCACGACCGGCGGCAGTTGCTGGTCCAAACCAGAACGTTCCTCGCCGGAGTCGACTTGGACAGTGGCTCGCCTCTTTGGAAGCACGAGGTCGCCGCTTTCCGAGGGATGAACATTCTCACTCCCACGGTTTGGGATAACGGAATCTTCACCAGTAGCTATGGTGGCCGATCCCTTCTGCTCGACGTTTCCAACGGATCGACCGGAACCCGCTGGGAAAACAAGCTTGAAGGGTACATGTCCTCCCCCGTCGTGATCGATCACTATGTCTACATGCACTTGCGAAACAAACGATTCGCTTGCATCGACATGACAAGCGGCAAGGAAATGTGGGTCACTCGGCCCTATGGGGAGTACTGGAGCATGGTCACCAACGGGAAAGAAATTCTCGCGTTGGACCAGACTGGGAAACTTCGTTTGATCGAGCATGATCCGACGGAGTTTAAACTCCTCTCCGAACGCGAGATTTCGAACGAGGAGGCCTGGGCGCATATCGCCGTTGCGGGATCCTCGGTCGTTATTCGCACGCAGAAGTCATTGCAAATGTACCAATGGTCGAATCCCTAAAAGACCTCGATCGACTTGATCGTTCCTGGGCCTTGCGAAGCAGCGTTTTCCAAGCATCGGGTTGCGGCATCGAACAGCTGTTTCATTCGGAATGACTTGGCGGGACCATCAACCGTGGCGATTCCGACGATCAAAGGGACCGGCTCGTTTTCGGGCAGCAAACCGTCGCGTGCAAGGTTCGCTTGAACTTGGCTCAGAACGTCCCGAACGTATTGCGCGAGCTCGCTCCTTCCCAAATCCTGATACACCAGCGCGAGATCACCGGTCTGATCCAGGAAACCGGTTGGTTCGGCACCTTCGATCGCGAGATCCATGCACTCCAACCACGCGGTCTGCCATGGACTCAGCGGATTCCTTTCCCCGGTTCGCGATGCAGGGTCCCCAACGTAACGAACGTTGACCAACGTCATGACCCCTTGCTCGACACGAACGTCGTCCAGACGTCGATCCAACTGATCCTCCATGCGTTTGTCGGAGGACGCTCGGATCCCGATGCATCGTCGGTGTGAACGGGTGGAATTGGGACATACCAGTCCGTACAAGGTCTTCCAATGCGAAGTCAATTCACTCCAGGAATCGGCTGGATCCGTTACGCCGACAGGGACCAAAAACGCATGCGTCGCGCAACTCCACTGCCAGGCCAGCGACCACCAGTCGTGATGCTGGGAATCCGAAATGGGGATTGCATCGACGCGCGACGGGCCAGATTCCCCACCAGCCGCAGCGCGTTGTTCGGCCAAAGCCTGAGAGATCAAGGAGAGATCCACGTTCAGGAATCGCTGGACCGACCGGCCGAGGTCCTCGCTCGCGCTGATTCGCTGATCCAACCACTCCACAAACTCCCTGTGCCCTAGCGAGTGACTCAGCTCGATCAATGCGATCAACTCCAAGGCCAGACCCCGTGATTGCGCTACTGCATTTCGTCGTGCTCCCACGCGTTCCTGATCGGGGAGGGCGGAACACAGGTAAAGGGGCATGAACGGCTTGAGCAAGCACGCTTCACGTAGCATCGCATCCCAGTTCTCCGTGTGCTGCCAAGCCCATTGCAACACAGCAACCAACGAGGAGGAATCCATGCTTTCCGGGTACGAGTCCGACGCGCGAATCAATGATTCAATCAATCCCAGACACCGCATGTCGAGCGATTCATCGTGTCGAGAATCCTCTCGAATGGGCTCAACCAACATCCATTCCAGGGGGTGGTTCCGATCCTCCGTCCCACGTCGCGCCAAAGCACGGCCCAGCCAACGAGACCGTTCCTGGGCCGAATCGCACGTTTGGGAATCCGGCATCCCAGCCACAGGCCGTGCGGAGCGCGCAGGGGGCGACTTCACGACCGGAAACACAGTACCAGTTGGATGCGGGTTAACAGCTTGCATTTCCATGCTCAATGGTTTCGAGGAGTGACAGCACCCAACTTTAGGTCACAGGCACGCCAGGAATCTCACCGATCCCCGAGAAATCATGGGGGTTTTCGTCAACGATTGTGACGGTCGTAGGGGTGGCATCGACGGTGCCGGCGGCCTTGGGTTTTCCGATCCCCGGCAGCAAGCTCCTGCAAAATCCGGGGCCTGTCGCTTGACGCTCGGCGCGCCTCACAGTATCCTTCGGATTGCATTCTTTAATAAAGGAGCAGTCAGAATTAACTCGATTAATAAAAAGGCCGTATCGCAGGCGGTTCATATTCGATCCTTGAAGGTATTCTTCGATGTGGTTCGCAAGCGGAGTTTTTCACAGGCAGCCGAGGAGCATGGGATGACCCAGAGTGCTGCCAGCCAGAGCGTGCAGCATTTGGAGGAGTTTTTGGGGGTCAAGTTGATTGACCGAACCAAGCGGCCCTTCATTTTGACGGCGGAGGGTCAGAAGTTCTACGACGGTCTGGGCGGGATTTTGCGTCAGTTCGATACCTTGGTCGATGAGGTACGCGTTGGGACTGCATCCTCGCCGGGGGTGACGGGCCATGTAGTGATCGCTTCGATTTACTCGATGGGGCTCAGTTACCTACCGACCTTGGAGGAGGAGTTCATCCGTCAGCACTCCGGAACTTCGTTGACCTACCAACTTGCCCATCCGCATGAGGTTTATCGCATGGTGGAACAGGGGACGGTCGATTTTGGCATGGTGAGCTATCCGGAGACGAAGCACACGATTCAGTCGACGAAATGGCGTGATGAGCCGATGGTGTTGGTGGCGTCTCCGCGGCACCGCTTGTCGATGCTGGGGGAACCGATCAAGCCGAGCGATTTGTCGCAAGTTGGGTTGGTTGCATTTGCGTCGAATCTGCGTATCCGTCAGGAAATTGACAAAGAGTTGCGGGCTTTGGGGATTACGATGCGGATCGTGGTCGAGTTGGACAATATCGACTCGGTGAAACACGCGGCGATTGTCAACAGCGGGGTTGCGATCCTGCCGAAGCTGACGGTGCAATCCGAATTGGCTGCTGGTTCCTTGAAGATGATCGAGTGCGAAGGTTTGGAGTTGACGCGTCCGTTGGGGATCATTCAGCGGCGGGACGTGTCGATGACGCGCGCTGCTCGTGCCTTTATGGAGATGATCATGCGTCACCGAGTCTGGGAGGGAGACACCGCGCGATTTCTGAGTCGCGATGCGAGCCAGGAGGGAGCGGATTCTCTGGCTCGTGCAGTTGCGACCTGACGGGTGCTGCTGCTTAGACGTTTTCTAGTTTTTTCATGCTTTGCTGGTTGCACGGAGAGGTTCGAATCCATGACGGTCCCTTACGGATTCCCAAAGAAACAAGGGCTTTACAATCCTGACCTGGAGAAGGACTCGTGCGGTGTCGGGTTTGTCGCGCACGTGAAAGGCGTTCCCAGCCATCAGATCGTTGTCGATGCCGATACGATCCTTCGGAACATGGATCATCGCGGCGCCTGTGGTTGCGAAGAGAACACCGGGGACGGGGCGGGCATCTTGGTAGCGATGCCCGATCGGTTCCTTCGCCGCGTTTCGAGGGAATCGTTCGATCTCGATCTTCCCCCCAAGGGGCTTTACTCAGCTGGCAACATATTCTTCCCTAAGGATCGGGCAGAACGGGATTATTGCCGGCGCGAATTCAACCACTTGATCGCCTCCGAAGGTCAGACCTTGATCGGTTGGCGCGACGTGCCTCAGAACACGGACGCCGCCGATATCGGTCCGACCGCTCGAATGGCCGAGCCTTGGATTGAGCAAGTCTTTATCCAGGCGGCTCCCGGCATTACGTCGGAGGAATTCGAACGCAAACTCTATGCGATTCGCAAACAGGCGAGCCATCGCCTGCGCGGCGATGCGAGCCTCGAGCAAGCCTCCCTGTTCTACGTCTGTTCGCTCTCGACCAAGACTCTCATCTACAAAGGGATGCTGACTCCAGCCCAGGTGGTGCCTTACTACTCGGATCTGTCGGATCCGGATTTTGAAACCCATCTGGCGATGGTTCATTCGCGATTCTCGACCAACACGTTTCCGAGTTGGGATCGCGCCCAACCCCTTCGCTTCATGAGCCACAACGGCGAGATCAACACGCTCCGCGGGAACATCAACTGGATGCACGCGCGCGAGGGGATGGCGCGCAGCGCGTTGTTCGGCGACGATATCAAGAAACTCTTTCCGGTGGTCGAGCCGATGTGCTCCGACTCGGGCACGTTCGATAACGTCTTGGAATTCCTGCTGATGACCGGCCGGACGCTCCAGGAAGCCATCATGATGATGGTCCCTGAGGCATGGCAGAAACACGATACGATGTCCCAGGAAAAACGGGCGTTCTACGAGTACTTCAGCTGCATGATGGAACCCTGGGACGGTCCGGCCTCGATCGTTTTTACCGACGGGAAATACATCGGTGCCACGCTGGACCGTAACGGTCTGCGTCCCAGTCGCTATTACCTGACAACCGACGATCGCGTGATCATGGCCAGCGAAGTCGGCGTACTGCCGGTCGATCCGGCCCTGGTCAAGGAGAAAGGGCGTCTCCAACCCGGTCGCATGTTTCTGATCGACTTCGACCAAGGACGGCTGATTCCCGACGACGAATTGAAGAACAGCTTTGCGATCAAACGACCGTACCAGCAGTGGTTGCAACAGGGGCGTATCACGCTCGATGAGCTACCGAAGGCTCCCGAATGGCACGGCTTCAATCCAAAGACCCTGCTCCCCCGCATGCAAGCCTTCGGCTACACGATCGAGACGATGCACTTCATGCTGGTGCCGATGGTCGAAACGCAAGTGGACCCGATCGGCTCGATGGGGAATGATTCGGCGTTGGCGTGCCTGAGCGATAAACCGCGTCTGATCTACGATTATTTCAAACAACTCTTTGCTCAGGTTACCAATCCCGCCATCGATTCGATTCGCGAAGACGTGATCATGTCGCTCGAATGCTATGTCGGGCCGGAACGCAATCTGCTCGAGGTCAGTCCCGAGCATTGCCATCGTCTGCTGATCCCCCATCCGATCCTCACCAACGAGGAACTCGAAGCGATCAAACACATGAGCACCCGCGGATGGAAGACCAAGACGATCGACATCACTTTCGATCGCAAGGAAGGGAAGTCGGGCCTGGTATCGACGCTCGACCGGATCTGTGCGGAAGCGGAAAAAGCGATCGATGAAGGTTTCACGATGGTGGTCCTCAGCGATCGACAGATCACGAAAGAGCGGGTTGCCGTCAGCAGCCTGCTGGCCGTCGGCGCGGTCCACCAGCACTTGGTTCGTGTCGCCAAGCGGACTGCAATCGGTATCGTGGTCGAAACCGGCGAAGCCCGCGAGGTCCATCACCATTGCTTGCTGATCGGTTTCGGCGCCGATGCGATCAATCCTTATCTGGCATTCGAATCCCTGTGGCAAGCCTCGCGCGATGGCATGCTGGCGGAAAAAGATGATGAAAAGATCGTCTTGCTCTATCGCAAGGCGGTAGCCAAGGGAATGCTCAAGGTCATGGCCAAAATGGGGATCAGCACCCTGGCCAGTTACAAAGGGGCGCAAATCTTCGAAGCGCTCGGATTGCAGGACGAAGTCATCGAACGCTGCTTCAAGGGGACCTCGAGCCGAATCCAAGGTTGCTCCTGGGAGATCCTCGCCGAGGAAACGATGCGACGCCACAGTCTCGGGTTCCCGATGAATCAAACGGACGCCTGGTCGATGCTCCCCAACGCGGGCGAGTTTCATTGGCGAGCTGAAGGGGAACGGCACGGTTGGGATCCCGCTGCAATCGCCGACATCCAAGTGGCAGCTCGGAACGGGGACAAGAACGCGTATCGCCGATTTGCCGACCATATCAATCGCGATGCCCGCATGCGCTACGCGCTTCGCGGTCTGCTCGAGTTCGAACCCGCACGCGATCCGATCCCGCTCGATCAGGTCCAGAGTGCCAAAGAGATCGTCAAACGGTTTTGCACCGGCGCCATGAGCCTCGGGTCCATCAGCGCCGAAGCCCACGAAACGCTCGCGATCGCGATGAATCGTCTCGGGGGCAAGAGCAACACGGGCGAAGGGGGGGAAGACCCAGTGCGCTTCCAACCGCTCCCGAACGGCGACAGCAAGCGCTCCGCGATCAAACAAGTCGCCTCGGGCCGATTCGGCGTCACGATCGAGTATCTGACGAACGCAGACGAACTGCAGATCAAGATCTCGCAAGGGGCCAAGCCGGGAGAAGGGGGCGAACTGCCGGGCCGCAAAGTCGACAAGTACATCGCGCGCATCCGCTACAGCACCCCTGGTGTGGGACTGATCAGTCCGCCTCCCCACCACGACATCTATTCCATCGAAGATCTCGCGCAGCTGATCTACGACTTGAAAAACGCGAATCCAGGCGCTCGTGTGAGCGTCAAACTGGTAAGCGAAGTCGGAGTTGGCGTCGTCGCTTCCGGGGTAGCCAAGGCCCATGCCGACCACATCCTCATCAGCGGCGATACCGGTGGCACAGGGGCTAGCCCGCTGACCAGTATCAAGCATGCGGGCCTGCCATGGGAACTCGGTATTGCGGAAACGCACCAGACGCTGGTGCTTAACAATCTCCGCAGTCGCGTCACCCTTCAAACCGATGGCGGACTCAAGACGGGGCGCGACGTGGTGATCGCCGCCTTGCTCGGGGCGGAGGAGTTCGGATTTGCGACCGCCCCGTTGATTACGCTCGGTTGCATCATGATGCGCAAATGCCACCTCAATACTTGTCCCGTAGGAATCGCGACTCAGGATCCAGAGCTGAGAGCCAAGTTCGCGGGCAAACCTGAGCACGTCGTCAATTACTTGTTCATGGTCGCCGAGGACGCTCGCGAGATCATGGCTTCGCTCGGATTCCGCACCATCGATGAGATGGTCGGTCGCTCCGATTGTCTCAAAGTGGATCGCGCGATCGCGCATTGGAAGTCCGATGGACTCGACCTGACACCGATCCTGCGTCCTGCGAAAGGTCCCAATCCCGACACGGTCATGCATTGCACGATTCCCCAAGACCACGAACTGGAGGAGTCACTCGACCTGCGCGAGTTGGTCCCGCGATGCCAAAAGACCTTGGAGACACGGCAGCCTATCCGAATCGATCTGCCAATCGTCAACACCAACCGAACGGTCGGTACGATCCTCAGCCACCACGTTGCCAAACGCTACGGCCAGGAAGGGCTCCCCACCGACACGATTCGTATCCGCTTCACCGGTTCGGCCGGCCAAAGTTTCGGCGCGTTCCTGGCGCATGGAATCACCCTCGAACTCGAAGGGGACGCCAACGATTACGTGGGTAAAGGATTGTCGGGAGGGCGGTTGATCATCTATCCCGATCATCGGGCCGCCTTCAAGCCTGAAGAGAACATTATCATCGGAAACGTCTGCTTGTACGGAGCCACCATGGGCGAATTGTTCGTGCGTGGCCAGGCGGCCGAGCGATTCGCGGTCCGCAACTCCGGTTGTAGCGCGGTGATCGAAGGGGTTGGCGACCACGGTTGCGAGTACATGACCGGCGGACGGGTGGTGATCCTCGGCCGCACCGGTCGGAACTTTGCGGCAGGCATGAGCGGCGGCATCGCGTATGTCGTCGACGACATCGACAACCTGCGCATCCGCACGAATCTCGGGACGGTGGAATTGGAGCCGCTCGTCGAGGAAGAAGACATTCAGGAGGTGCAGGAACTGGTGCGCAAGCACGCCGAGTTCACCGGCTCGACGGTTGCGAAGGATTTGCTGGCCGATTGGCAAGCGAGCATCGCGCGGTTCGTGAAAGTCATGCCGACCGATTACAAGCGAGTGCTGATGGAAAGCAAACACGCGGCCCAAACCGCGCCGGCGATGGCCCATACGTAGAGTTGGATGGGGGGCGATCAGCCGGAACGCGCTAGCGTCCGGTTGGCACCGTGGAAGGCAACGCATTGTTCGATACGCATCAAACCGGGGGCTAGCGCCCTGCGGCTAATCAACAAAGTTATCACGCAACTGGACGGAAAGAAGAGCATGGGAAAACCGACAGGTTTCAAAGAATATCCTCGCAAGAAAGTCGATTGGCGATTGCCGATCGTCCGCGTCGACGACTTTCAAGAGATCTATACCGAACCAACCGAGGAGCATTTGAGGAAACAGGGGGCACGCTGCATGGACTGTGGCGTTCCGTTTTGCCAGTCGGCGACAGGCTGTCCGATCGAAAACTTGATCCCCGAGTGGAACGATTTGGTTTACAACGGGCGATGGCGCGAGGCGCTCGAGCGACTTCACAAGACCAACAACTTTCCCGAGTTTACGGGGCGCGTGTGCCCTGCTCCATGCGAAGGAGCGTGCGTACTGGGCATCACCAACCCACCGGTCACGATCAAGAACATCGAATGCGCGATCATCGATCGCGGGTTTCAGGAAGGATGGGTCGCTCCTGAGATCCCATCGGTGCGGTCCGGCAAGAGTATCGCCATCATCGGCAGCGGACCCGCCGGCCTGGCCGCCGCGGCCCAACTCAACAAGGTCGGGCACACCGTCACTGTCTACGAACGAGCCAATCGCATCGGCGGTTTGCTGATGTACGGCATCCCGAACATGAAACTCGACAAGGATGTGGTCCAACGCCGACTCGATTTGATGGCCGCGGAAGGGGTCAAGTTCGTGACCAAGGCCGACGTGGGCAAGAACGTCGATCCCAAGCAGTTGATGGCTGAGAATCATGCAGTGCTGCTCGCGACCGGCGCCACCAAACCTCGCGATCTACCGATCCCCGGTCGCCAATTGAAAGGAGTCCATTTCGCCATGGAGTTCCTCACCGCCAATACATCGAGTTTGCTCGACAGTCATCTCGAAGACAAGAAATACATCTCCGCGAAAGGAAAACGGGTGATTGTGATCGGCGGAGGAGACACCGGTTGCGACTGCATCGGAACCAGCATGCGACATGGCTGCACAAAGCTGGTGAATTTTGAGTTGCTCGATCGTCCGCCCGATTCGCGTGCCCCCAACAATCCATGGCCGCAATGGCCTCGCATCTTCCGGTCCGACTACGGGCATGAAGAAGCCGAAGCGAAATTCGGTTCCGATCCGCGCACCTACAACATTCTCAGCAAGGAGTTCATCGATGACGGAAAGGGGAATGTTGCTGGCATTCGAACGGTTCGGGTTCAGTGGTCGTTTGAAAACGGCAAGATGAACATGGTCGAGATGCCGGGCAGCGAGGAAGTGATCGAAGCAGATCTCGTGTTGCTGGCGATGGGATTCCTCGGTCCTGAGCATTATGTATCGGAGATCCTGGGAATCGAGACCGATCCGCGGAGCAACTACAAGGCGGATCATGGCCAATTTGCCACGAGTGTGCCTGGAGTATTTGCTGCAGGGGATTGTCGTCGCGGTCAATCGCTGGTGGTGTGGGCGATCAACGAGGGACGCGGCGCGGCCCGTGCGATCGACGTATACCTGCGCGGCCACAGCACGTTGCCCGCCCCCGGCATCACCCTAGGCTCCGCCCTGTCCACCGCATCGGCGTAGCCGGACACCCTGGTTCACCTGTTTCCGTGTCCGGACGATCTTTGCTGAATTCCGTCCCAGTAGTTCTCGGCGATCCGCATCAACGATCGGAGCAAGCTGACAGAATGATGGGGAAAATGAAGGCCCACCGTTTGTCCGGGGCGGATTCGAACACTTTGGGATGAAGACAATGCGGCCTTGATCTTGAACCGAGGCTTGGGGAGTTTCCATCGCTTGGCTCCATCGGCCGTGTCCTCGATTTCGATGGACAGCGGGCCGCCGAAATTGGCGGCCAGTTGGGGAGAATCGAGGTAGTCGCTCGCTCTCGGAAGCGCTTCGGTCAGCTGAGCTGTGGCGGTGGATCCCTCGGGAAACCGAATGCGTAGATCGATCGATCCGCAATCCCGAAACGAATCGAAGTCCGACTGATCGACGAACCCAACGACCTCGAGTTGCTCGCTTTCGGTGATCATGCCGAGGTCTTCGCCTGATTTGAGAAACTGCCCTATGCGTTCATGAAGAAAGCTGTCGACCACTCTGCCATCGCAGGGACTACGAAGGCTCAAGGCTTTGATTTTTCGCTGAAGTTGTTCCAATTGTTCGAGAGCAGACTCGAGCTTTGCTTTCACGGCTTGGGACTCCCCGAGCGATTGTTGCGATTGCAACAAGATCGACTCTTCCCGCAGGGAGATCACCTCAAGTTCCTTCATCCGTCGGTTGTGCTCCAACACGGGGTTGCTCAGCACCGCAAGCAAATCCCCTCGATGCACGCGATCACCTGGACGAACGAGAACTTCAACGACCACTCCTTCTGTTTCGTTTCTCAACGCATGCGGGTGGCTGTAATCGACAAACCCTGGAATCATGGGTGCCCAAGGAGATGGTATCCAGTAGATCGCCCCTCCGAGAGTCAGAGCCAGAAATCCACACCAGGCGATCGCTCGGTAATTCTGGACCGTACATTGCCAAAAGCCCATCTTTGTTTGCCCTTGATCGGCGTTTTGTCGCATGGCTCGTATCCCTTTGTTGATCGGGGGAGCCAGCACGCACAGGAAAAGGATCGCCGCTACGACCAGAAATCCGAGAACATGAAATGTGAAATATGCTCCGAGGATCATGGCGATCCAGAACGTGACTCGATAGAAAGCGCATAGAATCCCGTAGCTCACGAGCAAGGGTCGGATCGGTTTCGCCGTCGCGGCCCAGGGGCGGACGATTTTTGTGAGAAATTGCGTCACTGCGGACTGAGCATCCGCGTAGAGATTGGGCCATGCCAACCATTCGGAGAGAACGTGGTAACCATCGAATTTCATGAAAGGCGTGCCGTTGACGACGATGCTGCTGACCGCTCCCAGGGTGAACAGAAGGCAGCAAACATACCGAACCGACTCCGAGGCCGAAATCAGAAATATCAAAAGCGCGATGCTGGAGACGGTCAATTCGAAAACCAGTCCCCCGAGACAGATCATGCACCGTTGCCAACGATTGGTATTGAGCCACATCCCCGAGACGTCGACAAAGGGAACCGGGGAGAGAAACATCCAACACAACCCCGCCGACTGGACGCGGCATCCGTATTTTACGGCATACGCGGCGTGGCCAAGTTCATGGATGATTTTGAGAAATGCCCAAGCGCAGACCCACCACAGCAAACTGTCGGGCACGAAGAGTTTTTGCGAAAAGGTCCAGATCGTGTCCCAATTCGCGATCGCGGCGATCGCTGCGACGCACCATAGAACCAAGGACAGAGACGTGAACAAGCGGCCGACCAGCACCGAGCCGTACCCCCCGATTTTCTCCATCGTTGGACCGGCGATCAGATTCTGGCGAATGAACAGCGGATTGAATGCGGCGGATGCATTCGTGCTTGACGATGGCGATGTTTTGGTCATCAAGAGTCCAGCTTTACCGAACCAGTCGACGATGCGCATCACCTCCATCATATCGATGGCACACGAACTGTCGGCTTCGTGAACTGCTTGCGAAACTTCGTCCGCCGTTTTGCGACCATCGAGCAGGCACGCGACGAGATACTCCTTGCAACCCATTCGGATGAATCGGTTTTCCGGAGTCCGCATAGAATACCAGGATCCATTGCGGTCGACATGGAAAGCGACGAGCAACCCTGGGAGGAGCGAGGGGAGCGGACCGACATACATGGGCTGCCTCGTTTCTACCAATAGAGCTTGCTGAGGAGCCATTCGTATGGCTTGCTGAAGATCAGCCAGCCGATCGTTTTTGTACCTGCCGAGATACGAACGGTTCCGTCCATCCCCGGTCGGAGGATTTTGTCGGGATTCTCGATTTCCGCGGTCGCGATAAAGACAACCTCGGAATCGATCACCTTCGCTCTGGGGGCAATTCGAGTGATGTTGGCAGACCATTGTTTCCAACGATTGGCATCGACACGAAGCGTGACGCGTTGGCCAACTTCGATATTGGCAAGATCCGCCGTGGACAGATGCACTTCCAATCGCATGCGATCCAAGGGGGCGATTTCGAAAAGAGTTTCCCCGCGCGAGACGGGCATACCGTTGTGCTCGTCCAGACTCCCCTGGACGATGACGCCATCGACCGGGCTTCGCAAATCGAGGTCTTGGAGTTGTTTTTCGAGGGAGGCGATCGTCGCCCGCTGTTTCTCTTGTTCCAATTGCGCGAGCCTTAGGTCGCTCGAATTCCGCGAGGCGAGCGCTGAATCGCGTCGCTTGCCAGCGCTTTGCATGTCGGCCTGGGCGGCAGACAGATCCCATTGGATCGGTTCGTCATCGAGGCGTGCGAGAAGCGTTCCCTGAGTCACCGCGTCGCCGGGCCGAACGGCGATATCTTTCAGGATGCCATCGATGGGACCGGCAATGAAACTTTTCTTGGCTGGCTCGAGAACACAGTCTCGCTTGGGCCAGTACGGGACCGGGACCCAGAGGCTGACGAAAAACACAGCAAGCGTCGCAAGGACGGCTTTTCGACGTCCCACAGTCCATCGGCTGATCTTTCCAAGGGTTCGTTGCCAGCGCAATCCGCATTGCGACAACCACCAGACCTCGAGCCACGGGGCGAGGATTCTCCGAATCGCATCGACCGTTTGTGCGTAATCGGCGGCGGACTTGGTATCCTTACGACTACCGTCGAGGAGAATTACAGACGCATGCTTTGGGCCCTTCGCAGCCGCGTTGGCCGAATCGAGGCTGAAGCCGAGAACCACCAGGGCCGAATCTTGATCTTCGAGCACCTGCTTGAGCAGGAGAGATGTTTGGCCGCTCGGCAATGCAAACCGGCAACAGCCGGCGGGCGAACACGCCTCGCGAAGCGCATTTTTGATCCGGTTTCCTTCCGCAGTATTCTCCTCGTAGTGGTTCGAGTTTGCGGTGAGGATCATCAATCGTTCGAGCGATGGACCGACCGACACGAATAGTTTCACGCCGAAGTGTTTTTCGAGGCACATCAGGACCAGTTCGGCGTTTCGTTTCGATCCATCGGGCGGGAGTTCCTGCCATGCCAGTTGCAGAGGTTTCTCGACCGACTCGGGGCTGGGCGGACAACTCATCGCTGGAGGGATCGTCGCCGCTGTCCCAGTGGATGAAGGCCCAGTTGCTGAAGCCAATTTATCAAGCGGGGCAGCACCTAGCGGCGGTCTTTCGAATGCCGAATTAGCCTGCGAGGAGCCATCCTCGGGGATGCCGCGAGGTGGGCGCAGGACGGGTCTTTCGCTCGTTTGCTCTGTCGATGTGCCGATCACCTGTTGCACGATGGTTTTTCTCTATCGAAGGTTTGCCTATGCCATACCGGATGGGCAACGGCCTTGATCTGCCGATAGCCGTCCGCTCATGCGCTGGGTCAGCGACCTGAAATCAAATCCGTCGATCGTTCGAGCAGAAGACTGCAGCGCGAACCCACCAATTTCAATTCAGGATTTTCGACCAGCACCTGGACTTCGACCATGCCGCTACCACCGTCCGGAAATGGTGCGATATGTTCGACGAGGGCTGGCTGGTGGTCGCCTCCGTAGAGAGCGACTTGGATCTTGGTTCCGACCTTGAGCAATGCGACTTCGTTCAGTTCGAGGTAGAAGGTCGCTCTCAATTTCGAGATGTCGACGACACGGACTACCTCGGGCGCATTCGGGGAAACATATTCGCCGGATGACTTGAAAACCTTTTGAACGATACCGTCGATTGGGGAAACAACCGTCCGTTGCTGCATCAGAGTCTTCAGTCGCTCGGCTTGCAGTTTGAGAATCTTGGATTCATCCCGTTCCGACTGAAGACGCCCCTTCACGATTTTCAATTCAGCCAGGGCGCGATCGAGTTCCGATTGCGTACTGTGCTTTTTCTCTCTGGCTTGCTGGATCGCTCGAACCTTTTTCTCCGACAGTTCGGCTTCCGCCTTCACCTGCTCCATCCTCCCGTTCGATTCCGCCTGGGCTTGAGCGATGGCCAACTGGACTTCGGAAAGATTCAAATCGAGTTGGGCTAGTTTGTCCCCTGCCGTGACGCGATCGCCGGGTTTCACGAAGACCGTGTCCAGCAACCCGCTCTCAGCGCACGATACGTTGCTCGACTTCCACGGCTCCAAGACCCCTTCCAGCGGTTGACTTGTATCTGCGTGAAAGCTGGTCTTGATTTGCGCACGAAGAGCCGGTGCGAGGAAAATCGCATAACAAATCACCACCATGGCGGTGGAGATTCGAATGGATTGTCGACTGCTTCGTAGCATCAAAAACCTTCGAAACGAGGGGAATCTCTGCCTGAGGAACCTTCCAACAGGCATAGAAAGATAGGACACTCCTGCGGAAATCCCGCAAATCAAGCCCTTCGAGACACATTCCCGGAAAGGAGTATTTGGGAAATGTCGAGGCTGACGATCGTATCGGATGAGCCGGACGCCGGATCGTACGAAAGTAGCGGTTGTAGGGGAGGGCGATTGCTATTGGGGGGATGTCGATAGGAGCGTTGCAGTCACCAGTTTTAGCTTGGCGTGAGCCACCATATGGTCAGATTGCGCCTTGGCCCAAGCGTTTTCGGATTGCACCAATTGCAGTTGGGCATTGAGCAATTGGTCGAGCAGCAGGCTGCGCTGCGTTTCATCACGAAAGGCATCTTTCCATCGGTCCGTGAGGTACTGCAATTCGGCATGCACCGCCAACGTCGCCTGAATGGAAGATTCCAACTCCTGGTAAGCCGCATCGACTTGAGACGCGGCTTCGACAACCGAAGCTTCGATGCTGAGGAGCGACTGGTCCAAATCGAGAAGGTTCTTACGAAGCTCTAATCGTCGTTCACGCAAGATAGCCTTGGCGGCGGTATTTCTGACAGGCTGTTGGTAGACGAGCCCTCCCGAGTAACTTGGCCTCCCCTGCGAGAATTGATCGACCCAGGATTGACCCATGAGATAATCTCCATTGAGACCTCGCAAATAACCATCGACCACAAGGTCGAGAGTGGGACGCAGGTCCTGTTCGGCGACGTTCAGTTTCACGCGGGTCGCTTGAAGATTCAGCTTCAGTTCCTGGATTCTAGGATGATAAAAAAGGACATTCGAGAGTTCTTGGGGAAGCGAGATCGAGTACTTCCAGTCGGTGGGGTGCGTTGTGGGAAGTATTTCGATCCATGCCAGATCGCGTAGATCTGGCGAGCCGACCGCCGCTCGCAATTGGGCTTCTGCAGTGGCGATTTGGGCGGACACCCTTGCCTGGGCGGCGCGCAACTTGGAGATGGCGGAGTCGGCCCGCCAAAGCTGGCTCTGCAGGCTGTCGATATCCGCTCGCCCGGCAAGTTGTTCCCGCAGATCCGATAGCAAGGCGATCGCGCGACGATTCTGGCGATAGTAGGCGCGTGCAGCGACGAGTTCCCAATAAGCCACCGACAGGTTGTACACATGCTCTTGGATTCGTTCGATCGTCGCTTGCCCGCTAGCGTCGGTGGCAAGCTGTGCGATGACGATCGTGGAACGATTGTAGGAGATGCCGCTTCCCTTCATCAACGGTTGGGAATATCCCATGCGAAGTTTCGTGCTTGCCTGTTGCTTGGGGAGAAAGAAATCGGAATTGTTGTTTTGGAAATCCAACTCCTGCGTCAATTCACTGGTACCACCTCGAAAATTCTTTCGTTTAAGACCGAGGCGATTGTCGGTGCCATTTTCATTCAGCCGATTTGCGGAACCGGTGATCAGAGTGTTTCCCACCGGATCGGACGTATCTCGAAAGATCGAATCTACGAAGGCTTTGGGGTCGAAGGGCCCAAACGCCTGGTCGACTTTGGTCTCGAGAACCTGGGGCTCGAGCTGGGCGGATTGGATAAAGGGTGAGTAAGTGAGCGCTGCGGAGATCAATTGGTCCAAATCCCGCGGTTGGGAATTATCTCCGATCCCAAGGGGCCGTTCGGATTCATCTACCCACCAGGGGCGAATCAAAGCCTGGGATGCCTCGGGATCCCGCGGCAGAAACTCAGTCCCCAAATCAACTCCTGGCAAGGTTGGAGGGTTAGGAACCTGGTCCTCGTGAGACGGGTCTCCCCAACCGGAATAATCGTTATGACCGCACAGATATCCCTCAGGGAGCGTTGGATCCGTGTCCTGCTCCAGTGATGGCAGAAGCCGTTGCGGAATCTCCCATTCGGTAGGCCCTGTCGAAACCCCCGTGGTCCCGTTTCCACTGGTTTCCCCGTCGCTCCACACCGGGGGTGGGGTGGCCATTTGTGCCAAAGCGCGACGCGAAGACATCCCCTCGATACAAACCGAGCCGAGTAGCAAGGCGACAGCGAAATATCTGCTGGCTACAAACATTGTTGCTGAGCTCGTTTCGTTCCTTCCTTGCACCAAGACTCCTAATCGTTTCTTTCGGACCAATCGGAGCCAGATCCGCAACGGAGAAGAATCGTCTGATCACATTTCCTAGTGGCCAACGCTACTGTGGGCACAAGCGTTACAACCGTGTCATTTTTTGCAATCCTTCAGCTTTCTCAGGGACTCCGGCGAAGCCTCCAGCTTGACCATCATTCCAAGGGGTATCCTTCGACGTAGGATTGCGGTCCGGAGTCATTCGCCCTCCCAACCGTTACGACCGTCATCGAATCACGCCCCTTGAAGAATTGCCGATGTTTGGTTCCCTCCAGCAAAGATTGTCTGCGCTCCGGCAGGATGTTATTCGATTGCTTGCAAAGCCTTCGAAAGACGTGGCCTCGACTCTCGATTTGCAATTCCTCGAAGACCGCGTTCTCTACAACGGCACTCCGCTCAACAGTGAACTCCTGGCGTCGGTCGATCCTGTCGACCTCGCCCCCCAGCAATCAGCGGAAGATCTCCCGGATGCTTCGCCTGCGGCCAACCTGGGAGAATCGAAGCCGATCGGAAGTTCTGACGAGGTATCCCACATCGAAGCGGGTCTCGATGGCATCGATGCCTTGATGGACCAACTCGCAGCATTGGACAAAGCCTTGGCGGCCGAGTCTCAACCGGCCGTCGAATCGCTCGACGGTTCACAACCCTCGCCCCCACCAGCATCTTGGGAATTGATTGTCGTCGATGGGGGGTTGAGCGATCAACAAACGCTGTTATCGATCTTGAACGAAGGCATGGCGGACGATCGTTTCTTTGAAGTGATCGTCTTGGATCGATCGGAGAACGGCGCCGAGGCGATCGCGCAATTCCTCGGTTCATCGGAGCACCAGTTCAGCGCGATCCATCTGGTGACACACGGTAGTGCGGGTGGCCTGCAACTGGGTGGCATCTGGCTGACCCATTCGAATCTGGAGGGATATGCAGACGCGTTGCAGCAGTGGGGCGAAGGGCTGACCGAGCAAGCCGACGTATTGATTTACGGTTGCTATGTCGCCGAGGGCCAAGAATCGCAGCAATGGTTGGAGGAGTTGGCTGGACTGTTGCAGGTCGACATCCAAGCCAGCACCGATTTGACCGGTTCCTCGCTGCGGGGTGGGGATTGGGATTTGGAATTCACGCTGGGTCAGTTGGAAACCAACCAGATCTTCGCGGCCGAGTGGATCGATTCCACGAATTGGGTGCTTGTGAACAATGCGCCGGTCCTCGACACGGCCGCCAACCCGACGCTGGGGCTGGTCCTGGAAGGAGCGACCAATCCGAGCGGGGTCACGGTCGCTTCATTGATCGTCGATGGCAGCATCACCGATGCGGATGGCTCGGCGGTGGAAGCAATCGCGATCACCGGGCTCAACACCAGCCTCGGGACCTGGCAATACAGTCTCGATGGC
>JBKDXO010000135.1:0-29109 GCA_046306195.1 Planctomycetota bacterium | reverse complement strand
GGTTCTTTTTGTTTGCAACCGTAGTCCCTTCCCAACGAGGAACTACGATGCCGGAGCGTGCTTCTTCGGCTTGTAGATTTCGGTCGCGGTGCCGAAGTGGACTTCACCGGCGTTCATCAAGGTCTCACTCAAGGTCGGGTGAGGGTGAATCGATTCGGTGATATCGCGGACTTCGCAACCCATCTCGATAGCGAGTACCGCCTCGGCGATCAATTCACCTGCTCCCGATCCGACAATACCGCACCCGAGAACCCGATGGGTGGTTGGGTCGACCAGCCACTTGGTGAGACCATCAGTTCGGCCGAGGGCTTGGGCACGGCCGCTGGCAGCCCATGGATAGGTATCCACTTCGTAGGGGATGCCTTCCTTCTTCGCTCGCTCTTCGGTCAATCCTGCCCAAGCGATTTCGGGATCGGTAAAGACCACCGCGGGGATCGCCTGCTTGTCGAACGTGACGTTGCGACCGAGGATGACTTCGATCGCTACTTTGGCTTCGTGGCTGGCTTTGTGTGCGAGCATCGGTTCGCCGGCGACATCTCCGATGGCGAAGATGTGTGGATCGGCGGTGCGCTGTTGTTGATCGCACAACGCAAAGCCTCGTTCGTTGAGTTGCACCTGCGTGTTCTCAAGTCCGATGTCGCGGCTGTTTGGGCGGCGACCAACACTGACCAACACGCGATCGAAACGCTCGTGTCCGAATTTGCCGGGACCTTCGAAGGTGACTTCGACTTGGTTGTCGACTTCCGCGACGGAGCCAACTTTGGTGTTCAAGTAGATCCGGTTGTCGAACAGGGTCTTCAATCGTTTTTGAAGGGGAACGACCAGATCGCGGTCGGCGCCTGGGAGGAGACCATCGGTCCATTCCACGACGCTGACCTTGGAGCCCAAGTGCGCGTAGACCGTTCCCATTTCCAAGCCGATGTAGCCGCCGCCGATCACGAGCAATCGCTCGGGAATGTCGGTCAGTTGCAGGGCGCCGGTCGAGTCCATGACGCGGGCCGATCCGACTTGAAAACTTGGTGGTATCGCAGGGACGCTGCCGGTTGCGAGGACGCAATGATCAAACGTCAGTTTGCCCCCCTCGGGGATGCTCGGGTCGTTTCCTTCCAGGACGAGGGTCGTGGAATTCTCAAATCGACCTCGCGCACGGATTACTTTGACGTTACGGCGTTTGGCCAATTGAGCCAAACCGCCGGTGAGCGTCTCGATGACTTTGTCCTTCCGGGCACGGACTTTGTTGATATCGATCTTGGGGGCAGGGTACTCGATGCCCCAGCCTTCGGTCAGCTCGTGTGCTTCCTCGATTACCTTGGCAACGTGGAGAAGAGCCTTCGAGGGAATGCAGCCTCGCAGCAAGCATGTCCCTCCGAGCTTCGGTTCGGCTTCGACGATCGCGACCTCGAGCCCTTCGTCGGCCGCGAGGAATGCAGCGGCGTATCCACCGGGACCGCCGCCCAAGACCACAACTGATACGTGCATGGTTGGTTTTACCGAGACAGGAATTCGACGACGATGTTGGCGTTCACCGGCAGCGAGATATCGCTGGGGCCAGGTTGACCGAGCATCGTGGCTTTGAGTCCCTCGGTATCGAGAGTGACCCAATCGAGCGGAGTCGGTGTGTTGTTGGCGATAACGCCGCGATACAGATTGCGAATCGCTTCGGTGCTCCGCACTTCGATGACATCGCCGGGGCGAAGCATGAACGAAGGGCTGCTGACCTTGACGCCATTGACCTTGAAGTGGCCGTGGAAGATCCCTTGGCGGGCTTGAGGCCGCGTCTTGGCCAATCCGATGCGGCGCACGACGTTATCGAGTCGGCGTTCGCACATCAGCAGGAGTGTCTCGCCGGTGTTCCCTTTCTTGCGGACGGCGTCATCGAAGTAGCGTCGGAGCTGTCGTTCGCCGAGTCCGTAGTAGTATTTGATCTTTTGTTTTTCCGCGAGGGCGGTGCCGTAGTTGCTGGTGCGGCGGCTGCGAGGGTGCATCCCTGGGGGATTCTCGCTTCGCTTTTCGTAGGCGCGAACGCAACCCGCGCTTTCGTACAGGAGGGCGCCGAAGCGTCGGTTGACGCGCGCCTTGGGACCGGTATACCGTGCCATAGGATCAGTGCTCCCGAGCCGCCCAGTGGGCACGCGACTCGCATCTCATTCGTTTTTTGCAGGGCCCATACACTGCCTGTCCCGTCAGCAGCACCCGACGACTCAGCCGGGGGATGCGGGACAAAATATTGGAATTGCATGGAAATTATGGGAAAAGTCGCTGATTCAACAACCCCAAAAAGGTGGGGAAAACGGCAAACGGCCATTCAAAAACCTAGCGATTCCGCCGCGCCGCTCGGGTTTGATCCCCGAAAAAGCGTGGGTGCTACCCCTTCTCCCCTGCGGGGGAGAAGGGCTGGGAATGAGGGGCAGAGTGAGATGAGCGCGCGGTCTGCGGCATCTCCCGTCGCTACTCTCTTGTCCCCCAGAAGGGTTACGTTGCTAGCGATCAAAAAAAGACCGCATGGAGCGTTCGCATCGGTCATCCAACTGACCTACGAACACCCTGCGACTACAGGTTGAGATTTTGCTGTCCAAGCCGGAAGCCGTTGTTCGTGTTGCGGTTCTCGCGCTGGTGTATAGCCTTTAGGCGATTGCTTTCCTGCACGGTTTAGAATTGACCGGCTGAAGCCGGGACACCAGCGCTGGTGTATAGCCTTTAGGCGATTGCTCTGCGGGGGAACCGGCTGAAGCCGGGACACCAGCGCGCTACGGGTTACCCTCCGCTCCGGTCGCGCCCCCTGCACCCCGCGCGTCAGGACCGCTCCGCCCGGAGGCCTTGCTTCGGCTACTATTGCGGACCGATGGCCGCGTGTCTGGAACCAAATGGGCACGGGAACCAAACATTCACGGAGGAAGGACCCGGTTCAAGAACGAGCGGGGTTGCGAGCCATCGCGATCCCAGACCAAGATACGGCCGTCGGCCAGTCCCACCGCGACCAACCCGCCCTCGCCTCCAGAAAACGCGAGCGATAACGGGATCTCGGCATCGGTTTCCCCGGAACCAGACTCGGTCCAAGCTAAACGGGGATCCTCGTCGATGCTCCATTCGGTCTTCTTCTTGTCGTTCCCCTCCTTGTCCTTGTAGTCAACCTCCTTGCCATGAACGCGGAATCGGAGCACCCCTCCCTGGACCGGCACCAGGACCTGCTCCCGATCCGAGGCGAGCTTGGGTGTCCGCTGCGCGAATCCCTTGCGATTCGACGCGGGACGGGAAGCGGTTCCCCCCGGATAAAATCGCAACACACCCGCTTCGTCCATCGTGATGCAACCCATCGACAAACTGCGCAGCGAAGCCACCGTTCGCTCATGATCGACAAAGCTGGTGATGACATCTCCGTTGAGAGCATCCAAACACTTGCCCGTTCGATCTCGCGACGAGGACAACAATTGCTTCCCATCCACCGACCAGTCGAGCGAGGTGACCGCAGCCGCATGCGTCGCCACCTTCCAGAGGATGCTGTTCGAGTTCGATGCTTGTACAAGGACCATTCCGTCGAGAAGCCCGATCGCCAGGCGCCCTCCTTCGGGAGACAGGGCGATATCCAGCGGCACATCCCGCGCGACCCGATGGACGAGGCGCGCGCTTTCCTCGGTCCGCCCCGTTTCCTTCGACCAGGGCACACTTTCCACGGTGCCGATCTGACCCGGAGTTCCCGACGCAACGTACACGCTGTTGTTGCTCGCGTTCCATTCGATATCGCTGATGAAACGGCCTCGGACCGGAATGCGAGCCAACAGTTTGCCCGGCAACGACCAAACCAGAACTTCGCCAGCGCCGCTGCTGAAGAGGATCTCCCTGGTCGAATCGAATGCCAAGGCAGAGACGGCCAACGGCTTGGGATACGAGGTCCATTGCGGTTCCGTGCTCAGACGCGTCACGACAAACGATTCGATCGGAGCATCGGTCGCGCCATCGACGCGGGCTCCATAGGCCAGCCAATCGCAAATCGCATCGACGCTGTCCGGGTCGAGCGGCGGCGCATCCTTAGGCATCTGCTCATCCGGATGAGCGGATGTTATCCGGCGAACCAATTCGCCCCAAGCTTCGCCAGCGGTCGCATCGGTATGGCGGATGATCGGGAGCCGTTTCGATTCTCCGGGTCGCCACATCGAGTCCGGAGTCGCCATCGAGTACCCCCCTTCGGCTTGTTGATCGTTGTGGCAACCCAAGCACTGGTCGACCAGGATGGCCGCGATGCGGCTGAGTCGCGGTCCGAGCGATGGCGGCGGTTCAACGATCAATGCGTTATCGAAGCCCGATGGGTACGCGTCCCTTTGCCCCAAAGCAACCCGGACATGCGTGAAGGAGACGACCGAAAAGAAAACGATCGAGGCGACCAACGAACTTCGCGTCAGGTGGACCATCATGCGATCTGGGACGGCCAAGTCGGCTTGGCGAGTTCCTCGGCGATGTGATCGTCGGCCCACCGACGCCATCGGCTGTTGGCGTTCCCGTCCGCTGCGGACAGGCGATGCAAGTATCCGACATGACCACCGTATTGGGTTTCGATAACGCGCGTCGTTGCCGAATACGAAGCCCGCTCGAATAGAAAGGAAGGGACAATCGGATCGTGCTGGTCGACCAAAATCGTGGTCGGTACCGCGATCGACGGCAGATCCTCCATCGAAGATCCAAAATGGTAGTATACTTCGGCGCTCGGAAACCCTGCCAACGGCGCGGTGACGGTTTCATCGAAACGACGAATCGTTCGATAGTCTGCACTGCGGAGGACCTCTTTCCATTGCGACCAGAGGGCCGCCCGCTCCCGCGTCTGCAGCTTGAGGATCCGCATAAAGTATTTGCCGTAGAGTCGATTGATCCCTCGCTCAATATTCTTGCAGCACGCCCCCAAATCGATGGGGGGAGCCACCGCAAGAGCATATTCGACTTGGAACTCGAAGGGATGGGCTTGCGGATGGATCGCGTGGCGAGAGAGCATCTTGAGCAGGATGTTCCCGCCGAGCGATACGCCCGCGATGCGCCAGGCGGGTATGCCTCGCGTGCGACTGAGCGTGTTGAGGCATGTTCGGATCAGATCGTAGCAGGCGCCGTGCGGCGGCAAGTAGGTCGTCTGGCTCGATGGCCCTGCGCCGGGCAGATCGGCTCGAAACACGCGGCAACCTCGCTGCAACAAACCGTGCGCGATGTTGGTCATGTACGTCCCCGCGTGGGACGACCCCAAACCATGCAGCAACAGCACGCACGGGGCGTCCGGCCCGAACGATTCGGGAGAGTTTTCGTGGATCAGCATCGCACCATATTCGCCGATCTCGATCCGATGGGTAATCGCGGGAGGCAAGGCAGCCACCGGCCGATAGAATCCCGTGATCCACGTTTGCAGGTGCCCGCTGCGCAGATACCAAGGAGGTTGGAATATCACGGGAGCCGCATGCTTAATGGATCGAGGGGTTGATTCGGTCTCGTTTTTCAGGGGTACACCCATAGCGTTATCGGGGTTGGTGCAAATAGAGTGGTGTTCCCGAAATGGTACCATTGTCTGGGGTGCCAGGCGGTTTCTCAAGCGTCAACAGGGCAAAGAGGTCCGCCATCTCCTGGGGAGTCATCTGATTCTCGAGCCCTTCGGGCATCAGGGACTTGGTGTCCTGGCGAAACTCGGCAATCTCGGCGGCAGGGATCGTCGTCTCCTTGCCCCCCTGGACTTTGATGACGGTCTTGGCGTCATCGCGCGAGACCAACAGCCCGGTGACGATTGCGCCGTCTTCCGTGCGAAGGGTCACGCTCCTGTATGCGTCACCGATCACCAGACTCGGATGAAAGATGCTCACAAGCAGTTGTTCGTAGGAACCGCGACCGTTGGCGGTGATATTGGGGCCAACCTCTGCCCCCTGATTGTGCATCACATGGCATTGGCCGCAGATGCGGTTGTAGACGACCCATCCTTTTTCCGCGTTGCCTCGTGCATCCCATCGCAATTGATCGGCGACGCGACGCACGACGTCCTCTCGCTCTTGAGATGTCGCGGTGCTGACCGTTCCCCAAACCTTGGCGATCAATCCCTTGGCTGAGTCCGAACCTTCGGTGGCAAGCAACCGAACGCGATTGGGACCGAGCAGTTCCTTTCGCACATGCCCCGCAGCCACTTGCTGGAGAAAGGCGGTCGTACCCGGCTCGCGCAAACACATCCGTTCCGCAATGCCTGCTTGCACATCGCTAGGCAATTGAGGGAGTGCATGGACCAGGATTTCAATGGCTTCGTCATCGGCGCGGGCGATCCCCAGATCGAGTGCCATGTCGCGAAACGGAGGACCGACCTGCTTGCCTTCGACGAGATCGCCTAGCACTTGCTCCAGGGCCAAGCGATGCGATCGGTTCGGATGCACCGCTGCGAACATGAGTGTCTCACGCCGCAGTTCCGCGGGAATCGCACGATCGAGGATCCGCTGCGTCGCATCCGTTTGTGCTCCAGACTCATTGCAGATCAATCGCGCCAACAGACTGGCTTGTCGCCATGCCGGGTTGTCCATCACAAACGCCCCGTGCACTCGCAGCTGGTCCAACCACGGATGCAGCACACTTTGGCCGGAGGCCATCGAGATCTCGCCATTGAGAATACGATACACGATTGGATAGACGACCACCGCGGCACCATCCGGGTGCTTTTCGAGCATAGCGTCCGCCAACTGCAGCATCGATACCAAGCGATCTTTGCCGTCGCCTTGGGCGACATCGGTTGGCAAGGTTGATGCCCACTTGGCCGCGATCCGGGCCAGCATGCCGCGCAGCAAATCCCCGTCGCGCGAGACTCCATCGCGAAGCGCTTGCTGGATCATGTCGGGATATCGATCGATCCAGGGGAGCATGTTCTGCCATACCACCCGAGGCAGGATCGGGTCGTCGCCCGAATGCGTCAACACATCCAGCTCCGTGGCCAGGGCGATCCGCCCCGCGTCGGCAACATTCCGTTCAAGCTTCGGCGCGGCAATCGCGACTTGCAGACGCACTCTCGGATCGGCATCGCTGGCCAGCGTGCGGATTCGCTTGGCCAGGGCTGCGTCCTCGGGCTGATGATCACCGGCGAGCCGCACTCCCCAAGCTCGGAGCTCCGGATTCGTATCGCTGAGCAATCGCGTCAAGAGCGACGACGGCAACGTGCCGGCCCCGGCCATCGCCCACAGGGAATGCATGCGTGTTTTCATGGCTGCTTCGCTGAAAACGATTTTTTCCAACGCGTCGGCAAGCTTCGGGTCCTTTGTCGCGCCCCGCTCCGCGAGTTCAAGTTGAGCGCGTTGGCGAACAAACACGTTGTCATCGCCGATCGCTTGAACCAATACTGGACCGTCGAGCCTGCTGATGTCCGGATACCGTACCTCGGGGCGTTTCTCATGGACGATGCGATACAGGCGGCCGTGCCCGCGATCGATTCCCTGCGGGTCTGCCTTGGCATCCTGATAGCAGTGGTATCGGTCGTACCAATCCAGGACATACAGGCAGCCATCGGGGCCGACCTTCTGGGCCACCGGCATGAACCAGACATCGTTGGAGGTCAGGAAATCCGGTTCGCCGAACCCCTGGTACGTTGCCCCCGAGCGTTGGATCCGATCGACATTGATGCATCCGCCGTGGATGTTTCCCATGTAGAGCTTGTCTCGATACGCCGGAGGATAAGCCGCAGAATCGAAGTACTCGATGCCGCAATAGGCAGCCATTTGATGCTTGTGCTTCACGATCGACTCGGCCCACCAGGTATGGGGCGGGTAGGGTCCTCCTTGGCGCAGATAGTACGCGCTCTCGGTCAGATGCCACAGGTGATCGATGACGCAAGCGCTGACAAACGCGCTCCCTTCGCTGTCGAAAGCGACTCCCCACGGGTTGCTGGTCCCTTGGCAAAAGAGTTCGAACTTCTTCGTCCTCGGATGGATTCGAAACAGAGCGCAGGTGAAATCGAATTCGCGGCCAAATTGTTTGACGACCGATCGATTGAAGACACCGTTAAGACCATAGAGATAACCGTCAGGACCCCACGTGAGAGCGTTAGGGAGTTCGTGCGTATCGTCCCGACCGAACCCGGTGACGATCACGGTCGATTTGTCAGCGACATCATCGCCGTTGGTATCCTCGAGAAAAAGGATATCGGGCGCATTGGCCACCCAGACGCCGCCGTGACCGACGGCGATGCCGGAGGGAATGTTGAGGCCTTCGGCAAAGATTTTGACGCGATCGACCCGGCCATCGCGATCGGTGTCTTCGAGGATCTTGATCCGATCGCGACCTGGGCCCGCTTCCTGACGTGGGTACTCAAAGCTTTCGGTGACGTAGATCCGACCGGCGTCGTCGAACGCCATCGCGACCGGGTTGAGGATGTCGGGCTCGCTCGCCACCAACTCGACCCGAAAACCTTCGGGGACCTGCATCTTGGCCAGCGCTTCCGCAGGAGAAAGAGGAGGTCCAGGTGGCTTGCTCTGCCGACGCGGAATGAACTCCTCCTGGGCGTGTGCCCCGTTCACGAAACCAATCGCACCGGATAGGAAAAGTGTTGCCAGAGCAACGGGGAGATTGCAAAGCAGTTGCTGTATCATCGCAGGTGATCTATCGCCAAACGAGCCCCGAGCCGAACGATCCCTGAGGAAGAGCGAAGCGGGGTGGGAGGGATCGATGGATGGGGCCAGGAAACAGCTTCGCCCGTAGGACTCGGTATAGTATACCCTGGCAATGGTAGCTACGGGGATCGACTTACCGATAGAAGTCAGGAACGATCTTCGGTGAATGTATCAGCCCTTCGGGCTAGGGCTACCCTCGGCCCGGGCCGAGCGCACCGACATGCAGGATGGCCAAGGCCCGACGGGCCAACATCATGGGTGCCGACGCGACACAGTTCCCCGATCGCCAGGACCCTAGGAAACGCAAATTACGCACGAGCATGAATGAGCGATATGACAGCACGGCGGCAAAGCACTATGCTGCCTTTCGACCACCGCTCCACTCCCTGATTCTGGACCGTGTGATGCGCCCCGACGAGTCGTTCCAGGTCGGATTGGATGTGGCTCAGCAGCACCCCAAGATTACTTACCTCCAAGGATCAGGCGACGCGCTCGGCCAACTCGTTGCAGAGGCAATCGATGTCGTCACCTTCGCGGGATCCTTGTTCTACGTAAAAACAGAACGACTCCGGAGGGAACTGGTCCGGGCGTGTCCTCCAGGAGCATCGATCGTTGTCTATGATTTTGAGGTTCTTTTCCACGAAGTCATGGCGGAGTTACGAGTAGACTGCCCCGCAGTCGCTTCCGATTACGACCATCGCGTGAACCTCTCGGATTGGTACGAGTTTTCAGCCGATTGCAGCGGCGCCGAGCGACTTCGGCTGGATGTTACCGGGCGCGAGATGGCCCATCTGCTTCTGGCGGACTCGAATCGTTATGACGCCTTGGTGGAACGTTTCTCGAACGGTGACCCGTTTGAGTCACTTGTCGGCTACCTGGATACCCGCCATCTGAAAATGGGAATCGATGCGGATATTTATTTCACGAGGTATCGGGTCCTGGGGGGGATGATGATCGATCCGAGCCTGGTGTGAGCAACGCGCAGTGCCATTACGGCAAGGGGCTGATCGATAAGCCGAGGAATTCGATCTTGGTCCCGGGATCGTGCCCCTGCAGCATGATTGTCCCGGCCTCGGTCCGCAGGCCCTTGCGCGGGTTGGGATTCGCCGCTCGCGTATCCTGCCATTGAACCACTTGCACCCCCTCTACCCATGTCGCGATGTTGGGACCGTCGGCGATGATGGTCAGATGGACCGGGCTCCCCTCATCGCTCAGAACCGCCTTGGCATTCTGACGGCGAAAAATGGCGCCGGACCCTGCATCGATCGGGCGACGGCGATCCTCTTTGTACCCGTGGTGGATCTGGCATTCATAGCCATTCATATCCTCCCCCGGAATGCAGCGAAAGAAAATTCCAGAGTTGGTGTTCTCGCTCTGCGTGAGTGCCTTGGCTTGGAGAATGACATTGGCGTTCGGTTGGAGGAGTTCCATGTGGCCCCGCCCCCCCTCGATCGCGAGCGTTCCCGCGTCGGTAAAGCGCGATTGGATGTCCCCCTTGGGCTCGTTCCAGTCGGATGGATTCGCGCCAGGCAGCACCCGATAGCCGATCGGACGAAGACGAATGTTGCGAAAGCGGATGGTCCCTTCGCGAAATTGCAGCCCGATCTTGCCAGCGACCAACCCCGTATCGTCTTGGTAGTCGACCGTCTGCTCGCCATTCACCCAGACTTGAACATGCGCCTGGTCGACCAGCGCATGGAGCGTATGCCACTGGCCTGACTCCGGTGCATCGACTTGTTCAGAAGCCTTGATGCGTCCGACCAGCGAACCGGTGGGGAATGGATTTTCGGGCGGGGCGATGTTGAGTTCGTAGCAATCGCTTTTGGGATCGGTCGGTTGGTCGGGAGTGCGGAGGAAAACACCGCTGTTGGTGGTCTCGTCACCCAGATACTCGAGTTCGAGTTCGTAATCTCCGAAACGGACATCGGTCACCAGAAGCCCTGGTTCGCCGTTGGTCGCGGTAATCTCGCCGTTCTCAACGCGCCAATCGGCCTTGCCCGCATCCCGCCAACCCATCAACGATTGTCCATCGAAGAGTCGGATCCAACCCAAGTCGAGTTCCTGACCTGGGAGGCGTGCAGCCAGCAATCGTTCCACATCGATATTCGGGTCCAGAGGTGGATCGGCCGTTTTGTCTTGAGGGGTTTCTGCTTTCGTTGCCACCGGGACTTTAGGATTTGCGGAAGCTTCGGTGTTCGCTGCTGGTTCGTTGGCGGGAGGTGCTTGGGGAGTCGCAGTTGCTTCTGGAGGGCTCGTCACCGGTTCCGTCGATTCAAGCGGGCCAGCGGTCGGGGTGGGGCGCTGCGGGCGCTCGGCGGGTGGCTGGGGTTTGTCGCACCCAACGAGCGACCAGCAGGCGATCGAAATCAGCAACCAGGAACAAGGAGGGAAAGTGTTGGAGTTCATTCGTCTTCGTAGATTTCGAGATGGGCTTCGAACGGGGGTAGGTCATCGACATGCTCTACCACCAGCCGGTTCACGGGTTGCAATCTTTGCGTTACATCGCAATCTAATTGCGAACCGCCTTCCCTCCAAGGCAGCGCCTCGCCGTTGAGCTGAATTTGCGAATCTCGGAGCTGTGGCGTAATGACCAAACGGACTTGGGAAACGCTGGCCGGGAGGGTGGGTGCATGAAAGATGCGTTCCCCTTTTCCTTCGCTGGTTTTCCATCCACGGGCCAGGGAAATACGATGCGGCGCCTGGCTCATCCGCACTCCTGCTCCTGTTCGTAGAGGCTGCGGCTGGGATAGACCCCCGGCGCATCCTCGGCGTACCACGTATCGAGCACGGCACGCCAGCCTTGGAAATCCTTGACCCTCGCGAATTGGTCGCGGACTTGGAGTCCCTCGGGATGCGATGCGGAGTACTTGATTCCGAATTTCCGCATCGGCACACCGGCCCGCTCAGCGCCGTAGAGTTGCTCGGCGAGTCGAAAATGTTCGAGCATCACCTCGCGCTGTTCCCAAACGCTTGGGGGAGGCGGGAGGGATTCGCCCGCGAAAATCGCGCGAGCCTGTCGGAAGATCCACGGGTTGCCGATGCAACCGCGAGCGACGGTCACGCCGTCGATGCCGGTCTGTCGCATCATGCGCAAGCAATCCTCGGCGCTGAACAAATCGCCGCTGCCGAGGATGATGCGCTTGGGTCCCACATGTTGTTTCACCTGCGTCAGGAACTCCCAGCGGCTGGGTCCGATGTAACGTTGTTCGACGGTACGGCCATGGACGGTGATCGCATCGATTCCGTAGTCAAACGCGCCATCGAGGATTTCAAAAAAGCGGTCGCGGCTTTCCTGGGTATCGTCGATGCCTCGCCGCATTTTGATGGTGACTGGAATGTGGGGGGGAACGCGATCGCGCGTGCGGCGAACGATGTCCAGCGCAACCGAGGGTTGGCTGAGATGAAATCCGCCTCGGCATCGGCCCAGCACTTTACGAACCGGACATCCGAAATTGATATCGATCACCGCGAATCCTGCTTCGACTAACTTTTGGGCGCCGAGCGCAAATTGCTCGGGTTCCGCCCCCATCAATTGGCCTGCGACCGGGTGTTCCTCGGGGGTGTTGTACAGGAAGTGCTGCGTCTTCTTGCGATCTTTCAGGCTGACCAGGAATTGATCGAGCATGACTTCGCATAGGGTATACGACGCGCCGTGCCGGCGTGCGAGGACGCGCATGGGCCAATCGCTGTAACCGCTCAGGGCGGCCTGGACTACTGGAAAACCGATCGATACCCGACCGATGCTGAGGGGCTCGATGCCGGGAACGAATTCGCGGGTGCCGCTGCTCGCCTCTCTGGAATCGATCGATGGGAGGCTCATGAGGAAGATGCGTTCGACGGAGGTTCGGAGTCCTTGGTCGCTTGCTGGAGTGCGTTGCGAACCTGGATCGCGACGGATCGCCAGTCTCCGACGCGGGGCTGGCGAAACAATCGCAGTGTGGGGTACCACGGGCTGTCGTCGCGATCAAGCAGCCAGCGCCAATCGGGAGTGAAGCCTAGCATCACCATGGTAGGCCGAGCCAGCGCTCCTGCCAAATGGGCCATGGAAGTATCGCTGGTCACGATCCAGTCGAGAGAATGCAGGATCGCGGCGGTATCCATGAAGGCGCCGCTGGATTGGTCGATATTGTCGGGCAACCCATAAATCGGCTGGCTCCCCTGCCAGGATTGCAGTTGCTCGCTCCCTTTCCCGAATTGCAGATTGATGAATTGGACACCTTCTACACCGCACAGGGGCTCGAGCTCGCGCAGCGCGAACGACCGAAACATATCGGCCTGGTGGTCGGCGTTCCCTTGCCATACGAGCCCGACTCGCATCCGTGCTGGCGGTAGAATGCGATTCAATTGGGTGCGCCAATATCCGATCAGGTTGTCGGGGATGCGGAGGTAGGGTACGGGGGCAGGGATATTGTCCGCGCGGATGCTGAGGACGTCCGCAACATCGACCAGTGAGCAGTGGTAATCAAACGGTTCGCTGACGGTCCATGTGTTTGGGATGATGGAGTTGATGCCGGGGCAACCTTGCAGCAGCGCCAGCAGAGGGGCTTGGATGTGCGCGATCGTCCGAGCCCCTCGATCCTGAAGGACTTTGGCGAAACGGACGAAGTGAATCGTGTCGCCGAGACCTTGTTCGCTGTAGAGCAGAATCGTCTTGCCTGTTAGGTCTTGGCCTGTCCATTTGGGCTGAGCGTAACGATGCTGGATCGCTTCGCGGCATTTCCAGCGGTAGCGATACTCCCGCCATCCTTCGTCAAAGTTACCTTGCAGCAAATGGATCACGCCCAGATTGCGATGCAGTTCGGCATCCTCGGGCTGCAGCTCCATCGCCTGGTGGTAGTACTTGAACGCGAGATCGATGCGACCGGTCCATGCGTGCAAGGTGCCGCGGTTGCGGTAGGCATTGAAGTACCCAGGCTGCTGATCGATGGCTTTTTGAAATGCCGCGTCCGATTCATCGATGCGGCCGAGGTAGCGAAGCGTATTGCCCATATTGTTCAGGGCAATTGGAAAATGAGGTTGTAGTCTTAAGGCCTGCTCATACGCCATGACCGCGTTGGCATAGTGGCGCATGTCGTGCAGCGCGATTCCGAGATAACACCAGGCGACGGCGTTGTTGGGTTCCCGATTGGCGACATCACGGTACGTTTGGAATGCCTTGGCGACATCCCCTTGCTGATGAATACTCCAGGCCTGTTGTAGGATCTCTTCGGTCGATGGCATATTCGGAAGTGCTCGTGGCTATCAGATCGACGGCCTCGTCTTGGGAGATGCTTTGTGGAAATAAGACAGCAATGCAGGCAACAAAAACAGATCGCACAGCAGCGCTACCGTCAGCGTGATGATGCCAAGAATGGCGAATACGCGGTGATCGCGCGTGTCGCTGAATAACACTGAAGAGAATCCGGATACCAAGACCACGGTCGTCATGATCATTCCTACACCAACACCTTGGAACGCATCCTCGATGACTTGACGATGGGCTTTGCCCGTTTTGAGTTCTTCCGTGTAACGGGAAAGGAAGTGGATCGTATCATCGACTGCGATCCCGAGACAAATTGTAAAACAGCAGACGCTGGCGATTTCCAATGCTTGGCCCGTGGCCACCATATACGCAGCGGCCGCGAGCAATGGAAGCATGTTGGGAATGATGGCGATCAAGCCTAAACGCAGGGATCGGTAGGCGATCGCCAGAACGCCAAAGATCACTAGCGAGGCGCTTCCCAAACTGTTGGTCAAATCGGATATCACCTTGAACAGGTTTTGCCATCGCCAGATCGATTCGCCTTGCATTTCCAAGGTAACCCCGGGATGTTTCGATTCGATCCCACGAAGGGCTTGTTCGATTCGTTCGAAGGTTGGTTTGTAGGTCGCGGTCCCGAGATCCTGGCAACGAAACGTGACGCGCGCTTGGCCTTTGTCCGGAGTAAAGATGGCCTGCTTGAGGGGAGGGGGAAGCAGTTCCGCCATCGAGAGTTTATCGACGGCAGATCCATCGCCGGGGAGGGCTTCGAGCAACCGTGCCAAGGACAGGGGATGCCCGATCAACGGTTCGGATTTCAATGCTGTCTCGACTTCACTCAGAACCGGTACGATCTGCTCTTCGGTCTGCTTGGCAGGGTCCCACTGCACTTGGACTGCGCAAACCTCGAGACCTCCCATGGCATTATCCAAGTGCGCCATCGATTGCTGGATATCGCTTCCGCTCGGCAGAGCGCTTGATTTGCGATCGTCGGGTCTTAGGGATGAGGCTACCCATCCCAGGCCGAGAGTGAGAAGGATCGCAAAATACGAAAACCATCGATCGCGTCGCATGATTGCACTCACCGCGGGGCCAACCCGATCCAGGTTGCGGTCGAGGAAATCCTGCTGCGCACCGCGGGTGAAACGGCGGCTCCAGCGCGTCGTGCAGGCCAGGGGGATCACGAGCATGACCGAGATCCAGGTCGCCACGACACCGATCACGCAGGACCAACCGAATTCGCGAACCGTTTCGTGGCTTGCCCAACCCAGCGATGCCATCCCGATCGCGGTGGTCAGCGATGTGAGGAAGCAGGCGAGGCCCACCAATTCGAGCGTATGTTTGCAAGCCGCTCGGGGCTCCATCCCTTCGCGCATGCTCTTGCGAATATGGATCATCATGTGGACGCCGTCGGTGAATCCGACCAAGCTCAACAAGATGGGGAGGATGACAAACGAAAACGGATTGTCTTGCCAACCGAAGTACCGCAGGAAGCCGAGAGTCCAGAGGACCCCCATCACCGGTGCGGCGGCCACGACCAGTACCACGGACAATCCGCGAAACAGCAAGGCGGCCATCCCGAGGATCATCGCATAGGCGATGAACTGGTACCGATACTCATTCTGTCGGTTGTTCCGGCTGATCATCAGTCGAAACGGGACCGATCCGGTGACGTGAAACTCCATCGGAACTTGAGGGAATTGCGCCGCCGCTTGCTTGGCCGCTTCGAGTAGCGGGGTGACACAATCCTCATCCTTGCGCACAAAGACCCAATCGTATTGGACCTCGACCAGCGCGGTTTTCGCATCGGGTGAGAGCATTTGACCGACAACGAGGGGATGATTGACCGCTTTTTCTTTCGATGCTTCGAAGCGTTGCGGGGTCGCACGCCCTCGAGGCAGGATCGGTTCGGCTAGGCCAAAGATGTTGAGAGGGGGTGCTTCGTCGAGCGACCGTGCGGAGGCCACGACGTCCAATTGCCGAATGTTTTCGACCACCTGTCGAAACGCCACGGCACCATCGGGGGTAAAAATGCTCGGCGATTTGATCACCAGAACAGCGTCGGATCGCCCCCCTGAATTGCGGCCTCCTCGACGGGGTTGCCCAAAACGTTGAGGCTCTTTGCTCTGCGATACCCCAGATTCCTCGGGGACCGGGGCTGGAACGCCTTGAACCCACGCCTTCCATCGAGAAGGCCAGTCCGGATCGAGGTACCCACCGATCGCGACTGCAGAGATCGCGAGGATGGTCACCAAGCAGATCGCAGGATAGTCGATGATCTTGGAAAAAAGGCGTGCGGAAAAAGTCAGCTGGCGGCGCTCGTGGTCCGCGTTGTCGTTATCGGCCACGTCGTTCGTCCACTGCTTGAATGAGTTCTTCGCGGGTGATGTAACGATCCTGGTCGCGATCCAGTCTCGGGAACGAAAAATCGCGAACGACGGACGTGGCTTCTTCGCGGGAGATCTTGCCGTCGCCATTGCGATCCATCGACGCGATGAATTCATCGGCGTACGCGACCGCTTTCGCGGAAGGGCCCGAAGAATCGGATACCATCGTGGCCGAGTCACCTCTCCAGTTGCGAGCGCTTTGCGAATCGCGAGGCCGGGCGACTTCAAAGAATGCGACCGCCATTTCCTCCCAGGTCTGATCCCCCCACATCACATATTCCTCGGGGTCGGGGTTGAAGGGATTGTTGTGCGAGTTGTCGAAGGCGACGGTGAATTCGAGTTCATCAAGCCCATTCAAAGGGATGCGCTCCGAAAACTCGTAGGTGTGTTGCCAATCGAAATCGTACCTCGGTACTCGCAGCAGGATGGTTTGACCTTTGGGATCGTTCGAACGAAGCTCAAACGACTTGCCTCGAAGGTGCATGTGGGGCGAGACCGACAAGAGTTCTCCTTCTCGAGGCAGACGATTCAGTTTCCCCTCGACCCGATGCTCGGCAATCCCGGGAGGAATTTCGAAATCTTGCTCCAAGCCTGCCAGCGTGAAGACCTCGTGCGTTACTTTCGATTCATCGACAAAAGTCATCCCGATCTTGGAAAGGTCCTGCGCCTCGCGGCCATTCGGGGTGTAATGCATCTGAAAAACCAGTTTTGAGCCAGCCGGGACCCGTCGTGCGTAGCCTTCGGGAAATCGAGTCGGAGTCTGGCCCGGAACGTAGGCCGTCAGCCAACTGATCCCTTGAAAGTCGGCATCGTTTGGGGGGCGGATGAATACGATCGCATGATGGACCACCGCGGCGTCGCCGGGAATCACCTGAGCGGCGGAGATCCAGCGGTCCTCGGTCAGTTTTGGGTCGACGATGAAATACTGATATTCCACCGTCCCGGACGCTGGTACCGTGTAAGGAGTGGCGCGCATATTGACGACCAAGTCCGGTTCGCGATCCAACCGCCACCCAGAAACGATCGCGGGAGGGGTCGGAACGTCCTGCACACGCCCCATCGGCGCACCGGCTCGTACCCACGCGCGAACCAATTCAATCTCTTCCGGTTTCATCGATCGCGTGTTTTTGAACGAGCCGTGGTTGGGGTCCGCGTGCCAGGGTGGCATTCTCCCCGAGTCGATGACTTCGAGGATCATTTCCGCCCATCCGCGGACTTCGCTGAAATCGGTGATGTCGAACGGACCGATTTCGCCAGCGCGATGGCACTCGGCACAGTGGCGATACAGAACCGGAGCAACATCCTTGGCAAAGGTGATTGTTGCATCGGACGGATCGGCGGAGTCCCAGGTGATCAAGCAGCCGGTCGGTTCCGTAACGGCAACGTCCGGTTCGCGTCCTTCGAGCAAGGCGGTCAATGCATCCTGCAACTCGGAATGAAGCGGCTTGGATCGCTTGACTCCCGGCGCGTACTGATCGTCAATTCGCCCGCGGTATCGAATCAATCCGTCGCGATCGACGACGACGACCTCGGCAGTCCGGGTCGCTCGCCAAGCCTTAGCGATCGATTGGTCGGAATCCTTAATCAGTGGGAATTGGACCCCCAAGTCGTTGGCGAACTCGCGGATGTCGTCTGGCGAATCGTGAGAATTGCTGATGACGCCGACCCATTGGATCGCTCCTTGAGTGGCGGCGTTCTTTTCGAGCGAGCCTGCCAACTCCTGGAGTCGGACCCCGTAGAGGCGGGCGACCGGGCATTCGCATCCGAGAAAGGCCCACACCCGAAAGCGGGGGCCTTCCGACCAGGCGACCTTTTGGCCCGTCACGTCCTCCCAGACGGCGTTGTGGAGCGAAGGGGGAGCCTCAGCACGCAGATGCGATCCACCCAATACCAGAAAAATGACCAGACCAAGGAGTCGCGATGAATTCCACATAGATCCTCAGGGGCACGAAAAATTCGACAGTGACGGGATAGCGTGTAGGTGGCGCGGCTGTGCATTTATAGCGAACCCGTCAAGTTTGGGCGATCCTAACGGTTTTGCTAGCCTCACCTTAGGTGTTTTCGGCAACTTTGGTAAGTTGCGAGTTTCCGGTAGGCGTTGTAGGGCTGGTAGTTCAGGAATGAACGGCGAGGATGGCAAAGTCCGAAACAAGAGAGGAATCGTTATTCTCTCGAGGCAGGATTTTCCCCGATGAAGCCACTTTCCCTGACGAAATCGCAGTTGCGAGCGTTGATCCGAAGCGGATGCCTAGTAGCTTTGGGCGTGTCGCTGGCGACCGGAACTGGATGCAATCGGGCCCATTACCGCAACCGGGCGGACCAGGAAGTCGGGAACCTGATCAGCGAAAAGATCCAGGACGCCTGCGCCCCGGAGATTCGCTCCATCCAGGTCGATCCGGCGTCCCGGATGTTCGATCCATTCAACCCGGATCGTCCTCCGATGCCCGAAGACGATGGGGTCGCGGCAAAATACATGCGGGTGCTTAACGGGAAAAAGCACTACCCCCTTTGGGATGTGAACGGCCGGACCAACACGGCCGAGAATCCCGTTTGGTGGCAGTATTTGCCGCTGGATGAACGCGGAGTTTTGGTGATCGACTCCGATACCGCCGTCCGTTTAGCGACTCTCCACAATCCCAACTACCAAGCGGAGATCGAAACGCTCTATTTGTCAGCGTTGGACGTCAGTTCCGAACGGTTCCAGTTCAGCAACCAATTGTTTGCGGGCTATTCAAATTTCTACAACGCCAACGGAAGTCTTCGAGGATCTTCCTCCATTTCCTCGAACCTGTTCACGACAGGGATCGGGAACAGGGGCGTCGGCTTGCGTCGTCGATTCACGACCGGTGCCGATCTGATTGTCGGGATGGCGAACAACATCACTTGGAATTTGACAGGACCGACGACCGAAAGTGCGAACTCGCTGATTGATTTCACGTTTATTCAGCCGCTGCTGCGCAACGGCGGTCGCGACGTGGTCCTCGAGACGTTGACGTTGGCGGAGCGAACCTTGCTCTACAACGTGCGAGCTTTCGAACGCTATCGAACCGGTTTCTATATCACGGTCACCGTCGGGCGAGCGGCTGAGCCTGGGCCATCGCGTCGCGGTGGTTTGTTGGGGGGAGCGGGGCTGCAGAATTTCACCGGTCTTGGAGGGGGGTTTGGAGCGGTCGGCAATACTCTCGGTGGTGTCGGCGGTGGTGCGGGAGGTGGTGCGGGTGGTGCAGGTGGCGGTGCGGGTGGTGGTTTCGCAGGGGGTGGTGCGGTGGGTGGCGTGGGCGGATTCCTCGGCTTGGTGCAGAACCTTGTCCAGATCCGCAACGCAGAAGAGAACGTGGCTCGCCTGCGCGAGAACCTGGCTCGTTTCGAGGACACCCTGCGCGAACAGTTGACGATCATTCCACCGACACAGGACACGATCCCGAGCCAGCAGTTGCAGGTGGCGCAGGCGCGTCAGGCGTTGATCTCTTCGCAGGCTGCACTGCTACAGCAAAAATTCAACTTGGAGCAAACGCTCGACAACTTCAAAGTCAACGTGCTCGGCCTGCCGCCTTATGTTTGCATTGAGATCAAGGATCCTATTTTGGATCAGTTCGATTTGATCAGCGGCGATCTCAAGGGGCGGCGAAACCAGGTAGCGGATCTGCGGGATCGGATTGGCAACACGAACTATCGGTTGCTCGAGATGAGCCCCGTTGCGAACGACCCGGCGACGGGTTTGAAGGTTCGATCCTTGCAATGGAACCAGGACACGCGCGACACAGTTCAAAGAATCGAAAAAGATTTAGGGCAACTCGATCAGGTCGGGAAAACGATTCTCGGCCAGGACATCGACACGATCCGATCGGATATCGAGAAGTTGGTCGGTGTTTTGCCTCGCCGCGAACGAGAACTGCAACGCCTGCGGGCGATTTACAAAGAGGAGCGAGAGTCGATTTGCAGCTTGCTCCCAACCGACACGCTGGATCTCGCTCTTCTCGATTCGTCGGGGATGGAGCAGTTGCCGCAGACGCTTGCGAAGGAACTGGCCAAGCTCGAAGAACGATTTCGGGATCGCGAGAACCGTCTCCGACAGCTTCAGATGCAATCGCAATCGATCCTCAATGAAACGCAATCGATCGATAGCAAAGAGCGTTTTCTTCGACTCCGAGACCAAGTCATTTTGCCGAGCCAGGGGATTCTGGCTGAGTATGCTGAAGACGTTTTGGCGTTGCAAGTCGTGCAAGCCAAAGCTCGGATCGAAAGCGTGGTTCTACCGGAAGTGGATATTTTGCCCGAGGAAGCTGTCGAGATCGCGCGAGTCAATCGACTCGACTGGATGAACGCTCGCGCATCCTTGGTCGATGCATGGCGTTCCATCGAGTTCGTCGCCGATCGATTGGAGAGTTCGCTCGACCTGGTCTTCAACGGAGACATGATCAACACTTCGAGCAACCCGTTTTATTACAAGAAAGGGAGTGGTCGACTGCGGGCTGGATTCCAATGGGATACGCCGCTGACTCGGCTGCAGGAGCGAAACAACTACCGATCGGTGCTCATCGATTTCCAGCAAGCGAAGCGAAATTACTATCGGTATGAGGATCAGGTTTGGCAGACCTTGCGATCGGAGTTGCGAAACCTGCGCTACAACCAGTACAACTTCGAGCTTCAGCGTTACGCGGTTCGGATCGCAGCCCAGCAGATCACGATCAACGAGGATCTGCGCCAGGTACGAGAAAGTTTGAACCAGGCATCTGGGCCTACGGCAGCGCGCGACAGCGTGTCGGCCCTGAGCGACTTGCTCAACGCTCAAAACAACTTCCTCAACGTTTGGGTATTCTACGAAGCGCAGCGACGCAATCTGGATCAGGATCTTGGAACGATCCGCGTGGATGCGGAGAATATTTGGGTTGATCCCGGTCCGATCACGTCGGGAGTGTACGGGATGGCCAACGGTACTGGGATGGGAGCGCCGTGCGGTCCTTGCATCGAGGGGGGGCAGGTTGGAGAAGAGGTCTACCCGTCCGATGCAAACCCGACGAACGATACGGCACCGCAGTTCGTGATTCCGGCACCCGCACCGCAATTGAACGTTCAGCCAGCTCGCTGAACCGATGCGTGAGCGAGGGCCATGAGAGCTTGGAACCCTGGATTTTCGCGTCCTCCGAGACGGTCCGCGATTGCAACCAACCGCCCGATCGCAGTTCGGATCTGATCGCGAGCCGCGTCGAGGGTGTACTGGGATGCATCGTATTGATCGAGGTACGCCCGCATCTGCTCGATCGCCTTGGGCGATTGCGATTCCACCGAAGCGACCCAGGCTTCTCGCGAATCGCAGTCCATTTGTTGCAACGTGCGCAAGATCGGCAGCGTCGGCTTGAGTTGCGACAAATCCATGCCGAGCGTTTTGCCCGACTTGAGGCTATTGCCCCACACATCGAGCCAATCGTCGTAGATTTGAAATGCGGTGCCGAGTTCGATACCGAACAACTCCAATTCGCGGCACACTTCCAGTGGGGCACCTGCGGACCAAGCACCCAGGGCGGTGCTGACACCGCAAAGTGCACCGGTCTTGTCGGCGAGCATTTGTCGGTAGTCGCTTTCGGAGATTCCCCAATCCGCAATGCTTTGCCCTTGCCGGATCTCTCCTTCGCAAACCCGCTCCGCAGCGATGGCAACCCATCGGCCAGGCAGGGTGGAATCCCCTTCATTGGCCAAGCGGTAGGCGTGGGTGAACAACCAATCGCCGATGAGAACGCTCGCAGGGACATTCCAACGGACATGCACGGTCGGCTTGTGACGTCGGATAGTTGCATGGTCTAGGATGTCGTCATGCACGAGGGTTGCGGTATGCACCAGTTCGACCACGGTCGCCAATCGGACCGTCTCGTCGGTGATCTTTCCAAGCCATCTCGCTGTCAGCAAAGTCAGGGCTGGACGCAGTCGTTTTCCACCAAGACCAGCCACGTACTGAAGCATCTCGGAAACGAGGGGGTCGTGGCTGTCGAGTTCGGTGCGAATGCGATCTTCTACCGATTGCATTCCCGACGCAATGCATTCGGTCGCTAGATGAAACGCATGGCGGTACGCATCCGCGTCTCGCAATGGCTCAGTGACTGTGGTTCCCGAGGAGTCCGCAAACATCCTGTGGGTTGAGATATCGGTTGTTTCCATGATGCTTTACTCTGACCGTTGGTAATCGCCGCGCTGACCACCCGTCTTTTCGATGAGCCTCACGTTGTTGATTTCCATCGATCGGTCGATCGCTTTTCCCATGTCGTAGATGGCTAACGCTGCCACGCTGGCTGCCGTCAATGCTTCCATCTCAACCCCTGTCTTCCCGGTGGAGCGGACGGTTACCCGACACTCCAGGGTTCGCGGATCCACCCAGTCGAAGTCCACGGTGACACCATCGATCAGGATCAAATGGCACAACGGGATCAGTTGGCTGGTTTGCTTCACCGCAGAGATCGCAGCGACGCGGGCGACGGCAATCGCATCCCCTTTGGCGAGTGCTTGATTGCGAATCGCTTCTGCCGCTTCGACCGACATGGCAATCCGGCTGGCCGCCGTCGCCGTGCGAACCGTCTCCCGTTTGTCGCCGACATCCACCATGCGGGCGTTTCCGTCCGCATCGAGGTGGTTGAGGCGCCTCGCCGGATCCTTGCTCGGATTGCTCATATCAAGGGAAAAACCGAAAAAGCAGCCCTGCATGTAACTCGGCACGATCCGCGGGGGCCCGATTTCCGCGGATCGTCGGCAATTGGTGGGATTTTGCGGCTCGGCAGGTTTGCTTTGAGGGTGGTACCGGCTTAGGCCTTGGACGAGTATTCGGCGTCGAAAAAGGCCTTGCTGCCCGAAACGGTCGGCTTGATGGACCGTTTTCCGGACTTCCAATCCGCTGGGCAGACCTCCCCGTTGGCCTCGAAAAACTGGAGGGCTTGGACCATGCGAAGGGCTTCGTCGACCGATCGGCCGAGCGGCAGATCGTTGACGACTTGGTGACGGACCGTTCCGTTTTTGTCGATCAGGAACAGTCCTCGCAGGGCGACGGCGTCGTTGAGCAGGACGTCGTAGTCGCGAGCGATTTGCTTGTTGAGATCGGCGACAATTGGGTAATCGATTTGCCCAATTCACCATTGGGTTCGGGTGGTGTTTCGCCAGGCTAGGTGGGAGTAGTGGCTATCGACCGAAATGCCGATGACCTGCACGCCCAGGTCTTCGAATTCCTTGACGCGATCGGAGAAGGCGATGATCTCGGTCGGGCAAACAAATGTGAAATCCAAGGGGTAGAAGAACAGAAGGACGTACTTGCCTTTGAACTGACTGAGGGTCAGTTCCGCGAACGATCCATCCTTGAGAACTGCTTGGGCTTTGAAATCCGGGGCGGGTTTGGTGACCAATACTGCCATGAGGTTATTTCTCCAGAATGGTTGGGATGGAAAGGGGAGGGAACTGTATTGTTCAAGGAAGGCAACGCCATGAGCAATCGTCTTTATTGTCGGACGATCGTCAAGTCGTACACCTTCGCTCACGCACGTGTACCCGGGGAATCTTCCGCCTCGAAACTCATGTTTTCGGCGGTTTTTGGTTCAGGAACGGGATCGGTTTGAGTTCCACTTGTTTGATCGATTGCAGGTAGTCGAGTGTTTCCTTGGCTTCCTCGCCTCCGACTTGGGCGTGGAAGTGGAGAGAGAAACCGTGGGGGCCTTTGGCATCGATCAAGGTGGGTTGGAGCGTTAGCCAAGTCCGAACGATCTCGATCTGTCCGAGCATTGCGGCGCAGAAGAGGTCGCTTCGCGCACCGTGGCTGAGAAGTAGATCCACGACATCGCGCCGACCCATATGGGAAGCTCCACCGAGGGCGGTTTCCCAATCTCCGCCTCCCCAGTCGATCGCCGCGTTGAGCAGCCCCGGTTCTCGATCGAGCAGCTTGCGAGTCATTTCCAGATCGGAGTGGGCATAGATCACGAAGTCCTGCGCCATCGTTCGGTTGATCTGTTCTTTCTTCCACGATGGCTTGAAAGATGGCGGATCATAATCCCGTTCAAAGGTCGCTTCGGTGGGACCGTTGGGAGGATTTTGTCCGATGGCGTGGAGGGAATACGCCGAGGTCAGTGCTGCACCTGCGGCGATGCCGAAGGTTCTACGGTCGAAAGGAGTGTTCATAAATTATTTCTTTTCCGGTTCGAGGATAGTCGCTTTGACCAGCGTGATCGGGTCGGCGGGAACGCCGGAATGGGGCGCTCGGGTTGTGGTTCGAACCTTTGCCATCTGGTCGACGATGTCCTCACCCTTGACGACTTTGCCAAAAACACAGTACCCAACCCCGTCGGGTGCATTCTTGCGGTCGAGCATTTTGTTGTCGGCCAGATTGATATAGAACTGCGATGTCGCGCTGTCCGGAGCGGAGGTCCGCGCCATCGACAGGGTCATTCTTTCGTTCTTCAAACCATTCCTCGATTCATTCTTGATCGGGGACTCGGTGCTCCGCTCCTTCATGTTTTTCTCGAGCCCGCCCCCCTGAACCACAAAGCCGGGGATGACTCGATGAAAAATGGTACCGTCAAAATGTCCTTTCTTGACATACTTCAAGAAGTTTTTGACGGTGATGGGTGCTTCTGTTTCGAAAAGCTCGACCTCGATTACCCCCATCGATGTCTCGAGCGACACGCGGGGATTCTCGGCGTGCGCGACGAGACCCAGTGCCTGCAAAAAAAACGCGGCGACGACCGAGGAAAACAGTCCGCGAAGGACAGATCCCAAGTTGACACTCATTTTCCGTTCCTCCTTAGCGCTTGCGCTCGTAAACTCGAACTGCTTTGGATTAGACTATCTCGCGGAGCGGCCATGCAACCCATGGTTATCCGTTGATCTTACCATTTGGAAAAGGGGGTTTTTCTCATCCATGGCCCGATCTTTCAACTTCGCGTCGGCAACGATTTTCGTCTTCGTTTCTCCGAGTCTCCTGGCCCTGGTCTTTTCCATGGCTGGTTCGATTGCTGGTATCGGGCAGTTGACCTGGGCCGAGGATGGGGGGAAGTCGCGGAAGGTCGCTTCTCCCTCCACGATCGCGGAGCGGTCGAACTTCATGGCCACCTCGCGCGAACTGGATGTCCAGAGTTTCCTGGAATCGCTCGATAAATCCAGCTCGCACGCCAAACTCATCCAGTACGGCTCCACGACAGAAAATCGACCCTTGCTGGCCCTGGTCTTGTCCCGCGAGCAAGAGGTCCAGCTTCCCCTCCCCGCCGAGGACCCACGCCTCCTGGTGGTCATGATCGGAAACATCCACAGTGGCGAGTGCGATGGCAAGGAAGCGCTGCTGGCTCTGGCCCGCGATCTGGTCCAGGACGGATCGCACCCATTTCTCGAGAAAGCGGTCCTAGTGATCGCCCCCAACTTCAATGCCGACGGCAACGAACGGGTCGGTGTCCTTCATCGCCCTGGTCAAGATGGCCCAGCCCTCGGCATGGGAACCCGCGAGAACGCGATGGGACTCGACCTGAATCGCGACTTCGTCAAGCTCGATTCTCCCGAAGTGCGGTCGCTGGTCCGATTGCTTGACGCTTGGAACGCCGATGTGCTCTTCGACGCCCATACGACCAACGGCTCGCTCCATCGCTACGACATGACCTACGACATCCCGCACAACCCAGCGGCCAATCCCGACATGGTCGCGTGGATGCGGGGGACGATGATGCCGCGCGTCGGTCAAGCCATGCGCGATCGGGGCGCACCGGTCTTCTATTACGGCAACTTCAACCGCGACCATACGATCTGGGAATCCTACGGTTTCGAACCCCGCTACAGCACCGAGTACATGGGACTGAGGGGCAAGATGGGAATTCTGGTGGAGTCATACTCCTACGCGTCGTACGAACGGCGCATCGAGGTCTCGTACGCCTTCATCGAGGAATGCCTCAAAGCCTTGACGGAAAATGCGCAGACCCTCAAGCCGATGCTCAACCCCGCGGCCAGGCCCACTCCGATGCAAGCCCCGATGCAAGTCCCGATCCAAGGAAAAATCGTCGCCGCCGAAGGCGAAGCGCAAGTCGCCGGTTACGCGTGGCCCGATCCCAAACCCGATTCCCCGTTCCCTTCCCCTAAAGATCGAGACCGGGTCAAGGATCTGAAGCCGACCGAATACCAAGTCACCCTCATGAATCGCGGCGTCGCTTCATTACAAGTCGATGCACCGAAGTTCTATTTTGTGCCCGAAGAGTATTCCTGGGCCGCGAGCCGATTGCGGCTGCATGGTATCCCGCTGATCCCATTCCCTGGCCGAGAGGTTGTTGAGGCCGGCCGCTATCGCATTCAATCGCGAAAGGAACTCAATGAATTCCAGTTTCGCAAGATGAGCCAGTACGACGTTCAGCTCGAGTCCGCTGCGGTGGAGATCGGACCGGGGTGGATCGTTTCGACCGATCATCCGCTGGGGACCTTGGCGACGTATCTTCTCGAGCCCCATTCGAACGAATCGCTGGCGAGCTGGGGGTTCTTCGATCCGTCGCTGCGCGAGGGTTCGCTCTACGGAGTGGTTCGTTTGAACGAGTCTCCCAAGTCCCTCGCCGCCCGGTCGCTGCCCAAGCTCGGGATCGGCCAGCTCAAGCCCACCGATATCCGCGGCGAACGACTGACTCTCGAAAAGCTTTTCGACCCCAAGCAGCGTGTCTCCTACTCGGCGATGCCCGCACCGATTCCCAAATGGTTGCCGGAGAGCGACAGCTACCTCTTGCAACGGGAGAACCGATGGTTCGAAGTCGACGCTCTCTCGGGATCGATGAAGCCCTTCGCACTGCCGTTGAAGATGGTCGAAGCCCTGGAAAAACTTCCGGGCTTGGGCGATGGCCAAGCGGCCCAGTACGGCCGTCAAATCAATCTGTTCGACAGCAAGTTCAAGACCGCCCTGATCCAACACAAAAAGGATCTCATTCTCTACGATGCGGATTCCCAAACCGCCACGGCCCTCACGGAAACCCCGGACGTCGAAGAGGAGTTCGCGGAGCTCAGCCCGTCGCGCGGGCACGTCGCGTTTGTTCGAGACCAGAATCTGTGGGTGGTCGATTGCAAGACTCGGCAAGCCAAAGCCCTCACCACCGATGGTGGGGGCGAGATTCTCAACGGCAAACTCGATTGGGTCTATCAGGAAGAGGTTTACGGCCGCGGCCAATTCAAAGCCTTTTGGTGGAATCACGATGGGTCCCGCATCGCCTACCTGCGGCTCGATGAATCCCCCGTTCCGAATTTCGTCATCGATGATTCTCTGTCGTTCGCCCAGAGAATCGAAAACATGCGCTATCCGAAAGCGGGCCAAAACAACCCGCTGGCTTCCCTGCATGTGGTCGATATCGCGACCGGAACGAGTGCCGAGGTCGGAATCGAAAATTATCCGCAGCCCGATCGTCTGATCGTTCGGGTGGGATGGAAGCCCGACGAACCAGATCAACTCGTTTTCCAAGTGCAAAACCGGATCCAGAGCAAGCTCGATGTGATGCTCTTCGATGCATCCACCAGGGCCGTCCGCACACTTGCCCACGAGGAATCGAAAGCCTGGATCGATGTGATCGACCTGCCGCGGTGGCTGCCCGATGGCAGCTTTCTCTGGCTGCACGATGACGCGCACGGCCGTCGCCATATCAGTCGCATCCGCACCTCAGGCGAGCGCCAGCAACTGACCAGCGGCGATTGGGATGTCAAGGAAATCTCCAGCGTCGCCGAAGATGGCAAATCGGTTTGGTTCATCGGACATCGCTCGGCACCGACCAACTCCGATGTGCTCCGGCTGCAACTCGATTCCGGGGAGATCCAACTCGTTTCGAATCAACTCGGTTCCCATCGCATCGCCGTTCATCCCAGGGGACAGTACTACTTCGATTCCGCGAGCGACCTCGACACACCTGCGGAACTCTGGTTGAGAAACGCCCAAGGGGCATCGATCCGATATGCGGGAGGATTTCGAAACGATCGCTTGGACTATGTCGACAGCACCGCTCCGCGGTTGATGCAGATCCCGGCGCGGGACGGTCAGCTTCTTCAAGCCATGCTTTATGCACCCTCGGAAAAAACGATTGCGGGATTGCCAAACCAACGCGCGGCAACGGTCATCCATGTCTATGGCGGACCGTCCGCCCCGACGGTCGAAAATACATGGACGCGCCGCAGCGATCTGTGGCATCGCTATCTCGCCGATCAGGGGATCGCGGTGCTGCTGTGCGACAACCGATCGGCACTCGGCAAGGGGAACTCCGATACCTGGCGGATTTATCGCGATCTTGGAGCGATCGAGTTGCTGGATCTCGAGGATGCTGCCCGTTGGCTCGCCGCGCAATCCTGGGCCGATCCCGAGCGGATCGGGTTATGGGGCTGGAGCTACGGCGGGTACTTCACCGCCTACGCGCTGACCCATTCCAAACTGTTCAAGGCAGGAATCGCTGGGGCGCCGGTCACCGACTGGCGCAACTACGACTCCATCTACACCGAGCGCTACATGGATACGCCGCAGGCCAATCCCGAAGGCTACAAGACCAGTTCGGTGGTCGAAGCCGCTGCGAACCTGCACGGAAAACTCTTGCTCATCCACGGCGAGATCGATGACAATGTGCACATGGCCAACACCTTGCAGCTGGCCCATGCCCTGCAGCGAGCCGGCAAAGAGTTTGAACTGATGGTCTACCCGAGCAATCGGCACGGCATCACCGATCCGATGCAGGTTTACCACCAGTACCGGATGATGACCAACTTCTTCGAGAAAAGCCTTCGATGATTTCCCTTCCGAGTTGGTTCCTGGGGCTCGGCATCGCGATCGCCGCGGGCTCGATGGCAGCCGCGATCGCTCGGCCGGCCATCGGTCAGGAAACGGACACGTTGCCGTCCGAGGCGCATGGAAGTCGAAGCCCTGCGC
>JBKDXO010000134.1:0-15099 GCA_046306195.1 Planctomycetota bacterium | reverse complement strand
GTTCTCGAAGGCGTTGATCGAGCCAGGCCTTGCGATCGAAGTCCTGATACTCCGCGATGAGAAACGCGCGGCGAACGCACCGGGAGATGCAGTGGTACCAGCGAGTGACGTCTGGATTGACGATCTTAGAACGGGGTTGGGCAAGATGGAACGATTTCTCAATCGAATTTCCACTATGCCAAGATGTCGGTGATCACGCGGCCGCGATCGATGTCGAGACGCTTGCGGCCGGGGATCTCCAGCGATTGTGACTGCAGGCCGAGCAGGTGCAGCACCGTGGCGTGCAAGTCGGTGACGTAGTGCCCCTCACCGAGCGCGTGGTAGCCGAGTTCGTCGGTCTCGCCGTGAATATGACCACGCTTGAGCCCGCCTCCCGCCATCCAAATCGTAAAGCCGTTGGGGTGATGGTCGCGGCCATCGACTCCCCCTGCTCGCTGCTCCAGGCCCGGCGTTCTCCCAAATTCCGTGCAGAACACGACCAACGTCTCGTCGAGCAACCCTCGCTGTTTCAGATCGGCAACCAGTCCCGCCACCGGCAAGTCGATCGTCGCACACAACTTGGTGTGATTCTCCTTGAGCTTTTGGTGGGAATCCCACACACCATACGCACTCGGAAAGACTTGCACAAACCGAACGCCGCGTTCCACCAAACGCCGCGCAGCCAACAACCGCTGTCCCGCAAGCTTCGTCTCCTCGCGATCGAGGCCATACCGCTGATGCGTCTCTGCGGACTCCTGCGCGAAATCGATCGCTTCGGGCACCGCCGCTTGCATGCGGTAAGCGAGTTCATAAGCCCGAATCCGCGCACGTAGGTCGTCGTCCTCCGGATACTCGACCGATGAGAGACCGTTGAGCTTGCCGATCAACTCGTATTCTTTCTCCTGCATCTCAGAGGTTTGGGCGCTGTTCCGAGTACCAAAAGGCAGGGGGTTCGAAGGATCAAGAGTCAATGGTACGCCAGAATACTGAGGGCCCAAATAATATGCATCGATCGATGCTCGCGTATCGGGCCGAGTCGGACCGCCCAGCACCACGAACTTGGGCAAGTTATCGTTGAGCGACCCTAACCCATAGCTGGCCCACGATCCGATGCACGGTTGCACTTCATCGAGTCGATGACGCCCGGTGTGAATCTGATTCTCGGCGGCATGATCGTTGTCGGTGGTCCACATGTTGCGCACAAAACAAAGATCATCGACGCATTTCGCCAGATGCGGCCACCAATCGGTGATCCCAACGCCGCACTCGCCAACCTGTTTCCACCCCACCTGCATCGGATAGATGATCGGGTAGACATCTCGGACGTTGATCTCCTCGGCGGGCACCGATCGAAAACGTTTCTTGTGCAAAGGGGAATGGACGGGGTTCTCAAATGGGGTTTTGTCGAACGTCTTGCCAGCATGATCGTTGAGCGCAGGCTTGGGATCAAAGGTCTCGACATGGCTGTATCCACCCGAAAGAAAAATCCAAATCACAGATTTGGCTTTCGCAATCGGAGCCTGAGCCAAAGCAACTACGTCGGCTTGCGCGGCGCGCAATCGGCCGTCCTGGGCAAGCATCGCACCGATCGCCATGCCGGTGAACCCCATCCCGTAATCGGCGAGGAACGAACGCCTCGCAATCCGCCCGCAGGATGGCCCCCGGTTTGATGGCCCCCGGTTTGATGGCTTCTCGGTCATGGCTTCCTCCCCATCATCGGATCGTGACGAAGTCGTTGTGATTGATCAAGGCCCTCAGCAGCGACGCCCGCGCGTCCCCCTCGGCCCGCTCCAGATACTCGACCGACAGCTTCCATTCATCCTCGCGAGGCGCACGCCCCAGGATCCGCAAAAACCCTGCTTCCACAAAGGCCCGATTCCCGGCTGCATCCGTTGGGAACTTCGGCGCATCGACTTGTTTACGAATCTCTTGGCTCATCCGGTGGACCCAATCGCTGTTGGTCAAGGCCAGCGACTGCTGGGGAATGATCGTGCGGGTTCGACGGTAGCAATCGTTGGCGTCGGGACCATCGAATAGGGCACCCAAGGGACTCATGCCACCGTCCTCGGGTTGGCAGGAATAGTAGATCGATCGGCGTTGGGTGGTCAAGGATTCGGTGTTCTCGAGTTCCTGGCCGCCGCGGGTTTCGTCGAGTTGGCCTGCCATCGCCAGCACGCTGTCACGCACCACCTCCGCCTCCATCCGGCCTGCGTTCATGCGCCATAGCCATCGATTCGCAGGATCCAACGTGGCAGCGGAATGACCACCCACGGACGACACGCGACGATAAGCTTGGCTGGTGACGATCAGCCGATGCAGATGCTTCATGCTCCATCCGGATTCCATGAATTCTACAGCGAGCCAATCGAGCAGTTCGGGATGGGTCGGTCGAGCCCCATTGCGTCCGAGGTCGTGGACAGTGCCCACCAAGGGCTGGTGGAAATGGCGAAGCCAGATGTGATTGACGGCGACGCGCGCGGTGAGGGGATTGCGAGGACTGGTGATCCAAAACGCGAGTGCGGCACGTCGACCGCTGCTGGTCCGAGGGTATTGCCTGCTTAACGGCTCATACGTTTCCGCGCTTGGGTCCAAAGCAATCGTGGCGATGCGTTGCCATTCGCGGTCCGCCTGGGACCACTGAGTTCGCGCCGCTGCCTGCTTCTTGTCCCGGTCAGCGACGTCGTTCCGCAGCGACTCCGCCACCGCCAACTCCACCCGACTCTTCGCCCGTTGATATGCTCCGTTTCTTTGCTGGAGTTCATGACCGGCGCGGTGGGCGACGCGAGCAAGCTCCGAATACTCGGGTGGCACGGTGTCGTTCCCAGAACGGTAGCGGCATTGTTCCGCGGCGGTTCGCGCCATCCAATCCGCGCGCCGCGCCGCGAGCCACGCGGCCTTGGCAACCGCCGCATCCACCGCCAATTGCCCGCGGTTCGCCAATCGCTCGCATTGCTCCCACCCTTCTCGCAATCGATCTCGCTGGGGATCCGGAATCGCGTCTGCGATCGTGGACAGCCCGCCTGCCTGGCAGTAGGACGCGGCCGCTTCCCACCCAGCGTGTCCGACAATCTCGGTTCCACTTGGCAGTGCCTCGGACGATGCACCGTCGGTGCGAATCGCATCAAAATCGCAGCGGTAGACCTCGCTCCCGTCGGCGTTGCGAAGGATGCAATCATCGAACCAACCCCACGCGCCGGCCCGAGCATCGATGAGAATCCCTTGCTCCGGATGATTCGCGGGGTCCCATCCATGCAATGCGATGGGAACTTCCGATACGACCGACGCATCGCTACGGATGCCGCGAAGGCTTAACAAGCCTTGATCTTTTTCTCGATCGAGCACGATGCGGACTTCGATTGGTCCACCGTCTTGAATCGACTCGACAGGCAGCACGCCGACCTCAAACTCATCGAATGTGCCGGGGCGATACGCCTTGATCTTGCCACCCTCGAAACCGACGAACGTCGCCGTTAACCCTTGCGCGTTGTTGCGCGTCAATTGAATATTGAGGTGGGCCGAAGTCATCGGCGCGATGACAAACGTGATACTAGACCCGTGTCCCAGGGGCGTGATCGAGCGGAGCGAATTGAAGATCATCCGCCGACCTGCCCTGCCATCGAGCGTCAATCCCCGCGCACCGCTCGATAGTGTGGGCGAACGCTTGGCATGAGTTTCAACGTAGGAGTCGTAGGCTTGCTTGGCCTGACTCGCGCGAGCCAGTGCTTCTGACCGCTCCTGGGACAATGTGGGATCGGACTCCCAGCGAACTAATTCATCGCGGGCTTGTTGCAGTTCGCTCTCCGCGATCGCCCGTTCTGCGTCGATGTCCGACAGCACCGAACCCTGCACGTCGGGATGGAGACCGGGATACCAGCGCGCGACGGGCAGTGGGACCGGCTCGATCGTTCGATCCCATGCATCCTTGAGAAAACTCGGTACCGACGCGGGGATCGCGCCGCGATCGGTTTGACGATTCCGCTCGTCACCGCCCGTGTACAGCCATGTCGGCGCGTCCGTCTTGTGATCAAACACACTGACGTAGCCGAGTCGCTGCACCTTGCGCAGCGTGCTGTACTCGTAATCTTGAAAGGGGCCGGGATCCGCTTCGCCTCTCCGCCGATCTTGCCGAACGTACATCGGCTCGAAGAAGGCGCGGAGGGCAAAGTAATCCTCTTGGCGGATGGGATCGTACTTGTGATCGTGGCAATGAGCGCATTGGAACGTGAGGCCAAGGAACGCTTTGCCCGAATGCTCCACAACATTGCGCATCCAGTCATTGGGATTCAATGCGTACCAATTGCGAACCAAGTATCCTGTCGCGACGATCGAATCCGGATCGTCTGGATACAACTCATCCGCTGCAAGCATGCACTGGACCATGCGATCGTATCCGACATCGTCGTTGAGCGATCGAACGATCCAGTCTCGCCAGCGCCAAACTTGCGGTGCGCTGTTCCATACATCGGGCACCCCACGTCTCCCGAACCAATCGGCGTAACGCCAGATATCCATCCAGTGTCGTCCCCAGCGTTCGCCATAACGCGGGGAACTGAGCAACCGCTCCACCACGCGATCGTAGGCTTCGCTCGAAGAGTCCTCCAGAAAGGCGCGGATTTCGTCGGGAGTGGGCGCGATACCTGTCAGATCAACGGTTACGCGTCGCAACCATGTTTCGCGACTTGCCAATGGCCTCGGTGCGATACCGGCCTGCATCATGCGATGGTTCAGGAACGCATCGATGGGATGCTCGCACGCCAAGCCATCCGCGCACGGCACAACTGGGACATCGGGACGGCGAAGTGGCTGGAACGACCAATGTTTGTCGGGGTCTTCTTCTGGAACATCGTTTGCGGGTGGCACGGCCCCTTGGCTGATCCATCGTTCGATCACAGCGCGTTGAGGACCACTAAGTCGAGTTCCTTCCGGAGGCATCCGGACCGAATCCTCCTCGGCTGCGATGCGTCGCATCAACTCGCTTTCGCCCGCGTTGCCGGGCACGAGCACTCCGGCCGATTGCATCGAAGCGACCGTGTCGAGACGCAAACCCGCCTCCTGTTTGAGCGACCCATGGCATGCAAAGCAACGCTCGCGAAGGATCGGTTGAATGTCCGTAGCGAACGCGATCGGCTGGCTTTCGGCAGGCGTTTGTTGTGCGTTCAAGTCCAGGCCGGGCAGCAACGGCGTGAAAGCAAGCAAAAGCAAGCCGAGCAGGAGTTCTCGGTAGCCACACGCAACGATGCCGTTCATTGCGGGATAATGAATTGGGAATGATGTGCGGGTGGGAGGCATGGCGGGGCCCTGATGACGGGAGGCTTCAGTATACACGATCCGATCCGTATTGCGTTCGAACGGCTATTTTTCGTACAAGCTTTCCTAGTTTGAAATCCAATAGGGCGACGACGTGCGCACCACGGGAGGGCGCAAGGCGATGGCTCGATCGCGAAGGAAAAAGACGACGCAAGATCGATTGATCGACGCGGCCCTGTATGCAGCTCCGGGCCCCATTCGGACCATCGCATCCAATCCGCTCGGATTTCGCCTCCTGATGATCGGGGGCGCGATTTTGATGGCCACCGGGATCATGACGCTCGATTGGAGCGACGGCATGCCGCACTTCAAAATCGATCGCAGCAAGGCGAGCCAAGTCAAGGAGACCTTGGTCAACGATCTTGGCCAACAGGTACAAGGCTGGAATCTGCCGAATCTGCCCGGCAACGGAAACTTGCCCGGCAATGGAAACTTTCCCGGTAATGGAAACTTTCCCGGCAACGGAAGCCTGCAAAGCAACGGGAACCCGCCCGGTTATTTCACTCAGACTCCGTCGCCCCCGTACCAACAGCCCGGACAACCCGTTGCTCCAGGGTATGGCGTCCCAGCGGGATGGGGACAGAACCCAGGTCCAGCCAACGGTTACTACAATCCGAACAACGGTTATTACAATCCCAACGGGAATCCGAACGGCGGCTTTCCGCAGTGGCCTAACTCCCAGGTGCCTGCCCCGCAATCCGGCAATGCCTATCCACCCAATTTCCGAAGGTAGTTACGCGGCAATGCGGCTCGGTGGTTTCCCACGAGCCGCTACACGGACCGCATGCTGTTGCCGTGCTGACAGCTTTATGACTTGCCTCGCGATAGAAGGTACGCGATCAAATCCAGGACCTCTTCTTCGTTGAGTTTGTCGAGCAACTCGGCGGGCATTTGCGATTCTTTCGAAACCTTCTCGTTCTCCACATCGCTTCGATCCAACGTAACGGTCTTGGTGGCATCTTCCGGATCCGTCACCAGAGTGATTTTGCCTGCGAGGTCGCTGACCACACGTCCCGTGTAGACCTCGCCATCCTTGGTTTGCAGGACCATCGTCTTGTACTGGTCGGAGATCACTTGGCTGGGACGCACGATGGCATCGATGAGATCGGTCGCTGAGAATCGGCCGGCGACTTGGGTCAGGTCCGGTCCGGTGGCTCCCCCTTCACCGCCGTAGCGATGACACACGACGCATCGGGCAGCGGCATACATTTTTTTGCCTCGCTGCAGGTTGCGATCCTTGAGTCGCTCGGGAGTCCATGCCGCGATCTCTTCGGTGGTGTACTTGCGGCCAGGTCCCTCGGGAGCGGGCAAGGATTTGGGAACAGGTGCCGGTTTGCGAACCCCGAGGGCTTCGAGCGTAAATCGCTCCTGGTCATTGCACAGCGCGTAAGCATCGTTGGCGGTATTGATCAGGAACTTCTCGTAGCTTGCTCCGCCCTGCCAGGTCTGTGCCTTCTGAAACCACTGGAAATAGGCTTTGCGTTGCTCCAAGGTCCAGCCTGAGCGGACGTTGCGAAGCACGAATGCGAAATGGAACTGCTGCAAATCGGGTTGATTGTCGAGCATGGCAGCGATCGATGCACCATAACCGCGATTCCGCTGCAGGATGTCGGCGAAATCCGTTTGTGTGAATCGTCGTTCCCGTTCCAACATTGGAACAATGTTGCCGGGTAAGGTCGGGCTGTCGAGATACGCGAGCAGAATAGCCAGTTCACGGTCCAGAGTGTCGTCGCCCGACGGAAACATGGGATCGATCCGTTCCCGGATCGCTCGTTGCAATCCTTCATCAATTTCCCCGAGGCGGATCAAGATCAGTTGGAGCGTTCGCGCCAATTCGAGACGCTCGCTCGGACTGAGTTGGGCAGGATCGATGGTTGCGATCCGAGCGAGCAATGAATCGCGCAGCGAAGATTCTCCCACACGAGCGATGGCGGCTGCGCCGTTGATCACGATCTGCGGGTCGGAACTGTCGATAATGCGGGAAGCCCAAAACGAAGCAGGAAGCCGTTCCAATCCGACGCGAGCAGCATAGCGGATATGGCGATCGGGATGGTTGAGTTTCTCAACCAGTTGACGGGCAGTGGCGTCCGCGTTGGGAACGGCATCGGCATGGTATTGTTCGAGCGAATGCCGCAGTCGCTGTTCGTCGGTCAATGGCATTGGCGGAGCTGGCGACGTCGGCTCGGTTCCTTCGTAGCGTACGCGATACAACTCGGACTGCGTTCCCCGCCCGCCGACGGTGAAGTACATATGCCCATCGGTACCGATGACCACATCGGTCAACGGCAACGGGGTGCGAGAAAGAAACTCCTCTTTCGTGGCGACGTAGCTGGCCCCCTGAGGCTTGGCGTGAATCGCGTACATCGTTCCAAAGGTCCAGTCGCACACAAACAGAGCATGTTGATACTTGTGCGGGAATCGGGCACCCGTTCCGAACTCGACTCCCACTGGAGACCCCGGACCAATATCGACGAGGCTGGGAAGGCTGTCCAAATAGTACGACGGCCACTTGCCTGTTCCACTGCGCCATCCGAACTCGCTGCCGCTGGTCGCATGAACCACTCGGGTCGGCCGATACCATGGGGAACCCATGTCCCATTCCATATCCGCGTCGTAGACAAACATCTCGCCGGCGGTGTTGAACGCAAAATCATATTGGTTGCGGTACCCGATGCTCACCATCTCCCAGGCTTTTCCATCGGGGTCGGTTTTGGCGATCCAACCTCCGGGTGCGAGGATGCCAACTGCGTGTCCGTTGGCATCCCATTGTCTAGGCAACAGCAAATCCTCATCCCAGTTGGGGACGATGCGGCTGGTAAATCCTTCGGGGAGCTTGGCGGTCAGGACTTTGGAACGCGTGCCTCCCATGGTCTGGGGCGGAGCGCTGGTGATGCGATCCGAAGGGGGCAGGGTATGGTTTCCGCAGCACACATAAATCGACTTGCCATCGGGTGACAACCGGAGCGCGTGCGGCCCGTGCTCGCCCCCGCCTCGCAGTTCCTTGAGCAAGACGACTTCGTCGAATTGATCATCCCCGTTGGTGTCCTTGAGACGGTACAGTCCGCTCCTCTTGCCACCATTGACGCACACGTAGAGGCTGTCAAACGCGAAAAGAAGCCCTTGTGCCGAGGAGATATCGACATCCAATTTTTCAACGCGCGTCGGATCATTGCTTCCAACTTTTGGAGGTGTGATTCGAAAGAGGCCTTTGTTTTCTTGATCGCTGGCGATCAATCGGCCCTGTGGATCGCACGTGATCGCAACCCAAGAACCCAACACCTCTTTCGGAACACGAAACAGTCGCTCGATCGTGAAGCCAGGTCGGATCGCAAAGCCACTTCCCTGCGACGAGCGTTCCGGCGAGAGGACGTTGCCCCACGGCGCATCGCCATAAGTAGCGATCTTCTTCGAAGGCTGGAACGCATCGGGAGTTTTCACGGACGCCGCTTGCCAATCGGTTCCACTTTCCAGAGTGGTGATTTTTCCTTGGTTGTCGATGATCGCGATTTTCGCGACCAGCGCAGCGACACCCCCTGCGTTGCGAACACGAAAGAGGATCTGGTTATCGCCAGGCTTGAGAACGCTACTGAGATCGACGATCAATCCGTCCTCCCAGGAATCGCTATTCCCGATCTGCCGACCATTGAGTTCGATCGACATGCTGTTGTCGCACGAGGCCGCAAGCCATGCGGATGCGAACGATGGGGCGACGAAAGTCTTTCGAATCACGTAGGACGTGTTGGCATCCTCGCCCCAAATCCACAACGGCTTTGGCCCTTCGGCCAAGGAGCGGTTCCGGAGTTGGCTTAGATTGTCCCCTTCCGCTGCGTCGCGCGACGACTGGATCGGGGCCGGTTCGGGCTGTTGTTCGTAGATCGCAGGCTTCTTGTCCGCAGACTCCTGGCCCGTGGCGCAATCCCCGCAAACGACCCAAATCCCAAGAAACCATAGGAGAAGGTGAAGGTTTCGTGGGCAACAGCTTCCGAGGCAACGCATAGCAAGCTCCGTAATCGGGAATTCTTTCCGAACCCGTATGTTCGAACCGCTCCCAGTGTAGTCGATCGAATTGGTGATGAAACGAGGGGTCAAACTCTTGATCGGGGGGCAAGGTTCCAGCCATACTAGTCGGTGGGTAGTTTGGCGTCGCGCCAAGGCCGGGAACAGTTTTCCTCCTATTGCCAGGTACGGTTTGTGCGAGTTGTCATTTTAGAATCCGCTGCCGAGATGACTCAGGTGGCTGCCAAGGAATCGTTGGAACGTTGCGGTTTGCTGGCACCGAAACGAGGGAAGCGGTTGGGCCGGCTCGTTTTGGGACTGGCTACAGGTGGAACTCCCGTGGGTGTGTATCGCGAGTGGATCGAATCCTTTCGCGCGGGGGATGTCTCGTTTCAAAGTGTCACGAGCTTCAATCTCGACGAATACGTCGGACTTCCTACGTCGGATCCTCGCAGCTATCACGCGTACATGCGCGAGCATCTCTTCGACCACATCGACATCGCTCTGGAAAACACGCATCTTCCGGACGGATGTGCCGAAGACCTGAACGAAGCGGCTGCGAACTACGAATGGCAGATTGAGGAAGCAGGCGGAATCGATTACCAGATCCTCGGCATCGGCACCGATGGCCATATTGGATTCAACGAAATCGGATCGTCGCTCGCCTCGCGCACGCGCGTCAAGACGCTGACGCAGCGCACTCGCAGCGACAATTCACGGTACTTCGACAGCCTCGAAGGCGTTCCTCGCATGGCGATCACGATGGGGATCGGCACCATCATGAGCGCCCGATCGATTCTGCTGATCGCGTCGGGAGAACAGAAAGCCCGCGCGATCCGCGATGCGATCGAGGGACCGGTTACGTCGATGGTCCCCGCATCGGTCCTGCAACTCCATCCAGATGTCACCATCATGATCGATGAAGAAGCAAGCCGGCTCTTGGCACACCGCGATTACTACCGCGAGTCCGAAGCCAACCGGATTCGCCTTCACGATATCTCGGAGAGCGTGCTGGAGCGGCGCGATTCTTGACGACGATCAAGCATTGCGAGGCTGTCGCTCGTGAAAGCGATTGAGCTGTTTGCAGGGATCGGCGGCATGCACGCGGCGTGCCCATGGCTGGATGTAGTCGCCGCGGTCGACATCAATCGAGACAGCCAGGCAGTCTACGGGATGAATTTCCCGACCCCCTATGCGATACGGGAACTGGAGACCCTACCTTTCGATTGGCTTGCCGCTCAGCATGCGGATCTCTGGTGGATGAGCCCTCCATGCACTCCGTTCACGCGCAAGGGGGAGCAACGAGATCTTGGAGATGTGCGAACCCGTTCGCTCGTGCACCTGGTTGAGGCGGTCTGCTCGATCCGTCCGTCGGTGGTCGTTCTCGAGAATGTGGTCGGTTTCGAGACGTCGCAAGCGTATGCAACCCTGGCCCTACGGTGGCGAGACGCGGGATACGGGGTGCAGTTCCAGGTCTTGTGTCCGACGCAGTTGGGCTGGCCCAACCGCAGACCTCGCGTCTATGTGATCGCTTCGCGCACCGAGGTCTCTCTGCCGCCGATCTCGCGGACGGCCAACCCAACGCTGAAGGAAATCGTCGGGACCTGCGAGTTCGTGGAGCCACTGAGCGAATTGGTGCTCGAGTCGCACCTCGCAACTCAATATCGCGAGGCGCTGGATATTGTCGATTTGGATGATCCCTCGGCGGTGGCGGCGTGTTTCGGCTCATCGTATGGTCGCACGATCACCAAATCGGGGTCGTATGTGAAAACGGAATCCGGTGTCCGTCGCTTCGCCCCGCGCGAAGTCGCGAATATATTGGGCTTTCCATCGACCTTCGTGTTGCCCGAGCATATACCAAACAAACGGCTCTGGCAGTTGCTGGGCAATTCGTTATCCCTCCCCGCCGTCACCCATCTGATGCAGGTAACCCGATGATCATTCCCCGACTTGCTTTGCAAAACCGACTTCGCGCTGCGATCGCGATGACGATCGCCGCATGGGTTGTATGCTCGACGCCTGGTTTGATCCGCGGCGAAGGAGGCGCCGTCGTCACGAAGAGCCGAGTTCCAAATATTCTGATCCTCCTCGCCGACGACTTGGGATTCTCGGATTTGGGTTGCTACGGCAGCGAGATCCAAACACCCAACCTCGATCGACTGGCCAAGGGAGGAATACGATTCACGCAGTTCTACAATACGGCTCGTTGCTGGCCGACGCGCGGCGCGTTGCTAACCGGATACTATGCCCAGCAGATTCGCCGCGATCATGTCGAGGGTGTTCCGAGCGGCAATCAAGGCAAACGCCCACCTTGGGCACCTTTGTTGTCGAAGACGCTGAAACCTTTTGGCTACCGATCGTACCATTCCGGCAAATGGCATATCGACGGTTTGCCGCTTCGCGAAGGGTTCGGCAGTTCGTATCGCCTCGACGATCACGATCGGCACTTCCATCCGAAGAAACACTTCTGGAATGATGAACCGCTCCCCGCGGTCTCGGAGGACGATACCTACTACTCATCGACCGAGATCGCGAACCGAACGCTTTCGCAATGGAACCAGCACGCGGACGCACACCCGAGCGATCCGTTTTTTTCGTTCGTCGCTTTCACGGCCCCGCATTTTCCACTGCAGGCTCCAAAGGAATGGGTGGAACGGTGCAAGGAGCGGTATCAAGCAGGCTGGGATCAAGTGCGCCAGGATCGATGGAATCGCATGCGAGATCTCGGTTTGGGAACCACGGTATCCGTGGTCGAACAATCGCTCGGCCCCCCCTACCCTTTTCCGGACGCCATCAAGCGATTGGGGCCCGGGGAAGTGAACCTCCCGCTCGCATGGTCGGACCTCAGTTCCGAGCAGCAAGCATTTCAGATCGACAAGATGGCGGTGCACGCTGCGATGGTGGAGCACATGGATCACGAGATCGGCCGTCTGATCGAATGGCTCCGAGTTCACGGCCAATTGGATCAAACCGTAATTCTCTTCCTGTCTGACAACGGAGCCAGCGCGGAGATCATGGTGCGCGGCGATGGGCATGCGGAGAATGCCGAGCCCGGATCGAAGGAAAGTTATCTGTGCCTCGGCCCCGGTTGGTCGACGGTTTCCAATACTCCGTTCCGCAAGCACAAGACCTGGGTGCATGAGGGTGGCATTTGCACACCCTGCATTCTGCACTGGCCGGCAGCGGTATCCTCGCAGTCCATCCCAGTATCCACGCCGCTGCACGTGATCGATGTCGTTCCGACGCTGTTGGAGATCGCTCAAGGAACACCGGTCACGTCAAAAACTGGTGAACACCCAGACGGTACACCTCCCCGGCCTGGGATGAGTTTCCTGTCGCTACTGCGGCCTACTGCCAGTCCGTGGAAGGAATCTGCGAGCCGAACATCGATGCCTGCGGATCGAGTCCTATGGTGGCAGCATGAGCGGAATCGAGCGATCCGCGAGGGAGACTGGAAGCTCGTAGCGGCGGGAAGCGAAAGCCCCTGGGAGTTGTACAATCTCCGCAACGACCGAACCGAATCGCATAATATTGCGAGCGATTATCCAGAGCGGGTCAAGCACCTGGCGAAATTATGGGAGACGATGCGAGATGATCACCGGGCTGCGGCGCTGCGGTCGGATGAGTAGTCCTGTTGGAGTTAAGAACAACCCTCTGCGCCGAAGCGGTAGCCATCGGGCAGGCCCTGGCCTTGCTCCCTTTTGGGCGAGGGATGCAGTGTCTTCGCTTGGTGGAACCGCGTAGCAGCGGAAGATCGCGAACCTATACCGCGAACCAATACCGCGAACCAATACCGCGAACCCATGCCGCGAATCAAAGCGGTTTGGAACGAGCCAGCGCGAGCCGCGGTTTTGATCTGCCGCATGGGCGTCAGCCCGGGCATAATGTAGAGCAGTTGTCTCAACTGCTTCGCCTGTTGTCCGATCAGCCGCGCGGGCGTTAGCCCCGACGTAATGTAGAGCAGTTGTCTCAACTGCTTCGCCTGTTGTCCGATCAGTCGCATGGGCGTCCGCCCCCGGTTGGAACCGTAATGAACATGGCCATGGTGCTGACCCCTCAAACCGGATGCTCGCGCATCTCGGCTGATAAACCCGGTCCATGCGCGAGCACGCTTCGAAATGCGATACCCAAACACACGCGGAGCGCTCTTCGTTTCGATGGGGCTTGTCCCCATCGGACGGCAATCGCAACCAGCAAGCGATAGCGACGCGGTCCCCATCACGGCGGGGCTTGCCCCCCGAACTGAGTATCGCCGTAGGCGATCAATACTAGCGGAACGGCGCAAGCCGTCCGGTCTGAACTGAGGCAAACATGGCAACGTCTTGCGCGCTTCAACCCGGATGCTCGTCCGCCCCGGCGGATCTTCGACGCATCTCGGCTAGCAATACCCCTCCACGCCCATCGCAAAGCCTCTGGGACGTGCCACCCCCACTCCCGAAACTCCTCAAAGAGTTTGCACCGCCCCCTGCGGATCCTTTACAATGCAACGCATGGTTGCTTCCTCGATTCCAATCCACGCATTCTCTGCATCAAATCGCGCGCAGTCGCAAGCGGGAGGTTGGATCGCATCGTTCGATTTCGATGGCGCAATCACAAGCACTCCATCCCTGCCCATCATTGCATCGACCAACGAATCGCTTCATGATTCTTCGACGACAACATCGACCCTCACTGGTCCATTCTGTTTCAACCATCAGTACTCGGTGACCGCGATCACCACCTCCACCGGTGCCATCGCCCAGCGTTACGCCAACACGGCCTACGGCCAACCGACGATACTGAATGCATCTGGCTTACCCCTCACACCTCAAAGCTCAACGCTCAACTCTCGCTGCTCGTATACTGGTCGCGAATGGGATGCGCCGTTGGGGTCGCATCACTTTCGGGCAAGACGCATGAGCCCGAGTGCGGGGAGGTTCTTGGGGAGGGATCCGATTGGGTACATAGGGAGGGAATGGGACCAATACGCATTCCTGAATGGCCGAACCTTCGTTTCCATTGATCAATTCGGTGAAGCGGATGTAGAGATAAATCGCTCGGCTTTTGCAACCTCTAAATGTGGCGGATTTGACGCACGCGTTCCGTTCACGGTAAATGTGAAGCAAGCTTCCACGAAGTCGCGTTTCGGGCTTGTTAGCCAAAAACTTTCTGTTACCGAGTCGGTAAACAAATGCAGGATTGAGGGAGATTGTTGTGTTAAAGAAAACCAAGAATTCTATTCGTGCGTGAAAAGGGAGACGTTTGGGTTTGTGGACCTTTCGCTCGTTGCAAATCCAGCCCCGGTTTGGTACACGTATTTTCAAAGTGATCGGGGAGTTAAAGATGAATGGTCTTGGAATAGTCAGCGAGGTTCGTGTGGATCAACCGGAAATGCCTCATTTTACGCCGACGTACGCGTGACGGAGGCAACAAGCGCTGAGATCAATCGCTTCATAAATGGATTTAATTATGACAATACGGTTTTGCAATGCGGTTTCATGTCAATCAATCCTCCACCCCTTGAAGACCCATCGATAGCAGCAACCGTTGGAAAACGATTGGATGAAAACATTTTCGCTTATTGGGATTGCTGTGACGGAAAAGGCTATCACTTTGTCCATAAGAGTATCTTTAATAATTACTAGGCACCTTATGTTGAAGATTCGTCCTTGCTTTTTTGCTGTATTGCTCACTACTCCCTTTGCGCTCTGGTTTCTGCCCTCGCACGGTCAAAACACGGAGGTTAAAACGAAACGAGACTTGGATGAATTTGATACTCTTGAAAAAAAGCAACAATCCGAGCTGATCGACCATGCTGAGATAATATAGATTGCAAGT
>JBKDXO010000133.1:0-35553 GCA_046306195.1 Planctomycetota bacterium | reverse complement strand
CTTCCGCGTTGCACCCGGTCTGGGGCTTCGGGTCGCAATTCCCGCCATGGGACCGGCGCCGCTCGCCTTCGATTTCGCTGTCCCGGTTGCCTATGCGGATACCGACGAGCGGCAGGTGTTCTCTTTCTCAGCGAGCGTGGCGCGGTGACGACCGAGGCAACGGTAGCGGATTTCGATGTGGATTTGCCGAGCTATCACGGGCCGCTCGATTTGCTGCTGTATTTGATCCGCCGCCAGGAACTGGTTTTGGAGAATATCTCCCTGGCTCGCATCACCACGCAATACGTCGAATTCCTGACCGTCCTCAAGGAACTCGATTTGGACAACATCAGCGAGTTCATCGAGATCGTCAGTCTGCTGATCGAGATGAAAGCGGATCGGATATTGCCTCGTTCCGCGGAGGAAACGGAAGAATCCCACGCATCCGAGGAGGTCCCCTCGTCCCATTTGATCGAGCGCCTGATCCAGTACAAGCGTTTTCGTGAGATCGCGTGCGTCTTGGACGAACAGAGCCGTGTCTGGCAACTGCACCTTCGACGACTCGCCCCTCCGCCAGCCCGCCGGCGTATCGAGCCGGAGGACGCTCCCATCGCGCGCATCGAGGTCTGGGATTTGGTGAGCGCATTTGGCCGAATCCTGAAGGCTCGCCAGGCATCCCCCGCCGAAGCCATCCGATACGACGAGACTCCCATCCAAATCTACATGCATACGATCCACGACCGATTGCGAGAGCAGGATCGACTCGAGCTGCATGAATTGTTCGAACCGGGATTGCACAAGAGCGCGTTGATCGGAATGTTCCTGGCGACATTGGAAATGATCCGCTATCACGGGTTGATCGCCGAGCAAGAGGTTTCCGAGGGAACGCTCTGGCTGAGCAAGGGAACGGAGTTTCCCGAAACCCTGGACGGGATCGCCGCTGACGTTCGAAACGATATGCCCCTCGAGTCTCCGTGAGGGTAAAATAGGCGATCGCAGTTTCGCGTTTGTCTGTCCCCCTCACCGAGTTTCCATGATCCGTCCAACCGAACCGGGGAACATCCAACGCATCCTGGAGACCACCCCGGATCCGCTGCTTCGCGACCGGATCGAGCAAGGGATTGCCTCGGAACGAACGAAACTGCAACACCCCGCTGCGGCGATCGAACGACTGGTGCGATTCGTCCAACGTTCGAGGGCTCCCAATACACTCCTGAGCCAATGGGAACGTTCGCCGGGCCTGCTCGGCAGCTTGCTGCAAGCGCTCGATGTCGACAGCCCGGCGGTCGAATGGTTGATCGACGACCCGGACTCTTTCGAGTTTCTCCTACTCTCGGCAGGAAGGGATCCCTCGGCGCGCGAAATCCAGGATCGCTTGCTCACCGAGGTTCATTGTCTGGATGAGATCGCGCCGATTCATTCGTCGCTCAAACGTTTTCGAAAGCGGGAATGTCTTCGAATCGCGTTCGGGATCGCATTGCACGGCATGACCGGCGACTGGGCCCAGCAGCAATTGACCTGGGTCAACGATGCCATCATCGCCGCCGCGCTCGATTCGTCCCGGGCTTTGCCGCATCGTCATGCGCTCGATTCTCCCATCCCTATCGCGGTGATGGCGCATGACGCCTACGGGTTGGGGGACGTCGATTTTTCCTCGAAGTGCTCCTTGGTATGCCTATCCTCCGATACCGCGGGAGAGACGAAATCCGGACCAGGTAAGCCGCTTGAGGAAGAGGACTGGAATCGCGCCTTGGAACGATTCCGGGAGATTCTCGAGTCTTTCGATCCGGCCTCCTTCTCGGTCGACTTCCCACTCCATCAGCACTTTCCCCAAGCGGAGGGACGCCCCTCGCTGGAGATGCAGCGGTGGCTGGAGTGGGCACAAGTCCAGGGAGATGCAGGCCTGGAGTCGACACTCCTGCAAATGCGGTTTGTCGCAGGCAATCCATCCCTCGGGCAGTCTTGTCTGCAACAGACGGGAACGCTGTTTCTCGATCGCTATCGATCCCGTTCCGAGCAGGCATCGTTAGCGAGCCTTCTGCGCAAACGCGATCGCGAACGCCGAGGGATTCTCCGGGATGGCAATCGATGGACGCAGGCGATGGCAGATATCGTCGCCGCGCAGCAACAGATCGAAACGATTCTTTTACTCCTGCAATGGCTCCATGGATCGCAAGTTCCCGGAGTGCGTTCTGGAAATACATCCTCGCGTCTCGACGCATTTGCAAAACACGGCTGCCTGTCCGACGCCGAGCACGGACTCCTCCGCCGAACCCTTCGTCTCGCCCGCGATTGCAAACTGAAGCTCCAAATCCAAGCAGGCTGCACCAACACACGCCATGCTGATTGCGTGGCTGCAAGTTCCGAGGAGATCGAACCGGCCGTCGAACTCTCCGCTCTCGACCCGCTCCGCGAAGCGATCTCAGAACTCGATGCCATGGCCCAAGCCTTGCAAGCATCGGTCCCCGGCGACGAGTGGGCCGGTGACGAAGAGGCCGATCTGGTATTCGATCCAAGTCCGGATCCCGCCTGGGCCTCGCGGGTGCTTGCACGGTACGGGTTCCACGATGTCGCGCGAGCGGCGGTCTTGGTCCGCGACCTGGGCGTCGAAGACTTTCGCGTGCTGTCGACTCGACGCTGCCGATACTTCCTGTCGCTGATCGCTCGAAAACTGCTCCAACGAATCGGCCAAACACCAACACCTGATCGGACGCTGGAAAATCTCGCCGACACTTGCCGTTCGATCGGTGCCAAAGGTGTTCTCTGGGAACTCTTCCGTTTGCACGAACCCTCGATGGATCTGTACATCCGATTGTGCGGCACGAGTCCCTACCTGGTCGGTATTCTCACCAGCAACCCCGGCATGGTGGATGAGTTGGTCGATTCCTTGATGCTCGGGCGGCTCCCCTCGGAAGACCACTTGAGCCGATTGCTCGATGAGTTGTGCCGAGGCGCCCAAGAAATCGATGCCATCGTGCGTTCCTTCAAGAATGCCATGCACCTATCGATTGGTGTTCGAGATATTCTCGGCAAGGAGAGCATCTCGGAAACTCACCGTACCCTTGCGATGGTGGCGGATGTCTCCCTCCAGCAGTTGACGGAACTCCATTACAACGCTTTGGTGCAACGGTACGGCAAGCCGATGCTCGAGGACGATCGCCCCTGCTCGTTTGCCCTCCTGGCACTCGGAAAACTGGGAAATCGCGAACCCAATTATCACAGCGACGTGACCATCCTCGTTCTTTACGAAGGCTCGGGGACAACCCGGCCGATCGGTCCCGTTCGCCATCCGCAAACAATCCGCAACGACTTCTTCTTCCACCAATTGGCCCAGCGTCTATCGCAAGGGGTGAATCGTTTGACGCGTCATGGCAGGCTCTTCGAACTGAAGAACTGGGTTTTCAGCAAGGAGCCCACCCCCGAACTGGCGTGGTCTCTTGAGCGATTTGAGTCGGCTCTGCGCGATGGCCATAGCGACACCCTGGCTCGGCTGCAATTGCTCGCAGCCCGACCGATCGCAGGGGACCGTGCTTTCCAGGATTGCGTGCGAGCGTCGGTGCAGCAAATCCTCGTCTCGCGGGATTGGACTTCGGAAGATCGGCTCGTCACCTTGAGAGAACGACGTGTCTTGGAGCAGAGCGCTTCGAATCGCAATCTGAAACGAGGGCGAGGTGGAACCATGGATGTGGAAACCGTCGCCCAGGTCCTTTCCCTCCAATATGCCCGCTCGCATCCCGAACTCGTCGCCCCGGGCACGATTGATTCGGTGGAACGCCTCCGTCGCCTGGGACTCGTCTCCGGCGACGATGCGCTTCGACTCAAGGACGCGTATAACTTTCTCCGAGGTGTTGAATCGGGGTTGCGATTGATGAACACCAAAGCTCGGCATGATCTGCCCGAGGGGTCGATCGATCTGGCTCGCCTGGCGTTTGGGCTCCATATTCCCAACGCGGATCAATTGCTGGAGTCCTGCGAGCATTACCGCAACGAGTCCCGAGAACTGTTGATTCGCTACGTGGGCGATCCATCCCTCGGTACGTGAGCCGACCGAAAGCTAATCGGCGAGTTCCGGGAAATTGTCGCGAGTCGCCTGGCGGCTGATGAGGGAACGAGTTCGATTGATGAAATCCGACTTGTAATTTGCGACTTGCTGCTCGGTGATCCCCAGCTCTTTCGCAGCGTCCTTGTTGTTGATGCCGGCGACGAAGAGCAGCTCGATGCACCGTAGTTTTTGATAATCACCTCGCGACTTCCATTTGGCGATTTGATCCTGCAAGGCCAGCGCAAGTGACTTCTCGTCTTGGGATCGCTGCTCTACCGAGCGAGCCATGCTGCTGACCGCCCGAGCGACCGCCGGCACATGCTTGGCCCCATCGCTTGTATCCCCATGGGACGGGAATTGCGTGGATGGCCTTCGCCCTTCGCGGCGCAAGTGATCGGTCAACTTGTATGCCGCGATCGAAAAGAGATAACCTTCCAGGGGACGGGAGCAATCGTAGTTGGGGAGACTGTTGACGAACCCGATCAACGTTTCCTGGACGATATCTTCGGCGTGCGATCGATCCGCTAAGCGGGCGCCGACGAACGCGAGCAATCGCCCTTCGAATCGATCGATGAACCGCTGCCACGCCTCGGCGTCTCCGTTGCGGATGCTGTCGACCAGAAGTTGTTCGGAGGTTGGATCACTCATGCCGTTTGCCGCATCTGTTTGCGGTTTCTCTCGCGGGTAGACAGGAACTTGAATACCTCGGAGAGTCCGGCAAACGAGCCGAGGAAAGCCAGGGCGAATCCACCCAACGTCCAAACGCGAGAAACCGTGGTTACCTGCCGTTCCCAGACGCGGATCTTATCGATTTCCTCTTTGTCGATCTGCATACGCACCCACAATTGATGAAAATTGCCGCTAGGTCGCTCCTGATAATTGTCGTACTCGACGGAGTCATCGATCAAGAATTGTCGGATGTACGAGGAGGTCAATTCGGGGATCTCGGATGCGTCGGCCTGTTCGAGAACATGCGCGTCGAGAATCTTTTTGACCTCTTCGGGAAGTTTCTCCTCGAGTTCCTGACGGCATTCTTCGAGTGTTGCGTGCATCGAACTCTCGATAGGTACCACGATGAGGTTCTTCTCGATCACGCGTTGACGGATCCAACCCGGCGTGTTCCCTCCGAGCACGGGTAGATCAACTCCGGCTGCGATCGAAGGTTCGCTGGTATTGAGTCCTTCAAAAGCCTTCGTGTCCCCGGCGATCTCGGCTACGACGTTGGCGCTCTCGGCATCGTCATTGCTCTTGGCCGTGGCTCCTTTACGATTTCTGTTGGTGTTGCTCGCCTTAGCTTTTTTGCTCTCCGGTGTGGTCTTGGCTTTTCTAGCCGAGTCTTCCTCGGTTTGGTCTGAATCGAAATCGCCGACGAACGCCTCGCGGAAGGCTTTCTTGATCTCTGCCTCCACGATTTCTTTGTCTTGCATGTTCTCGAGGTTGTCGGAGATCTGATTCAATTTGTCTTGGAGCGAATCCATCGACTGGGCAATCCATTTCATGGACGTTCTCAGGGACTGGTTCGCGCCCGAGCGTTTTTCCGTCGACACGCCCGCCTCGCGAACCGATTTGCTCACGGATTCCTTGATTTGATCTTTCAAGTCGTCGAGATCCGAGTCGAGGTCCGGGATGTTGGAAAGCTGCTGCAAGATCTTCAGGTCCGGCACGTCGAGTTCATCGACCACCTTCTCCTCCGACCTTCGCGACTCCATCACGACGGCGAGGATGGCGATGGCAGCAAAGATCCCCCAAAACAATTTCACCGAGTATCGAGATTTTCGGCAAGGGATATTCATGATGGAGATCGCTCCAGGGAGGGGACAGGACGCTGGCTCAAATCTTGGATTCGCGATGTGGTTGGCTCCTTCCACGGAGAGGCCATCTGCACGACAAAGGAAGTCGCAGCGGCGAGCAACACGTGCCATGGGCCGGGGAAGTAGAAGATTCCTTGCACCAAGGCCGCCAAGATCACACTGCACAGCATGGTCCAAACCGAGAAGCGTTTCTTGCGCAGGATGTCGGATTGTCGCCACCATCGCAGGATCCACATCAAGGAGGCGAAGTAGGCCATATGTCCAGCCAGGACTGGCATTCCTTGCTCATCGTAGAAACCCTTCCATCCTCGATTGATCTCTCCGTCGAACACCTCAATCTCCAATTCCGCCTTTCCGATATCCGTAATCTGCGCCCACGGGATCATGAGGTACTCGCTGAGCTGAAAGCTCGCAGCGCCCAGCAGCAATCCTGCCGCCATGAGAACAAACCGAAAAACGATGGAATCCTCCTGGCGTGATTCCCAGCGCCGACTGAACATGATGATGACCCAACTGGTCAGGGTTGTCATCACCCCCAGCCAAGCGATCGCACCCAGCCATTGGTTGTCGGTATTCTCGCCACGGGACATCATCAAGAATCCCCCACCGACGACGTTGACTCCCATGATGAAGGCAGCGAAGGTCATCGCTCGCGTGGCGGAGTAGATGCGGGTCCACCGTCCCTCCTGGCCCAGGACGCCCCGTTCCTGTTGGTGCCACATGCGAAGTGCTTCTCTGCTGGAAATCGGTTTTCCAGGGGGTATCGATGGGACCGCTACCGATTGCTCGGGCGCTCCTCGAACGCCGCGCTCGAAATGGACGGTTTCTCGATGAGCGGGATTCAGCGCCGCGGCAGCGACTGGACGCGCATACGGAGTCCGTTGGGCCGTGGGCGATCGGGACGGGACCGAGGGTGGGGAATCAACACCGCACTTGGTGTAGCCGACGTTCAGGAACCACACAAAGTAATAGATGAGGTAACTCCAACCAATCATCACGAGCAAGGGAGTGATCCAGCCGCTATTGATAAGCACGAAAATCGCAACGGCCACCGCCACAGGCACGTACCACCAGCCTTTGTCAGCCTGATCGCGCGACCACAATCCTAGCCCTTGGAGGGCATCCAAGTACATTTTGGCAATCGGCTCTTGCTTCAAGGCCTCCGCGTGCCCCTTGAGTCCGACGTTGATACACATCTGCATGCGATCGGCCAGGGGAGGCTTTTGACCCGGGATCGCGACCGGCACCTGGCCTTTGGTGTAGACCACCTTCGGAAGCGTTGGCGGTTGGGGGGGAATCGCATGGGCGGGAATCGCATGGACCTTCGCTTGCCAATTTGCTTGAGGCCCACTCCCCCGGGTTGCTAGGCCGCTGGGATCGATCGCATAGCCCAAATCGGCGAGCAGCTCACGGCCATCGCGATAGCGGCTGGTCGGGTTCTTGGCCAGCGCCTTGGAAACCACGTGGGCGAAGAGGGGGGGCAGCATCGACAGATCCGGATCGGCTGTTAGATGCTTGAGAATGATTTCCTGGGTACTCTCTCCATCGAACGGGACGTTCCCGGTCAGCATCTCGTAGAGGATGATTCCGAGGGAGTAGATGTCGATCTCCTTGCCGTATTCCCCCTTGCCGATGTCTGGGGCCATGTAGTGAAAGGTTCCGACGCTTTCGGTCTGGCCGGCGCGACGCGACGCGCTGATGTACTTCGAGAGCCCGTAATCCCCGATCTTGGCCATCGAGTTTTCGATAAAAATATTGGCTGGTTTCAGATCCCGGTGCACGATTCCCTGATCATGCAGGTAGGTGCAGCCAGCGACGATTTGAGCAAACAGCGGAACCGCCTGCTCCGGCGACATGCCTTGCGGAGTTCGGTCGAGGGATTCGCGAAGGGATTCGCCCTCGATGAATTCCATGACGATCCAGCCCTGTTCGTTCTTGTCGAACCGGATGTCGTAGATGCCGACGAGGTTGGGGTGACGGAGGTTCAAGCAGTGTCGAACCCCACGCATTTCAACATCCAGGTTTTTCTGGATCCGCTTGAGCGCAACTTCCTTGCCCGAGTCGCTTTCGGCAAAGTAGACCTCGCCGAAGCCGCCAACCCCAACCCCTCGCTTGATGGTGTATCCGTCGAGCGGTTGGTCACCGTTGCCGTGTTGGAATTTCATGGAATCACCCGAGGTCGTCGAAGGTTTTATGGCTTGGCTTTGGAGCAACGCGAACATGGCTCATTCTCCACTCCGATTCTTATTTATTGTGGTAGATCGCCATGCAATGTCGAGTTCTACCGGATGCGCTGTCTGTCTCTTTTTTCGATGGCTTTGGGCGTTGCTTGGCGAAAAAACCCGGGCAAATCATTCGAGGGTCATGGAAAACTCGTCGCTGCGGATTCTCTGGCCCGGAATCAGCGGAAAGGGGGCGCTGACCACCTTTCCACCAACACTCACCGGAGTTTCTCCGCTGCAACGGCACATCCAACCCCCTTGGTGGCGGAACAGTACCAATCGCTCGGTCCAGTCCGGACAAACGATGTGCGACTGGGGATCCGGACCGAGAACACAGGACTCCCCCATCAAAAGTGGGGCGGTCAAAAACGGTTGCCAACGATGCGCCCCGACGAGGTCGAGCCTCGCCGTGCCGCTGAGTTTGGTCGGGCGGACGTACTGGATCGCAATCCGCTCTCCCAGGGTCAGCGTGCTACCGTCGTTCAGAATCGTTTCTCGCTCCAGCACCCGGCCATCGAGCCGGGTCGTCTGCAGGGGCTGAATCAAGTGGTCTTCGCCGTGCCTACGAAACACCAACGCTTGACGGCTCAAATCTCCCCGGATCGCCAAATCGACTGGGTTTCCCGGAAACGATTGGCCCACGCTCACTTCGTTGCCATCGCACATCGCGAAACTCCCAACGCCATCGATCCATAAGACACGCGGTTTGGGCATAGAATTCTCATGGCGATACGCGGAATTCGTCATAGCAACTCGTCGTATCATACCGTCCTCCTCCCCCGGCGGGAGGGAATTCGCGTGTCGCGAATACCGAGAATACCGAATACCGAGAATAAGGTGCTTTGGGATGCAAGGAGGGCGGCAGCTCTCGAATCGATACACTGCCGCCCTGAGGAGTTTTTCCATCTAGCAGATGCGACTTAGAGCGAGCCACCTGCGAGTTGTTCGACCGACACTTCGGCGTTTCCGCGGGAGAAGTACTCGGTGATCTGATCAACGAGATTCTCTGCAGCCACTTCCTCCCCTACAGGAACCGAACCGCCATCGTCATACACCTGAACCATTTTCTCGGCCACATCGATCCGCGTAGAGATGTCATCCAGCACTTGCCGGACACTCCCCAGCGCGCTGTCGTCGACGACGAACTGGCTGCCCGCTTGAGCAACTTCGACCATCGTCAGCCGAGCTTGCAAGTTCTCGACCTGGACTTCCAACTCGCGTTTGGCAGCCAGCATTTCGTCCAACTTGCGACGTGCCCCGATCAGGTTCTTTTCGCGTGCCTCGAGAATCTTGGTCAGCTTGTCCGACGTGGCTTCGAGCGCCTGATGATGCTTGAAGCGATCTCCCAAATCCTCGCGAACCTTGTCGATGTCATAGCGTTTGCCCCGATAGACGACGTACTTCACGCCGCTCTCGACGTCTTCCTTGAGCTTCAGAATCGCGTCCTTGGATTTGACCAGGGATGCCTGCTTGGTATTGACTTCCCGCTGCAGTTTGGCGACCTCGACTTCTTCGCGAGCAATCAATTTGAGATTGTCAGCGATTTCCGGCTTGAGGTCGGCGATCATGTCCCGCGCCCGCTTGATTTCGACTTCGATCGGAATTTGCTCCTTGATCGATTCCCGCAAACACGAATACCCGGTCTTCAAATAGCTGAACGAGGAGGTACCCAACAACAATCCACCGCCCCCGACAGCCAATGCTGACCCCAACAAAACTTTCTTGATCATTGGATCAACCTCCAAAAATTGGTGAAACTTACCCATAACCCACACAAGAGCATTCGAGGGGGATTCGGGGATCTTGAAAAAAAATCGCGTTTTTCAACAACCCAGGAATTCCGGGGTGACCACCCGGGGGGAAAGACCATCGGTGGTTGACAGTCTGGGAGGGAGAGACCACTCTAATATGCACGGTATTCCTCTCATTTCACCTCCCTAAGGACCGGGATGTAGCCTCCCATGATGGAACTGACACCTCAACCCGATTCGACCGATCCCGATCCCCTCGCGGCGGGCCAGGATTCCATTTCCGTCCTGGATGCGCCCGGGGGTGGTACTCCCTGCCAGGAAGATTGGTACGAGGCTGCCTTGGCTACCGGATTGCCCGCTCCAGGACGCATTCGAAGTTCCTGGGGAGACGATGACGACGCCGAGGAGGAAACTCCCGAGGAAGACGAGGACGTCGAAGAAGAGGAACCCGACCCGTTCGAGGATTTCGACGAAGAAGACTTCGACGATGATTTCGACGACGATTTTGAGGAAGAACTCGAAGACGAATACGAAATCGAACCCGCCGATGACGGCATGCTCGAAGGGCATCCCGATGCCGAAGGCACCGACGATGAGGACCTGGACGAGGAGGATCCACCCATCGAATTCACGGAAGAAGAGTAGTTCCTCAGGATAGGTCCGATTCCCGCCGCAATGTTCCGAGCTGTCAAAACCGATGTCCGCTTCCCGGACCAAGAGGTATCGATTCTCCAGTTCTGGAAAGAGCGGGACATCTACAAGCGGTCGCTCGAACTACGCGCCGGCGGCCAGCCATTCGTCTTCTTCGAAGGCCCGCCGACCGCCAATGGGATGCCCCACCCGGGCCACTGCCTGACCCGCGCGATCAAAGACCTCTTCCCCCGCTATCGCACCATGCGCGGTTATTGGTGCCAACGCAAAGCCGGCTGGGATACCCACGGCCTCCCCGTCGAAGTCGAAGTCTGCAAAGAACTCGGCATCCACAGCAAAGAAGAGATCGAAGCATACGGCGTCGAATCCTTCATCGCCAAATGCCAACAGAGCGTTTGGCGATACATGCAAGAATGGGAACGGGTCACCGAACGGCTCGGCTTCTGGATCGACCTGTCCCAAGCTTATGTCACCTACCACCAAAGCTTCGTCGAGAGCGTCTGGTGGTCCCTGAAGAACTTCTTTGATCGAGGACTCCTCTACCGCGGCCATAAGATCGTTTGGTGGTGGGCTCAAGGGGGAACAGCCCTCAGCAGCGGCGAAGTCGGACAAGGATATCGCGAAGTCGCAGACCCCAGCGTCTACGTCCGTTTCCCACTCCTCGACGAACCGCAAACCTCCCTGGTCGTCTGGACGACCACCCCATGGACTCTCCCTTCCAATCAATTCGCCGCCGTGCATGAAGGGATCGAGTACGCCTACTGCCGCGACAGCGAATCGGGTGATACCGTCATCGTTGCCGCATCCCTGGTAGAGATGCTCTCGGAAAAAATCAAACGACCCCTCGCCGTTGAGAAAACGGTCCCCGGTCGCGCGCTGGTCGGAAAACGCTATCGTCCCCCGTTCGACTTCTACGCCGCCAAGCTCGAGTCCCAGCAAGGAACCCTGCTCGACGGGACCCAAATCGCTCGCCAGTGGCGAATCGTACACGCCGATTTCGTGACGCTCGACTCGGGAACCGGCATCGTTCACTTGGCCCCCGCCTTTGGCGAAGTGGATTACGAAGTCCTGGCCACGGAGCGCGAGCTGTTTCAGGAAGGACAAGGCCCAGGCTTGCTATGCGCGGTCGGACCCGACGGCAAGTTCACGGACGAAGCACCCGAGTACCAAGGGACGTGGGTCAAGGATGCCGATCGTCCGATCACCCGCTCGCTGCGCGATCGCGGCTTGCTGTGGCACCAGGAACAGTACGTCCACGATTACCCGTTCTGCTGGCGAGCGAGCGACGATCCCCTGATCCAATACCCGCGCGAGAGCTGGTTCATTCGAACCACCGCCTTTCGCGACGCCATGCTCGCGAACAACCGCGCCATCGGTTGGCACCCGGAACACATCGGTCCCGGTCGATTCGGCAATTTCCTCGAATCCAACGTCGATTGGGCCCTCTCGCGCGAACGTTACTGGGGAACCCCCCTGCCGATCTGGGTTTGCGAATCGACCGGCCAAATGGAGGCGATCGCCAACTACGACGAACTCTGCGCCAAACCGGGTGTTCGAGGACTCGAGGTCTGGGACCAAGCCAAGAAACGCGATCCCTCCCTCGCCGAGGACCTGAAAGTCCACAAACCCTACATCGATGCGGTCACCTACGATTCGCCGTTTCGCCCCGGTTCTCGGATGCAACGTGTCACCGAGGTGATCGACTGCTGGTACGACAGCGGCGCCATGCCCTTTGCCCAGTGGGGATACCCACTTCGGGGCACCGAGTTGTTCGAATCGCAGTTCCCCGCTGACTTCATCAGCGAAGCGATCGACCAGACGCGAGGCTGGTTCTACAGCCAACTGGCGATCAGCACGCTTCTGTTCGGGAACCAGCCTGGCCAGATCGCTCCCAAAGGGAACATGCCCTATCCCCATCCCTTCAAGAACTGCATCGTCCTCGGATTGATGCTCGCCGAATGGTACGAAAGCAAAGACGGCAAACAGAGATTCCTTACCGAAGAAGATGCCCGCGATGCTGTCGGCAATGAGTTTGTTCAAAAGACCGGCAAGATGTCCAAACAGCTGCGCAACTATCGCAGCCCGCAAGAAATCTTCGACCGCTACGGAGCGGACGCGCTCCGCTGGTACCTGTTCGCCAACCAGGCCCCCTGGAACTCGATCCTCTATTCCGAACGTGCGATCCGCGACTCGATCCCGGAGTTCTTGCTGCGCCTCTGGAATGTTTTCAGCTTCTTCTCGATCTACGCCGAGATCGATGGCTTTCGCGGCCCGTCCGAGATCCCATCTGGCCTCGATCAATTGAACGGCGAGGAACTTGCAAAGGCCCCCTCGTATCGTCCCGTCCCGCAGCGAAGCGAACTGGACCGATGGATGCTCAGCGACCTGGCGGCCACCTGCCGCGTCGTGATCGAACGGATGGATCGCTACGACAGCTACGGCGCATGCCAGGCACTCCACCAAATCGTCGATGCGCTGAGCAATTGGTATGTGCGACGCAGCCGCTCTCGCTACTGGGCCGCGGAGAAATCCTCGCCGGACAAACTCGATGCCTACTGGACCCTGTACGAATCCCTGGTTGTTCTCGCCAAGTTGATCGCTCCGTTCACCCCATTCATGGCGGAAACCCTCTGGCGGCATCTGACCGCAGGGCTGACAGGTGTGCGCGAAAGCGTCCACTTCTGCGATTATCCCGACGGCGATTTCGCCCAAACCGATACGCTCCTCAACACGCGCATGGATCTCCTCCGAGAGATCGCGTCCCTTGGTCGATCAGCGCGCATGGACGCCAAACTGAAAGTGCGGCAACCTCTCGGTCGGGTCGAAGTCACCTTGGCCGACGGCTCGCATATCCCTTGGCTCACCGCTCATGACGATATCATTCGCGAGGAACTCAACGTCAAGGAGATTCATTACGCCAGCGGGGCCAGCCCCTATGTCTCGTATTCGGTGCAGCCCAACTTCCGCCGCCTCGGACCTCGTGTCGGTCCGTTGCTCCCCAAGCTCAAACAGGCCTTGGCCGGTGCCTCAGGCGCCGAACTGATGGACGAGATGAGCCGCGATGGCAAGATTACCCTCTCGATCGATGGTCAAACGATCGAGCTCGATGGTGAGGAGATCCAAGTCCGATTCACCGCGAAAGAGGGATGGGCCGCCGCCCAAGGAAAGAACTGCGTCGTCGCCCTCCATACGGAACTGACCCCCGAACTCATCCAGGAGGGGATCGCGAAGGATTTCATCCGGATCATTCAAGACTTGCGCAAGAAGCAGCAATGCCAGTTCACCGATCGGATCGTCATCGAAATTGCTGCCGACGATGCAAGTCTGCGCGAAGCTGTCGAGGCATATCGCGACTTCATCGCGAGTGAAACACTCGCCCTGGAGATCCTGCTTCACTCCAACACCCAACTCGACGGCGCGGATATCATCGAGTTGGCGGACGTTCCGGTAGCGATTCGTATTTCTGTTCGGACTCACGGACGATAGATACGCATTGCAAGCGTCTGCGAAATTTCTCGGGAGCTACATGATGCATGGTTGTCGCTTTTCTGCGATTGCGATCCTAGGTTCATTCGCTTTTCTGATCTCCAACGTATCGCATGCGTTGCCGCAATCCACGCCTGATGCGAACCGGCCCAACATTCTTCTCATCCTGACCGATGACCAACGAGCCGATACGATCGCGGCGTTGGGAAACCCGGTGATCAAGACACCCAACCTCGATCGTCTCGCCAAGCGAGGTCTAAGCTTCGACCGCGCCTATGTGCAAGGGAGCATGCAAGGAGCGGTATGCGTACCGGCTCGCGCCATGTTGCTCTCCGGTCGCAATCTCTTCCGCGTGGATGAGAAATTGCTGCGAGATCGATCCTGGCCCGAAGTCTTTGCCGAGAACGGGTACGCGACCTGGATGAGCGGCAAATGGCATAACGGTCCCGCTTCGATAGCGAAAACATTCCAAAGGGCGAACTCGGTCTTCCTGGGAGGCATGACCGATCCGATGAAGACACCGGTGCAGGACTTGGTCGATGGCAAACTCGCCTCACCCAGGCGCGAGCCGAATCATGCATGCGAACAGTTCGCCGACGAATGCATTCGCACGTTGGAGACCCTCGGAAAACAAGAGAGTCCGCGAAAGCCGTTCTTCTATTATCTGCCGATGAGCGGGCCCCATGACCCCCATATCGTTCCCGAGGATTTCCCGGTCCACTACGATCCCGCATCGATCCCTTTGCCCCCTAATTTCCAGCCGTTGCATCCCTTGGACAACGGCGAGATGACGGTCCGGGACGAACGACTCCTCCCGTGGCCTCGCTCCGAGCAAGCGGTTCGCCAGATGATCGCGGACTACTATCGCTACGTCTCCTACGTCGATCATCAGGTCGGTCGCGTGCTCGACGCGCTCGAGGCGTCCCCGATGGCGGATAACACCATCGTTGTCTTTACGTCCGATAGTGGCGTGGCTCGCGGAAGCCATGGGTTGATCGGCAAGCAGAATCTCTACGAACATTCGGTGCGTGTCCCGCTCATCTTCTTCGGTCCTGGCATCGCCGAGAATCGTCGCACCCATGCCCTTTGCTATGCCTTGGACATCCTTCCTACCCTGGCACGCAAATGCGGAATTCCAAACGATGTGCCGGGCGAATACGCCCCCCTGAACACAGTTCTCGAGAACCCCGACCGCAAGGGTCGCGATCGATTGCTGCTGGCTTACCGGGATTCGCAGCGCGCGATCACCACCGGACGATGGAAATTGATTCGCTACCCCCGCATCGATCGCAACCAACTGTTCGACCTGGAGTCGGATCCGCATGAGTCCAACGATCTTGCCGGCAATCCGGAGCATGCATCGCGAATCGCCGAACTCAGGACCGCGATGGAATCCGAGATGCGAGAGAGCGGCGATTCGGCTCCTCTGGAATCGGATCGACCTCAGCCCGCACTTTGGAAACCGCCGGTTGCGAATCTCCAGGACCGCAAGGCGAACATCGTATTCATCCTCGCCGATGATCTCGGCTACACCGATACGGGTTGCTATGGGAGTTCCTATTACGAGACACCCCACATCGATCGATTGGCGTCGCAAGGGATGCGATTGCTCAATCACCATCATTGCCCGAATTGCACCCCGACGCGCGCCGCGCTAATGAGCGGTCAGTACGGAGCCCGGACCGGCGTCTACACGGTCGGGTCGATCGATCGCTTCGATTGGAGCAAACGCCCACTAAGGCCGGTCGACAACGTCGAGCAGCTTCCACTCGACCGAAGCACCGTCGCTGAGCAACTCCGGTTGGCCGGGTATGCCACCGGCATGTTCGGCAAATGGCATATCGGAAACAGGGGGCCCTACCATCCCGGAAAACGGGGCTTCGACCAAGCCATCGTCAGCATGGGTGCCCATTTCGACTTTGAAACCAATCCTGAAACACCGTATCCCAACGGCCAGTATCTTGCCGACTTCTTGACCGACCGTGCGGTCGATTTTATCGAACGCCACCAAGACCGCCCCTTCTTCCTGTACCTGCCTCATTTCAGCGTCCATTCTCCCCACGATGCCAAACCCGAATGGAAAAAGCACTTTCAAGACAAACCCGGAGTGGGTGGCCACAAGAACCCGACCTATGCTGCCATGATCGCATCGTTGGATGAAAGCGTTGGACGGATTCTCAAGACACTCGACGATCGGAGGTTGTCGGAAAACACCATCGTCCTCTTCGCCAGTGACAACGGAGGTGTGGGTGGATACGTCCGCGAAGGGATCAAACAAGAAGGGGACATTACCGACAACGCCCCGCTTCGATCCGGCAAAGGAAGCTTGTACGAGGGAGGTATTCGAGTCCCGTTGATCGCGCGTTGGCCGGGAGTCATCCAGCCAAGTTCCACCTCCAACGTGCCCACCATCCACGTCGATGTGTTCCCGACTCTTCTAGAAATCGCCGGAGCCCCCAAGCCCAGCCAGGTCCTGGACGGCGAAAGCCTGTTGCCGGTCTTTCAAGCAGGCAAACTCCAACGCACCGCCATTTACCAGCATTTCCCAGGTTATCTTGGGGCCGGCGCCAATGCATGGCGAACGACCCCGGGGGGAGTGATCCAGGAAGGGCCCTGGAAGCTGATCGAATACTACGAAGATGACCGGACCGTGTTGTACCATCTCGAAGAAGATCCCGGGGAAACCCGGAATCTTCGCTCTGAGAAACCGGAACTCGCCTCGGCGATGAAGAAGCGTTTGGCGAGTTGGCGCGCCAGCGTGAAGGCTCCGATGCCAGTCCGGTCGCCCCAAGGAAATGATGGGGAACCCCAACCCGATCGGTGAATCCCGGCTCGGTCTTTCGGTTTCGGTTGAGTTATCGGATGGACACGGATAGACTCCAAGAGTCCGTTCATTTGGCCGGAGGAATCTCTTTGAGACTTGAAACGCAACGATTGCTGACAACCCCGATCCGCAAATGGGTCGGGTTGGCCGGTTCGACCGCGATCCTTGTATCGGTCATTGCGGTTGGCAGTTGCGCCGACGAGCGCGAGGTCGCGCGTTCCCTCGTCCAACAGCTCGACGACCCTCGATTCTCGGAACGCAAGGAGGCATTCCTGAGGCTGTGCGATCCGCGCTGGGACATCGATGGATGGCTCGAGGAGCAATCGAAGGGCTCGGATCCCAATCGCGCGGCCTTGGTCCAATGGATTCGTCGTTTGCGACGTATCTCCGGATCGATGGACGATCGATTGAAAATGATGGCGGACTACCAATCCCTGAATGAAGGGGACCTATCGGTCGTATCGAAGTACATCGACGATCGCAAGATCGAGTCCTTGGTCGATTTGATTGAGCAACTGCCGGCATCCGCTCGCGAGAACTTTCTGCGCTACCCATCCGGAGACAATCACTTCGACCAGGTGATCTCAGCCGCATGGCGCGATGGGAACGAAAATGTAATCCCTCGGTTGTTGAACGCGATCCTTCCCAAGCATCCGATTCGCGTCGGGCTCAATGCACGCTGGCGAGAGATCGGAATGCCTCCGGAGTGGCGCGTCGATATCCCCGCAGGCATCCCGGAGATCGAGGTGTTCGCATTGGAACGCGACGGCAAACTAGACGCTGCGCTCGCGACAACAAAACGCTACGGGTTGAACGAGGAATATGAGAAGCTGTTGCTTCGAGGCCAACGTTGGGACACCTGGATGAATCTCGATCCGACCCGAAAAGGAACCGCATCCACCGGATGGGAGGAGGTGCAGCGAGTCCTGTTGCTCGAATACCTTGGCCGTCACGAGGAAGCGACGGTCTACTACGACCTTCGAAAATCGGACAAGACGAAGACGAAGAGTTTTTATAACCAGCAGAAGGCGCTCATGGCGCTGATTGTCGGAGACCAAACCGCATTCGAGCATATGGTCAAGAGCGAGGCACCCAGCGCGTGGGTCGATTTCCTGTTTCTGCAAAATGATTTGAAGAGGCTGCTCGAAGCCGAGGAGTTATCGGAGCTGACGATCGATGCGACGAATCGATGGTTCGACAAATGGGCCCGGGTGGGAACCCCGATCGTAAGGCCGGTTCGGTTCCAGTCCCTCTTTCATCGTTTGGGACTGTTGGAGCTCGAGGAAAACCTGAACCGTCGCATCCATCGGCATGTCAGGACGTATTCAGGGGAGCAGTCGCTCCAGGAATGGGATGGGATCCTCACCGAATGGTCGAGATACGGCCTCGACGAGCGGAGATTAGAAGCCATCGCGCTCTTGTGCGCGCGGCGCGAACAAACGAGGCCAGGAACCGATTTGTTGTTGACACAACGAGGCCAACAGCCTGCCCAGGAAGACACTCGCGCGGTGACGATCGAAACCATCTTTTTCAAAAACTTTCCCAATATTCGTTTCGCTGCGTTGGTCATTTACGACACCCTCCGAAAACAGTTTCCCGAGTTGGATCCAGCCACCCGCATCGCGATTGTCGAGGATCTCAATCAAGGCCGTATGCCAAAAGGATGGACCGAGACAGACCTGACACTATTGTCGCGCAACATGATCCTGGCGACGATGAGCGAACCCAGCGTTTTCGAACCGATGCTGGTCGATCTCGCGGACATCTTCGCCACGCTCGGCATGACCGAAAAAGCGCTCGAGCTGTTGCAAGGCCAGTCCGAATCGCATGCGGCCGATTTGCTGATTACCCAATATGCTCTCAAGCTCGGGCAGATCGACGAAGCGGCACGCCTCAGTTTGCAACTTGTGGATCGCCATCGTGATGATGTCCATGCGCATCTGATCGCCAGTCAATGCCTTGAGGATGCCCGTCGCTTCGACCACTGGCTGAACCTGCAGAAACGCACCTTGTCCCGTTTGGATTTGTGGGCATGGGTCGAGCAGTACCTGCAAACGGCCAGGAGGACTCAGCGGATGGAGACGCAACCCGAGATCCTGTTCCTGCTCGAGACCTTGCAGCAGCACGCTCCCTCGACGTGGCAGGAGCTTTGGTATGGGAATGCGTACACGCATTATGGGGCTCGCAACCAAGCTGACTGGTACCATCGTTCCATTGCCGAACATCCGGAACGAATACCAAAGCTGTACTCTCTCGCGATCCAAAATGCGATGGAAGAGATTCGCAGCCGGTCGCGCGCTCAAGCGCCCGACCAAGGGATCGGTGGAACGGCCGGCATGGCGGATATCGATTGGTCGCTATGGAGCCTTCAATACGAACGAGTCTTCGCCGCTTCCTTTTGGCAAGCGGTTCAGCGAGGGGACCGCGAACTGGCTGACCGAATGATCCGTTCCGCGCGCCAAGTTTATCCGGAGCAGATCAACACCCTGATCGATGTCGTCCCCTTGGTCCGGTCGCAATTTGGAGAGGCTACCCTTCAAGCCTGGTACGAACTATACGCCGGTCCGATGCGAGCCCATCTCGAGCAATTTCCAAACGACACCTTGGTCGCCAACAACGCCGCTTGGCTCTCGGCCAAGTGCGGACTGGATCTCCAGCGAGCGCACCAACTGGCCACCAGTGTCGTCGAGCAGCGGCCTACCGACACGTACCAAGACACCCTTGCCGAGGTGGAGTTCGCGCTCGGCAACGGTGCCAAGGCGATCGAGATATCGGAGCGATGCCATTCGATCAAGCCGCGCGACCCGCATCATCTCCGGCAGTTGGAACGATTTCGTGCCGGAGCCGGGAATACCGCGAAGCAACCCGACTAACCAGTCGCCAGCGTATGGGATGGGTTGAAAATCCTTTAGAAAACGGGTCGAGGTTGGCTTGTGGTTCGAGCCTCCTCGGCTAGACTTTGACGATACAAATCCATGAACCACTTCCTTGGGAGTGCGGTCTCGGTGGATTTCGGAGGGTAAGCGAATGGCTAGCGGCATCATTGGAAATGATGTGCCCCGTAAGGGGTTGCGGGTTCGAGTCCCGTGCCCTCCGCTCTCATTCACAAGAAGTGGCACGACGCTCCGCTATTGCGTCGCTTCTCCCCAAACAGTCGAGGCCCTCAAATCTACGAAGCCTCTCGCGGAGACGCAGAGAGAAGCGAATGGGCAGAAAATGGTCGGGCAGAAAGATAACAGCCTGTCTGTGCTAGACCTCTTCGGTGACCATGTGGGTCCCTTTCGAGTTCGCCGTGGCGGTAGCTGGTTCTTCGAGGCTGAGTATTGCCGGTCGGCGTGTCGCCCTAGGCTCGACCCGTCGTTCCGGTTCGACGATTGCGGCTTCCGCGTAGCCCTGAGTTCCCCATCCGGAATCCCCGGGTCGCCGTAGGCGTCCAGAGAGTTGACACGAGAGAGTGGAAAGTAGAGCAGAGCGGATCCTGGGGTCGCAGTCACGGAGGGAGCGCGAAGCGGCGACCGGAGGTGCCTTCGACCGCAGGCGTAGCGATCGCAATAAAAGCCGAGCAGCGTGAGCTGCCGGGTTGAACTGTGGTAGACGTTGCGAGGTTTAGTGCGATTCCACCCGGATGCTTGCGCATCTCGGCTAATATTCGGACGGCTCTTAGCTCGATAGGTGTTTGCCGACAATGGCCCACAACGATCGTACTTCAACCATCTGCGATCGATTCATCTGTAACAAATTCACGGTCGCCAACCCAATTTCGGTCAGCCCTACGAGCAAGGTCCCGTTCACCGACCAATCGAAGTGATCAAGCCAATGATCGCGTTGAGGATGAAACAACCGCGATTCGATACCTTCATCGGTGTATCCAGTTATTCGGTTAGCCTTGTGCCGATTGCAACTTGGACATGCGAGACAGAGATTCTTGAATTCCGTCCTGCCGCCAAGCGACGTCGGATGGATATGTTCGATCTCGAAGGTGACAACCGTTAGTGCTTCGCTCGACCGGCAATAAGCACAACGCTGCAAGAAGTGGGCTCGAATGCGTCACCTGAGCTCGGCGGGAATGGAAACGCTCAAGGATGTGCCCTAGTTCCTGATTCGGTGCAGAGTCGCAGCGGCACGAGCTTTTACTAGATTAAGTTCGTCTACTTGCGTCAGCAGTAGATCGAGTTCCATCGTCTCGTCGGCGGACAGCTTTCCATCGGCATTCTTGGCCAGGAGCTCATCCAAACGGGTCTGGCTCTTGGTGGAAAATGCCATCTCAGCTAAAGCCGTTAATCCTTCCGTGGTCACCATGAGGCTTACTTCGTCCGACATAAGATGTGTCTCCTTTTGTGCAGCTTGCTCCTGAGTATATAAACCGTGAGCAAGGCATTCCACACGAAAACGCGAGATGACGGCCTGTTACCCATAAAAAGACACTTCCCGGTCACCGTAGGGAAACGTCAAATCACCGCAAACAACTAAATGTTCGCGACGATTCGGAATGCCAGCAAATCGGAGTGACGATCGAGTAAGTATTCTCGCGGAGTTTCGGTGACGCGGAGATCTGCGGCGGTTCAGGCGTCCGCACGAAAAGAGGGAGATTTTTACGTGATCCAGTGCGATCCTAACATTCGATTTCTTTCCGAGAATGCTCTAACAACTTTTGCCTACTCACATCATCGAGGAGGACGAATCGCTGAATCCGTTCCAGCAGTTGGGCTAGGAGATCATCGCTCAGTTCCGGTGGTCTTCCGATGCGGAGGATAGGCGAGTTCACCTCGTGTTGCCAGCGATCGATGATGGCTTGGAGGAGCGGGTCGATGGGTGCTGGATTTCCGGGCAACGATCCCGGATGCGTCGTGTCGCTTCTCCCCAAACAGTAGAGGCCCTGGAATCTACGAAGCCTCTCGCGGAGACGCAGAGACGCAGAGAGAAGCCAATGGGCAGATGCAAACACGCAGATGCAAACAAGGACAGGCACTGCGTTCCGGTTTGTTGCGAAATGCTTTCATTGCATGGGTGCTTCGTTAGCGGGTAATTTCGATAGCATTCCCGCCTGCGAGGATCCGACACCATGCATGGCCTTTTTTATCTCTGGCTACGGTAGCCTTCTCGCTACGATTTATTGAGGACCGTGCCGTTGCAATCGGGGTATCCCGAGCAACCCCAGAAGTCGCCTTTGACCGATTTGCGGCGACGCATTGCTTTGCCGCACTGCGGGCAGCGCGGATTCGTATCCCCTGCGGCCCTAGGCTCCTCGCGCGGCTCGCTGCGGCGGACAGCCTGCCGTTCGATCGCCGGCGCGGGTTCCTCCGTAACCTCCCGTGGTGGGGAAGATGGGTTTCTGACCATTCTTATGGTCCGGTTGACGAGACTCAGCAATGCGTTGGCTACCACGATTGGGTCCTCGGAATCCAACCACGGGGCGAACTTGCGACGCTGATCCAACGCGTGCTTGGCGGTGTCGTACTGCATGTCGTCGGAAATCGGTGGGCGATCCAACGACATCAAACCCATTTCCTTGGCCTCGGTAGAAAGGGTGGACCATGGCAGTTTGCGTTGGTCGAGAAGGAAAATTTCGTAGTCCCGCCGCAATTCGCTCAAACACGCAATTGCCAGGTCCTGGGAGGTCGTCTCCGAGTCCCTGGACGTCGATGCTAGCATCGAGCCCTCGAGAATCTTGAGACTCGCGTTTCGAGCGGCCTGGTTCATCTGCTCGTATTGGTGGCCGTACGGATCGAAGAATTTTCCCCCCGCGTCTCTCGGGTCTCGCGTCAGGAATCGCCGACAGAATCGAAGCGTCTCCAGCTGCAAGATGGTGGCCAGCGAGAACGCTTGCAGACGTCGTAATTCCGCCTGCGCTTCGGCTAGTTCCGGCTTCACTTCTGGTATTACGTCAGATATTACGTCAGGCATAGTGAGTGTTCATTCCATCGCGGATCATGATGGCCCGAGTGGGCATTCTAAGCGATATGGTGTTCAACACGATAAGCAATCCTCTCCATTACGCCGCGCGGCGAAACGCACCGGTCATATAAAACGACTCAATACCCTCTACCACCGCTTCCTGTTCCTGTTCCGTGAGTTCGGGGTAGATCGGCAAATGCAGGATTTCGCGGGCTGCGGTCTCCGTATGGGGAAGACAACCCAACGAATATCCGAGATCCGCGAAGCATTCCTGCATGTGAAGCGGAACAGGATAATAAATCTCCGTCCCGATCCCAAGGTTCGTCAAATGCTGCTTCAGCGCGTCGCGCCGCCCATAGGGGATGCGGATCCCGTACTGGTTCCAGACATGAACCCCGCGAGGGTCCCGGTACGGCAGTTGAATCGTCTCGTGAAGCTGTGCGTTTCGGAACAACTCGGTGTACCGATCCGCGTTCCTTCGGCGAGCTTGCGTGTATTCCTCCAACCTAGCCAGCTTGACCAGCAGCACCGCTGCTTGCAGCGTATCCAACCGGCTGTTGATTCCGAGGAGCTTGTGATGGTAGCGAGGTTGCATGCCGTGCGCTGCCAGCAGTCGCAATCGAGCCGCCAGCTCGTCATCCTGGCAGACCATCATGCCGCCATCTCCCATACCGCCCAAGTTTTTGGTCGGATAAAAGCTGAGGCAACCCACCAAACCCATGCTTCCCGCAGGGCTCCCCTGCCATGCCGCGCCGATCGCCTGCGCCGCATCCTCGATGATCGGAAGGCGATGCTTGCCCGCGATCGATTGAAGTGCATCCATCGACGCGCATTGGCCGAAGAGATGCACCGGAATGATCGCTCGCGTCCGAGAGGTGACGCAGTCGGCGACACTCTGCGGATCCATGTTGTACGTTTCGGGATCGATATCCACAAACACCGGTTCGGCCCCCAGTCGGGCAACCGCGCTGGCGGTGGCGAAGAAGGTAAAGCTCGGGACGATCACTTCGTCCCCCGGCTGGACATCGAGCGCCATCAAGCCGAGCAGCAGCGCGTCGCTTCCCGAGGCGCAACCAATCGCATGCTTGGTCCCACAGACACCTGCAACCGCGCACTCGAGTTCGCCAACTTCGGGTCCATGCAGAAAACGCCCACTGTCGATCACTTTCGCGACCGCTTCCAGGTACGCTTCCCGCAGCGGCTGATTGCCTCGCCCCACATCGAGCAATGGCACGTTCCGCTTCGGAGTCGTCGTTACCGGCCTCTCTGTCGTCATTCCAACCCCCATCCTTGGTGTGCTAGCGTTCGGAGAAATCCGTTCATCCGGAAGGGAGAGGGTAGCGGTTGGGGCAGGATCGGGTCAAGGCGAATCGGACCGTTCTGCAATTGCGTTGAAACTCGGTCGTTTGGTAAATCTGGGGCATGTTCGCAAGGATGGTTGGGAAACTTGGTGGGTATCGCATCGGGGCGTGGTGGTCGGGAACGGCTGCCGGGTGGGTGGTTGCGTGTCTGGTCCTCGTGAGTGCGGGAGTTTTTTCCGATACGGCGGCAGGACAGGAGACGGATCGAGAGTCTTTGTTGGAGCGGACGCTTCGGAATCGCCAGGGAAGCGCGTTGAGCGGCGCGGTGCGTCGCAGCGCGAATGCGATCGGCGGAGATGCGGTCGACGGCAAGCAAGGGGAAGCGTTGACGCAGCAGTTGCTGGGAGGCCCAGACGTTTGGTTGAGTCCCAAAGGATTGACCAGCTCGCTGCAGGTCGTCGGTTTGTTGACCATCCTGAGCGTCGCGCCGGCGATTTTGTTGATGACGACCTGTTATGTTCGAGTGATCGTGGTATTCGGTCTGCTCAAGCAAGCGATGGGGATGCAGCAACTGCCCCCCAGCCAGGTGATCACAGCGATTTCGATCTTTATCACGATCTTTGTGATGAGTCCGGTTTGGACCGATGTCTACAACGATGCGATTGAACCGTATACCTCGGAGGGGAGTCGGATGAGCGCGTCGGAGGCTTGGGAAAAGGGAGTGGCTCCGATTCGGCAGTTCATGTCGCGGCAAATCGCGATGGCGAACAATTACGACGACGTCCATTTGTTCTACAGCCGCTACGCGCCGGGGAGTACGGAGCCGAAGAACTTTGATGAAGTTCCGTTGCAAGTGTTGTTGCCGGCGTACATGCTGAGCGAACTCAAGACCGCGTTTATGATGGGGTTCCAGATTTATCTACCCTTTCTCATTCTCGACATCGTGATCGCGTCGGTCACGGTATCGATGGGGATGATGATGTTGCCTCCGGCGATGATTTCGATGCCATTCAAGCTTTTGTTGTTCGTGCTCGTGGATGGTTGGCGGTTGGTGGTGCAGATGTTGCTCGACAGCTTCGGCACGTACAGCGGATAGTTTTCGGATAGGAAAGGGATGATATGGCCGCGCAGGATGCCATCGATTTGGTCCGCAATGCGATCGTGATGTCGCTGGTTTTGGGGGCACCGGTTCTTTTGATCGGGATGCTGGTGGGTTTGTTCATCGGGTTGATTCAGGCGCTCACGCAGATCCAGGATCAAACCGTCAGCACGGTACCCAAGTTGCTGGCGATGACAATTGCGATCATGGTCGCACTGCCATGGATGGCGGACCAGTTGTTGGATTACTCCCGCAACTTGATCCGCGAGATCCCCGCCAATGTCATGCCGAAATAACTCTCGCGCAAAGGCCGCACGTGCCGTATGAACACCGCCGTGGGAATGGCCAGCGAATTGCTCGGAACGGTTCTCCTGGGGCCTGTTTGGGTGTTTTTGTGTGTGCTCAGTCGCCTCGGTCCGATCCTGGCCATGATGCCGCCGGTGCAGGGAACGCTCGTTCCGAACCGCGTGAAGGTCCTTTTGGCCCTGATGATTTCGGCGTCGATTACGCCGATGCTCGATGTGGTGGGGGTGAATCTACCTGCTCACCTGTTGGATGCTGTCGTGGCGTTGGCCAAAGAAGTTTTGCTCGGGTTGATGTTTGGAACTTCGGTGCTGATCGTCATCACGTGCTTGCAAGTCGGCAGTCAGATTGTCGGATCGTTGAGCAGCATGGAGTTGGCCACCGCGGCGGATCCGTCGACTCAGGAGACCGTATCGGTGATCAGCCAGATGATGTCTCTCTTGGCGATGGCGCTGTTCGTCGTCCTGGGTGGCCACCGCATCATGATCGGAGCATGTTTGGATAGTTTTCAGCATTACCCTGCGGGCGGTGTCCTGGCGGACAATCACTGGATCACGCATGTCCACGAACTGGTTGGCCATTCCCTATCGATTGGCATCCGGGCTTCGGCGCCCGCCGCGATCGCGTTGTTGTTGGCCAATTTTGTGACGGCTTTGATCGCCCGTACGCTACCCCAACTCAATATCTTGGTCGTCGGTTTCAACATCAACGTGACCGTAATGCTGGTCGTTCTCGGCCTCACCCTTTCAAGTGCGGGTTGGGTTTTTCAGAACGAGTTGATCGATTGGATCGATCGCACGCTCCATGTGATCCCTAATACGGCATCCCTCCCGAGCAGCGCGATACGGGAACCGGGGAATGGCTGATTCGGCGGGAGATAAAAAACATGAGGCGACGGAATACCGGCGCCGCAAGGCTCGCGAAGAAGGGAATGTGGTCCGCAGCGCGGACTTGGGGTCGGCAACCCTGTTGCTGGTGGGGGTGGTTCTGCTCGATGTGACCGGTCCCAACATGATGGAGGCCCTGTCGGTTGTTCTTCGGGACCAACTGGGAGCACCCTTTGACTGGGCGACCGATTCCCGCACCTGGATCACGCGGCTACTGCTCGTCGTCACCCGCAGTTGCTGGGCTTTGGCCCCCCTCATGGCAGGTGTCTTTCTGACATCGATTGTTATTCATTTCGTCCAGGTAGGTCCGTTGTGGCTTCCGGACAAACTCGCGCCGGATCTCCAGCGCATCAACCCACTGAGTGGACTGCAACGGATTTTCTCGATTCTCAACGCATCGAGGCTCGGTTTTGGATTGATCAAGATTGGAATGGTGGTGGGGATCTTGGTAATCGGTGTCTGGTCGCGGTGGGACGCGGTCCTAGCGCTCGGAGGCGCGACGCTGGAAACCGCCTCGCGCTTTGTGTGGGAAACGCTCATCGAACTTTGCCGCAACGTCGCGGTCGGACTGCTGCTGCTCGCGATCGTCGATTATGCGTTTCAACGTTGGAAGTACGAGCAGGACCTCCGAATGACCGACGAGGAGCTTCGAGAAGAGTTCAAGATGACACAGGGGGATCCGCAGACCAAAGCTCGACGTCGGCGGGTACAACGAGAGCTGGCCAATCAGCGGCTCCAAACCGATGTTCCCAAAGCCGATGTCGTTATCACCAACCCTACCGAATTGGCGATCGCGCTCCAATACGATCCGTTGACCATGAAGGCTCCAATCGTGCTGGCCAAGGGAGCGGACCTGGTCGCGGCTCGAATCCGCAAGATCGCGCTCGAGCATGGCATACCGATTGTCGAGCGCAAGCCCTTGGCCCAAGCTCTCTTCCGAGATGTAGATATCGGCAAACCGGTCCCGGTAACTGAGTACGCGGCGGTGGCAGAAGTCCTCAAGTACGTCTACCAAGTCCAGGGCCGCAAGCTCCCCGACCTGGATACCATCAAACGGGGAAGCCCGCAGTCGCAGTAGATTCGGTCGATTTAGGATTCTGCGTCGCTGCGTGGTAAGCTGTAACGGCGGTTCGCGGAGGGATTCGTCTTCCGGTAAACTCTTGCGCTTGCTGAGTCTCTGGACTGTTTGCTCGGACTTTCTAGGTAGGAATTGCAAGATGAAAGACCGTTTCGTCGTCGTTTGCTTGGTCGCGTCACTTTTTCTCACCATGCATGCCTCCGAGGCTACGGCCCAGGCTCGTTGGACTCCCGAGCAGGCGCGCGCTTGGCAGGCCAAGCGCGGCTGGCTGGTCGGAGCCAATTACGCACCGGCCTATGCGATCAATCAGCTCGAGATGTGGCAAATTGGAACCTTCAATGCCGAGCGAATCGATCTGGAAATGTCCTGGGCGGAGAGCCTCGGGTTCAACTCGATGCGAGTCTTTTTGCACGATCGATTATGGACCGGCGAAGGGAAGGACCTGATCGAACGATTGGATCAGTTCCTGGCGATCTGCGACAAACACAAAATCGGCGTTGTGCTGGTTCCCTTCGACTCGGTTTGGGACCCGCAACCCCAAGCGGGCAAACAGCGAGATCCCAAGCCAGGAGTACACAACAGCGGCTGGGTGCAGTCTCCAGGGGCTGCCATTCTCGGGGATCCCGCCAAGCACATTCTCATGAAGCCGTATCTGCAGGGGATCATCCGACGCTTCAAGGACGATCCGAGAATCCAAGCATGGGATCTCGTCAACGAACTGGACAACGACAACGCCAACTCCTACGGACGCAACGGCACCCAAACCGAACTGCCCAACAAGGCGGAGATGGGATTGTTGTTCACGAAGAAATGCTTCGAATGGGCGAGGGAGATTCAGCCCTCGCAGCCGCTGACGTGCGGGGTATGGATCGGACATTGGGAAGATGAATCCAAACTCAACCCGATGGAGAAGTTTTGCCTCGAACAATCCGATGTCATCACCTTCCACAATTACGGTGACGGAGAGAGTCTGAAACGGGCCATCACAGCGCTGCGTCGTTATCAGCGTCCGATACTGTGCACGGAGTACATGGCTCGCGGAAACAAGAGCTTCTTCGACCCCAACCTGCGCATTCTGAAAGACGAACAGGTGGGGGCCCACAGCTGGGGGTTCGTCGACGGCAAGAGCCAAACGATTTACCCGTGGGACAGCTGGCAGAATCCCTACGCCGAAGAGCCCGAACTGTGGTTCCACGACATCTTTCGACGCGATGGAACGCCGTATCGCCAGAGCGAGGTTGATTTCATTCGCCAGGTGACCGGCGCGTCCAAGAAACCGGACAAGAAGCGTTAGGCGGCGGCAACCGAACCGCAGATACTCAGTTCGCTTGGCATCTCAAAAACGACGAGAAGCGAGCTGGTTCCAGCTCGCTTCTCGGTGAAAGCTTTTCAGTGAGACTTCAATCGCTCTAGCGGTTGAATGCGACGCCGAACGTCAGACCCGGCATGACCAACTGCTGATTGTTGTCGTTCTGCCTAAACCCTGAAATTGGGGTCGCACCTCGCCAAATCCCTTGGCCGAAGTAGACCATCTGGAAGCCTGCCCGGAGGTCCATGTATCGGAAGAGTCGGTAGGATCCTTCGGTCCGCAGATCGAAACCGACCGGGGTCGCATTGTCTTTCTTCATCGTCGTCGTCGATCCTCGGAAATCGCCGTCAAAGAGGGGTGGATCTCCAACGGTGACCGGATTCTCGTAGGTCGCCGTTTGGACAACTTGGGTATAGCTTTGACTCTGGAAGGTGTGACCGGCGAACGCTTTGAATTCGCTGGACATCGTGAACTGATTCCAATGCTTGAAGTAACGGAATCCGATCTGGCCGAGAAGCATGTCATTGCGGGTGTCAACGAGATGGTTCACATAGATTTCGTCGAATTCGACGATCTCGGGGTCGGGCGGAATGGCAACGCCGAAGAGGTTGTATGTGTCATTCCTCGCGAGATCCCTCCATCCGCTGTAGCGAACACCGATCAACCATTCGGTCATGCCACCATACCGGTATGGTTCGATCCGCCATGTTTTGTTGGCTTCGAAATGGTTGTAGCTGCCGACGTTGACGCTGTTGACGACGTCGAAGGTCCGTTGCCTGGTGAATGGGTCATTACCAAAAGATTCCGGCAAGTACGGATCGGCGGGATCCAATTCGTCGTCTTCCGTGAATCCGTTCAATCGCAACTGACGGAACCCTTGGAAGACATTCGGACCGGAGATCTGCTGCGTGGAGAAGTACCAGCCGCTATCCCGGTCATTCATCCAACCGAAATCCCATCGATTGCCCCAGGCACTATCCAATTGGTAGGTGCGATTCGTATTCTCTGGTCGAGAGACCCCGGTGAATATCCGGTCATACGTCAGGAAGAATCCGTGGGGGGCCCGCTGACGTGCCGTCAGGTCCTCCACATCCTGCAAGTAGCTGGGTGCAAATAATTGCCAATCCGGATCGAATCGCACCGGTTCCGAAAACGGATGATATCCGCTATCGGCCAATCCCAGTTGACCAGCCATCATGGCCGTACCAAGTACAAACAGGCGTATCGTTCGCTGCAACATGGACATAATCAATCTCACCGTTCCTCAAAGGTCACGAGCCCTCCAACCATGTAAATGGCTGGGCGCATTCGATCGGTTTGTGCTGCTAGTATCGGAACTGTGGCTCGGTGAAATTGAGTCGGTTTAGGTAAAGCGTAACGAAAAGTCCGAAGCCAACGGCAAAACTTCGATGCCAGCATTTGACTTTATGAGGGGGTTGGACTCGATGGAGCGAGGTTTCAGTTCATCTGCTGGATTACGGCGAAACAAAGCAAAACAAGTGTTTTTCGCCTCGGATAACGAGTTCCTTCCCCCCCAGTGCGGGAGTGGCGTCGACCCCTTCCCCAACCTGGTTGGTCGCCAGCACTCGGAACGTCGGGGCATCTTCGATCACCGTGATCGCTCCGCCCCGATCGGTCAAATAAATCCGTCCTGCCGCAGCCACTGGCGAGGCGTAGGTACGGTTGACTCCCGGTACCCGGGTTGCCGAAAACAGGGTCGTGCCTGTCTTCGCGTCCACACAGGTCAACAAACCCGTCTTTTCTTTGTAGTAGTAGAGCCGTCCGTTCGAAAGCAGCGGGCTAGCCACGTCGGGCGTGTCCTTGGACTGGCTCCACAAGAGATGCTTGGAACCCTTGAGGTCACCCCTTCCCAACAAATCAAACGCGCCGATGAAGGATCCGCGAAACCCGCTGGCCACGTACGCTACCCCATCGGTGCCTACGGCAGAGGCGCACGGGCGTTGGGACTGGCCGCCACAGCGCCAGAGTTCCTCACCGGTCTTTAGGTCGTATCCACGCGCCGCGGTCTGCCCATTCATGACGATTTGCTTGCGTCCTGAAGCATCCGAGAGCACCAGTGGAGTTGCCCAGCAGCTCGGCTCATCGCGAGGCGTTTCCCAGACCGTTTCGCCCGTCCGTTTGTCGAGAGCGTAGAGCATCGATTTTCCCTCGTGGTCCCACGGAACGAGGATGAGATTGTCCGCTAACGTAGGCGAACTTCCTTCGCCGAACCCGTTTCGGATCCGCATATCCCCGAAGTCCCGTTTCCAGACCGGCGTTCCGTCCATGGTGTAGCAGTACAGACCGCGCGAGCCAAAGTGCGCATAAACATGCGAGCCATCGGTACACGGGGAGGCAGAAGCAAAGCCGTTGGTTTCATGCGTTCGGTCGTGGGGAGCAGCAACCACGGCGTTTTGCGACCATTGCACTCGCCCCGTTCCGCGGTCGATCGCCAAGATTCGAAAATCGTATTCCTTCTTGGCATTGCCGGAAGGAACGGCGGTCGTAACAAACACCTGGTTGTCCCAAAGAACAGGTGAACTGCTTCCGTCGCCAGGGATGGGGACTTTCCACTTCAAGTTCTTGTCGGGGCCAAACTCAAGGGGAGGATTGGCATCGGGAGCAACCCCGTTTCCCGTCGGGCCGCGCCAATGAGACCATTGCTCTGCGTTCGCCCCGGATGCTCCCAGCAACGTCCCGAGGATTGCCAGCCATACTCCCACACCCCACGTTTGCCATGCTCTGCTGGTCATCCGGATTCTCCTTGTGTCCAATCAATCCCCTCGCCGTGCAGTCCCATCGTACCCAAATTACTGGGTTTCCAAAGGGTACAATCCCCACGGGACCGATTGCCGCTTCCACTTCGGCGCACCTGTTTGTTATGAAAAATCGTCGAGACTGCCTGAATTGTCGGGAAAAAGTCGAGGAGGCGAGGGACGTGTTTTGCGGGATGGGGAAAGGTTGCTAAAATGCAAACGAGACAAGTAAACCTCCCACAGACAAACCATGAATATTCAACGCAATCCAACGCGATCGGTCAAAATCGGGACGATTTCCATCGGCGCCGGGCATCCGATCGCGGTTCAAAGCATGACCGCCACCCACACGACCGATATCCCTGCGACTGTTGCCCTAGTCAACGACCTGCATCGAGCGGGGGCGGATGTGGTTCGCATCGCGGTCGACAGCGACAAGGATGCGGCGGCCTTGGCGGAGATCCGCGCCCAGACGCAAGCCAACTTGTCGGTCGACCTCCAGGAAAATTATCGCCTCGTGGTTCAAGTGGCGCCGCACGTAAACAAAGTCCGCTACAACCCTGGGCATTTGTATCACCACGAAAAGTCCAAGCCTTGGCAAGACAAGGTCAAGTTCATTGTCGAAGCGGCGACGGCCAACGACTGCGCGATAAGGGTCGGAGTCAACTGTGGCAGCGTCGACCCGGCGATCAAGGAAAAGTTCGATCCTCACGATTCGATCGGTCCGATGCTCGCATCGGCGACCGAGCACTGCGAGTTGCTCGACGCGATCGGTTTTACGCGCTACGTGGTGTCGCTCAAGGATAGCGACCCTTCGAAGGTGGTCGAAGTCAACCGACGGTTTGCGGAGATGCGACCCGACGTTCCCTTGCATTTGGGGGTGACTGAAGCGGGGTTACCTCCGGATGGAATCATCAAGACCCGAATCGCATTTGAGCAATTGATAGGTCGTGGGATCGGGGACACCATTCGTGTTTCGTTGACGGTCCCCAATTCCAAGAAGTCGATGGAGATCGAAACCGGCCGCCAGATCATCGACGATATCTACAGCGGACGGCTTCGTTCGGTGGTCGCCCTGGATCCATCGAAGCTCAACATCATTTCCTGCCCGAGTTGTTCCCGCGTGGAGAACGAAGCGTTTGTCGAGTTGGCCCAGCAGGTCAAGGAGATGACGCAATACGCGAAGGACTATGCCATCACGATTGCCGTCATGGGATGCCGCGTGAATGGTCCGGGGGAAACCGACGATGCAGACCTCGGCCTTTGGTGCGGTCCTGCCAAAGTGAATCTGAAGCGAGGCAGCGAATCGCTCGGCGCCTTTGCCTACGATGAAATCCTGCCCCGGCTGCGTCAGGAACTCGATGCCATCATCGAGGAACGCACCTTGCAATGACCGAACCGGCAATGGACTCCGATCGACAAGTTTTGGTGGATGCGCCGACCTGGATTGTGAAGGTCGGCTCGCGCTCGCTGACCGATTCCCACGGCCGATTGGATGCTGACCAGATCGCTTCCCTCGCCACGCAGTTAATCGTGCTCAAGGAGATGGGCAAGGAGGTGGTGCTGGTTTCCAGCGGCGCGGTGGCTAGCGGGATGGGACGTTTGGCGATGACATCCCGCCCCACCGATCTTGCGACGTTGCAAGCGGTCGCGGCCATCGGCCAGACCCATTTGATCCAGGTTTACGAGCAGACGTTGCATCGCCACGGTTCGCGCGCCGCCCAAATCCTGTTGACAGCCGCGGAATTGGACGACCGCGTCGCTTATCTCAATGTTCGCAATACGCTTCTTCGACTGCTCGAACTGGGCGCGATCCCGATCATCAATGAAAACGATTCCGTCGCGGTCGACGAGTTGAAAACGACCTTTGGCGACAACGATCGGTTGGCGGGGATGGTGGCGGGTTTGTTTCACGCTTCGGCCCTCGTCATTCTCAGCGATGTGCACGGGTTGTATGACCGGGATCCTCGCGATCCGAATGCGTTGGTGCTCTCGACCGTAGCCAAGATCGATGAGTCGATTGAGGATCTCGTTCGCGATCGCAACACGGGAATCAGCAAAGGGGGGATGTCCAGCAAGCTCTCGACTGCCCGGTTTGTTACCAACAGCGGCCAATCGGCAGCAATTGCCTGGGGACGCGAACCGGACGTGTTGGTCCGTTTGGCGCGAGGAGAGTCGATCGGCACGTTGTTCATGCCGCAATCGCGCAGCCTGGTTTCCCGAAAACGTTGGATTGGCTTTTCCGCCCAGCCGATCGGCGCGGTGGTGGTGGACAACGGCGCGGTTCAAGCCATGAAGGCAGGGGGCCGGAGTCTGTTACCGATCGGCATCCTGCGTGTCGAAGGGGATTTCGGCAAAGGGGACGTCATCTCCGTGCGGACGGGAGAGTCGCAGGAAATCGCCCGCGGGCTGACCAACTACAGCGCCGAACAAATCCGCAAGATCCAAGGAGTCCGATCCGATCGAATCGAGCAGATTCTCGGACAGTGTCCTTACGAAGAAGTCATTCATCGCGATAACTTGACCATTGTATAATCGCGAGACCATGCAAACCTCAATCCATCGATCGACGAACTACCCATGGCAGGATCGCGAAAAACACTTGCTCGCTTCCTACGCCATGCACTCGATCGATTCGCAAGGTCGGGAATACGACGAGCCGCAGCACCAGTATCGCGGTCCCTTTCAGCGGGATCGCGACCGTGTCCTGCACAGCGCGGCATTCCGTCGATTGAGCGGCAAGATGCAAGTCTTCACCGGCGACATGGGAGATTACCACCGAACGCGGCTTACTCATACGCATGAAGTCGCGTCCTTGGCCAGAACCATCGGCCGAACCTTGGGACTCAACGAAGACTTGATCGAAGCCTTGGCGCTCCTGCACGATATCGGCCATCCACCGTACGGTCATTGCGGCGAAGACGTGCTCGACGAATGCCTCCGCGAATCAGGCGGGTTTTCCCACAACCGATTCGCCCTCGATCTGGTGACTCGGATCGAGCAGCGTTACACCAATTACTCCGGGCTCAATTTGACGCGCGAGGTTCTCTCGGGGCAGCAGTTCCGAAGCCACAAGGATCTCGAAGCAACACCGATGCTCGAAATCCAGGTAGTCGATGCAGCCGACAGCGCGGCATACGATGCGCATGATGTGGACGATGCCCTCAAACTGGGCCTGCTGAACTGGGAGCAACTGGACGGTTTGGCACTGGTGGAGCGAGCTCGTCGGGTTGTCCCCTTGGATCAAACCGAGCCCCTGCGCCGGCGACAATTGCTGGTCCACACCCTCATCGAGTTGCAGATAAGCGACTTGCTCGAGCAATCGCAACGTGTGCTGAAGCCCTTTTGGGGAAAGAGCGCGACGGAAGTGCAGGTCAATCGTTGCCGTTTGCAAATGACCGAGGCGTTTGCCCGGGAGAAAGAGCAACTCGAGCGTTTTTTGTTCGAACACGTCTATCGGCATCCCCGATTGATTGAGATACGCCAGCTTGCAGCGGCGCGACTGCGGGAATTGTTTGAGTTTCTGGCCCATCATCCGTCCCGTCTCCCGGAACGCTTTCAGGTCTTGGCCGACTCGTGGGGCGTGCAACGGTCGACCGGCGTCTACTTGGCGGGCATGACCGATCGGTTTTGCGAAGAGCAATACCAGGCATTGTTGGTTCACAAGGTCGAACGGGCTGCCGATTGGAGCTAAAATACTCGGAGCGATCTCGGGAAAAATTCCCGCAAGATTCAGCCAGGAACCGCGAATACACAAGACTATGAAACAACCCTACACCATTCTTGCGGCACTCTCTTTGTTCTTTTGTTGTGGGCTGGCGCCCGCGTTGGCCCAGCGACCGACGGCGCCGCGGCTGTTTTCCAACAAAACCCTCCTGTACATGCGCATCGACGACACGAGGGACCTGAAGGAACGATTGTCCGTCACCGGAATGGGAAAAATGGCAGAGGATCCGCAGATAAAACCGATCCTCGGGACTTTCTATTCCACCTTGATCGGCAGCATGCAGGGGGTGCAGGATGCGATCGGTCTGAATATTGAGGAACTGCTCTCGGTCCCTAACGGGGAATTCGCAATCGCTTTGGTCGGTACCAAAACGGAGCCGGCATTCTGCGTGATGCTGGAAGCAGGCGAGGAATTGCCTGCCCTTCAATTGCT
>JBKDXO010000132.1:0-2629 GCA_046306195.1 Planctomycetota bacterium | reverse complement strand
GAAGATCCGCGCATGGCGGACGAGCATCCGGGTGGAAGCGCGCAACACCATGCCATGTTTACTCCACTTCAGACCGGACGGCTCGCGCCGAACCGCTATTATTGAGTGAAAGCGATGATCGCCTACTTCGCATGGAGCGCTGCGACGACCGATCGGTGGAACTCGTTCGATTGGCAGATGTTTATGGCCCGGATCCATTCTCCGAAGGCCAGCTTCTGGGATTGGAGCTTGCGTCAGAGCTTCGAGCACTCGCACTGCGAGTATCAGATCGGCGTGACCCTCGGTGACGATGCGCTGCTCGCCGCCGCATGTTCGCAATCGATCCTCCGCACCGCGTCGCTTCCGCTCCCGGAAATATGAAGCACGCCATGAAGTCCTCGAACATCACCTCTCGATCCCAACGTAAAGCGGTCATCCAGCCCGCTCACGGTGAAGCTCCGCGCCCAGCGCGAAAAAATCGCGTGCGAAGCAGTAAAACGGATGCGTTTAGTGATCGAAAACGGATCGACTTTGGCGCAGCGACTTGTTCAAAGCACGATTCTCGGACGTGCGCCGAGCAAAATCATCTAAGGGAAAAGATTGAGAAAATCGCGAAATCGAAAAATCGCGTGCAACCCGGTCCTGACGCCCAACACATCGCGTCCCTCTGACGCCTGAAGCACTCACTGGCTGTTCGAAGTAAGCCGAACCTGCATCCCCTCCGGCCAGGCCCATCGCCCCTCAGCGCTCTGGCGGATCATCGTTGGCTGAGGTGGTGTCATTCTTTGGGTGAACTGGTTGCGGCGTTTGTTTTTCTATACCCGTGTCTGCGGATGAACGAAAGTATTAGTTCTTTGCTCACGAAATCGAATCCGAAGTAAGACAACAATGAGCGAGACAAGTAAGATCAACAAAAACGTTTGCGATACCGCAATGTTTGAGTTGAAGATTAGCAATCCCATCATAATTGCAATTACAAAGGATATACTAAGCAAGTTCCGAATCGAAAACTGCCAATGGTCCGATCGCTTCCGTGCCAGTAAAAGTAGGAAAAAAAAACCAAACGCAAAAATGTTTGCCTCGTTAAGCATTGTCACGATTACAACCCCACTATTCGAGTAAATTAATTTATTTGCAGTCGCAAACCAAAGCAAACATCGCCCCGCCCAGCAACCGAGCGAAAATGCAACAGCATCAACAAGTGTGAGGCGTACCAAAAAAAACTGCTTGTTGCAATGCAAAATACGGGAACACTTGAATCGAGCAAGAATCCTAGTCCCGGTGGTAGTTGCATGGTTATCTGATTAACAACAATAAAGCTTAAAGCGTCCGCAATTGTGACAATCAATGCGAATGAAATGCCACATATTAAGGCGGCAAATATGATCGTGATGCGATACATAGGATTTCACAAGCCGCCAGCTGCGAGACATGCTGTCTTGCAAGCTTTTATTGCGTTGCTCCACTTAATCAGCGGGAAAATACCTGAAGGTTGTGGAAAGCATGCATTGCAGCAACCCTGACAATTTGCTGCCGGAGTCGAAGTATTTTGATTACATGCAATACAGCCAATACCACAAGACACTTGGAGATCCTCAGGCCACGTTCCTTGTTGTCCTGGTGGTCCATTTGGGTTGTAATCCGGAGGAACCGGAATCTGTGGTCCATTCTCACCGCCGTTATAGTTAGAAACACTCATGCATGGTTTTTTGGGCGGTTGTGGAGGTTGTGGAGGTTGTGGAGGTTGTGGAGGTTGTGGAGGTTGTGGAGGTTGTGGAAAACATCGAGTAAAAATGCACATATACGTGTAACCGAGTTGGCATGCTACATCCTCGCCACATGCTTGTGCTGCCTCAAGAATACATAACGGCACGCACACGATGGGATTCAATGTAGGAGGTTGAGAGCACGCAGTTCCGTAGGGATCAATTGCTGTCGATGGATGACTTTCCAGGAACTCGAACAGATCGAAGGGGCTCCCTCTATACCCAATCGGATCCCTCCCTAAGAACCGCCCCGCACTCGGGCTCATCCATCTCGCCCTAAAGTGATGCAACCCCAGCGTTGCGTCCCACTCGCGACCGGTATACGAGTATCGAGAGTTGAGTGTGGAGGTTTGAGGGGAAAGCGGAGTGCCAGACGCATTCAATATCGTCGGTTGGCCATAGGCCGTGTAGGCGTAACGCTCCGAGATGGCACCGGCGGAGGTGGTGATCGCGGTGACGGAGTATTGATGGTTGCAACAGAATGGACCAGTGAGGGTCGATGTTGGCATCGAAGAATCGTCCAGCGATTCGTTGGTCGATGCGATGGTGGGAAGGGGTGGAGTGCTTGTGCATGCGCCATCGAAATCGAACGATGCGATCCAACCTCCCGCGCGCGACTGCGCGCGAGTTGATGTTGAAGATGCGTGGATTGGAATCGAGGAAGCAACCATGCGTTGCATTATAAAGGATTCGCAGGGGGCGGTTCAAACTTTTTGAGGAGTTTCGCGAGTGGGGGTGGCACGCCCAGAGGCTTTGCGATGGGCGTGGAGGGGTATTGTTAGCCGAGATGCGCGAGCATCCGGGTTGAAGCGAGCAAGACGTTGCCATGTTTGCCTCAGTTCAGACCGGACGGCTTGCGCCGTTCCGCTAGTATTCATCGCCTA
>JBKDXO010000131.1:0-4985 GCA_046306195.1 Planctomycetota bacterium | reverse complement strand
TTCAGTGCGGGACTAGGCGGGCTGGTTCTGGCGATCGGCCTGGCGACTTCGTCGCCACCCGCGACGGTTACCCAACAGGGATCGTCGATCCCTAAGCCAGTGTCATCGAACGTCATCCTCGCCAACGACGAGGCGCTGAGCCTGACGACTGCCGATCGCAAGCTATTGGCGAACCACAATCGCCTGGTGTCCACCACCGTTGCCCAGACCGGCAAGAAACCGAACATCATCGTCCTTTGGGGTGACGATATCGGAGTCCATAACATCAGTGCCTACAACCATGGCATCATGGGATATCGGACGCCCAACATCGATCGCATCGCGAAGGAAGGCGCACTCTTTACCGATGCCTATTCACAACAAAGTTGCACCGCAGGTCGCGCCTCGTTCATCCTCGGACAGCATCCATTCCGCACCGGTTTGCTCACCATCGGAATGCCCGGCAGCCCGCACGGGATTCCCGATTGGACACCGACCATCGCCGATCTTCTCAAAGAGCAAGGATATGCGACCGGTCAATTCGGAAAGAATCACCTCGGGGATCAAGACAAGCACCTACCGACGCTTCACGGGTTCGACGAGTTCTTCGGCAACCTGTATCACTTGAACGCCGAAGAAGAACCCGAGACCTATTACTACCCCAAGGATCCCGAGTTCCGCAAGAAATATGGGCCTCGCGGTGTTCTCTATTGCAAATCAGACGGTCGAGGAGGCCAGACGATCGAAGATACCGGACCGTTGACCTCGAAGCGAATGGAAACGATCGACGAAGAAGTTCACGCGAAAGCCATGGACTTTGTGGATCGCAACGCGAAAGCGAGCAAGCCATTCTTCCTGTGGTACAACAGCACCCGCATGCACGTTTGGACCCACCTCAAGAAAGAGTCCCAAGGCAAGACCGGTATCGGCCTCTATCCGGATGGCATGGTCGAACACGACGGCTTCGTCGGAGGCGTCCTGAAGAAGCTGGATGATCTCGGTCTGGCTAACAACACCATCCTGGTCTATGGAACCGACAACGGTGCGGAGACCGCGACATGGCCCGACGGGGGGATTACTCCGTTCCACGGCGAGAAAGGAACCACCTGGGAAGGCGGCTTCCGCGTTCCGATGCTCGTCCGTTGGCCCGGTGTGATCCAACCCGGCACCACGGTCAACGCAATCTTCTCTCAAGAAGACTGGCTACCGACCCTCCTGGCCGCCGCGGGCGAACCCAATATCGTCGAGAAGCTCAAGCAAGGCCACAAAGCCAACGGGAAGACCTTCAAAGTCCATGCCGACGGCTACAACTTTATCCCCTTCTTCAAAGGAGAAGTTGAAAAGGGACCGCGCGAACAGATCTTCTACTTCGGTCAAGGTGGCGAAATGAACGCCGTCCGCTGGAATGACTGGAAGGTCAACTTTGCTTCCATGGAAGGAAACATCGCAACCGGCACACGTATGGTGACCGGTTGGCCGCTCATCGTGAACCTCAAGGCGGATCCCTATGAGAAGATGCCGCACGAATCCGCCATGTATCTCCGCTGGTACGGAGACAACATTTGGCTCTTCGTGCCCGTTCAGGCCGAGTTGAAGAAATTCCTGATGACAATCCCTCAATTCCCGTTCCAACAGGGCAGCAGCCTCAATGCAGCGGGGATCAACTATCAGACGCTCAAAGCGGCCGAAGCTCTGAAGCGACTGAACGAGTTGGAATCATTGGGACCCCCAGGTAACTAACCGGGGAAATGCCTCATCTTATCGGTCGTCGGATGTAGGTCCGGCGACCGTTTTTTTTGAAGCATCCGGTGGCTTATCATTCGCCGAAACAACCGTGGAAGTTGCGCATTTCGCTCTTTCAAGCCTGCAAATCGCTGATTCCCTTGGGATTTCATAACCCGACGCGTGAGCGAGGGACGCACAAGGGAATACCTCAAACGTGAAGCAACTTCATCCCTCGCTTGCGATTCGCGTTGAGATCATTCCGGCGCCATCCCTCTCTCTTATTGCATTGCTAGCAATCTGACGGCGTTGATGACTGTCGAGCGGTCAAAAAATTTTTCGCGGTTCGGCGCATCGTTCAGCGTGGAAGTTTTCTACGATTCCGTCGGGAGCGTGCAATGGTCAGCGAGGGATGAACTTGGCAATGGCTTGCTTGGATTGGAAATTATTCCACAAAGTGTTTTTGGCATTGTTGCTCGGAATGTCCGCAAGTTTCGGGCAAGAGTTCCTGATGCCGCCTAGCGATGAAACCCAGCTCCTCGAACCGATGGCGACGGACGCCGTCCCCTTCTTGGAGGCCGATGAAACCGCAGTCGCGTTTCCCGATCCTGAAATGGTTTCCAACGATAGTCCTTCATGGAAAGTTGGGTACGACCGCGGCTTCTTTCTTCGCGGTGTCCAAAGCAATGAATCGTTCGAACTGAAAACCAACATGCGTTTGCAGTTTCGTTTCGTCTCCTTTGCTCGCAACGCAGAGTCATGGACCAACAATGCGGGGGTCCTGCTTCCAATTCGGGATCGTCAATATTTCGACATTGAGCGTGCGCGTTTGGTCTTTTCCGGTCATGCGTTTTCGCCGAAGGTCACGTATCAGTCCCAATTTGATTTCGACACCGATAGCCGGCACGTCGCATCACTGCTCGACGGTTGGGTTGCTTGGGAATATCGCGACAAGAGACTGGTGCATTTTGGGAAGCGAAAAGTGCCGGGAACTCGCAACTGGATTTTGGGAGCGTTTGATACCCGGATGGTGGATCGACCGATCTCGAACGAATTCTTTCGCCCGAGCCGAACGGTCGGAATCTGGTTTACCGGCGACCCGGATCCTTCAACTCGCTATGAATTGATGATCGGGCAGGGCTACAATACGGAGGGCTTAACTCCGCAGGAGTTTGGGAATAATTTCGCGACTGCGGGCAGCATTTATCGAGACGTGATTGGAAGTTATGGGCCATTGCGTCCGACGGATTTCGAGTACCACGATGAGTTGGCAGTGCGGCTCGGCATGTCCGCCGTGGCATCCATCGAGGGAACACCCGGTCGTCAGTTGGAGGAGACGGACTTCCTGCGTCTGACCGATGGAACTCGCATCACGGAACCCAATGCTCTTGCCCCCGGCGCGACGGTGGAGAGCTTCCAGGTTTACTTGTTAGCGGTGGACGCGGCGTACAAGTACAAAGGATGGAGTGCGAATGCCGAGTACTTTGTCCGCTCCATTCAGAACCTCTCCTCCAACATCCCCGTACCGGCAGTGGGATTGCAACACGGTTTCTACACGGAGGGGGGATTCTTTGTTGTTCCCAAGCGATTTGAACTCAATTCTCAATACACGTTTGTGACCGGAGACCAAGGGTCGGCAAACAGTTACGCGACAGGCTTTTCGTACTATCCTCGGGGTGCCCCGTTTCTAAAAATGTCGATGGATGGAACCTACATCGACGGCAGCCCGGTAAATAGCACAGCGACCAATATCCTGGTCGGCGACAAAGGCTTTTTGTTTCGCTGCCAATGGCAAGCTCTGTTTTAAGCTCAACGAACGCAGAGATCGAATCGGGGCGTTGGCAAAAGCTATCGCCTCTAGCATCGTCGGCTCGTTGGAACCGGCTAGGCTCGCAATCTACTTGAGCGTCCGAAACGCCAAAAGAAGACCTTCGGCGGGTTCATTAGTTGACGGATCTTTGGTCTCCGGGCTGAATTCGATCATGCCCGCCATCTGACCCGAGTCGTTAATTCCGAGAATCATCCCATAGCTCGAACCGGGTTCTCCCACTCGCTTGGCCGTTCCATCTTTGCTCCAACTGCAAAGCTCCGGGCCTCCCTCCGCCCCCGCGGGGTCGTCGGAGAACCCAACGATAACCGAGGCGTTGTTGATGTCTTTTGCTTCCCCGGACGCGTCGTCTGGGAGAAGCGATAGATGAGTGAAATCACCCGATGGCGAAACGTAGCAAGGCTGACGCCCTTCGCTTGCTCCGAGTAGCGAACCTGCCATTTCCCCATGATCGTTAATGCCCCGCAAATAAAACTGCTCTTCCGACAAACGGGATCGTTCCCACTCGCCAGCTTCATTTTCCGTCCACAGGTACAAACTGCTATCAGGGAGTCCATCGGACCTAAATCGTTCCGTGCAACATCCAGCAATCTTTTTGCCGTTCGGCGAAATCATCAACTGACCCGACATCAGGTAAGGATTTTGATCATGCAAGGTAGGCAAGATCATTACTTTCCAGTCACGCGTCTTCTCATCCCATTCCCATAACGTTGGCCGCATTCGCATCGGTCCGGTTGTGTAACCAGTGATCCGCTTTCCATCGGCCGAGATATCCTGGGCCTGATTGGCGACATCCCCCTCGGCCAATGGCAACAACTTGAACTCTTCCGTCCTCGCGTTCCAAACCGCCCCGATCAACGAACCGTCCTTGTGCTTGAGAGGGCGCGTCGCGTAGCCGATAATCATGTCCGTATCGCTCAAACCGACCACTTCAAAGTTCGTATACGACTTCGGAATGCCGATGTCTTTTTTACCTTCGGTCCCGATGTAAAACGGGATCATCCGAAATGTTGCTCCCGCGTCTTGGGCAACCTCCCTCGTACCGATCACGGATCCCTGGTTGTTGATTGCAATCGCTTGCGATATCGAATCCGAGTTGCGAAAGATCTCAAAATCGATTCCGCCGACGGACAGTTTCTCAATCGCTGGTTCCTGTCCTGACACAGAGCGGGCGGTGACAAACAGCATGAGCAGAGCAGTAAACCGAACCATAAACATCACCATTCCGAGAGTGGCACAAAATCCGGACAACCCTTTGATTGTATCAGCAAAACCTACAAGCCCCACCACGAGAATACAAAACCTGCTATCGTAATACGTGCCACCCACGAATGGCACTGTACGGCTACCGTAATTTGTTTCACTCAAAGGAGTTATCTCCCTTGTTGAGCCTGTGTCGCAGCTTTTCTCGGGGTTCCATCATTAGCGTGTACTGGTCCCTTCGTCGCTTGACACA
>JBKDXO010000130.1:0-40464 GCA_046306195.1 Planctomycetota bacterium | reverse complement strand
GGTCGACACCATTCGCTTTAGCGATGTCTTCCAAGTCCTCGAACTCACCGGACTCCAGTTGATCCTGCCACGAGTACGCCCTAGCTATGGCTGTGAGAAGAGCGTTATTTGGCAATCCAGACTCGTCCAAGTCGGACTCTGATTCGATACTGTCAGCCAAGATCATCTGCCGGCCATTGCGGCGATAGAACCTGACGGGAACGGAAACCACCACCTTGCCACCATCCCGGCGAACGGTGATCTTGCCATCGGACACCGCGAACGTTGTTTCAAGGTTCTCGGCAATAATCGCTTGATGCTCAGCTTGGTAACTGACACCATTGTGAACGATCTGGCCGATGTACTTCGCGTCGGTGAGAATGTTGTAGACGCTGCGACCCGAGTAGAGATTTCCACCAAAGGTCTTGCCGGTCTTTGTGTTGTAGACCTTGGAACAAATCCCCTCGCCGTTGAGCGTATCGGCGGTCTTTTGGCAGGACTGCATCTGCGTCGCCATCTTGAAGATCCGCCGCACCAATTTAGCTTCCTCTGGGTTGATCACGTACTTCCGATCGACGATATCAAGCCCAAGCTTCGGTTGCCCCCCGATGTACTTGCCTTGGCGGGCGGTGAGCAGCTTCTTGACGCGGATTCGCTCGCCAATGATCTCCCGGTCGAATTGGGCGAATGAAAGAAGTATGTTCAGCGTCAAACGCCCCATCGATGTGGTCGTATTGAACTGCTGCGTGACCGAGACGAACGAAACCTGATGTTCGTCGAACAAGGCGATGATCCTCGAGAAGTCCAACAGCGATCGGCTCAAGCGGTCGACCTTGTAGACGACCACGCAATCGATTTTTCCGGCACGGATGTCATCGATCAACGCGTTGAGCGCCGGCCGATCCATGTTACCGCCGGAGAATCCGCCATCGACGTAGCGGGCTGGTAGCAACTTCCAGCCTTCGTGTACCTGTGACTGAACGTAGGCTTCGGCGGCGGCGCGCTGGGCATCCAGCGAATTGAAATCCTGGTCGAGTCCCTCTTCATGGCTTTTGCGCGTATCCGCGAGCAACCAAAGACGCCGATATTGTGATCGACTACCGAGACGGTGTGTTGACTCAAATCTGTGGCGCCTTAGGCGAGGATTTCCAACTGGATGCCCAAGCGAGCTTCGAGATTCTCACCGGTACACTCCGAAATATCCTGACCTACAAACCGACCAAATTTGAAATAGAATTCAGTTTCATCGGCCGCGCCTCCGCTGCAGCTCGGCGAAACTCACCCGACCTTGCTTCTTGGCGGTTAGCCTTCAATCGCTCGCGGATGTCCTTCGGGTTCTGCACTCTCTTGACATTCCATCCTCGCTCGACTCCGGAGGGAGGCAGTAACGCCGAGCGCAATCCTTATCGGCTCGTGTACAATCTTGAACAGTGGCTCGATTTCGACGCGACACTCCGGATCCTAGTTTCACACGCGATCCCCACCGAATGCATCCTTTCATGGCTATTGAGAATCCACCTTTCAAAACGGCTGCTGCTGTGATGCTGCTGTTCTCCGCCTTGATTTCGGCATCGCAATGCTATGGTCAAAATACGCCGTCCACCGCGATCACTGAGGATGTGGATTTCTTCGAAACGCGAATCCGCCCTCTTCTGATAACGCATTGTTTAGAGTGCCATGCGGATGCCTCGGCAAAGACGAGCGGTGGGTTGGCCTTGGATACCCGCCAAGGCTGGCAGCGGGGGAGCGATAGCGGGCACGTGATCGTTCCGGGGAAACCCGACGAGAGCCTATTGATCGCCGCCATTCGGCGTCATGACGGTGTGAGCGCGATGCCGCCAGATGATGGGGGCAAACCTCTTTCCCAGCAAGAAATCGAAGACATGGTGACTTGGATTGCGAGAGGCGCAGCAGATCCACGCACCCGATCCGAGCACGTGGCAGGCATGTCCTTGGAGACTGCGAAATCATGGTGGGCCTTCCAACCGTTAACTCAGCCGGTACCACCTACCATCGCGAATCCGGAGCTCGCTTTCAATCCGATCGACAACTTCATCGTCAAACAACTCGCGGATCACGGTATCGAGCCTTTAGCGGTTGCCGACAAACGAACGTGGATTCGAAGAGCAACGCTGGACTTAACGGGGCTCGCTCCGACGAGCGAAGAAATCGAATCGTTTCTCAACGATTCATCGGACGAGGCGTTTGCCACCGTGATCGATCGACTCCTCGCATCACCAGCGTATGGTGAACGATGGGGACGCCACTGGCTGGATGTGGCAAGGTATGCGGACACTGCCGGGGATGGGGCCGATTACCCTGTTCGCGAGGCCTCGAAATACCGTGATTGGGTTGTACACGCGTTCCAATCCAACATGCCATGGAACGAGTTCTTGCGCCAGCAAATCGCAGGTGATATTTATGCCAAGGACCACCCGGACTCTCACTACGCAGATCGAGTCACCGCGACCGGGTTCTTGGCGATTGGCAAACGGTATGGATACAGTCCATCTCCCGATTTCCAACATCTCGATTTTGCAGATGTGATCGATTCCGTAGGACGCTCCGTACTGGGACTTTCTATAGGGTGCGCGAGGTGCCACGATCACAAATACGATCCTATTACCATTCAGGACTACTATGGTCTCTACGGAATACTCCAGAGCAGCCAATGGGCATTCCCAGGTGGCGAGGAACACAAACGGCCTGCGAATTTCCCTCCGTTAATTCCACCCGCAGAAGTCCAGGAACGTGAACGCATCAAAGCGGATCGGCTCACGGAACTTGATCGAAAGATCTCCGAAAGCCAGTTGTCGCGATTGGCCAACGATCCGAGGTTTCGAGCGGGTGGCATCGACCTGGATCTGGAATCCCAGGAGTTGGAAAAGCCCCCCGGTAAACCGTGGTTGTCCGCCGGCCCCAACGCAGTTTGCGCACCCGCCCAGAGTCCCTTTCATTCTATTTTCGGCGAAGGCACACGCGGCGTGCGGCTCGGCCATGGAACGCCCCACGAAGGACTTCGCTACGTATTCGAAAAACGCGTGACTCCCTCCGACGGCAACAATGTCCACTTTGCGATCGACTTCCGCTCCCTGAGTTCGAACTCTGGTACCCCGCCCACGTCCGATAAAGCAACTCCGCGCGAAAACGGCTCCTATAGATTCTTCCTCGGGCGTGGCGTCATCGAATCGACGGCGATCGAATGCAGTATTTCCGCCAACGAGTTTGCGATGAAAGAAAACAGTAACTGGCGAGTAGTCGCTCCACTTGAACCCGACCGTTGGTATCACCTTCAACTGTCGATCGATCGCGAGACAAAGACGATTTCTGGAACGATAGAATCGTCCGATCAAAGCTTTGCTGTAAATCATGTGCCGGTCCCATCGACGTGGGATGGGATCCTCGACACGTTTATTTGTGATGGATTTGGCCATCGCGAAGGTAACGTTATTGCTCGGGATCTCGATAACCTCGCACTGCAAACGACTCCGCTTCCTCACAAAGGGGACCAACCTCTGCCACGGATCGCTGAATCTGCTGAGTCAAAAACTCGATTGGCAGACCTGGATCAACAGTTAGCCCAACTCCAGCAGGAGCGTGCGCGATTGGTATCGTCGGAGATCTATCCCGTTGCCTACGGCGTGAGCGATGGAAAACCTGTCGACGCAAAAATCCAACTGCGTGGGGACCCCGATAAATTGTCGGAGCTCGCCCCACGTCGATTCCTAGAAATATTCGGTGGCTCACCCATCTCCCATCCAGAATCTGAGAGCGGTCGGAGGGATCTGGCCGATTGGTTGACAGGCCCATCCAATCCGTTGACGCCACGCGTGTGGGTCAATCGAGTTTGGCATTGGCATTTCGGTCGCGGCCTCGTAGCGACTACAAGTGATTTCGGCGCACGAGGCGAACCGCCAACGCATCCAGCGTTGCTCGATTGGCTTGCCAGCGAGTTTGTTGCTTCAGGGTGGGACGTCCACGCGCTGCACCGAACGATCATGCTTTCGAGAACCTATCGCCTATCCAGTGCCACGCACTCCGAAGGGAGCCAACCGGGGGCGATCGCCTATGCAATCGAAATCGATCCCGGCAATCGCAATCTGTGGCGATTCGCACGAAGACCCTTGGATGCGGAATCGATCCGAGATTGCATGCTCCAAGTAAGCGGCCTTCTCGATCCAACGATCCCAACGGAGCACCCGTTCCCTCCGGTGGATAGCTGGGGGTTCACGATCCACAATCCATTCCACGCAGTCTATGAAAGCGATCATCGCTCCATTTACTTGATGAGCCAACGCAATCGACGGCATCCCTATCTCTCCCTTTTCGACAGCGCTGATCCGAATCTTAGCGTTTCGGAAAGATCGTCCACCACCACCCCGACACAATCGTTGTTTTTGATGAACTCCCCTTTTGTGCACAGGGTCTCTGCAGCATTTGCCAAGCAAATCCTCGCTCGCTCCGAAGACCAATCGAGCCGCATTCGCTGGGTTTATGAAAAGGCCCTAGGTCGCAGCGCAACCGACCGCGACATCGATCGCGGATTGAGATTTATTGAAAACTACCGTGGAGCAGATGGCCAAGTCGATTCCGATGCCGCCTGGTCCGCTTATGCGCGAGTCATCCTGACGAGCAACCTCTTTCTATTCTTGGAGTAGCTCAGCGATGCCAAATTCGACCATGCCGTCATGGAGTAACGATCCTATTGGCCCAAATAGCCCAACCCAAAAGCTTCTTTCGAGACGAGCGTTCACCGGTCGCGGGTTAGCTGGGATCGCAACAACGAGTCTTCTTGCTGGTTCGCTACATGCCGATGGATTTGCAGAAGGGACCGCTGAGGGGATCAATCCGCTCGCACCCCACGCAGGGCATTTTCCGCCAACAGCAGATCGGGTGATCTTCATCTATTCGACGGGTGGTGTTTCGCACGTTGATACATGGGATTACAAACCGCAACTGACGGCCGATCATGGAAAGAAGATTACCGCGTCGCGATGGCTGAACAAGCCCGGTGCTTTTGAGCGATTTCTGATCAAGTCCCGATGGTCGTTCCAGCAGTACGGACAATCCGGGATCTGGGCCAGCCAACTCTTTCCATATCTCGGAAGCATCGCGGATGATCTTTGCATTTTGAATGCGATGCACTGCGATAGCGATGGGCATGATAAAGGAACCTTAGCGGCACACACGGGCTCCGCACAATTTGCCCGGCCCAGTCACGGTGCATGGGTCAGCTATGGGCTGGGAACCATCAATCAGAACCTCCCGTCGTTCGTCGTCCTTGCACCGCATGCACCTTATGCGGGAGCTCAAACCTGGGGGAGTGATTTCCTACCTGGATGCCATCAAGGGACCCACGTGGTCCCTGGCAAAGTCCCTCTTCCGAACTTGACACCGCAATCGGTCTCCCTGGAACGCCAGCGAATGGAGCTCGATTTGCTCGCTCAGATCAATCGGGAGCAGGAAGCCGAAAGCCCCCTCGATACCGCGCTCGAAGCACGTATCCGTTCGTTTGAAACCGCGTTCGGTATGCAGCGTGAGGCCCCGGAAGCCTTTGACCTGAGCAGCGAATCGCCGGAGACACTCCGTCTCTACGGGCTGGAGGCGGGCGCCACCTCCGGCTTTGGCTGGCAGTGCATCATTGCGCGACGGTTGGCAGAGCGTGGCGTACGGTTCCTCGAATTGATCGACACAGGCTCCAACACCGCCGAAAACTGGGACTCGCACGGCAACATGAGCGATCACGAGAAACTGGCCAAAGCCATCGACCAGCCGATTGCGGGCTTGATCACTGATCTAAAACGCCGAGGGATGCTCGACCGTACCTTGGTGGTTTGGACCACTGAGTTTGGGCGCACACCGTTTCACCAAACTGCAGATCATCCGGGGCGTGAGCACCACAATCTCGTCTTCACCTCTTGGATGGCGGGCGGTGGTATTCGACGAGGAATCGTCCATGGAAAATCGGACGAGCATGGCATCCTCCCGGCGGAGGGATCGGTCCACACGCACGATCTGCATGCGACCATGCTGCACTGCCTAGGACTCGATCATGAGCGTTTGACGTACCGGCATGCAGGCCGGGATTACCGGCTCACCGATGTCGCAGGAAAAGTGGTTCGTGAGATCCTTGCGTAATTAGGTCCCGTGCTCAACGAGGGACTTGCAAGCCCTTTCTTCGAAAATCAATTCACGCCGATCCATCCGCGTCGCATCGCATAGCTGTACGGAAATTCGTTCTGAGTCGGTTGCGAATTCCGCGAGTTGAGGCCATCGCACGGGGATTCACCATTCGGTTGGGCAAAGCGCTTTCACCCTCCCAGCATTCCACTTCCCACTTCCGATCGTCTCCAAATGCGAAGCATGAATTCCCGTAATGCCGGAGGAAACATACCCCAACACGCCCGATAAAACGAAGTGAAAATTCCTAAAAACCTATTGCCCCTCAGTGACTTTGACACTATTATTAAGGAGTCCTGATTTACGAAGTCGGAAACCGAACATGAATCCACTTGAAGAGTCCGATCTACCGCTAGAGAGAAAGCTTGCAGATGCGTTGGCAAGGATTTCTGTAGCGATGCGTGCGGACAACTGGGATTGGTTCGGCAAGGAAGGGCTTAGTCCAACACAAGGGCAGATCTTGTTGCTGCTTAATAGCAGGCAGGCACCAATGCGGTTGACCGAGGTGGCGAGCGAGTTGGCGGTGACCGCGGCAACTGTCAGCGATTCCGTAGCAACGCTGGCAGAGAAGGAGCTTATTCAAAAGGAAAAGGCGATCGACGATGGACGAGCGCTTGCGCTAACGCTCGCGACAAAGGGGAAGAAACTTCTTAATTTATATCAAAAAGAACAAACGGCGATTCAGTTGGCTGTATCGCGATTGCCTCAGTCGGATCAAATTGTCCTGTATCGGTCGCTGCTTCGCATTATTCGCGAACTCCAGATGAACGGCAAGATTCCCATTGCGAGGATGTGTGTGACCTGTCGCTATTTTCGTCCCAATGTACGGAAGAACGCCGAGCAACCTCACCATTGCGCTTTAGTCAATGCTCCACTAGGGGACCGTATGTTGCGCAATGATTGCCCTGAACACGATGCCGCTGATGCGTATCTAGCGGAACAGAATTGGATTTCGTTCACAAACCATTAAAATTTTTTCGTCAGTAAGTTGATTAGGACTCCTTGACGAAAGCACTCTTTCTGCCGCTGGCCATGGCAAAAAGTTAACCGGAGGCCGTTACAAACACTTTGTTTTGGAGCATGAAAATGTCGAAAGCAGTTTTTTATCACGCCGGTTGCCCAGTTTGTGTCGAAGCCGAACAGCAATTTGCTGCATCGATTGACCCCGTCAAGTACAACGTCGAGGTTGTGCATTTGGGTAAACAAACCGGCCGTTTGGCTGAGGCTGAATCAGCGGGCGTGAAGTCCGTGCCAGCCCTTGTCTTAGATGGCCATGTGTTTCATATCAACCATGGCGCTGACCTCTCCGCATTGAAAGCGTAATCGAATGGCGTGGATGCCATAGACCATGCAAGCCTGTCTCGGTCGGGGGTGACGAGTGAAATCGCCGTCAAGCCATTCCTCGCTCAGGGGGGCACTCGAGCGAAGGACGGGACAATTGTCCCGTCCTTTTTTTCCACCCGAACGTACGTTCGTGAGATCGTACGTTCGTGAAAGTGGTCCCAAGCTACGATTGACAAGCCTATCGTCTTGGCAACGAAGAACTAGGTGAACAACGAAAACGAAAAGTCCACTGGTGGATTCAATATCGATGCGTCATCGAGATTGTTTACGTGGGAGGAAAAAACTGGCCGGCGCCTCACTTCACTTCCTTGAATGGCGGGGCATTCCACTTGCCTTCCAACGCCTCCGCTTTCGGCCAGTAAAGCCGCAGGACCAGGGAGAAAGGCTCCTTCATCGCGGGCAACCACCGACCAGAACGAATTGACGGGAGGCAACTGGCCTTTCGCAAAGCGTAGCGTGTAGCGGTTGCTGCCGTCTCGCTTTTGTTTGTTCTCGTCGACGAAGTAGGCGGGATAAATCGCCTCTTCCTTGGTGTTGCCGTAAATGCCGATCATTGCGGCGACCATGCGGCACAGGAGGTTGTTCTTGAGATATTCCCGCGTGCCGAAAGCCGGAGAGATAGGCTTACGTCCCCGTCGATCGTGTGCGTGGAAATGGAATTAGCATTTTCACTTGCAAGGGTGTTCGGAAGTGTAAGCCATGCATGCGAGTTGTCAATGAAACCGATAGAATTTCAAAGGGTTAGCACGCGGCGATAGACATAGCCGGCAAAAGCCGATTTTCGTTTCCATGAGCCTGAGACGCTATCCGATTTTTTATGCGTCGAACGAACTCGGCTAGTGCCTCAGGCTCACTTTTGTCGGACATGGTTTTCAGACGACCGAGCTATGGTTCGCGAGCATCCGGGTGGAAGCGTACAACACGGTGCAATGTTTGCCACATTCCCAACCCGAGCGTTCGCGCCAAACGGCTTTCGTTGCGAACCGATTGACGCGTGCTGATTGCCGTTAGCGTCCGACGGGGATACGCGATGAGTCAAGCACAGTGCGTGAAAGGATGTTTGGAGCCAAATCTTCGGGCATCCACCAAGTTTCCTTCATCCGCTGCTGGCTGAGCAATTGAGCGGCTTGATCGGCATAGTGGGGTGAGTCCGCTCGATCGCTTTGACCGATGGGTGGCTGAGTCCAGCTGCGGATGGGTTGGCTGAGCACCACAATTTGTGTGGAAGTCTGTCCACCGTTGCCCCAACGCGTGTGGTCGTCACGCTCGGGACCGTAGCTGATGTTGCGAAGTGTTCGTGTGCCAAAATCACCACCGCCTCCGAGCGGCCAGGACCGTTGATCTCGGCCGACTTTGAACTTGTCGCCCCAGGTGACATCCAATTCGCCCCAATGTTCCATGATTTCGTCTGCCGCGGCGGCCAGGCAGTTGACCAACAGGCATTGCTGAGTCTCATCCAACTCGGGATCGGTGAATTCCTGATCGGAGCGGGCGATTCGGAAGTGCTGATCGATCACGCTAGGTAACTTCTTGCCGTGATCTCGGTCGCTATCTAACGTTTTGCGCCAATAGTAGTAGATCAGGCCGCCCTGCGAATCATGTTCGACGCAACCATCCCAGCCCAGCAATTTTTCCAAGGCATGATGGTAAACTGCATGATCGGCAACCCGATGGCCGTGGGCCTCATGAGCCTGTTTGAGTTCATGGAGCCATCGATGGTGCCCAAAGGGTACGACATCGAGGGCCATATCGATCGCTTGTGCGGCAGTCACTCGTTCGTTGGTCGACAACAACTCAATGGCTCGGGCTCCACGCTCATTCATCTGCTTGCCTCGTGAGCCAAAGATGTAGGTCGGATATCGATCGGGTTGCAGCGGGCTATCGACGAGCATCGCATCCGGGGTGATATTGCAGTTTTGCATATAACCTGACGAGGGATTCAATAAGCGGACCAGATCGGACTGCGGGTGCACTCCTGTCCACTCGGTTGCTGAGGTGTCGCCCGGCACAGGTCGCGACCAGTCGTATCCGTCGGGCCGCTTTGGCACTCGGCCCGTTCGGTGGTAGTAGATGTTCCCCGACGTATCGGCCACCATCACGTTCTGTGGAAACACTTCGTTCCCCTCCAAGCCCTTCACCACGTCACGGTAATCTTCGGCGAAGTTGAAGTGCCACCAGGCCTGAAGGCCATTGACACACTCAAAGTAGGCCATGCGGTGTGCATAGGCCTTGTTGTCCTTCCATGCCACAATCGGACCGTGATGCGACGAGTAGATCGTGACCTCTTGCGTTTGGCCGTCGCGAACCGGAATCTTTTCCACTCGCTGCGTCAGTTCTCGCCACTGTCCGTCGAATCGATACTGATTGGGATTCTCGGGGTTGAGAGTCAGTTCATAGAGATCGGCCGTATCCGGACCACCGGTCGTCATGGCCCAGGCGACGTTCGCGTTGTGTCCGAGGCCGATATACGGCAAACCTGCCAAGGTAAAGCCGCTGCCATGCCATTTGTCGGCGTGCACCCGAAACTCCCAGAAGCGGGATGGGCCAAACCACGCCAAGTGGGGGTCGATGTAAAGGATCGCGCCTCCCTCGGCCGATCGCGACGGAGAAATTGCAAATTGATTGGATCCACGACTGGTGCGTTCAAACTCTGGCCGAACTCCAGCAGCGATCAGTTCACCAAAGCCGTCGTCCACCGACCAGTTGTAGAGAAAGATGCGAGAAAAAGCGATCAACATGTACCGATCAAACTGTCGATCGCCCCACCATTCGGGAAGAGACTCTGGGTGCGCACGGAAGTAGTCGCGGACGCCGGCAACGAAGGCATCCAGGTGCCTTATCAGTTCAGGACTGATCGTCGCATCGGCACGCGATTTGGCCTGCGCATAATGCTGGAACATGCGGCTCACGATATCGGATTTCAGAGCGGCTTGACCATCAACGCTTGCAAGTTCACCCATCCCCATCAGGTAGTTTTTCAGCAGTTGTTCCGGGCGGTCTTCGGCTTGAGCCCAACCCTTCGCATACATGGCCGCTTCGACTGTCGGCGCATAGATATGCGGCACCCCCCAACGATCGCGATAGATAACCGCAGAGCCGACGTCGGGACCTTGTCCAGGCAAATGATCCTGTTGAACCGCGGGAACAACCTCTCGGGCTGCTTGCTTTGGCGTTGCAATTTTGACCGATTCTTGGCTGAACACATTTCGCGGCGCCCAGAGACACAGTGCAAGTCCCAGGCTACAAACGATCAAGATCTCTCGAACTTTCACCATGTTCTCCTTTGCTACCGTCGGCAAACAAACCACCATTCAGTAATGGAGTGTCGCACACGTGCCATCGCGAATCAAGTAAGGTACCGCTGCTAACCCGCGCGGGCAGATCGACAACGCCCAGGACGGTTGGTCGCTCTCGGATAAGCTCTACGCTGGTGCTCAGCTTTATCAACGCAACAACATTCCCGGTGGGCCGCCAAGGTCGTCCAACCTTCTTTTGACGGGTTCCCATGGATCAGGCTCTCGATTCAGGAGTGAGGTGGAGCACGGCTATCCCACGTTGGCTCGCCCTGCCCGCGACCGATCAGCCGAAGGTATGCTTCATGCACGAGGGCCGTCGCTTGCAAGGTCTGACCAGGTTTTTCTCGCGACCTGCCACCCCAACTCCCGAACCTCCTCAAGAAACTTGCCCCGCCCCCTGCGGATCCTCTACCATGCAACGCATGGTTGCTTCGTCGATTTCAATCCACGCATCCTCAACATCAACTCGCGCGCAGTCCCGCGCGGAAGGTTGGATCGCCTCGTTCGATTTCAATGGCGCATCCACAAGCATTCCACCCCTGCCCACCATCGCATCGGCCAACGAATCGCTTCACGATTCTTCGATAACAACATCGACCCTCACTGGTCCATTCTGTTGCAACCATCAATACTCGGTTACCGCGATGACCACTTCTGCAGGTGCCATCGCCGAGCGTCACGCCTACACGGCGTATGGTCAACCCACGATCCTGAATGCCTCTGGCTCAACACTCACGCTTCCAGTCTCAAGCTGAGCTCTGTTTGTCCTAGTCTTTTTGTCCTAGTCTTTCGAAGCCGTTGCTTCTGGCGTCTCGCATAGCCTCTAAGCGATTGGAGGTGTCACTCAGCGATTGCGCAACGACTCGATGTCCGCTGCGGTTAACAACCGAAATTCGGATCGAAACTTTCGCGCCAACATTACGCGACTAATTGAGCACTTCGATGTCAATCCGCCTCGTATCAACGTCCGATCACCCGAAGAGAATGGGGACTGCGAGTCCTCGCATCGTCACTTTAAGGACTATGGCGATCAACGGTTTCGGATACGACCGGATCGGCGTGCAGAGGATTGGCGTTGCGATAGGATCTGAGGTCGCAATCGATCGCCGTTTCCCAAACGGATTCACGGAGCGACGTATTGTCGCATGGGTCTAGTCGCCATCGAAACGCCGCATAGGATTCGATTCGCTGGCAGACAGATGGACTCGCTTGGAATTCGAATTGCTCATTCGATCTCATTGCTAGCTCTAAGTATTCCCGGACGGATCCGGTCTTTTTGATGATTGTGTTCTTCTAAGGAGGTAATGGATGAGGGGGGCGATTTTGGCACAACCATGGTTTTATCCCACGGTGATGATCACCTTTGTTATCGGGAACGCATTCGATCTTATCGGCACCTACGTGTATCAACCCAACTTCGAATACGAAGCCAATTGGATTTACGTCACCCTGAAGCCTTATGGCCTTCGTTTAACATGGCCCCTGGTCATCGTCGGCAAAATTCTGCTCTCTGTAGTCGTAGCCGCGATTCTTGCGGTCTTATTGAAAACGCGCCAGCAGTACTATCCGAGTGCAGGAGGTAGTTTTCGCGAGTTCGTCACCCATTTCTTCTACGGTCGTACTCTGAGTTGGTGGCAAACGAACTACACGTTACCAAAAATCAAACCCGTCTTTCTCTATGCCTTTTTCTACCTGTCTCTAGCAGGTGCTTACTTCGCAGTGCTTGGGTACGAAAACCTCGCGGGCAAGTACAGTTGGTGGCGGCTGGGGGGTGTCTGGCTCGGAAGTTACTGGTTGGGCTGGAGTGATGTTGTATATTTTTTGCTGGCGATACCCTTTTCCTTCTGGTTGCTATTTGATGACTATCGAAAAACAGCCGTTCTATCCGACCCAAACGTCGAATAAGTCTAGCCGCAACCGGTATCGATTGAGTTGCTCGAGGGCTTACGTTACGCTTGCGTGATAGGCTCTGCTGACAAAAATTACGGTAGAAGGCGCATTTCATGTGCCGTTCACGTGCTGAGTTGGCGAATACTTGGATGCGTGGGGCCCGTTGGAGCGTAAGAGTATCGGATCCATGAGGACACAAATTTTACATCGGATTCTACCCCTAGGGTTGGTGCTGCTGTTGCTTGCATCCGCTCGGGGGCAGGAATCCCCACGGCTCGCACCCGGATCAACGCTTGATGCCCCGCGCTTGATCACCAAGTATTGCTTCGGTTGCCACGATACCTCGTCGAAGGCAGGAGACTTCGATTTCGAGACGTTCTTGAGCCAAGATCGGTTCGACGCGACGCTCCCCTTCGAGAACCTGATTACCGAGCGCATGCCTCCTTCGGACGCAGATCAACCTTCTCGCGACGAACGGCAAGCGATCCTCGCATGGCTGGCGAACCGTTCCACAGAACGCGATGTGGGATCATACCGACGTATCAGCAGGCACGAGTTCGTGCACAGCCTTAACGATCTGCTCGGCGTCCGCTTGGATGTCGCAGACGAGATTCCCGAGGACCGCGGTACCAATCGGTTCGATTCGGATCGTCGCATCATGCTTTCGAGAGAACAACTCAACGCGTACTTTAGGACGGCCGACGAGATGCTGGACGTCGCTTTGCCCAGGAACGGATTCCCCGCAGAGCAACGCTGGACAACCAGCACGATCAAGGACAGTCACGAAACCTACAACATCTATGTACGGGATTACAAGCAAGGCTTGCTGTACTCCTGGACCCGAGCGAACAACGGGAACAGCTACTCCTACTTCTACGATCACTTTGAGCCACCGGTGCCCGGTTGGTACGAACTGACGTTCGATGCTGCCAAAGTCGGTGACTTCGAAGGGGACGTGAGCATCTTGGTCTACGCGGGCAAATACTATTACGCAGACGACCGTCCCCAACCGCAGCGCTTGCTAGGCGTTTTGTCGGTCGGCAACCAAGAGGTCCAACCATTCACGTTACGAGGCTTCCTCTATGCGGGTGAAAACGTATCGGTCCACTGCTACTCGCGGCATACTTGGCGGCAGCAAGGAGGAAACCAAGGGGCATACATTGAACGGCTTCAAGTTCGTGGCCCTGTGTTGCAGAACTGGCCGCCCGATTCGGTCACGAGCATTTTCGAAGGCATTCCGATCCAAGCTCCTCAACGAGAAACCAAGACCGTAACAACGATGCCGACCGCGTTGCAGCGTATCGGAGGAAGCGTCTCAGTCAGTAGCTACCAGGTCGGCATGGAAAAGGAGAAGATGCTCGATCGATCCAGCAAAACATTTTGGCACACACGATTCACTCCCGATGTTGCAACACCTCCCCATTACGTGATCCTCGAAAATCCAAACGGCTACCCGATCGCGGGCTTGTCGTACACGACTTGGACGGGCGGGAATGGAAATGGGCAAATCAAATCGTATTCGATCTCGGTGTCGGATGACGGAGAGGTTTGGAGTGAGCCGGTTGCCCAGGGAACCTTGGAGGTGATGAACGCGGCAGAGCAGGAGATCCGCTTCGCCGAAACGACCGAAAAGCGATTCATCCGGTTTCTCGTCCACGAAGCAGTGGAACTCGATGCGAAATCGCTCGCATCGATCGGCGGGTTGGATGTGATCCTCAACGCACCCGATGCCGTCGCAAATCCAGCGGATGAATCGCTGAAGATTACCATCGAGTCCGATTCCGAAGAGGATCTGAAGCGTGTGATACGCCGATTTGCCGAGCGGGCATTCGGCTCGGAGTTGTCGGATGCGGAATTGGAGCCCTACGATCGCGTGAGCCTCGATACCTGGCGCGAGCAACATAATTTCATCGCGGCAGCTCGTTCCGGGCTCAAGGCAGTCCTTTCCTCTCCGCGTTTTCTGTTGGCACCCGGTGTTCACAGCAATCGCTCGTACCGAGTTGCCGCGGATTTGGCTCGCGCGCTTTGGCTGTCCGTACCCGATGAGCAATTGCTCGAACTGGCCCGGGTAGATGGTCTCGATGCGAGCTCGCTACGCACCGAGATCGATCGGATGCTGCAAGATCCGAAAGCAAAGCGGATGATCCACTCGTTTTGCGATCAATGGCTGAACCTTCGAGGCTTCAACAAGGTGTCCCCCTCATTGAAGCTGTATCCCGAATACAACGACCTGCTCAACTATTACTTGCCCCAGGAAACGGAGGAGTATCTTTACCACGCGATCCTGGAGGACCTCCCGGTCTCGCGACTGATCGATTCGGATTTTTCGATTCTGAATCAGCGATTGGCGGAACACTACGGCATCGACGGAGTCATCGGCCAGGAGCTGCGTCCGATCATACTACCTAAGGACAGTGTGCGCGGCGGTCTGCTAACGATGGGGAGTATTCTCAAGGTGACATCGGACGGTTTTCAGACCTCGCCGATCTTGCGCGGGGCATGGATCTCCAAGAATATCGCTGGCAATACGCTTTCTCCCCCACCCCCCAACATCAAGGCCATCGAGGCAAGCTTCACGACGGGAAGAACGCTCAAGGAGCAAATCGAAGACCATAAGCAGAACGCTGCGTGCTATGCGTGTCACAAGAGCATCGACCCCTATGGTTTCGCGTTGGAAAACTTCGATGCCACCGGTCAATGGCGGACCATGTACCGGTCCGAAGTTCCCCATCAAGGAACGTTTTCCTATAGGCCGGAAGGCTATGCTCAGATTGCGGGAGAAGTGGATGCCTCTGGCGAGGTTGGGGAGTTTGCATTTCAGGATGTGCAGGGACTGAAGAAGGCACTCCTCTCAAATCACAAGAATATCGCCTACAATTTCGCTCGAAAATTCTTCGAGTACGCTAACGGGGTTGAACCCACCTTGAAACAGCGGATGGATCTCTATGCGATGATTGACGATCATCCGAAGGATTGCCGACTGAAGGATCTCATCGCTCGCGTCATCATTTACTCCACCCTTGGAAACCAGCCATGAGCCATCGAGTCGAGACGGAACTCCCGAAGAACGATGACCGGGCTGCCAGCTTCGAGCAGCCCGATCCGATTCGGCGAAGGCTTCTAAAATTCGGGCTCGCACTGCCGCTGGCGCTCGAGTCGTTGTCGCTGCGAGGAGCATCACTGCGAGCGAATGAGCATGGGAGGAATCCGCCCCGCCGCATTTTGTTCCTATGCAATTCGCTCGGGTTTCATGCTCCCTATTTTTTCCCGAAGACTCCCGGTGACTTGGCAAGCTCCGAGTACCTTCGCGAGATGCGAGGACTGGAAAAGATAACGGTCTTTGGCGACTTGTTTCATCCCGGCATGGAGACGAGCAACCATGACTCCGAGAAGTCGTTCTTGACAGGTACGCCGAATCCGGAAGCTTCGAACTTTGTGAATGGGATCTCGCTCGATCAAGTGCTCGTGAAATCACTCGGGAACGATACGCGATTCCCGTTCCTCAGTTTCAGCATCTACAACCGCGGATGGGGATGTAGCTGGAACGATCGCGGGGTTGCGATTCCTCCGATGCATGATGAGGAGCAAATCTTCGAAATGCTCTTCGGAGCCGAGGACTTGCAGGCCAAGCAACAGCAATTGGCCAATGACACACGGATCCTCGAGGCACTGCGACGGGACCTCGACACACTTCGAATGGGGACGAACGAACCGGAAAAAATCGAAACGTACACCACGGTCATTCGCGAACTTCAGGCCCAGTTGGTGCGTGAGAAAGTTTGGCTCAGCACCAAGAAGCCGGTCGTCGACAAATCGCTCAGTACCGACAAGGAGTACGAGTTCTCGACCAAGATTCGCAACCTATTCGAACTTGCTAAGCTCGCGTTCCGCACCGATTCCACGCGGGTCATCACGATGTCGTTGGATTGGATCTACGGCGCGATCAAGGTTCCTGGTGCGACGGGGGGTTGGCACACGCTATCGCATCATGGGGGTAACCCGGAGCTTCTCACAAGCCTGAGCTGTGTGGAACGGGATATTCTCAAGCACTTCGATCAGTTCCTGTGGGAGCTGGATCGTATCCCCGAGGGAGACGGGAGCGTGTTAGACCACACCACCATTGTCCTGGGGAGCAACTTTGGGAATTCGTCGGACCATACGTGCAATCGTTTGCCCATCCTGGTGGCTGGTGGCGGGTATCGGCATCAGGGGCATCGTGTGCTAGATCGGCCAACACTGCTGTGCAATCTCTATCTGGAATTGCTTCATCAGAACGATATCGACGCGGGCAAGTTCGGAAGCAGCCAACGGGACATGCGGTTGCTGCAGGGGTGAAACGGGGCGCCGCCGCATGCGGGCAAATCGAGGACGGGCGAGCCGCATGCGGTTTTTTGAAGCCATGGAACGGCGAGATATGATGTCGTCCACGCCGGGGCAAACAATGGCGACTCGTGCCGTCCGACCGATTGACGACACGATTGTCGAAAACACCGAGACAGTTGTGATGCCTGTACAATCGCGTACTAATTATCTTGTGGGCACAAACAATCAGGCCCGTATCGGTAGTGACGTACAAATCGATGGCCCGTTCGTCACCGGCAAGGATCAAGATGCTGCCGAACTCGTGATTCAGAAAATTCTGATCCGAATTCGTTAAACCTATCAACGCGCCGAGGGACGCATGGTAGGAAACCACCGATGGCCATAGTTATTGCCACTTGGTTGCGTCCTGTAGTACCAGTTACCAGGCGAACAACGTCCGTTTACAATGCGGTTCAGAGCTTACGAGTCCAGCAATCCAATCGCCCAGAACACCCCTCTCATTTCGAAGTAAACGATGGCGGCCCGAATGCAGTCGATAACGATCACGATGCCCGATGACTTTCACTTGCATGTTCGCGATGGTGAGCTGTTGCGACTTGTCGTACCGCACACCGCTCGGCGGTTTGCTCGTGCGATCATCATGCCGAATTTAGTACCCCCGATCGTTTCCACGGAGCTTGCAAGGCAATATCGAGACCGCATTCTCGCAGCGGTTCCCAGTGACGCCAATTTTGAGCCCTTGATGACATTGTATCTTACCGAGCAAACACCGGCAGCAGAAATCGCGGTTGCCAAGGCGAGTGGCTTTGTACACGCTGTGAAGTGGTATCCTGCGGGTGCGACCACCAATTCGCACCATGGTGTGCAAAGCATTGACAAGTGTTTTGAGGTACTCGAAACCATGCAACAGTACGATCTGCCACTGCTCGTGCATCCCGAAACGACGGACCCGGCCGTCGACACGTTTGATCGCGAAGCCGTCTTCATCGATCGTGTTTTGGCACCTGTCATCCAGCGTTTTCCGAATTTGCGAGTGGTGCTAGAGCACGTGACGACTCGGCAAGGGGTGCAATTTGTTCAAGATGCATCGTCGCGGGTGGCGGCGACCATCACAGCGCATCATTGTTTGCTCAATCGAGTCGCTTTGTTTGAAGGCGGACTGCGACCGCATCATTACTGTTTGCCGATCCTGAAGCGAGAAGAACACCGTGCAGCGATCGCTGAAGCGGCAACGAGCGGACATCCACGGTTCTTTCTCGGAACCGATAGCGCACCGCATTCCCGAACGGCCAAGGAATCCGCTTGTGGTTGCGCAGGTATCTACACCGCGCATGCCGCGATCGAACTCTACGCGGAGGTCTTTGACCGCCTCGGAGCACTAAATAAACTCGAGGCGTTTTCGAGCTTCCACGGTGCTGACTTTTACGGTTTGCCGAGAAACAAAACCAAGATCACTTTGGAACGCAATCCCTGGCAAGTGCCAGAGTCGTTTTCATTCGGCACCGACACCATCGTGCCCTTCCGCGCCGGAGGTCAGGTAGGTTTTCAAATGGTAGACGGAAGTGCAATTCCGCGTGAAGTCGACTTGTAAGTGTGTCGCTTGCAAACAAAGTCATGGCGAGGGAGGCCTCAACACCAAAACATCCTCGCTTCACTTCGTTCAGACGACGACACGCGATTCGATGCTTACCCAAGGGTATGGATGGTTGGGATCGGCGAAGGAATGACTGGTTCGGACTCGATCTCGTTTGGGTTCTCGATCGTTCGGTATGCGAGATAGAGTTGTTATCTTGTGTTTTTGGCCATAATCTGCGTCTTTCCCCAGTAACGCAAATCCCACCGTTCAATTCCAGGTTCGCTTGGCCTTCGAGTGTCGCGGATTCTCAGTGGCGTTTCTTGCTTTTCCAAGTCCCTCCGTATTGGTAGAGCGGGTTGCCGGGTTTGACAATCTCCAGGCAAGCCGAACACACAAAGATCCAAGTGCGGCTTTCATCGACTCGAACGCGATAGAGAGTATCGTCCGTTCGCTGGCAGCGCTGGCAAGCTTTGGTGCGGATGCGTTTGGTAGGCAAATCAATTTCCTCGCTGATTTGGGCATCGGAATCGCCCGACCTCGAACCCTCGTTTGGCGACATGCTTCGTCTTGCGACCAACGGTTCTCTCTCGCCACATCCGGAACGAGGAGGGTTTCATTTCGGCTCGCATCAAATGGATTACCTCCCCTGGAGTCAGGCCGAATTGACGCTCGATGGCATCGAAGCTGGTCCGATCTTCCCAGGCCATTTGGATCACCCGATCGATATCGGCGGGCGAGAGAGAATTTGAGGGCCGTTGGGTCATTGGAAGGGTCTTTGCAATAATGTTGGATTCATCCTGGAAATGCTTAGTCTCGACTCGGCACGCGACTTCTGTCCGAGAAACCGCACGTCGGCAAATTGGATAACGCCCCCACTCGTCGCAGGAGTCGCTTCACTGCGTAGCCCCCTATTCCGCGACTGCTGCCAAGCGACGGTGAAACAACGCATGAAAATTGACAGGCATGGTACAGGCTAGGCAGATCGCGTCGACTACTCCGAAGACCAAATCTCGGCGGCCCGAGAAAACATGGTCTACCGCGATCTCGCAGGATTCAATGCCGCTTGGGATTGGATCTGCGTTGGTGTCAATTCGCCTCGGTACAACCGGACATCGGAAATCCTGCCGCGGAAATAATCCTGGGCCCCGAAACCGATCCGAAGGGGTTGATCAACGCTGAGGTCGTAATCCTCTGCCTGCATCCTGGACGATTCCGCGACCATCGCTCCATCGATGTAAAGCTTCAAGGTTTTCTCGCCTCGCACGGCAGCGATGTGATGCCAGCCGGATTTCAACTCGCGATCGTAGGTTGCGTTGCGACCTGTTTCGATCGACAGAACTCGTCCCGACGGGAGGGTCCCAACAAACAGGCGGCCTTGGTACACCGCCATCGACCAGGCCCGTCGATACTTGACATCCGGAGTCATGTCGACCCGTCCGAAACGCGTCCAGTTTTCGTCGCCATCGTAGCGATAGATCTCCGCCAGCGGCAGCGTCCCTCCATACATCTTGCCGTTGTAGACGAGCAACGGCATCGCTTCGAGTTCCTGCCCCAGCTTGCCAGTGTCGGCCCAATCAGAACCTCCGCGGTAGCGGAACACGTGCGCCTTGGGCCACTCGCTCACGTAGAGGTCGCCGCGATGGATGCCGAATCCGTACGTTTGCGTCGCCTCCGGAATCACACCGACGCGTGCCCAGTCCTGGCCGTCGAATCGAAAGACCGACCCTTCGTCGTAGCTGGTCGCATACATCGCATCGTTGAAAACCGTCAGCGCCTCGACTCGTTTCCCTTCCGGAGTGTTGCAGGGCGTCCAGCGCTGGCCACCTTCGTACCGAAAAAAGCCAGCGGGACGGTAGAGCGAACTTGCATACAACTGGCCTCGGAACACGATCAGTGATGCGATCGCTTCGGTCTCCGGAGATACCGACCCGCAATCCTCCCAAACATCGCCCGCCGCCAACCGAAAGACCTTTCCGCCAAACGCGGAATTCTGTGACTCCGATAAACTCGAGCCTGCCAGCCGGTATTTGGAAGAGGCTGCATACAAGCTGCCGTTGTACACGGCCAGGGCCGAGACCGCGTTGGCGCGATCCGGGCTTCCCAGGTCCGTCCACCGATCCGCTCCGTCCCAGCGAAACACACGACCGGTTTGGTCCGCTCCGGCATGGCACGTCGACGCGTACAACTGCCCCTCGTGCACGCAAAGGGAAAAAACATAAACAGCATCGCCTAACCGTCCATGGTCGGTAAATTCGCTTTCGACCTTCGCGGAATCAATTCCAAAATGGACTTGTCGACTGTTCGGTTGGCTGTTGGTCACGCCGCCATGGTTGTAGATCCCTAGATGAAATCCACGACGTTCTTCCGCATCGTACCAACTGACCAAATCACCCAACGTATCCCCCATGTCATCGTCGGTATGCGCCCACAGTGAAATCGAGAATGGTTGAGTTCCCAACCGCAAAGCAGACGCATCGGACACTTCCGCAAAGGATTGGCGGCCATCGAAGCGAGCTCCGCGAACCATGTCGGCAGATTTTTCTTCAGGTCCAAAATCGAGCCCATGCGAGATCGTCTGGAGTTTGGACGCGGAACCATCGCGGGCATCCTCGATCAACGGCCAGTGGGCCACCACTTGCGGCTCGCGGTTTTGTTGACCGGTTGCAGTCGTCATCGGCCCGAGAGCGAGCGACGCGACGATCAACCCAGCAACACACATTGTCGCCCGCCGAAATGTATTGCAATGTTCAACTTGATACCGCATGATTTTCGAGATTCCGCAAATTTTTTTTGAATGGTTATGAATGCTTCGCGATTTGGCTGCGAGCCTATCCGGAAACCATGAACCTTTGGGCTCGCAGGCTTCCCGAATTGGGTTGGCATCGGCTGCTATGTCTTCCGGAAAGGACTTAACTGCACAACGTCGAGACCGCAAGAGTCCGGAGCGAGACAGGCAGTTGCCTTGCTTCGTAGTGTGAGAATCGGTTGGCCATCTCGGTTGTCCGTTGCTGCGATTCGATAGATCTCGATGGTGTTTCCTTGGACCTCGACATCCACTTCCATATCGGCCTGCAGACCGAGCGCAGCTCCTTTATCGAGAATGTCCGAGAGCTTCGCAGTGGACAGACGATGATCGAAGTCGTCCGCGACCAGCGTCTGCAGAACGCATGTTTGCTCCAACCGTCGAACGCCGCCGCAATCGACGAATTCCTTGGTGACTTTCCCCACCTCCGTCACATGGAAATGCGCGGGCAACCCTGTGCCCGACGGCATTTCGATACGAAACGAAGGGCTCAGGGACTCTTTCAGAAACCGGCTCAATTGCCCCAGATTCATGGTTTTTCCTGCGAAGGATGAAGGATATCGATTACTTCATTATATAGGATTCCATTGAGCGGGAATGCTCGGGGACTGGACCGGTTCGAGAGGAATTAGTAGCTATTTTTTGGATGAAGGCCCGATCGCCGTCTCCGTAGCTACCGTCGCCAGACGGTGGTCCCTCGTTGGCTGCGACAGTACCGTTCCAACCCAACACAACTAGTTGGCGGTCGCAGAACGCTTTTGTGAGCGTTCGGGGCGAATTTCCGATCGGAAACTTCGGTGCATCGGTTTGTTATATAAGAATTCCGTACTCGTGCTCGATACGATGGAGCGACTTCATCATTTCATTGTCGGCAACGCGCTAGCCGCGCGGGCAATTGCGACTGACTGGGGAATGAAGATTAGGATCGCGATCTGACAGTCGCACCGGACATCGCAAAGTGACCATGCGCGCGAACCTTTTGAAAACGAGCACGAGCACCGTCCGCCACGGCGGACTGAGCACGAGCACGACAGCATCCGATCGACTAGGAACGAGATCCATGCGTTCATGCATGAACTGGCCAACCGAAAAGATGACGGAGAACCGCCCCCCTGTGCGTCACTTCAGTCGACTTCCATCGAGCAGTCTATCCCGTGATCCCGTCGGTGATCCCGGAGCGACAGAATCAAGAGTCCAGACGTAGATCCAACCGGTTCAAAGACCCAATAGAAAAAGGCTCCTGACGGGCCTCGCTGCTCTCTGGATGGTGATGCCAATACACCCATCTGGATTCGAAGCCGTCAACGAAAACCAAGGAATAACGGGGAGAATCGCAATCGGTGGTAACGCCGGTGGTAACATCCTTCCCCATCACGGCCCCATCACGGGCGAGTTGGGTGAACTGTTGACCTTGTGGCAATCGATGACCGATGAGGCCCGGCGTGCTCTGTTGGCGGCGGCGCGGGGGTTGACCTAAGCGGTGACTGAACGGTCGAGATAAAAATCTCTTTCCCCGAACCCCTGCACAAAATGCACAAAACCCTCGTGTGTTCCTGGTGGCGACGCGGTGAAGATCGGATGCCCGCCACGAACTTGGTCACTGGGTAACCAAAGGAACCCTAGATTGGTGTCTCGGGACGCCGTTGGAATCATCCGATAGTCCGATAGACTGACGGAATGTTGCGATTGAGGCAGTAAAATGCGAGCGGTCTATGAGGAACAAAGGCAGTAGGAACGTTCTGATAAGGATTGATTACGACTTCATCGGTCAGTTGGCTGGAATCGCGGGCGACACCGCCAAGCAGTACGCTCACCGATAGGCGGTAAACGTTGCGTGTTCCCCGCAGTAGACGATGTTTTGGGGTGCGCTGGGGGACGTCTCGGATAGGAGGGCAGGGCAAGAGTCGCAAAAAACATCGCATCCCTCACGCGCGTGCGCACGCGCGAGGGGAGGAAGTCAGCGGGCGGGACGCTGGTGCCCGCAGGCGTTCGGTTGAGCCGCATCGACACGATGCCAGCCGGAAATCGATCCAGATCCCCCACCCCGTTCGATGGGACTCCTGCGTCATGTCCCTCTCCAGCGCGTGCCAAAATCAGTTGCGTCGTCGGGTCCAAGGTGTTAAGATCACCCCCGCGATTTAACGATTTCGTTAGACGATGGATCTTGATGATACGCTTTGGTACGACAAAGCGATTAAAGAACTGACAAAGATCATCCGACTCAACCCAGCATTCGTACCGGCATATCAGGGGCGGGCGATGGCTTGGCGGACAGCGCTAGCATTGCTATTTAATTCCTTTTGGCACAAGACAACTGAATTGGGGGGGCGATGAAGCCACTGATAATTGTACTTGGGTTGCTTTTCTCAATTGCGTACCCTGCCTTCGGGCAAACAATTCAGAAGGAGTGGCGAGACGTTACAGGGAAGTTTTCCGTTCAGGCAAAACTAGACAAATTGTCCGCCGAATCAATCACTCTTCGCACACACGATGGCAGGTCAATTGACATTTCAAGGGCACAACTCTGTGAAGCGGATAGAGCTTTTCTCGTTGGGTTAGACGTACTTGCTGAAAGCGATCAACAACTTGAACTAATTCTGCCCCACCTAGACCGTCTATACACGAGCCCTGCGGCAGTCCTCGAGATACTCTCGTCACTCCACGAGCAATATCGGAGGGGTTCAGTAGCTGGCCTATATCTTAGTTGCGTGCGCGCGGCTGTTGGCGGAAAGGATGGATTGGCAGAAGCAAAGAAAATCGCCGACGAAACAATTAGTCGATTGCGTCGAGTTCAAAAAGAATTTCCGGATTCTCAAAAGCAGACAATGATGTCGGCGCTTAATAATCGTGCGGTAATTGCAATTCGCGAACGTAAGGCAGATGAAGCGGTGCGGTATTTGATTGACGCTGCGGCACAGTTTGAAGACGTACCTTTCGTGGTATATCACAACTCCACGTTGCTTCTTGAAGTATCGGCTATGCCAAAAACAATTCTGGGCTTAGACCGTCGCTCACGATCGGAGCTTGTTGAGCTTTTGACGAGAAAAAAACCTGAGTCACCAGGAGCTGCTATTCCGCAACGCTACTTGTATTCGCTCGCGCACGACCCATTTAGCTCCCCCACCGTTTCGGACAAACCGGTTGCTGACTTACCAGTGCCTAAGAGTCGTGAAACCGAACTCGCGCCAATCGCCCCTGGCTACCAATTGTCCAGCTTTGGTAGTGGTTTCTTGATTGCGCCAAGAATGGTTCTGACCAACCGACATGTTGTTCAAGACGGCAAAAAAGGATTTCGGTACCGCGTTGTCAATGAGTCTGGCTTAAAGAATGGAGTACTTGCGAGCGTTGGTAAGGTTAGCATTATTGAGGAGGTAGATCTTGCAATCTTGGAGCTTGAGGTTGCTGTTGAACAAACGCCACTCACGATTCGGTCGTCTTCCGCGCAACTCGGTGAACCGTTTTCAGTTCTAGGCTATCCCCGACCTGATAAACTCGAACGCTCGGTAACCGTTAGTCGCGGTACGGTCAATAAGCTGATCAAGGATGGAAAAAATGTTCTGCATGATGCTGTAACAAACCCCGGAAACAGTGGTGGCCCTTGCCTCGACGACTGCGGCAACGTGCTTGCGGTTCACTATTATAGCGTAACAGTTGGTGGTAGCTTGAGAAAGTACGCCGTATCAAACACCGCTGTATTGGAGTTTCTTGAAGGCGTAAATGGCTACATCCAGTTCACCGAGTTATTGGACAAGCTGCCACCGCCAGAAATCGTTGAGAAGGTAAAGGAATCCGTTTTTCTCGTTGAATGCTGGGCATCGCCCGACGCAGTAAGGCAAAAGACTTCTTCAGCCGTCGCCATAAACAATGACATCTCCATGACGCTTCGTGCATTCAGTCTGCTCCCTGATCTTACGTGCCTGCAATGCAAGGGGACTGGATTTCAAGCCTGCGGCAATTGTCGACAAGGCGTGGTTCAGGTGCCGAAGAGGACGCAAGTCGGTTTCAATCAGGTGAACAAACAGCCAATTTACGCGGATCTCTTTTATCCTGAAAACTGTCCATTATGCAAGGGCAAGGGAGGGAGCCCCTGCAGGGCGTGCGTTAACGGGCAGTTACCACTTACGATTGGTAAGAACTTGCCGTAACCTCCGGCGTCTACTAGCTGCTGGACGCTTTCGGTCCATCTGGGATTACCGTGGGTAAAGATCTAGCCCACTTCAGCAGCTCCACCTTGTCGTCGCGGCCTGCGACGGCGTGATGGTGAACATATGAAAGGTTCGGACATGTCAACCCTTGCGGTATCGCATCGCACGTCACCTTTTTGCTTCTTTCGCCGTCTGATATTCAATCTCAAACAGCGCGCATGCTTCGTCATCCCCTCGTGGCCGAAATCACATGATGCTCGCGCCGATGCGATATAGGCGAAGCCGAGGCCATCGGTGAGGGTGTTTTCGATGAGCCGCTGAAATCCGTCTTCGTGCGGCGCTGCGAGCGGGGGAGATGTTGGCGGCGATGGAGAAGAATCCAGGAAGCAAGAATCTCGGTGATGACACGATGTCACCGCCGAAACTTGAAGCGCTCGGCATCACCAAAAAACAATCCTCCCCGCTGGCAGACGGAAGCCAAGCTGGATGAGGATGAGTTTGACGAGATCGTCAGCGAGTGCCATTAGAACTATCGCCGATCGATGCGCATGACCGCATGGAGACTCGTCCGCTACTGGCGTTTTCTTTCCGACGCAGTTTCCGCGCAAGGATTCACGTCTCTTCGCCAAGCTCTGCCATCAATCGCGCGTTTTCGGCTTCTAGCGCTGCTTTATCCTCGGCCTGCTTTTCAGCAAGTTTCTTTGCCTCGACCTTTCGCTTCAATTCTTCGTTCTTCTTCTTCAAGGACTCAAGCTCGGCAACGGATGAGCTGCTGTCCGAGTGCGTGCTTAGCAACGTGGGTGCAGTAGATGATTGAATTGTCTCAGGCTTAGGGCATTCCATTCCCATAACGATACGATCGAAGTCCGCTCTTGTGAATGTGAGACGCATAGGATTAATTGACGAGAGTTTCGAACCCGTTGCAACACACTGGGCTTGTTTCAGCATTTGGCTAAGTTCGAAACCAGGACGTGGATAAATCAACCAGTAGAATATCCATCCCAGGATGGGTATCAGGCCGATGACTGGTACGCCCGTGAATGCGATCAGAATCGGAAAGATGCAGAAATAGAATATCTTGTAGTTCCTATACGTGTAGACTACTTTGTCGTCTTGAAATTCACGAACCCAGAAGAACGTTTCTTTGCCGACCAACATAGCGACCCCCCTTTTGCTATTTCGTTGTGTTTTGTTTTTTGACCGTTGTTTGGAAATCCAGAATAGAAATCCTGCACAGATGCTAGTGCATAAGACTGTTTGCAGTACGTATTCTCCCGCTGTCGCTGCCAACCAACCGAGCGGATCGTCAATCATGTTTTCAAACGTTGGTGCGTTACGTGGGTTTTCCGATGCCTGCCGCATCTCGTCCTGATACGCCTCCAAATATTTCCAGCCAGACGTTTCGTCTCCGACTAAGGAACTGAGCTTGCCCAATCCGCTTTGGTATGTGGCTTGAAGCGTATCGAAGCCTCGATAAAGCCCTCGCAGGAACTCGTTGCGAGTCTCAAGGTTCTTCTGGCCGATAGCGGCTGACTTGCGTTCGCGCAAATCCCGAATATCACCCTCTGCTTTTATGCGATACCAATCATCCATTAACCGACGTGTTGGGTCGCGCTTCCTGCTAAGCATTATCGCTTGTTCTTCAGGGTCGTCGTACGTTGGGTCAGGATTTTGATTGGCCCAAGTAGGAGCGACAGCCTTACTTCCACCAGCGCTTACGTCACGCGAAAGACTGCCAGTATTCGCTTCGTTAGCGGCTTTGATTCTGCGATACTCTTCAAGGATGTCTCCCGTCTGGGCATTTTTCGTGCCGTTTTGTGCTACCGATCCGCTGAACGTAACCGCTGGAGCAATTGCACCAAGCCCACCCGCTCCCGTGCTCGACTCAAACTCAGCTGACGCGACTGGAACTAGGGCTATGCGGAAGCCGAGGCTGATGCTCCGCGAAGAGGGGGTGTACCTGCCCCGGTACGCCGACCTGCAACTCGCGGCAGCGTTTCCCCAACCGCCGCCACGGTACACGCGGTACGAGCCCGTGGCTGGCCCAGCAGGATCGGTTACCGAACTACGAGGGTACTCACCGTACCAGTCGGAACACCACTCCCACACGTTGCCATGCATGTCGTACAGTCCAAACTCATTCGACTGATAACTTCCCGTCCGACTCGTAAACAAAAGACCGTCACTTGAACTTACCGTATCATTTATAAAGTTGGGAAAATGTCTCTTCAGCGTTGCGTCTGCCACGTTACCAAAACCCACGAGCTGTTCGGCATCATCCCCAAAGCTGAACTCGCCCGACGATCCAGCGCGGCAAGAGTACTCCCATTCCGCTTCGGTCGGTAATCGGTATTCTCGTCCCTCGACGCGACTGAGCCAACGACAAAAGGCGACCGCGTCGTTCCAGGATACATTCACCACAGGGTGGTTGTCGTCCTTTACAAAACCTGGAATCCGCCATGTGTACTTGGGAGTCTGACTGAAATTCTTAGTAGATTGATCATACCCCCACCCACCTTCGGCATCGGTCTCCGCCTCCGTTTCGTATTTCTCCGCCTCAACGAAATTGCGAAATTGCCCCACCGTCACTTCGTGGATACTCATGTAGAACGATTGGCTTAGCACGACTTGATGCGGAGTCTCATCTTCGTAGTATTTCTCGTTTTTGCCAGGGTATCGCTGATCGACTTCCTTCGGCGATAGCTTGCTCCCCATCTGAAACGTCCCCTTAGGAATCAGCACCAGTTTCATGCCGATTCTGTTGGTGATCGTTTTGAGCGCTTGGGTGCTAGTGCTATCTTGTGCTTCCTGTTCTACGGATCCGCCCCTGTTGACATCAAAATGATACTTCCCCGTTTGTGTTGGCCTGATGTTCCCTTGGAAAAACGCTCCAAGCAGAATTAGTGCGAAAATTGCAACAAATGCGAGGACTCCAAGGGTTTCTGACCGTTTCGTTGAGGCCTTGCTGGAGTAGGAAGGACCTGAGGTCGAAAATGGCGTCTCTGCTGAGGTCTTCTTAGTGACGTGCTCAGTCGCTGCATCGTCGAGAATGTACACGTGCAAAGGATCGGGTTCTGTATCCTCTTTGCCTAATTCTGTTGCCTGTACTTCGCCCAAAGTGCAAGTTTCGTGCGGTGCTGAAGATACGTTTGGCGGCGTTGCTTCGTTCTTGTTCTTGCTGATTAGAACTATCTTCTCGATTGCGGCTACTATCCCAACGATAATTCCAACCCACAAACCAATCCCAACGAACTTAGTCGCTGCACCTTCGAAATTACCAAATAATAGGGGTACTACAGTCACTATTAGCCAAAGCGCAACCAGGAATCGGGCTGTTTGTTTCGTTTTGGTCATTGGTTCATCCTTCGGTGGTATATGGGGCAGTGCCTTGCTTCCAGTCGGTCAGCGTGGTTTACGGGTTTGCGGCGGTGCAAGGAGCATCTCCACGAGGTGCAAATATTTGTCAAGCTTACTGCGATTGAACAGGCGTTAGCCGGAAGGATTGCGTCGCATCGGGATGTCTCCACGACCATACCATTCGCGGAGCGTATTTTGCGTCACACCTTTCGATAAGTGATTCCATAAAATCTTTAACCGGGGCAGTGCCAAACAGGGTACAACCTAATTGAACCTCGATGCGATGGGGGGCAGGGCTAGAATAATCGCAGCACGGCGACGGTTCTTACTCCGATTTTTCCCGCGAGGAGCGACCTCAGCAAGCACCTAATTCTCCCAAGTATATTCGAAGCGGTGGAGGTCGGGACGGGATGGACTGAGAGAGGTTCCCGCGTTTCGCATGTGTCCACCACCCCAGGACTCTACTGCAGACAGGTTGACAGCGTTTCCCAGTTGGTAGCGCTAACAGCGATTTTCCATTTGACCTCATTGAAGCATTTCCCGATTAGACGTTGCACCCCCTCTGATGAGGGAAGGCTGGCAACGTTGCAACCTGCTGACACGATGTCAGCAACCCCTGGTGCAGCAGAGATGGGGAAACCAAATGGCGACCGTTCGAACAGGAATTTCGTAATCTCGGACTTGTTGTCTGAGTCGGTGATGAATCGAGGAGCGATGTCCAAACCTTGGAGGGTTTGTTAAGCTGTCTCTCTGGCGAAATTCGCCCACAACACATTGAGGCAAAGGCCATGACCAAATTGTCGGAATACTTGCATACCGCAGAAGCTGCCGAGTACCTCGGCGTCCACCACAACACGATTCGCAATTGGGCTGCCCGTGGGGAAATCCCGATGCACCGAAACACAGCCAATGGATATCGGTTGTTTCTTCGCAAGGATCTCGATCGATTCCTTCGGAACATCGCGAAGTCCGTCCCCCCCAAAAAGCCGCGATAACCATCAATCATCGGGTCGGCTACCACTCCACGCATGCATCAGTCACTCATGCCCCACGACGTATCCTACAAAAAGCAAGCGGACAACCTTCCCTCCTTAGTCAAGGAAAACGACATCGAAACGGAGTTCCTGTCGAAACTCGATGGTCTTAAGTACACCCTGCGTCCCGATATCCGCGATCGTGCGTCGATGGAGCAGAACTTCCGTGACAAGTTCGAGGCCCTAAACCGCTGCAAGCTCACCGATGCTGAGTTTGCCCGCCTGCTCGACGAGATCGTCACCCCGGATGTCTTCACCGCCGCCAAGACCCTGCGGGAAATCAATAGCTTCACACGCGACGACGGAACGCCTCTGAACTACTCCCTCGTCAACCTGAGGGACTGGTGCAAGAACCATTTCGAGGTCGTAAACCAACTCCGTATCAACACGGACAACAGCCACCACCGCTACGATGTTCTCTTGCTCATCAACGGCGTGCCCTTCGTGCAAGTCGAGCTGAAGACCCTTGGCGTGAATCCCAAGAAGGCCATGGAGCAGATTGTCGAATACAAGAACGATCCCGGCAACGGTTACACCAAGACCATCCTCTGCTTCCTCCAGCTCTTTATCGTCAGCAATCGCGACCGAACCTACTACTTCGCCAACAACAACGCTCGCCACTTCGCCTTCAATGCAGACGAGCGCTTCCTGCCCGTCTACGAGTTCGCGGACGAGACCAACGAGAAGATCACCCACCTCGACGACTTCGCCGCCCGCTTCCTCCAGAAGTGCGTCGTCGCCAAGACCGTCAGTCGCTACATGGTGCTCATCCAGAGTGAGCAGAAACTCATGATCATGCGGCCCTACCAGGTCTATGCCGTTCAGAACATCGTGAAGTGCATCGAGGAGAACAACGGCAATGGCTACATCTGGCACACCACCGGTAGCGGCAAGACGCTCACTTCCTTCAAGGCCTCCACGCTGCTCAAGCTCAATGAGCACATCCACAAATGCCTCTTCGTCGTGGACCGCAAAGACCTCGACCGACAGACCCGTGAGGAGTTCAACCGCTTCCAGGAGGGCTGCGTCGAGGAAAACACCAACACCGCCGCTCTCGTGCGTCGCCTCCTTTCTGAGGATTACGCCGACAAGGTCATCGTCACCACCATCCAGAAGCTCGGCCTCGCACTGGATGAAAATAGCAAACGCAACAAACAACGCAGCAAAAGCGGTCAGGCCACCTACAAAGAGCAACTCGAAGCCCTGAAGGACAAACGCATCGTCTTCATCTTCGACGAATGCCACCGCTCGCAGTTCGGAGAGAATCACAAGGCCATCAAAGATTTTTTCCCAAAGGCGCAGCTCTTCGGCTTCACCGGCACGCCCATCTTCGATGCCAATGCCACACTTCAGAAGATCGAGGACACGACCGCCTCCATGCGTACCACGGAGGACCTCTTCCAGAAGCAGCTCCACGCCTACACCATCACCCACGCCATCGAGGACGGAAACGTCCTTCGTTTCCATGTGGACTACTTCAAGCCCAAGGAAGAGGCGGGCAAGAAAGCTCCCAAGCCCGGCGAAGCTATCGCGAAGAAGGCCGTCATCGAAGCCATCCTCGCCAAACACGATGCCGCCACTGCCGGACGCCGCTTCAATGCCATCCTCGCCACCGCGTCGATCAATGACGCCATCGAATACCACAGCCTGTTCAAGACGATGCAGGCGGAGAAACAGGCCGCCGATCCCGAGTTCCGCCCGCTGAACATCGCCTGCGTCTTTTCCCCGCCCGCCGAGGGCGACAAGGACGTGCAGCAGATCCAGGAAGACCTGCCGCAAGAAAAGGCCGACAACGAGGAAGACCCCGAGGGCAAGAAGACCGCGCTGAAAGCCATCCTCGCCGATTACAACACCCGCTACGGCACCAACCACAAGATCAGCGAGTTCGACCTCTACTACCAGGACGTGCAAAAGCGCATCAAGGACCAGCAGTGGCCCAATGCCGACTACCCCCACGCGCAAAAGATCGACATCACGATCGTAGTAGACATGTTGCTCACCGGCTTCGATTCCAAATACTTGAACACGCTCTACGTGGACAAGAACCTGAGGCACCACGGACTCATCCAGGCCTTCTCACGCACCAACCGCGTGCTTAATGGCACCAAGCCCTACGGCAACATCCTCGACTTCCGCCAGCAGCAGGCTGAGGTCGATACCGCCATCGCCCTGTTCTCCGGCGAGAAGACAGGCGAACAGGCGCGGGAAATCTGGCTCGTGGACAAGGCGCCCGTCGTCATCCAGAAGTTGCAAACCGCCGTGCAGCAGCTCGACGCCTTCATGAAGTCGCAGGGCCTTGCCACCGCGCCCGAGGCCGTGCCGAACCTCAAGGGCGACGCCGCCCGCGTCTGCTTCATCGAGCGATTCAAGGAAGTCCAACGCCTCAAGACCCAGCTCGATCAATACACCGACCTCACCGGCGAGGACAAAGCCGCTATCGAAAAAGTATTGCCAAACGAAGCGCACCGCGGCTTCAAGGGCGCCTATCTGGAGACCGCCCAGCGGCTGAAGGCTCAGCAGAGCAAGACCGGCAAGGACGACCAGCCCGGCACAGACGAAACCTACCAACTCGATTTCGAGTTCGTCCTCTTCGCCTCCGCCGTCATTGATTACGACTACATCATGGGCCTCATCGCCAAGTTCTCAGAACGCGGACCTGGTAAGTCGAAGATGACGCGCGAGCAACTCATCGGTCTGATCAGCTCCGATGCGAAATTCATGGACGAGCGCGAGGACATCGCTGCCTACATCGGCACGCTCAAGGCGGGGGAGGGACTCAGTGAGACCGCCATCCGCGAGGGCTACACCCGCTTCAAGGCCGAGAAGAATGCCGCCGAACTCGCCGCCATCGCACAAAAGCACGGCCTCGCCACAGCCGCCCTGCAAACCTTCGTGGACGACATTTTCGAACGCATGATCTTCGATGCGGAACAGCTCGGAGATCTCTTCGCCCCGCTTGATCTTGGCTGGAAAGCCCGCACCCAGGCCGAACTCGCCCTCATGGCGGATTTGCATCCCCTCCTCACCAAACGTGCCTCCGCACGCGATATCTCAGGACTCAGCGCGTATGCCCAGTAAGCGAAAGAGCACCGTCACGAAGGAAGAGGCCAAGCCCACGCTGGTGCCGAAGCTGCGGTTTCCGGAGTTCCGGGGGGCGGCGGTGCGAATTGTGCAACTTGGCGACATAACTGAAGAATGTCGGAACCGCAATGGCAACAAACATTCAGCCGCTTCCGTCATGGGAGTGACCAAGGCTGACGGCATTGTTCCCATGGAGGCGCGGCTCATAGCTCCCGACATCACGCGCTACAAACTGGTTCAGAAAGATTGGTTCGCCTACAACCCAATGCGGCTGAACATTGGTTCTATCGCCCGGTGGAAGGGAGAAAGCGAGATCCTCGTCAGTCCCGATTATGTCGTCTTCAATTGCATCTCAGACGATGAATCGGGCGTAGTTCCCGGTTATCTTGACCAATTCCGGCAGACCAAAGCTTGGGAAGCGTTTGTCACGGAAGGCGGCGATGGCAGCGTGCGCGTTCGTATCTATTACAAAGATATCGCCCGCGTTGCGCTCGCGCTTCCGTCTCCTCCCGAACAACAAAAAATCGCCGAGTGCCTGGGTTCGGTGGACGAGCTGATCGCAGCGCAAGCGAGGAAAGTGGACGCGCTCAAGACCCATAAAAAATGGCTGATGCAGCAGCTTTTCCCCCGCGAAGGCGAAACCCAACCCCGCCTCCGCTTCCCCGAATTCCATAACGCCGGGGAGTGGGTAAAGGACTCGTTGGGCAACATATTCGAGACAACATCGGGTGGTACTCCCAGCCGGACCGATAAAACTTACTGGAACGGAGATATTCCGTGGATCACTACGTCGCTAGTGGACTTCCGTGTGATTAACAGTGCTGAAGAATTTATTACTGCCGAAGGCTTGAAAAACTCGTCGGCGAAACTCTTCCCCAAAGGCACGGTTTTGATGGCCTTGTACGGACAAGGTAAGACGCGCGGCCAAGTCGCGTTGTTGGGCATTCAAGCCGCAACGAATCAAGCATGTGCAGCGATCCTTCCCCGCAAGGACATCGATCCGTATTTCCTCTTTTTGTACTTGGCGGGACGATATGAGGAAATCCGCGAGATGAGCAATAGCGGCGGTCAAGAAAACCTCAGCCAAGGCCTCGTACGTGAAATCCAGTTTGCATTTCCTCAGAACGAGGCCGAACAGCGCAAAGTCACTTCTTGCCTGAGCAGCCTCGACGCCCTGATCACCGCAGAGACGCAAAAGCACGCCGCTCTCCAGCGCCACAAGCGCGGCCTGATGCAGCAGCTTTTCCCATCTCCGGGGGAGAGTTCATAATGAACTGGGAATTGGAGCCAACGTGGCAGCCAACGCGGTTACTACAAGTAGCAGGGTCGGTCGACACAAGTACCGGTGCAACCGAAGTAAACACGGATGCCGGTCGGGCGTATATCAAACCGATGGGGAACCGACAGGGGCCGCATGTGCTTGCAACCGATTGGGTCGGCACACATTTGGCCAAATGGTTCGGTCTGAGCACGTTTGATATTTCTATTCTCACGCTCGACGCGGACGATACCTTCCCCTTGCCACGAGGACATATGGCACAGCCCGGACCAGCGTTCGCCGCTCGTGCTTTGCCTGGCGAACCGTGGGGGCAGTCCGGTCTGCATTTGAATGTGCTCGTTAATCCCGAGGACATCAGCAGACTGGTTGTGTTCGATACATGGACACTTAATTGCGACAGGCACCATCACGACCTGACTGTCCGCAGACCGAACCCAGACAACATCTATTTGTCGAGTGAGGGTGTGGTGGCAGGGAAACGCCGATTGATCGCGATGGATCACGGACTTTGCTTCATTCGCTCAGGCGAAGAATTGACGAAAAGGCTAGCAAATATCGGAAAGGTCCAGGACGAAAATGTCTATGGACTTTTTCCTGAATTTCGGGAACGGCTTCGCCAGAGTACAATCGAGGATTGTGCTTCACGTTTACGCGAAATGGACGCCAGCACAGCGGATGCGATGATTGAGTCGGTTCCTAGTGAATGGGAGGTGTCTCAGGAATCTCGCACTGCTTGGAGCGAGTTGATCTGTCGCCGAGCGGCGTTTGTCGCCGATAACATCAGCAATTGGATTGATAAAGCAGCGCCTTGGTTTGGCGGAACTGGGAGAAGGAACAATGGCTAAAGGCTTTTACAGTGTGATTCAGTACTGCCCCGATCGCTTTCGAGCAGAGGGGGTCAATGTGGGCTTGGTTTTGTTGTGCTTAGAGCCCCACGCATTGCGCGTGCGAATGACTCAAAAGTTCGGCCGCGTACGCAAGCTATTTGGAATCTCGAAGCTGGATTTGAATAGTCTCAAGATTGCGACCGAAGCGATGAAATCGCGGATAGAAGGTGCGACGGATGGCTGGCGAACTCCAGATGAGTTTGCTGCCTTCGCGGGATCACGGGCGAACGATTTGCGTTTGACCGAGCCGCGACTTGCCAAGATCGCGGACATCGACGCCGACTTCGAGAGATTGTTTTCTGAACTCGTTGACGAACGAACAACTGCTTCACGAGCAGTTGATTCTCCCGCTGAGGTGCTACCACCGAGGTTAAGCGAAGTGTTTTACAAGCTGCAGCAAGAGAAAAAGATTTGGAAGCCAGGACAATTCACCATTCCAGTGTTTAAGACCAAGCTGGACATCCCCTTCGCTTATCAGAACGGGGTCGTCAATCTGATCAAACCTCAAGTCTTTTCCGCGACGAAGCAAGCGGAAACTCAAGCTGCAAAGCTAGCGATCAATGGAGATCTGATTCAACGGGATACGATCAACGGTGAGCATCACAAACTGATTATTGTTTCAACGCAAGAAACACTGGAACAGACAAAAGAAATCGACGAGCATATTGAACCACTGTTTAAAGCATACCATGTGCGATTGATACGTCCTTTTAGCGTCGACTCATTTGCCGATGAGGTCGAGCAAAACGCCCACTGATCGAAGCGAATGCTCCATTGGCTCAGCTTCACTTTCCGACTAATGGAACGTTTTGCCTCGCATTAACGGAAGCTACCACGGGTCTTGATGATTTCTTTTCTTACCTGCTTGGAAAAGAACCTCGCTGAATTCCGTAAGCCACTTGTACGCTGGTACTTGCTCAAGGCATGCTTTTCCTAAACGTGAAAAATCGTGAATTTTTATACATGAGCGACACCAACCAAAAACAACTGGGCAACACCCTCTGGAGCATCGCCGACCAACTGCGCGGGGCGATGGATGCGGACGATTTCCGCGACTACATGCTGTCCTTCCTCTTCCTGCGCTACCTCTCGGACAATTACGAGACGGCGGCGAAGAAGGAACTGGGCAAGGATTACCCCGATGTGGGCGGCGACGCCCGCAAGGTGCCGCTGGCGCTTTGGTATGCGAACAACGTGGACGACATCCCGGAGTTCGAGAAGCAGATGCGGCGCAAGGTGCATTACGTCATCCAGCCCCCGCACCTCTGGAACAGCATCGCCAACCTGGCCCGCACCCAGAACGCGGAGTTGCTGAACACGCTGCAAGCGGGCTTCAAATACATCGAGACGGAATCCTTCGAAAGCACCTTCCAGGGCCTGTTCTCGGAAATCGACCTCTCCTCTCCCAAGTTGGGCAAGACCTACGCCGACCGAAACGCCAAGCTCTGCGCCATCATCCAGAAGATCGCCGAAGGGCTGGCGGAGTTCTCCACGGACATCGACGCGCTGGGCGATGCCTATGAATACCTGATCGGCCAGTTCGCCGCCGGGTCGGGCAAGAAGGCGGGCGAGTTCTACACCCCGCAACAAATCTCCGACGTCCTCTCCGCGATCGTCACGCTGGATAGCCAGGAACCGAAGACTGGGACCAAGAAGCGGCTAGAGAGCGTGATGGACATGGCCTGCGGCTCCGGCTCCCTCTTGCTCAACGTGCGCAAAAAGGTCGCCACTGCAGGCGGCACCATCGGAAAGATTTTTGGCCAGGAGAAGAACATCACCACCTACAATCTCGCCCGGATGAACATGTTGTTGCATGGCGTGAAGGACACGGAGTTCGAGATCTTCCACGGCGACACCCTGCTCAATGAGTGGGACATACTGCGTGAGCTGAACCCTGCCAAGAAGCCTCTCTTTGACGCCATCGTCGCCAACCCTCCGTTTTCCTACCGATGGGAGCCCACCGATGCGATGGCCGACGACGTCCGATTCAAGAGCCACGGTCTCGCGCCCAAGTCCGCCGCCGATTTCGCCTTCCTCCTGCACGGCTTCCACTTCCTCAAAGACGAAGGCGTGATGGCGATCATCCTGCCACACGGCGTGCTCTTCCGGGGCGGCGCCGAGGAACGCATCCGAACCAAGCTGCTCAAGGACGGTCACATCGACACCGTCATCGGCCTGCCCGCGAATCTCTTCTACTCCACCGGCATTCCAGTCTGCATCCTGGTGCTCAAGAAGTGTAAGAAGCCCGACGACGTGCTCTTCATCAACGCCGCCGAGCATTTTGACAAAGGTAAGCGGCAGAATACGCTATCGGAGAAGCACATTGCAAAGATCATCGACACTTACCGCGAGCGACCGAACAAGATCGAGCGTTACTCCCGCCGCGTGGAGATGGCCGAGATCGAGAAGAACGATTTCAACTTGAACATATCCCGATACATCAGCACCTCAGTGGGTGAGGATCCGATCGACCTGGCAGACACGCATCAGCAACTCGTCGGCATCGAATCCGAGATCCAGAGCGCTAAGGCTCAGCACAACGCATTTCTCAAGGAACTCGGGTTACCGTTGTTACCGTGAAGAAGCTGGGACGACTACCAAGCGGAGGGGCCGTAGCACGGCATCGTGTGCGGGAAACGAGTCGGATTGAGCATCATTCCCCCTGAAAGGAAGGGACCACATGGACTTCAATGATTTTCTACTGAAGGCGAGCCTGGATCCGGCTCAGGTATTGATCTTGCGTCACACTCCGCGGGAGCCGCAGTTGCGACGAAGATTCGAATGGATAGCCACTGAACGGCCCGATCTGTTTGTGACGTACCAGGAGATCCAGTTTCCTCGAGCAGAGGCGGCCATGTCCAAAGCGAAATGGGTCGCGTCCTTCATTGGGCGGCCGGAGAAGCAAGCGATTTTCGTTGGCGTCTATCAAAACGGGAGTCCAACAAAGATCTCAAAGAAACAGTTTTGGTCTAACCCTTTGAATCAAGAGTTACGCGATGCCTTCGGGATGGAGGGCTGGAATGACGAGGAAACGCGCGATCACGTACTACGATTTGATCTCAAGGAAATGAAGGCGTTTCAGGAATGGCGAGGGCGATTGGTGGTCGACTGGCCTGGCAGCGAATTGGCGTGGTATCGGTGGGCAGACAAAAACAAGATGGCTTTGCGCTGCATCCATGAGCAGTGCGAATTGAGTCAACATCGCCCTCCCTGGAACGAAATCCTGCTGACATGGTCGGAACTTCAAGTTCTCCCGCGATCTTGGAAAGACACTATTTCGCAATGGCGAGGCGTTTACCTGATCTATGACCAAAGCGATGGGAGTATGTACATCGGATCGGCTTATGGTAGGGAGAACATCTATCAGCGTTGGGCCGAGTATGCAAAAAGCGGTCACGGCGGCAACAAGCACCTAAAGAATCGTTCGCCAGAGAACTTTGTGTTCTCGATTCTTCAACTTGTTCCAATCGATGTTGAGCCGCGCGAAGTCATCCAGCTAGAGGTCAGTTGGATGAATCGATTGCATTCGATCCATCCGAACGGACTGAATGACCGTAAGAAGCCCGAGTCGACGTCAGACTGACGCGAATCTGCATTTCTCCCTGGACGGGCGACCTTGGAATCGTAAATTTGTCAGCCCCATGTCAGAAAACGTACCGGCATTCGTTTATTCTAATTCACACGGCTCATCCTTCTAGCCAACGGCGGATGCTGTCCACCCATCACTTCGCGCTCTATGCTGATGTCAAAGGAGTCCCATTTACCGTTGACGACGATGTCCGGATCAATCGCCGAGATGCCAAACGGACACCGATTTTCAGGAGATAGCCAATAACATGAACACGGAAAGCGCTTCGGAGATTTCGGAATGGATTGCGATCGACGCCTTCCGTGACGTGATGGAATCGCGATTTGGCAAACGACTTAACCCCTCAGAGCATAGGAAGCGACCAGATGAACCTCCGGATTTTCGCTATATCATCGATGGTATCGAGTACGGTGTCGAGATCACGATGATCCCTGACGGGTCCCGTGACCGACATTGGAAGATCGAGAGTTTAAAGACGAGCATCCTTAAGCAGTGCAAAATGCTTGGCATCAACTGCGGACGTGTGAGCCTTCGCGTGCAGGGCCAACCGCCGATACCAAACTGCAAGAAAAAATCCGAACTGCGAAAGCTAACGGAATCTCTTATGGCGATGGCACGTGCGTTCGAAGCAGGCGAAGAGCATGTCTTATGTACTAATGGTCCACAAAACTCCATTGTCCTCAAAAAACTAGGAGACGACGCTGTCAGCGAAGTGACTCTCAGCGGGATCACTTTCGGGGAATTTGAGGAAGAAACACGCTCAAAGGTCGCGGCTTTGATTCGAGCGTCGTGCAATTCAAAGCGAATCAAGCTGGAAAACAAAGGCTTCCCTGCAAGCCGATGCATCTTATTACTCTTTAGCGACTACAGTGCGTCAGAGACCCACGAGGTCAGGGAAGACACCGCCAGAATGGATGAACTTCGGTCATTCCACACCGTTGGGTGGATTCCTGGATTCCGTCCTCGCCGTAACGAACTTCGACCTGACCTTCCCGGACGTTTTTGCGAGTTCCTTTGGACCGTTAACGACGAATGGCGAGTTCGTATACCAAATGATGCGTAAATTTCGGTGCGATGCCTTTCCAATCCTGACTACCTACCCAATGCTGCAGTGAGATTTCAGATGTGAGTATTTTCCCGATAAAGTAGATCAAGCAGCGAGCAGATCGATAGCTGAAGTGAGCACAAGCCAGACTTCGCTACCAGGACTCCAACTCCAATTCCTTTTTCGTCTGATGCCATTGGTCCCGTAAAGCGAATCGATCGGTCGCCCGAATCATGCCGTTCCAAATTGCATAAGATAGCCTCTGAGAGCACTTCTATTCGGATCCGTCCCCATGCACGTTCGGTGACGGAGCGTTGGAGCCACTGCAGTTTTGCGTTACGATGACGATACAACAAATCAAAGGTAGCGGGGCTGATCCCCCTGCGAACGATTTCCCGAGGGTACGGCGTCCCATAGCGTCGCCCCTCGGGCGATCGGCCTTCTTTTCCAACTATGGGGTTAAGGAATGAGAGATGATTCCACGCTGGTAATGTGTTGTGTACGTAGCGCACAGGGAACGCACGTCTTGACAGAAGAACTTCACTATCGCGATGGAAAATGGATTCGAATAACAGTTGTCAATGGCCACGAAGAGGATGTTCGCCCGTTATCGTTTCCGCAGGCGAGACAATTCGCAATCGAGCATCACTTGGAGC
>JBKDXO010000129.1:0-11894 GCA_046306195.1 Planctomycetota bacterium | reverse complement strand
ACTTGGAGCAGGGAGCAATTAGGGAGCCGATTCCTGAGCTTACATTCCTGCTCACGTTCGAATTTCCACTGATTTTGCAAATTGAAGGATCTGATGATCTAGTAGAATTTGATCCGTCGGATTGGACCTTGATCGGCCACTTGCAAGATAGCGCGGTAAATTGGTCAAACGACGACGAATTGGAAATCTACGACATCTTTCTTTTCAAGTCGGCAGAGCATTGGTATTGCATTACGCACACCTCAATCGATTCCGTAGTAGGCGAACATGCTCGCATCGTAGGGGCATTTTTAGGGAAGCCAAAGGCACTTCGAATGTTGGCTTTGAATGGATTCGAAATGACGAAGGCATTCAGGTCTGAGGAACTTGTCCAAAAACTGACACCGGGTACCAAGCCAAGCGGACAAGCATTTACCGGAGCTCCGGAAAAGACCGATGCAGAGGCTCCGACAATTAAAGACGGATTCTCAGTTGACGGCCGGACGTTTCATTGGTGCGGGAAATCCTATTCCTTGAGTGAGAGCGCATCGAGAGTAGTGAGGGTGCTTTACGATGCCCATGTGCGTGGTACTCGATTCCTTCATGAGAGCTACATCAAAACAGAAGCCGAGGTGGAGTCAGATGTGCGGAATGTAGTTCGAGACAATGGTTTGTCTGCGCTGATCATTCCGGAAATGGATCCGAACGGAAAGCGGATCAAGGGAAAATGGGGATTGGTTCTCCGACGTAATTAGTTTTCCAGTCCCCGGAACTTCCCCGGTTGTTCCCCGGCTATTCCCCACTTGGTTTCGCATACTTCCCATCGTGCTGATCAACGTGATCGGCGTTCTGGATCGATGGGAGTTCAGTAATGAATGAGATGCATGAGCGGGGGAGAAATCTCCTCCCCCTAAGACGGATGGCGGCCCGGTTGGGTGTGCCGAGTCGATGGTTGCGTGAGCAAGCAGAGGCCGGAAAGGTGCCCGGCCTGCGAGCCGGGGATCGTTGGTTATTTGTGCCGGAAGTGGTATCGGCTGCGGTGCGGTCCATGGCGGCGGGCGTTGCCCATGATGTGGAAGGAGGTGACGCGTGACCCCTCTGATCAATGCAATGAAATCTCGATGGTGCGTTGCGATCAAGCCGACGAACTCGGATCGAGAGTTGCGTGGCCTAGTGCATGATCTGTCCGACCTGATGGATTCGATGGATGCACGCAATCAAGAGTATGAGCCTCCATCCCTGGTTTTGCATGGTTTCAATGAGGATCCTCGGAAATTGTGGGAGATCCCTCGAGCGGTCGAGACGATCAAGCGAGCGCATGCGGCAGGCTTCGTTGCGGTGCTCGAGCCCTCAGCCTTGACTGGCCCCCGAGCGATGGGCTTGACCTGGGGGCTTGGTGCGCTCGAGGTGTGGTTGATTGCCTCGGGGAGATTCAAGGCGCACGGCCTAAAGATCGAGATCGATCCGATGGAGTTACTCGATTTTGTGGCCGAGGTAATGCCAGCCGAGGTACAACGGGTTAGGCGAATGATTGCCACGATGCGAGCGGGAGGTGATCTATGACCCCTTACGAATTGGAGCGATTGGCGGATGCAGTGGCCGAGAAGGTTGCTGCGAGATTGGCTGAGCATGATGCCGATGCGTTGGTGGATGTGCATGGTGCGGCAGCGTTGCTGAATTGTTCGGTGCCAACGGTAGAGCGTTTGACACGAAGGAAAGAGATTCCGAGCGTCAAGATCGGTCGACTGCGGCGCTATCGTCCGAGCGAGTTGCTTGGCAAAAGGAAAGGGGGTGCGGCGTGACCCACAACCCCCAAGAGAAAGAACATTTCCATTGTACCGATGTGGCTGAATTTTTGCAGTTGATGCATCACGTTGGCGACGTGTTTGAGGTGCGTAGCATCAAATGCCCTGATCGTCGCAGTAGTCAGTTCCGCTCCACGGTCTCGGGCTACTTCGATGACGTTGGCAAGGCAGTAGAAGCCATATCTGAGATAGAGAGTCGAGAGCCCCCAGCGGTGTACATCACTCTCAATCCCGTGAATCGAGATCTATTGGCCCGATGCGCCAACCGCATCCAGAACAAGGCGGAGAACACGTCGAGTGATTCCGATGTTGTTTCGAGAAGATGGCTGTTCATCGATATCGACCCTAAACGTCCTGCAGGAATCAGTGCAACCGATAGTGAGGTGGCCCATGCGACAGCGGTATCGGATGCAATCCGAGTGGAACTGCAGTCACTCGGCTGGCCAGAACCCGTGCAAGGAATGTCGGGGAACGGTCGGTACTTGATGTATCGAATCGAACTACCAAACGACGATGCAAGTCGCGACCTCGTGCGTGATGTGCTCCAGGGGTTGGCTCATCGCCACAACACGGAACATGCTGAGGTTGATTGCTCGACATTCAATGCGTCCCGCATTTGCAAGGTGCTCGGTACTTGGGCTCGCAAGGGTGACTCCACATCCGAGCGGCCCCATCGGAAATCTTGGTTCATCCATCAAGACAAGCCCATGGGCGTTGTGCCCGCAGAGTTATTGTTGACGGTAGCGGCATGGGTTCCCGCCAAAGCTCCAGTCGCCAGCATTACTGCTCGTGTCGGTGACAACGTACTCGAACTTGCGTCCCGATACCTAAGCAAGATGGATCCCAGCATTGAAGGGATGAAAGGTCACGACAAACTACTGGTCGCGACAAGTGCAATGGTACGTGGGTTCGATCTTAATGATGACGATGCTTTTCACCTGTTGGCGTCGGAATTCAATCAGCGTTGTGTTCCTCCGTGGTCCGAGCGCGAAATTCGGCACAAGATTCGCGAAGCAAGATCCAAGGGTGACCGACCATTTGGATACTTGTTGACCAAAGGAGTCAATGCGGTACCTAGTCGTAACGATGCATTGAGTCGTTCTTCGATTGGTGGGGTTAATGCAGACTCGGACAAAAGACCCGATGATCCCTGGCTCCCAGAGGTTGCAATCGACAGGCCAAACCTACCAGCATTTCCAGTGCATGTTCTGCCTGAGCCCCTGCGGTCGTGGGTAGCCGCAACGTCAGAAGCCACCCAGACTCCTCCTGATCTGGCTGGGATGCTTTCCCTGGCTTTCTGTAGTGGAGCATGTGCTCGACGTGTTGAGGTGCTCGCTGGCCCAGGGTGGTTTGAGCCGATCTGCCTGTACGTGGCGGTGCTGCTCGAGCCTGGGAATCGAAAGTCGTCGGTGTTCTCATCAGCGATGCATCCATTGCAGGAAATCGAACGTGAGATGATCGAGTCAGCTCGGCCCGCATATGCTAAGACTGCAAGCGATCGTCGCATGAAAGAGAAACAGCGTGATGATGCTGAGAAGAAAGCGGTTGCAAAGAACTGCGAGCAATCTCGAGAACTGGCCCTGAGGTTGTCCGAGGAGCTTGCATCGGAACATGAACCATCACAGCCTAAGTTGATTGCTGACGATGTTATATCCGAGGAGGCGGAGAATCTGCTTTCGAGACAAGGCGGGCGGTTGGTGGTTGCTGGTGCAGAGGGCGGTTTGTTCGATGTGATGGGTGGGCGATACTCCAAAGGATCCCCAAACCTGGATGTGTTCCTTAAAGGGCATGCGGGCGATACCCTGCGAGTGGATCGAGGCTCTCGATCTGTGCTCGTCTACAAACCCTGCCTGACCTTGGCCTATGCCGTTCAACCCGAAGTGTTGAGGTCGATGGCGAGTAAGCCTTCATTCCGAGGGCGTGGGTTGATTGGACGATTCCTGTACTCGTATCCTGAAAGTCTGCTTGGTCGTCGTCGTGTAAATGCTCCACCCGTGTCAATTGCTGTATCGGCACGCTACGAGGAACTGGTGCGCAGGTTGGCAGCGATTCCCGAGCCTATCGATCAATCATGGTTGCTTCGATTCGATAAGGATGCTGCGGTCCAATTCCTTGATTGGCAAAGGGAAATTGAGTCTGCCCTTGGCGATTATGGGGCGTTGCAGCAGATTGGAGATTGGGGTGGAAAGCTGGCGGGCGCCACGGCGAGACTTGCTGCAATCCTTCATTTGATTGAGGTGGATCAATCCCATCCTTGGGAGGTGGTTATCTCAAGATCAGTTATTGATCGTGCAATTCAGCTAGCCCAATGGTCGATCCCTCATGCCAGGGCGGTGATTCTCGGGCTCATGGGAGGCGATAACACCCAGATTGAGGATGCTGATCACGTTCGGCGTTGGCTCATGGAGAAAAGGATCGAGGAGTTCTCCGAGCGTGATGCTCACGTGCATGGCAGGTCACGATTTGACGGCAACAGGGATCGATTGCGGGCATGCCTGGATCTGCTCTGCGAAACGAACACAATTCGAGCCCTGCCGATTCCTGAGATGATGGTTGGGCGTCCTCCAAGCCCTCGGTACTCGGTTCGGCCTGATCTGACGGATGGCCGAGAGAGCGGGGTGATCCGGTGAAGTACAGAAAGCGCGCACAGAATCCACAAAAATCGGGACCCGAGACCGAGGTGGGTTCTGTGGATATTGTGCACGGTTTCGTAGGGGCTGAGATACTGTTCTCCGAACTTCAAGCCCGTGGGGTGGAGCTATCAATTGATCCCTCGGGAGGGCTTGTATTCCATGCACCCAGGGGTGTGATGACCGATGTGATCAAGGAGAGGATCCGAGCCCAGCGGGAGGATCTGGTCGCCCTGCTCGAGCGGTGCGATGTTGTCGATCATGCATTTTGCAAAGTCGATGTTCCCGAGGAGATGCCCGTTGGAGTGGAGTGCCCTTGGTGCCGTGGGCGTCGATTGATCGACGATCCATACGGACTAAGGTGCTGGGATTGCGATCGGATGGCTTGGGTTTATGTGCCTGGGGCGATTGTGAGATTGGATTACCCGCAAAGCGACTTCGACAATTTCCCTCTGACAAACAACCGTGGATCGAATCAGTAATTGACTGATGCAATCCCTCGGTGCGTTACTGCGGCATTCTGTGTGATTTGGTGAATAGTGTTGCTTTGTGATGGCTCAGGCGCTATGGTGATGGTTCCACGGCTAGGAAATCTAGAGCCGAAAACCGATGTCACCCATCGGCTGCCGTGGTTTTTCTATGGGTGAATTCGTGGAGGTGAACGATGGCGAGTTTGCATGAACAAAAGGGCGATCGGCCTGGTTGGAAGGTCCGCTACCGAGATGTGGATAAGCGGCCCAAGGTGATCTGGTTAGGGGCATTATCCAGGAAGAAAGCGTTGGACGTATTCCGACGGATTGATGCGTTGATATCGTCCCGGTTGGCAGGGCTGCCTGCTGATCGGGCTGATGTGGGTTGGGCCCGTGGAATCGATGGCCGTTTGCGCGAACGATTGGCGGCATTGGGGTTGATCGATCCATCGATTGCGGAGGATGTTCCGCAAACGGTGTTAGCATTCATGCGGTCCTATATCGCGTCGAGATCTGACTGGAAGAAGAGTTGCAACCACAAGCAATCGGTTGACCACCTGGAGGCGTTCCTGGGGCGTGATGTACCCGTGTCAAAATTGACCAAAGGGATGGCCGATCGATTCCATCGTTGGATGATGGGCAAAAACGATAACGAGCCGGGACTGTCACCGAATACGGCTGGCCAACACATTAAGCGTTGTCGGCAAATGATGCGGGCGGCCATGGACGATCGATTGGTGGAAACGAACCCATTCCAGGGAATTCGTATCGATCTCCGCAGCGACAAGTCCAAGAATCGTTTCATTAGCGCTGCGGACGCCGTTGCCATCCTGGATGCGTGTCCCGACCAAGAATGGAGGGTATTGTTTGCCCTCGCTCGATATGGTGGCCTACGCTGCCCCAGCGAGATTCTGGGCCTTCGTTGGTCGGACATCAACTGGGAGCGTGGGCGGATCCTCGTTCGCTCCCCCAAAACGGAGAAGGTTGGCAAGGGTGAACGAATGGTGCCGCTGTTCCCCGAGCTTCGAAAGGAACTGGAGGGGTTACAGGAAGTCGTCAATCCAGGGCTAGAGATCCCCTTGAGTTCCTACGTGGTACCGTCATATCGCTCCACCGACATCAACCTGCGCAAGGCGTTATTGAAGATTGGTCGGGATGCAGGAGTCGCGGAATGGCCTAAGCCTTTCATGGCGTTGCGTGCATCCCGCCGAACCGAGCTAGAGCGGTCGGGGCAGTTCGCTAACCATGTGCTGAATGATTGGTTCGGACACACCGGCGCGGTGGCTGAGACGTTCTATCTGCAAACGACCGAGGATGACTTCAAGACGGCAATCGGTGGTAACGCCGGTGGTAACATCCTTGCCCATCAAGAGAAATCCGAGTCCTTCAAAACATCGAAAAAAACGGGTTCTGATGGTGTTAGTGGGGCTGATGATGCCCTATCAATACACCCATCTGGATTCGAACCAGAAACCTTCGGTTCCGTAGACCGATGCTCTATCCAATTGAGCTATGGGTGCGACGCACGGGATTGTAGCGTCTCCACCCAGCTTTTGAAGGGCTTCCGCCGCGAGGCAACGTTTTCCTTACGGAACCGGCCGATACGGGGAATGGAAATAGCCGTCCGACGGCTGCTGATAAATCGGAGCTTGTGGGTAATAATCCTCTTGGATCGGACTCAATCCGTTGGCCGGTCCCACCCCGAATGGCCCTACGCCCCCATACGGCGCGTATGGCGAAACCCCAGGATAGCCCCACCAGGGAACTCCCTGCGGAAATCCTTGGCCGGGATGCATCCCCGGATGGCCGCCCGGCGGCATGCCCGGCGGGACACCAGGCCCCGGAACCGGTCCGCCTCCAGCACCCGCCCCTCCGCCAACCCCTCCTGGCCCCATGCCGCCACCACCACCACCTTGCCAGGGCCCACCTTGCCAGGGCCCACCCTGCGGTGGGCCACCCTGCCAGGGGCCACCCTGCCATGGGCCACCCTGCGGTGGGCCACCTTGCCATGCACCCCAGGGGAAGACGTTTTGCGCGGCGACTTGAGGCAATTGTGGGCCCCATGCGCCATAAGGGACCGAAAACGGTCGGTACGGAAACCGCCACTCGCCATAAGGACGCGTTTGGCCACCCCATTGCTCGGTGACGTGGTAGTGATCGGAGTTGAAGCCGACTTGCAGGCTGCTGCGGGTATGCGTGAAGCCGCTGCGGACGAAATCGGATTGCGCGTAGGTTTCCGGTTCAATTCCTTGGGCATACTGGTCGACGCGCTGCCCCGTGGCATCATGCGTGTAGGTGGAGGGCAAGGTGGTCCAATCCACCGCGGGTGCCGGAGCGGCATGAGACCGCTTGACCGGTACTCGCGAAGCATGGCGTGGTTCGCAGGGCGTTTGGCCGAACGAACACGAACTGAGAACGATCGCCGCAACGATCCCACGTGCGACAGCAAACCATCCGACCGGCTGAGAAGATTTGAGGTGTTTCATAGTTTCCAGACTAATTGCGGGCTGGAAAACTTCTAACAAATCCCACCTCAACATCGACCAAGCCGTGGAGGTTGGTCAGGTTGTATCGACTTTGAGGGAGTGGTCACGTTCCGCGGCGGTTTCCGAACCAGTGGATATGCAACCGATCGCACAGACGCAGGTCGTGCGACCGGCACCACTCGGTCAACCAGCCGTTTTGCAGATCGAGTTCCTGGGATGTCACCCCACGGGGCATGAGCATGACACGATCGCGCGACCAACCGCGAAGCTCCTTCAAGTACTCGAGCACTTCCTCGGCATCGAGAATCGAACCGACAACAAACTTCAGTTGGTACTCGCCGCGTCGCATCAACGATTCGACCACACCCGGTTGCTTGCGGCGCTCTTCATGCTGTGCGACCCACGACTCGGTCGTGTAGCCCACCGGCGACGAATTGCTCAGCTTGGGGCTGATCGACCATAAGTCGCAGGGAACATCGCGATCGATGGTGCCCGCTGTTTCGATGGTAACATGCCTGCCCGCATCGCGAAGCCCTTGGCACAACGGGGCGAGGTCGTCGTAGATCATCGGCTCGCCCCCGGTGACCACGACATGACGGGTCGGCCAGCGGGCGATTTCCGCAAGCATCGAATCGACCTCGCGATGCTCGCCTTCGGGCTCCCAGGAAGCGTATCGCGTGTCGCAATACCAGCACCGAAGATTGCATCCGCTGGTTCGCACGAAAATGCTGGGGGTTCCGGCGAGGGATCCCTCGCCCTGAATACTCTGAAAAATCTCAGCTACTCGGATCACGCGATCCACTCTCCCATGGTGTGCGACCGCATCCTCGCGGAAGCGATCTGTTGCGAACCATCAACCGTGTTAAGATATGCTCGACGCAGAGGAACGCCAAGGCGTCGGTTTCGGCGTCGAGCGGCAAGCGGGCTCATTCCTCCCTCACGCTTCGGGTTGCGATGGGTTGGCATGGGGCGCTTCCGAGACAGCCCGGTGTCAAAGCTCGCGAATCCAAATCGGTACTTTTTTCACACCCTACCTACCAACCAACCTCGAGGATCATTGTGCCAGGGACCCCTTTTGTCGATGCACTGGAGTGCTTCGAGAATTCCTATCCGAATCGGGACTACGTCATCGAGATCGTCTGTCCTGAATTCACGTCGATTTGCCCGAAAACGGGCCAACCTGACTTCGGCACATTGACCTTTCGCTACGTTCCGGACACGCGATGCGTGGAACTCAAAAGCTTGAAACTCTACCTGCAGCGATTTCGCAACGAAGGCATCTTTTACGAAAACGTGACCAACCGCATTTTCGATGATTTCCTGGCCGTCGTTGCTCCGAAGCGGGCGGAGCTCGAGAGCCGCTGGGGGCCGCGCGGCGGCATCACCTCTGTCATCACGGTCAAGCATCCTTAGGTCGAGCGTTCCGAGCCTCTCATTGAGAGAATTTTTATATGGCACCAACGAATTTGCAACCATTGCTGCTGAGCGGGTTGGCTGACGAAGCCGCAAACCAAAAGACGGCGATGCAGCAGTTCTGCGCCTTGGCGGCGCTGGGGTTGAAGTACTACACCATTCGCTTCATCGACGCCGGGGCGGGGATCCAAAATGTCATGCAATTGGAGCCGAGTTCGATCGATGCGATCCTGGCTTTGCACAAGGAGTATGGTCTGAGCGTCTCGTCGATTGGGTCTCCGATCGGCAAGGTGAAATTGGTCGACACCGACGATGGTACCAGCAATCGGTTCGTTCCATTCAAAGAGTATCTGGCGAGAGATGTTCCGCGCGCATGCGAGCTGGCCAATCGCTTCCATTGCAAATTGATTCGCGGTTTTTCCTTCTATCATCCTCGCGGCAGCGCGATCGAAACCCACTTGCCGCAAGCCATCGACCAGATCGGCGAGATCGTTCGCGTGTGCGATTCGCATGGTTTGACGTTTGGGTTGGAGGTGGAAGCCAACCTCGTCGGCCAGACAGGCAAGCTGCTGGCTCGCATTTACGATGCGGTCGCGCATCCCGGGTTGGTGCTCGTATTCGACGGCGCCAATCTTGTCTGCCAAGGGATGACGACCGACCAAGTCCTGGAGGAATACCATGCTATGAAACACGGATTGGGATGGATCCATGTCAAGGACTACAAGCGGCCAGCACAGCAAGCGTCCCATATCGATGAAGAAAGCCTCAAAGCGTTTGTCCCGGCGGATGTGGGCGACAGTGGTCATGAAGCCATTTTCCGAGATCTTAAGGCGATCTACCCGACGCTGCTGGAGCGATTGCGAGCGCGTGGGATCCCCGGTTTCTTCGTCGATCTCGAGCCACACCTCAAGGGTGGTGGCCAGTTCGGCGGCTTCAGCGGACCCGATGGCTTCGGCGTAGCGTTGCGGGCCGTATGCCGATTGATGGATTATGTCGGACTTCCCTACGCGCTCCGGACCTATGACGATATTCGGGCCAGCCGCTCATGATCGCACGCGATGCATCCTGGCGCGGGCTTTATCCGTTCCAATCCCGATACTGGTCAATGCCCTACGGTCTGCGCCTCCATTACGTTGATGAAGGCCCCGGGGTGACCGATACCGAGACGCCGACCGAGCCAACGAGCGGGGCACGGCGGATGGAGGATGCATGCGTTCTTGCGGTGCACGGCAATCCGACTTGGTCGTTCTATTACCGCGCCTTGGTACAAGCCATTCGTCCTTCGCATCGCGTTCTCGCCGTGGACCATTTGGGTTGTGGTTGGAGTTCCAAACCACAGTCGTATTCGTACGCGCTGGCCAACCATACTGAGCGGCTCGTCCAATTTATCGAATCGCTCGATCTCCGACGGATCGTGATGGTCGTTCATGATTGGGGAGGAGCGATCGGATTGGGAGCATCGCTTCAATGTCTGGACCGCATGGCAGGGTTGGTCGTCCTGAATACCGGCGCCTTCGTCCCTCCCTACATCCCGCTGCGGATTGCCGCTTGCCGATTGCCGTGGGTCGGTTCATGGGCCATTCGTTACGCGAATGCGTTTGCGCTGGGGGCGACGCGCATGGCGATCCATCGCTTGGCTCGTTTGGACGACGGGGTGGCCAGCGGGTTGCTCGCTCCATACGACACTCCCGGCAACCGCATCGGGATCGACAGTTTTGTGCGTGACATTCCCCTCTCCCCGCTTCATCCAACCTATCGAGTGCTTCAGAATCTCGAGATGCATCTCCCCGAGTTGCAGAATCTTCCTATCCGCTTGGTATGGGGCATGAAGGACTGGTGTTTCCGTCCCGAATGCTTGCGTCGCTTTCAATCCTACTGGCCTGATGCCCAGTGTCTGGAACTCGATGACGTCGGCCATTACGTCATGGAAGAGGCCCCCGAGGAGGTCATCGATCAGGTCCGGGCGTTGCTTGCCATCGCCTGAACTCCTCCAGATTGCCAGAAAAGCTGGATTGGCAAAAAAGGTTGGAAATCCTTGCCGGGACCGACGGGGTGGTCGCCTCGTCGACCTGTCCGAACTGGGGTACATTACCGGGGGTTCGAATTGGCCCCTGAAAACCCGTCCTTTCCACGATCCATGCACAAGGAATTTCTCATGCGAGTGAATCTTCGAAAACATGTCTCCCGATGGGCTTTGCTGTCCGCATTGGTTGGATCATCGCTCGGATTGAACTTCACGGCGAGTGCCGATGAAGGAATGTGGTTATTCAACTCGGTGCCCAAGCAGCAGATGAAGACCAAATACCAATTTGAGCCGACCCAGGCATGGCTGGACCATGTCATGCTCTCGAGCGTTCGCTTCAACACCGGTGGCTCGGCATCCTTCGTGTCGTCCAACGGTCTGGTGCTGACCAACCACCACGTGGCGTCCGACACTCTCTACAAGATGTCGACAGCGGAAAACAATTACAACGAGAACGGTTTTCTGGCGAAGAGTTTGGAGGAGGAGATACCGGCCACCGACCTCGAACTCAACCAATTGATCAGCATCGAAGACGTAACCGACCGCGTGAACTCCGCCGTGAAGGAAAGCATGGCACCCGCGGAAGCGAACAAGGCGCGTCAAGCGACGATGGCACAGATCGAGAAAGAGTCGCTCGACAAGACCGGTTTGCGCAGCGACATCGTCACCCTCTATGGCGGCGGTCGTTACCATCTGTACCGCTACAAGAAGTACACCGATGTGCGATTGGTTTGGGCCCCGGAAGCGTCGACTGCGTTCTTTGGTGGAGACGCGGATAACTTCGAGTACCCACGGTACTGCCTTGATGTCACCTTGTTCCGCGTCTACGAGGATGGCAAGCCTGCCAAGATCGATCATTACTTGAAGATGGATCCCAATGGCGCCAAGGAAGGGGACTTGATTTTCGTATCGGGGAACCCAGGGCGAACGCGGCGGATCCTGACGTCGGATGCGGTGGAATTCCAGCGCGATTTCGCGATGCCTCGCACGATGAATCTGCTTCGCCGAAAGGAAATCTTGCTCCAGCAATACGGTCTCGGCGGGCCGGAGCAGATGCGACGGAGCAAGGACGATTTGTTCGGGATTCA
>JBKDXO010000128.1:0-119738 GCA_046306195.1 Planctomycetota bacterium | reverse complement strand
CTCAGCTGTTCTTACCCTGCGATTGTTATTTCCTGGACGTCCCGATCTTGCCGCGGTACTGGGCGTCATCGGTGCCTCGGTACGGTGGCATTGGATGGCGCCGTTTCCTGATGGTGACGCTGGGCAGGAGCCCGCCACAGGCGGATCTGAGACAGTTGAGGACAACTGCTTTACGTGGGGACCGTAGAACAGCGCTGTCCTCAGCTGTTCTTACCCTGCGATTGTTATTTCCTGGACGTCCCGATCTTGCCGCGGTACTGGGCGTCATCGGTGCCTCGGTACGGTGGCATTGGATGGCACCGTTTCCTGGTGGTGACGCTGGGCAGGAGCCCGCCACAGGCGGATCTGAGACAGTTGAGGACAACTGCTCTACGGCGGAATTCCTTCATGGAAAATTTCACGTTTCTTTATGGGGAGATGCCGTTGCGACCCTTGGAGTCGAGGATGGATCAATCAAAATAACTCGGTATCCATTGTTCTTCAATCTTCGAGAGTTGTCGCATGAGATGTCCCCTCCTGGCTGTCGTTCTTCTGATCGGTTTGGCGGTCTCTGCCTTTGGGCATCCGCCTGGAGGTGCTCAGCATTCTCCGCCAGCAGATGGCGAGCATCAGCATGCGACTGGCTTTGTCTTCCACGACCAAAACGGCAACCGCAAACGGGATGAGGGTGAACCCGGACTCGCGGGAATGCGAGTCTCGAATGGTCGCGACATCGTTTTGACCGATACCCAGGGGCGGTATGAAATCGATGTCGATGACGACACGATTGTGTTTGTGATCAAACCTCGCGGTTGGATGACTCCGGTGAACGCGGAAAAACTTCCCCAGTTCTATTACATCCATAAGCCGGCAGGTTCACCCAAACAGCAGTTCCCGGGGGTCGCCCCTACCGGTCCCCTCCCCTCCTCGGTCGATTTCCCGCTCACACCCCAGCAAGAGCCGGATCAGTTTCGCGCCCTGCTGTTCGGCGATACCCAGCCGCGGGACAAAAAAGAAGTCGAGTACATGGCGCATGACATTATCGAACAAGTCGTCGCCGAGAAGGCGCACGGCGCTTCGTTGGGGGTTACCCTCGGAGATATCGTCTTTGATGATCTGAGCGTGTTTCAGCCGCACAACCAAGCGATCGCGCTGGTTGGGATCCCGTGGTATAACGTGATCGGCAACCACGACATGAACTTCGACTCTCCCGATGACAAGCACTCCGACGAAACTTTTGAAAGCATTTACGGGCCGAATTACTACTCGTTTGATCACGGTCCGGTCCACTTCATGGTCTTGGACGACGTGACCTGGGTGGGAGCGACCGAAAAGGAGAAAGCTCATTACGTCGGAGGATTCGGGCCGGCGCAAATGGAGTTTATCCGAAACGATTTGGCATTGGTTCCGGAGAGCCAGTTGGTCGTCTTGATGATGCACGTCCCTTTGCTGGCGGTGGAAGATCGCCAGGAATTGTATCGGTTGATCGAGCAGCGACCGTTTGCGTTGTCGATCTCCGCCCACACGCATTTCGTCAAACACCACTTCATCGACGGCGCCGACGGCTGGCGCGGTCCACAGCCCCATCATCACGTGGTCAACGTGACGGTCTGCGGCAGTTGGTGGCGAGGAGCCATCGATGAGTTGGGCATTCCTCACGCGACGATGAGTGACGGTGGAGCGAACGGCTATTCGGTCATCGGATTCGATGGGGCTAAGTACTCGATGGAGTACCGCGCAGCGCGACGACCAGCCGATCATCAGATGAGTATCTACCTGCCCGAAGAGATTTACCCCGCGCAAGCCTTATCGACACCGATGATCGTCAATGTCTTCTTTGGGAGCAAGAAGTCCAAGGTGGAGATGCGTCATCTGCCTGATGGTGCGTGGAAAGAAATGGAACGGGTCGATGGCATCGATCCTTATTACGCTGATATGAAGCTGGCGGAACTCGGACCGACACCCCCCAACGGCATGACCCTACCAGGCCCGTCAGTCACCGATCACCTTTGGCGAACGTTCTTGCCCCCGGTTCTGACTCCGGGTACGCACCTGTTCGAGGTCCGCACCACGGACATGCATGGGCACGAGTACATCGATCGGGAGTCGATTCGCGTACTCCCCTACCCTGCCCCGCCCGCGAAGAAGTAGTCTGGCGCGGCATCCGAAGGTCTGGGGCGATTAGTTCGTGAGCTCGACCGGCTCGTTTTCCATCACGCGCGTTTCGACCGGGCATTGCCCCTTGGCGATCGGATGTGTGTTGTGGATGGCGATGACGACCTGGCGAATGGCCCGATGGACGATGTCCTTGAGGTCGGTTTGTCCGAGACAGATCATCGCCGTGATGGAGGCCGAAAGCACGCAGCCTGCTCCATGCGTATGATGCGTATCGATCCGATTGGAGTGGACAGCAAAGTTCTCCGTGCCCGAGCCGAGAATGTGTTCCGATTGTCCGTCGACGTTCCCCATCTTTGCCAGGACGAAGCGAGCGCCCATGACATGCAAATCGTGGATTGCACGTGCGACGGCATCGGGGCCATCGAGCGAAACGCCGGTCAGTCGTTCCAATTCGAACCGATTCGGAGTAACCAGAAACGCATGCTTGAGCAGCCTGCGGTAGGCATCCACGGCATCGTCTTCGATGAGCGAGTGGCCATGCTTGCTGACCATGACTGGGTCGACGATCAAGGGAAACTGAAACTTCGCAGCTCGCTGGGCGACCGCATCGATGAGTGCGGCGTTGCCGAGGGCTCCGGTCTTGGCGGCGATGGGGTTGAAGTCATCCAGCACGGCATCGATTTGATCGACCACGAGGTCGGGTGCGAGAATTTCGACGCGCCGAACTCCCAACGTATTTTGAACCGTCAGCATCGTTACGGCGCTCGCACCGTAGACACCGAACTGTTGAAAGGTCTTCAAGTCCGCTTGGAGTCCCGCGCCGCCGCTGGGATCCGAGCCGGCGATGGTGAGAGCGACGGCATTGGGAGAAAAAGTTTTCGCTTCAGGCATCAAATATCAGGTTTCGAACTCGGGGAGCGGTTGTTTGGCATCGCCAAAAGAAGGAACGGATACACCCATCTTTTTCATCATGGACATGTAGAGACGGCACATCTGGCGCTCAGGTTGGTCGCGGTAATCGAGTACCCGTCCACCCCGAATGGTGCCTCCCCCCTTCCCAACCATCACGACGGGCAACTGCGAAGCATCATGGCTTCCGGTCATCATGCTCGAGCAGAGCATGATCATGGAGTGATCGAGCGCGGTACCGTCTCCTTCTTGGGTGGCGGCCAATCGTTTGGCGATGTAAGCCATTTGCTCGACAAAGAAGCGATTCACCTTGAGCCAATCCTCGGTGTCCGAGTGTGACAACAGGTGATGGATCATGTAGTCGACACCGAGATGCGGGAATCGGAGAGACGAATGGTCGTTGTTGAGTTTCAGCGTGGTAACTCGGGTCGTATCGGTTTGGAACGCGAGGACCAGGATGTCGCACATGAGGCGCATATGTTCCGAGATATCCTGCGGGATGCCGTCGGCAGGGCGCTGCATGTCGGGTTTCTCCAGGGTAGGACGCCAACCTTGCAGTTCTCCTCGATCGCCGGCCTGGGCGATCCTCTGCTCGACGTCGCGGACCGAATCGAGATATTCGTCGAATTTCCGCTGGTCGCTGGTGCTGATCTTGCGTCTCAGATCCCCCGCATCCTCGAGGATGGAGTCGAGGACGCTTTGATCGCCGCGGTGATTCTCATCTTTGAACAATCGATCGAACGCGAGTGCTGGGTAGAGTTCGAGCGGTGTCGGAGTGGTCGGCGAGGACCAGGAAATGTGCGATGAATAGATCATCGAATAGTTTTTGTGGACCGACGGATTCGATTTTTCGCAACCCAGGACCATGCTCGGGACCTTAGTGCCCCGACCAATCGTCTGTGCGAGAAGTTGGTCGACGCTAGTCCCTGAGCGAATATCGCCACCCGATGCCAAGGGCGCACCCGAGAGCAAGTTGCCTGTTTGTGAACTATGGATATTCCCTTTGAGAGCTTCTGCATTGTAGAGACCGCGGATGAAGAGCGTCGAGTCTTTGAACTCGCTCAGAGGTTGCAGGACGCGGCCGAAAGCCAAACCGTCTTTTTCCTCACGAGCCCACCATTCGCCGCCATGAAAACCGTTGCCAGCGAACAAGATCGCCAATCGCGTCGGTGGCTTGCTCACGTCCGCAGCACTGTTTGCGGCGCCCCACACCGGCAGCGACTCCATCCAGGGGAGAGCCATGCTGACCCCGAGTCCGCGCAGCAGCGTACGCCGTGACAAGTTTGGTTGCGTGAAGGAGTTGCTCATCGTGTTGCTCCTGATCGGGTAGGGAGAGCTTTTTTTGGATGATATTATTGGGATACGGTATCACGTCCACGGATTTGCCGGAACGGAGAACTGAGAACAATCTGGACAATCGTGTCAGAGATCTGGTCTCCCGAGCGGATTTGCCGCTCACGGATGGCGTCCAAAACAGGTTCATCCGACAGTTGAACCGAACGGCCAAGGGCATAGCCCAGGAGCTTGCGGTTGAATTGCCGTGCAAATTCCTCGCTGCGCGTCTTCTGCAGATAGCTTCGCAGTTCCCCCATGCCGGAGACCTGGGTGCCATCGGGTAGTCGTGTCGATGTGTCGACGGTTTTTCCCGAAGCGTCTTGGACTCGGGCTCGGCCGATCGCGTCAAATCCTTCCATCGCGTAGCCGTACGGATCGATCCGAACATGGCATTTGGCACATGCCGGGTCGCTGCTGTGCCGCTCGATCAGTTGCCGTTCGGTCATCCCCTCCGGGGGAGTCTCCGACAGGACGGGAACGTTCTTGGGCGGCTTGGGCAATTTCTCGCCGAGGATGATTTCGCTGATCCATGTTCCTCGCAGGATTGGGCTGGTGCGAGAAGCTCCCGATTGCTTGGCGAGCGTGGCACCTAAACCCAGGATCCCTCCTCGGCTAAAACGCTGGACGCCTTCGATCCTGCGCCATTCCGGCCCCGCGACGTCCGGGATGCCATAAAAGGCAGCCAGCTTGTCGTTGACGAAGGTGTGGTCCGCTGTCAGAAATTCGGAGACGCGTCCCTCGTTTTGGATCATATGCGTGATCCAAAGAATCGCTTCGCGATACAGATCCCCTCGGATCTCTTTGAACTCGGGGAAATGGGTTTCGCTCTTTTCATCGAGCGTATCGAGGTCGCGAATGTGCAGCCACATGGATCCCCACTCGACTGCCATCCGCTGGATGCGAGGGTCCTGAATCATGCGTCGCACGTGCTGTTCCAACACGGCGTCTTCGACAAGCGATCCATCGCGAGCGGCCGCCAGCAGGGGCTCATCCGGCGCCGACGCCCATAGGAAATAGCTGAGCCGATTCGCTAGGTCGATCGGCGCAATATCGCTGGGGCGTGTGCCGGGGCTCGGAATCTCGGTGCGATAGAGGAACTCGGGCGATACCAGGATCCTGGCGATCAGGAATGAAATCGCCTCGGCATGGGGCAATTCTTGCCGCCTCAGATCGGCATAGAGTTTTCGGAGCTTGGCATCATGCTCGGATCGATAGGACCCGCGAAAGGCTTTCCGAGCAAAGTCCAGTACCGACGCGACATGATACGGTTCCGATGCCGTCAGCTCAATTCGAAAGCGTTCCGCTGCCTGTCGAATCGGCCCCTCGAGGGGTTCAAAGGCCTTCGGGTCGGAGTCTTGCGTTGCATATTGCCAAAGTTGTTCGTATGCATCGACCAGCGTCAACGCATCGCGGCTGACGTAATGCAGCTCGCGCCAGAGCCGATCGAGTTCTTCTCGTTCTGCGGTCGATAGCATCAGCCGTTGCAGCGGTTCATCCTCGCGATGAAACAGGGTCAGCGTGACCACTTCGTCGACCGGAACAATTTTGGGGTAGCACAATGCGATCGGGAACCATTGCCGGAACGCATGGAATGAATTTCGAATCCGCTGGACCGCTTCACCGTTCGGCGTGACCAGGATCGGCGCGTTGAAGATCAGTTTGCGGTTGCGAACAGCCCAACTCGGATCGTTGATTGCGACCGAGGTTTCCGGGGCCTTGGGGGCTTCTCCTTGAGGCTTGGCAGCGCTGACCGAAACCTGGACACTTCCTGATTTCCCGAGTTCCGGATGGAGCGCTGCGGTTGCCACGAATTCCGTTCCCGTCGCCAGCGATGACGGGACGCGATACTCCTGCGTGGAGGGAGCGCGCAGGATTTCATCGGCATCCCCCCCCTGCCCTGCCCCATCGGTCTTGGACTCGGCATGCTCGAGAAGAACTGCACCCCAGAAGGGACCGACCGCGGAGTGCATCTGTCGTACCAACGCCGTATCGGGATGATCGGTCGGCAATCCCGGGTCGGCTTTTAAGAGCAATTGTTCGAGCGAAGCAGCAGTCGTCGCCCGTTCGCTCGCGTCCAATGCGTTGAACCACCGAGCGAGCATACTCCCGTCAATCAATCCTCCCGCTTGGAACTTCGGCGCACCTACTTGTTCAGAAAAGAATTCCCAGACACCCGGTCGACCGCGGCTGTCGGCATGGGGATTTCCGTCGAGAATATTCGATGTGATATCTTGAGCGAGGTTCCACGTTTCGCTGGATGAAGCGATGGTCAGGTCGACATTGGTCAGATCGCAGGAATGGTTGCCGTCGCGTGGTTCGACGATCAGAGCGATTTCGTTTCCGGTTCGGATCACGACGTTTTCGATAGGACCGATCACGACATCGTTAGCTCTGTTCGAGACGCCGGATGCCATGACTTGGCTCAGTCCACCGCGATGGAGTTCGAGTCGCCACGCTACGCCATTGCCGCATTCGGCATGAGCATGACGCAGTCGGCCTTGAATCTTCAGCGATTCACTGACGGGTGACTTCCATGCGATGCCGATCGAGCGGGTGGGGGCTGGGTGAACGCCCACGGTTTTGCCGGGCATATTTCCGGGGACGCGCACATGGTCCGACGAGGCATTGGCAATGACGTGCAGCGCGTTGGCGCCGCCCCAACCATCGATGAATTCATGGCCTGAGAGATTCTCTTCTTTTTGGGTGAGCAGGGTTCGCGTGCTGTTTCCGCTTCCTGCGATACCGAGGAACTGCCCCCAGGCTCGCAGGTATCGGCTGTCGAGTCCTCGCTCGTTGGCAATTTGATCCCAATCGATGCTGCTCCCGGCTTGTAGTGGAGTGTCGCGATCGAGAAGGATTCCAATGGCTGCAAGGATCTCATCGATTTGGTGTTTTCGCTTCTCGGTTCGCTGCTCAAAGAGCGAGACGAGGGAGTCGAGGTCTCGCATGAGGATTTCGGGTCGGCCGGGTGCGACCAGTCGAGGTTGCGTGAGCAGTAGGGTATCTCCCTCATTCCCATCTCCGGCGTCTCCGACTTGGACAAAGAAGGAAGCATGGTCCTTGCCCGCTGCTTCGGGGATGGGGAAACGAATCTCCTGTTGCGTTTGGATCGGGTCGACCGGTTCCTGCCAAGCTTTGGGGCCGTTGACTTTGCCGATGTGACCGATACTCGAGAATCGCCAGAGCGCTTTTTGCCAAGTCAGGATTTCGGCCGAAATCGCATCTGCATTTGCGAGCGAGGTCGTGCGCCATCGGCGTCGGAGCGATTCGAGCAACCCTTGGTCTTCGGTCGATGAACTCGGATTGGAAAGCAATTGCCAAAGCGAGGTAAGGTACTTGACGTTCAGTTTGCGCTCGCGAGCAGCGGCCTCGATGACCTGAGATTCGTCCGCCGAAGCATCGCTCGTGTTTGCAAGTTGATCGCGGATGGCGATGGTGGCGGCGATGTAGGCTTCCACCGGCAATCGGCCACCCTGGTTGGTTTCGAAAACAATCCCTTGCAAGTTGACTTTGTCGCCCCCTTGGTTGTCGGTGTAGCGAGCGTAGAACGAACGGATGGAGTCGAGCAGTCGGTTCGTCATGTCGCTGCTCGATGGGTTGGCTTCGAATCGGATGCCATCGGGGAGGAGTACTGCGTACTTCGCAACTTCTTTGCCGGCATCGAGGTACTTTTGGACCATGGCTGGCGACATGGCGAGGGCGGCACCTGCATTCGAGAACCCTTCGCCTGCAGCCCCATCGGCGGGGAACTCTTTGGCCGGGTCGAGGGTTGGGATGCCGGTCAAGTCGCGGAGGGTGTAGGTGTATTCCGCGTTGTTGAGTCGCCGCAGGACCACGGGGCCGGGATCCCCGGCCCGTCGCTGGGCCTCGGTGCGGAGCCAAGCATTCGACCAAGCGAGCAATTTCTGTTTCTCTTCGCTCGCGAGTTGCTTGGACTCGACCGGTGGCATCTGTTGATTCTTGATTTGCTCGAGCGCCCTTTGCAGGACGAGCGCGTTGCTCGGCAGGTTGTTCCACTCGAGAAGTTTTTCGAGATCGACGTCGGCCTCGGCGACTTCGGTACTATGGCATTCGAGGCAGTGGCCTGCGATCAAGTTGGCGAATGAGTCCTTGAACTGGGTCTCGAGTCGCTTGTCGTCGGCGAGGGTGTGCGTACCGACGAGCGAGGTCCATGAGATCATTACCAGCACGGATGAAGAAATTATTTTCATCGTTGGTAGGGTGGGGAGGGTGGTAGGGGCGGGGGCGTCACTGGGCGAGTCAACTGCGTCTCTATTGTAGCAGAAACGCAAGGGGAGCGAGTATTTTGAGGGTTCGATGCCCACGCCCACGCGCAAAGCCTCTGGGCCTGCCACCCGAACGCGGCGGACGCTGGACGGCGGAGGATCCGCTGGCTCTGGAAACCCTTGAGCCTAGAACATGACCCCCATCCCACCTCCCATGCCTCCCATGCCCGCGGCCATGGGAAGCGCTGGGGCGTCCCCGTCCATGATCTTTTGAATCAATGCCGAAATCTCCGGAGAAATCCTTCGCTTGGAGTTCTTCAGAGCGGTCCGATAGTTTTCCAGCAAGGTCAGCACTTCATCCAGATTGGGTTCCGTGTGCGACACGACCATCAAGCCGGATTTTGGAGCATTCGCATCGAATCGTTGGGAGCACGTAGCCACCGCTCGCCAGACGGTGGATGTCCGATGGTGGCGCGACTGACCTGATCATCGCCCCACGTGGACAAGCCACGCGGTGGCGGCGTTGCGTAGGGACCTCTCGTTCTGGTTGCGATCAGGGCTCCACGCGGACGAGCCGCGTGGTGGCCTGGAGGGGAAGAGGATGGATGGGGGGCAGTGTAGCTGCCAGTCTTTGGCTCCCCGACAAGCCACGCGGTGATAGGGGCAAAGACCCCGGCAACCTTGTGTCGCCTGGTGAATCAGCTTCTTCAGATGGGAATGCGTGCGATCCGAGCTTAGTCCATCGTATTAGCCCTTCTCAAGCGACCATCGCAATTCCAAAAGGGCGAGGGCCGAAATGACGACGATCTCCAATGGGAAGTAAATACGGCCCACGAAGGTGAGTTGATCGAGGTGGTGCCACCACAGCACCCCGGAGGCGATGCAAAAATCGATGTTGAGAAATGCCAGGATCCCGAGCGTCGTCAAATGGTGGCTCGAGGTCGCGAACCGATATGCTCCGAATAATCCCAGGCACGCCGCAGCAAGTCCCAGGCAGAGCAATACCAAGACCGGCATTCCGGTCGGCAGGATATTCGTCGCTAAAAACGCCAGGGTGATGAGGCAAGTCAGAAACGCACCAGTGATATCGACCAGGATCAGGATGCGAGGCGTTGGTTTGTCCATCATATGATTCGAAACGCCCCGATCAGCAGCATCGCGCCGATGGTGGCTTCAATGACAAGGCCGAGCAAGTTTTTCCAGGAGCGGCTATTGTCGACGAACAGGGATATCGACCGCGCGATGGCTGCTCCCCACCACGCCGAACCGGCGACCATAAAGACGGTATCGGACTGGGTTGCCAGGCACCCGGCTCCAAGGCACAAAAAGAATCCGCCATAAGTGGCTCGCAATTCCGATTTCCCGAGCGGGCCTTCCCCTCGGATGCCAAGGAGTTCACTGACGCGATCAGGGAACAGCAAGCCGAGACACCCGAGGATCAACGTGATTGTTGCGCCGAGGTTGGGGATGAGGATCATGAGCGATGTTTCTGTTATTCGATCTTGTTCATCGGTTCTGGCGACGGCGGTGCGGTCCGAGGGTACTACCTCAAAGATTCGCAGTACATCCTTCAGGGAATGGAACGACGAAAACAGGCTAGGGCGAACCGTCAGCGGCATCAAGCGGTTCCGGAGATCAATTGCCAAGAAGTCGCACCTTTGGTGTCAAGTTGAGGTCTTGACTATAGTTTGGTGTCAAAGTAATGTAGTTTGATGTCGAATTAATAAGGTAAGGCGTCCAACTAAAATGAGGGTGTCATGACATCGCGTCGTAATGTTCTGAAATTGATTGGGGGGGGATTCGTTGTTGCCGCTGCCGCTGGCGCTGGGTTTGTGGTGACCAGTGGGCCATCTCAGGGTGCCCGCGAGCCGTGGCGTAGGGCCGGGACGTACGGGGAGTTCCGCCGCCGCGCCTTGTCCTACGCATTGTTGGCCCCCAATCCGCACAACCGCCAGCCCTGGATTGTCAGGCTCGACGGCCAGGATTCGCTGACGCTCTACTGTGACCTGGACCGGCGTCTGCCCGCTACGGACCCGTTCGACCGCCAGATCACCATTGGCTGCGGCGCATTCCTCGAGTTGCTGGTGCAGGCGGCGGCGGAGGATGGTTACCAAGCGACGATCACACCTGTTCCGGAAGGCGAAGACATGCAGTCTCTCGATCAGCGGCCGATCGCACACGTTTCCTTCGCCAGCGGCATCGCCTCGCCGGAGCCTTTCTTTGCCCACGTGTTGACGCGGCGGTCGAACAAGGAGATCTATGAGCCCCGCGACGTCCCGGCAGCGGATCTCAAACAGATTGCCGAGGCGGGGCGCATCTTCGGGGTGTCGTCGGAAACGATCGGGAATACCGAAGTCGCTGAGCGCCTGCGCGACCTGACATGGCGTGCCCACGTCAAGGAATGCATGTCCCCGATTGCCATGCAGGAATCGGTCGATTTGATGCGCATTGGGGCCGCGGAGGTCACCGCCAATCCGGATGGGATCGAACTGGAGGGGCCGATGTTTGAGGTTGGGCGATTGATCGGACTCACGACACGCGCGACAATGGCCGATCCAAAGTCGACGGCATTTCAGCAAGGCCTTGCGCTCTTCCGCTCCATGGCCATGTCGGCCCGTGCCTTCGGCTGGATCACGAACGAAAACCAGTCACGCGTCGAGCAAATCAATGCAGGCCGCGCTTATGTGCGGCTGAACTTGATGGCAACCAAACTTGGGCTCGGGATCCACCCATGGAGCCAGTCCCTGCAGGAGTATGTCGAGATGAAGGAACTTTACCGCGAAGTCCATGACCTGATCTCGGATGGCAAACGCATCCAGATGTTATTCCGAATTGGTTATGGGCCGCAGATCCCACCAACACCGCGGCGTGGATTGGAGGCGCACCTTGTCTAAAAATCCAGGTGCTCGGGTCGACACGCCAACGCATGAACAGCTCCTCTTCCGCCTGCTCAACGAGATCGGCATCGTCAATCAATTGGCATCCACGGCGTTTACCCGTTTGCTTCCCCATGGTCTAACGCTGGCTCAGTTCAGCTTGCTGAACCACTGCGTGCGTATGGGCGACAACAAGACGCCAGCGCAGCTTGCCGACATTTTTCAGGTCACGCGAGGAACAATGACGAGCACGCTGGCAAAGCTTGAGGAGAAGGGGTTCATCCGGCTCGCTCCCGATGAAATAGATGGCCGGTCGAAGCGGGTCCTGCTGACTCAAAAGGGCCGGGCCGCGCGCGAAGAGTCTATCCGTGCTGCCCTGCCGCTGCTGGCCGAAGCAACGGGGGCCATCCCGAGGGAAGTGGCGGAGCGTATGCTGCCGCAGATCGAAATTGTCCGCGCTTGGTTGGACAAGAATCGCTTGGAGTAAGATATTGCGATTGCGCGCACGACCTAAATCCGCTTGTTCGCGCCCAACCGCTAAAAAAGACGATGGAACCCACAGTGGGCTCGCGATGCTGTTCCTGATAGACTCTTGTGAGGGCGGCCACAGGTTGTTTCGCTCGCTCGGCTTCGGATTTATCTCTCCAGCAACCCATTCCCCACGTGATCATGACTCAAAAAAATATCTCCTGGCGCTCGATCGATCGGCGCGACTTCTTGGCGACTGCTGCCGCATGCACGGCTACCCTGGCAATGAGCAAGCTCACGCGGGCTGTGTCGGCCAACGATAAGCTCCGCTTGGCCTTCATCGGCGTCGGAGGGCGAGGGGGCGGCAATCTCGAGGAGATGGTCAAGGATCCGGGCGTTCAAGTCGCGGCGATTTGCGATGTCCACCAGGGGACCCTGGATCGTGTGGCGGAGCGATTCCCCAGTGCACGCAAGTACACCGATTTCCGACGACTCGCCGACGCGCTCAAGGACATTGACGCCGTCGTCGTCAGTTCGACCGAACACACGCACGCCTTCGCGACGTTGCCAGCACTGCAACAGCGAAAACCAGTCTATTGCGAAAAGCCGCTGACCTACAATATCCAGGAAGCGAAGCGGATCATGGATGAGGCGGCCGCAGCGGGCGTGCCAACCCAAATGGGGACGCAGATTCATGCTACGGCCAACTATCGTCGCGTGGTGGAACTCATTCAATCGGGCGCGATCGGACCGGTGACCGAAGCCCACGTATGGACGTCGCGCGCTTGGGGGTTGCAGAGCCAGGAAGATGCCAAGAAGAACGGAGATATCGTCTACGTGACCGATCGACCAACCCAGGAGATGGCACCGCCGAAGGAGATCGATTGGGATCTTTGGATCGGCCCCGCGCCGATGCGGCCGTTTCATGAAGTCTACTTGCCGGGCCCCAAATGGTATCGCTGGTGGGATTTCGCCAACGGGACGATGTCGGACCTGGGGAGCCACTTCAATGATTTGCCGTTCTGGGCGCTCCAGCTCGATCATCCTCGAACGGTCGAGGCGTTTGGCCCGCCTCCTCACAAGGAGTTGGCGCCTGCCTCCATGACTGCCGTTTACGAGTACGGCCCACGCGGCGAATCGCCCGCTTGCCGACTGAGTTGGTACCAGGGAGCGGACAAGCCGAAGATATGGAAAGAAAAGGGGATTCCAACCTGGGACAATGGGATCCTGTTCATCGGTCGCGATGGGATGCTGTTGTCCGACTACGGTCGCCATGTCCTGTTGCCGGAGTCCAAATTCGCGAACTACGAAGGCCCCAAGCCTTTTCTGCGAGAGTCTCCCGGTCATCAACAGGAATGGATCGATGCGGTTCGCAACGGCACGCCGACCGGAAGTCCGTTTGATTATGCAGGTTTGCTGACGATCGCCAACCATCTCGGAAACGTCGCCTATCGCGCAGGTCAAAAACTCGAGTGGGACGCAGCTTCGCTACGAGCGAAGAACTGCCCTGATGCGACCCCGTTCATCGAACGGACACCCCGAACTGGCTGGTCGCTGACCTAACGCGGGTTGACTTGTGATCCTCGCCCAAAGCGAGGTGCACGCCCAGAGGTTTCAACCATACAACGGACTTCCAGTCCGTTGAATTATTCCACGACCGACTGGAAGTCCGTCGTACAGAAACAATCGTGCAGAAGCAATCGTACAAACGATTTGAACGCTCTCGCACAATACATCTCAGCGATCATTCCGAACGTGCGACTTGCGATACAAAATCGCTTTCCATGCTACCGACTAAGCACGCATTTTCGCGGACTGCGTTTTCCGCTCGGAGCAATTCCGCTTTCGTTCCCGCAATAATGAATTTTTTCCCGCTGGCTACGGCGATCGGACTGATTTGTCCATCGGCAGTCATGATCCGAGAATACGGAACCAACACTATGTCCGCGCTTTTAGAAACGGCATCCAGGGTATTTTGATCCAGCACATCACCTGGAGGCAGGAGTTGGGCGAGATGCAGGCCGAGAGAGGTATATTTGCGCTGAAAAAATTCCAGCGTTTTTGGAGAGTGAAACACGATAATGCACGGGTCGCGTCGACCCATGTAACCGTTCAAATAGCAAGCCGTGAAAACAGACGGCATGGAATAAGGGCTATGAAGTACCACGACAATCCCTCGGCGCGATTGTTCTTTGAAATTGGTGGAGCGAATATTTTTGATCGCTTCGTCGAGTGTCCGGTAACCCTGTCGCGACAGTTCGTCGGGATCAAGGGGTTGGGTCGGCATGGCTTGATTGTGGCCACGCACAAATTCTGGGTGGGAATTGGAGTGAAACAGGTCAAGCAACACCATGTCGTTTGCATCGTCGCGTGTTTCCGAAATCCTCCATTTGGGCCTGGGCTTCTTGGAGATTTCGATGGTCGGTATCGGTAAATCTTTTCGATTGTCCGCCATGATTTGCGTTGCAACTCGGTCAAAGAGTTGTTCATCTTCCTTTTCCGATACCGTGCCATATCCCTCAGAGCACTTGCGTTTTAGAGTGAAGACGTGGTCCCTGAGATTGGCGATCTCGATGGCGTGGTTGAAGTCCTCTTGGTCGATCGCGATCGTCTCCATTCGATTCAATATCCGTCCTACTTCTCCTGCTGTCATTCCGTACAGCAGTCGATTGGAATGGATCAGATGAGTTCCGACACCTGCGAATGCTTGCAGGTAGCGTATGTCCTCCTCAAGGGATAGGCGGTGAGATTTCCCGAGGATTTCGCCCCCTAGGTCACAAATCGCGAATCCGGATGTCGCGAATCTATCAAATAATTGCGATGTGAAAAAAAGCCCCAACACGTAAGTGCGCAGTTGAGCTTGGCCAACGGGTTTTCCTCGCAACTCAGCTTTCTCCGCAGGAAGCGAATTCGGGAATCGCAGGTCAAACTCCTCGGGCCACGGTTCGTCCGGCGCTCGACATGCCGGTCGGGAGTTTCCGATTTCCAACGCTTCTATCGCTGACGGGTCGATCGGTTCCTTCTGTCCGCGTTGTCGCTGCAACACGATCGCTTTGGCATACAGTGGCAATGCGTTGTCAGGTTCCTGCTCGGCCCAAGCGTCAGCGGCGGTCAGGGCAATCACCGGATCTGCGCTTTCCAACAATATCGCCCAGGCAATGATCATCGTGGGGTCGCTAGACACCAACTTCTGGAAGATGACTTCAAAATCCATGTTTGCGTCGTCGCTGTGCAATTCCTTCAGACGGTCCTCGACTCGCTTGCTGAAATCCTTCGAGAACTCGCGTGCCTCGGAAAGTTTTTGGCGGGTGTTCTGATCCGCGAGGGCGGCTTCTGCGGGATCGGGCTTGGACAATTCATCCGCTATTTCCGCGAACTTACCCAGAAAAGCTCGCTGCCCCGATGCGAACAAACGGAATCGACCTCGCCAGTAGGCGATTTTCGAGGAATGAGGATGGGCTTGGACGGCTTCGTCGAACGCAGTGAGCGGATTACCCGGACGGCCAGATCCCAGGTCGACCAATGACCACATGGCTTCCGCCACCCACTGATCTTCCGATTTGGCCTTCGCCGGTTGGCACCCATCGACTTGCGCAAAAGCCAAATCGCAACAAAGTAGGTACAAGAAAGCGACCGTGATCGAACGTGCGACTCGCATCCCAAGTACTCCATGAAAAAGTTTTTGATCGACGAACCACTTGTTTTAAGGTAACGCACAGCAGAGCGTGATTCAACAGTCCCGTAGCCACCGTTGCCAGACGGTGGAGTCGATCGGATGTCGTGACGGTAGTTTCGGCCCTCCGGGCCTTTCCGCCTTCAAGGGGACAACCCGACCGTGGCTCGGTGAGCCACGGCAATCATTCTATCGGCCCGTCGGGCCTGAGTAGACGAAGGCCGAACAGGCCGCAGCCCAAGGCCCAACAGGCCGACATAGAGAATGCCGGGGCGACGCAGTCCCCCGGTTGCTGAGTCCGCTACGACAAGCGGCAGTTAACTCTTGGCGGCTAATTCATCTGGATTCCACGGAACTAGTTCGCATCGCGAACGTATCGGTTGAACCAGGAGACCATCTCGGCTTGGGTGTGCAGGACCGATTGCCGCCCGCGATATCCATGGCTCTCGTAGGGAAGCATCACCAACCGCGCAATACCTCCGTTCCCTTTGACCGCCTGGAACATGCGCTGCGATTGGATCGGAAACGTTCCTGGGTTGTTGTCGTTCTCGCCGTGGATGAACAGGATCGGGGTCTTGATCTGGTCGGCTACCATGAACGGTGAAATCTTTGCGTAAACCTCCTTGGCCTCCCACAATGGGCGGCGCTCGGACTGAAAGCCAAACGGAGTCAGCGTGCGGTTGTACGCGCCGCTGCGGGCGACGCCTGCCTTGAAGAGCTTGCAGTGCGCGAGGAGATTGGCAGTCATGAATGCGCCGTAACTGTGGCCGCCGACTCCCACCCGATTCCGATCGGCAACGCCGAGTTCCACTGCATGATCGATCGCTGCTTGGGCTGCTCCGACAACCTGCTCGATAAACGTATCGTTCATGGTCTCCGGGTCGCCGATGACTGGCATGGTTGCGTCGTCCATGATCGCATACCCCTGAGTCAGCAACGACAAATGGCTAATTCCCCCGATTCGCGTGAACTCATTCGGATTGGCAGAAACCTGCCCTGCCGTACTCGCGTCGTTGAACTCGAGCGGATACGCCCAGACGATCAAGGGCAAACGCGTCCCCTCCTGGTAATCGGCAGGCAAGTAAAGGGTCGCGGAAAGCGGAACACCGTCATAGCGATGGTACTTGACGATCTTCTTTTTGATTCCGCGCAGTTGCGGAGTGGGGTCGACAAAGTGGGTCAACTGCATTTCGGCGTCACCGAGCAGATCTCGCAAGTAGTAATTCGGAGGCTGCGTGGTGCTCTCGCGCCGCGTGATGACTCGCAGTTTGCCTTCATCGAACTCGACCAGCCCGGCTACATTTTCCGACACATCCGGTCCACAACGCCATAACCGTGACGTCTCCAACGTGGTCAGATTGCGTCGATCGAGAAACGGTCGGTTTCCCTCGGGAGACGCGCCGACGCCCGATAACAAAATGGAATCTCCACTTTGTTTTGCGATCGCGAAACCACTGGAGTCAGGTTTGACGAGAACACGACCAGGATCGCCATAGCGATCGCGGACGCTTCGATCGAAAAATACCCTGGGTCCGTCCATCGCTTCCAAATCATGCAAGAGCGTCGTGGTCCATCGACGATCGCGATCGAGTTCGGTGGTCAGGAATCGCTTGGGATTAGCAAAGTACGTCATGCCTGAAAATCGATGCCGCAGTTTCACAAGCGAATTGGCCGGCGCCTTGAAGGGAGCATCCAAGTACCACAATTGCTCGCGATGTTCGACTTTGTTCTTGGGATCTCCCCCATCGAGGGCTTCCGTCCATACCAATCGCGCCGGATACCCTGGCCACCATTGGATGCTGCGAGGTCCCAGCCGAACGCCTTCGATCGGGATATTTTCACCGAGCGGAACGTCAGCGACGCGATACTTGATCTCTCCTCGCAGGTCGATTACATCGATCGTCTTGGGAAAGAGATCCGCCGGGACCAAATACGAAAATGGTTTCTTGAGTTTCGATACCAGTAAATGTTCGCCGTCGGGTGCGATCGCAGCGGAATCAATCCAACCAGGCTCGCCAATTTGTACGGCTTTCGTATTGGGTCCGAGCACGCTCAACTGCGTTCGCGCATAATGCTCGAACAAGGCTTCGTCATAGGCGTTGCGGAGCAGGTCTTGATAGGTGCGAACCGGAGCTTTGGCTCCATCGGACTCTTGGATGTTCGGTCCCTCGGGAACCGACGGTGCAACCGGTTCCTCGCCCGCGTCCGCGGGAAGAACGCATGCGATCACGCGCTCGCCGTCCGGCATCCAGTCAAGTCCCTGCAATACCGTAACCAAGCGATCGGTCAATCGCCGAGGATGCTCGGGATCAGAGACCGACACCCACCACAGTTCGGTTCCATGGGCTTGGATTTTGGTGTAGACGAATGCCTGAGATCGATGGGACCAGGAGATCGAACCGATCCGGACGTCGGCTTCCATCGGGATACGAACGAGCGACTCGGCATCGCGGCGTCGCAACGATAGCCCGCGATAGAAATCGGTTTGAAATCCTCCACGGGAGACGGGGTCGATCCGAATGCCGGCGAGGGAGAGCATGCGACGACCTAGATCGGCAACGTCGGGTAGGGCATCTCGATCCGCGAAGACGACCCACTCTGTGTCCGGACTCCAAAAGAGACCCGGGTCTGGCTTGGCATCGACAATGTCGACGATCGATTTCGGAGGTAGTTGGTAGCCCGTTTGCGCACAGCAAGGAGTTGGCATCGTACCGCTCATCCCGAGCACCGCGCAGCAGACGAGTAAAATAACAGAAAGTCCGAACCTGACTGAGTCCGGTCGTGCCTTGCGGATGGATGCCATGTTTTGCTCTTCAAGACGGAATGCTTCCAAAGATCCTGGGGATAGTAGCACAAGAATATTTTTGACGAGTTTCGAGGGTGCACGAGGAATGTCAACTTGCGGATCACCGTTTCGATTCACTCGGATGGTAAAGGAGCATAGTAGTCGATCATCCGCTCGATGGCGTGCCGGCAAACGACGCAATATTGGAACTGTTTGCTGAAACTTCCCATAGCGCAATTTATTTGGGGGCGGAACATTCCTTTCTTGACGTAACCTCCACCTTCGAACGCCCCCACGAGCTCGTTGGGGTCAGTGCCGCGAGGCGCTAATGACAAGGTGGTCGGCAGAGGGACCTCTTCGGTCAGCATGCTGCTCCACTTGATCAATTTCCGGTCGAGCGTTCGGGTGATGTTGGGTTCAACCGGTTCCAATCCTTCGGGGTAGATCTCGTTGTAGGGAGACGTTCCGATGTACTCGTCGGCAAGATAGGCGAACGAGTGCCCGAATTCGTGCAAGAACACCTCCGGGCTATGCGATTCGTCGACCGTGCAGATGCAAAAATCCAAGCAGATCGCACCTCCTCCATACCGTGAGGAATTGACCAAGATGACGACGGTATCGTAAGGAACCTGGGCAGCGTACTGGTGGATGGCATGCCCATCTTCAGTCAGCAGATAGCGATCGACGCCTAGGGTCTTAAACGAAGCATTCAGAGCAGTGTTTCGATAACTCCGCTTGTCGGGTTCATCGACGCCGGATTCGGGAGAGGGCCGAAATACACCGCGAATGTTGAAACGTTGCCGATTACTTCGATACGGTTCGTGCTCAAACATGAACCGTGTCATGCGATCGGCATCCGCGCGAAATTTATCCTGCTCGCTTTTTGAATACCCTTCCGCAAGAAAAACCAAATCCACTCGTTCCGCAGGATCGCCTGTGATCATCATCTCCAGCACCGTGTCGCCGAAGTCGTTCGATTCCTGGCGGACTTCCTGGTTCGATGGCCGCAGGCTCTTCTCCCAGACCTTGTCCCAAGTATGATCGGATCGGCGAATCGCCAATTCGACACGAAACCGGGACTTTGGCTTGGGTATCCGAACCGAAAATGGAAAGGATCGCCACTTCCCGTCCGCCGCGGGCTTTGTTGTCGCGTACTCGTTGTAGAGTGTGTCGAAACCGAACGAGTAGATCAGTTGTCCGCTCGCTTGATCATACACTTGAAGAGAGCATCGTCCGTAGGGAAACGGAAACAGAGGCTGTTTTCGGTTCCCTGGCCAGTTAGGCTCTTCAACGATTCGGTGCAGGACCGTTTTCGACTCCGCTTGGCTACCGAACTGAAGCAGTTCAAACCGAAGAGCCTTATCGGTGAAATACGTATCGAAGTCAACGCGCTCGATCGCTTCAGGCGAACCGCTCGGTTCTTGGCAAACGCCTAGCGAGACCATCCCGAGTCCGCAACCCCATAGGGACAGGGAGCAAACGAGAGCCAGACAGCATCGCATTCTTTTTTCCCCTGCTAACGACGGACTATGGGCGGCATGCACTCCTGTCCGAATTGTAGCACAATTGCAATGCACTTGCGGCTATTGCAGTTTCTCAGCGAACCATCACTCGACGACCAATTGCACGCTCTCCGAGTGGCTGTTGAACTCCGGCGCGTACATGCACTGGAGCGTCGCCAATCCCATCGGGTAATCCCCAGCGTGTTGGACCCGCAACGGGTACTCGAATACGTAGTTTCCTTTGGGGAGATAATCGATGAAGAAATGAGTCGCCGTGTCGCGAGTGCTCTCGTAGTATGCCAAACCATCCTGGAAACGGTAGCTGCTCAGGACGTTGACCGGTTCGGTACCGCTGCCCCGGTAATCCTTGAGATGGACATACTCCATGTCTCGATCGGTCCTTAGGATGATGCGGCAGACCAACTCTTCGCCGACCGAAACCGTGCCGTTGACCTCTTCGAGGACAGGTCCGGATTCGGTCAACCGCCGCTTGTAAATCTTCTTTTCGAGTTTGAGCGGTGTATCGGCATGGGCCGTCACTTTGCGGATATCTTCGAGGTACTGCCAGTGGAGACTCCCCCAACTGACCCCGGCGTCCGTCTTGGTGACTTTCACTTTGCCCATGTCGGGCTTGATCTCCGCCCCCGCGAATTTTTGCTCGTAGAACCCGGTCCCGGCTTCGGTCTTGGGAGGCACGATGGCGATGTCGGCGACCTGAACCTTGACCAGGGCATCCGAGGCCAACCAATCGGTCCCTTTTCGCAAGAGGGCATACACCGCATCAGCTGTCGCCTTGGTCGTTTTCCAGTCCTGCGTTTGTTTCTGTTTCAGGAGCCAGACCTGGCAGTCTTCGACAGCCTTGCGATCGGCAGCCACCTCATCAAAGGCTTCGATCATCATGGCTTGGGTTTCGATCGGGGCGTGGTACCACCACCACGAGAATTCGGTATCGCGCCAAAACATTCCCATCTCCTCGTTCGAGACCGAGTTCTCGCGCAGGCTCTTGATGATCGCGCCGGGAACATCACGGTCCCCCATCCGCTTTAGGCCGATCGCGATGTGGGCTTGCGATTGACGGCTCAGCTTCAGCCAATATTTGCGGGCCTGATTCTGCCAAAATCGCAAAGCCACTTGATTCGGTTCGGCGATCGGGCGGTCGGTCAGGAAGAAGCTTCGTCCGTACAGATAAAAGGCTTCAATCGGGGATAAATGACAATGCTCTGCATTTCGAAGCGAATCCGGGATGGCTTGGTACCTTTCCCGCATAAAATCGTCCAAGCGTTCAAGAGCTCGGATGGCGAGCGACTCGTCGACTTGGACTCCCATGTTTCGAAGTCGACCAAAGCCGGTGACGATGTAGAGCGACAGATACTCGTTATCCGGTCCGCCGGGGAACCAGGGCCACATACCGTTCGCGCGTTGTATTTCGGCAAGTTTCTGCATCGCGCGTTGCAATTCCGATTCGAGGCGATTGTTTTCAAACAGGATCCCAACATTGCGCCGTGCGAGCGATTCGTTGTTGGCGTCTCGGAGCCATGGCGTTTCCTCGATCAAAACGGATTTGAGGTCCTCGTTCTTGCTGAGGGGCGATTGAAGGGCATCAGGCTGGAAATCACGCCATACCGAAAAGATCCGCTCAATCTTCGGATCGCTCTTGGCGATGTACCTCGCCAACGCATTGGCATAGAACCGATTGAACGTTTGCTCGCTGCACTCGTAGGGATACTCCATCAGATAAGGGAGCGCGAGCACGGCGTACCATGCAGGTTGCGATGTCATCTGCACTGTCAGGGACTGATGACGAAGCGAGGTCGAGCCTGCGGATTCGATCAGCTTCTTCAGTTCGAATTCTTTCGTTCCCTGGCCCCGGATGGGAAGCGGGATCGACTCGGTGAGCAGAATGCGATTCGACAGAACCGGCAGCATTCCTTCCTCGCCATCGGATAGTTTTTCCGTCGCCGCGACCGCTTTGTAGATGACAGGTCGCGCGCCGTCGGGGACCTTGATCTTCCATCGCAGGCTCTTGGAACTGTTGGGGCCCAGCTCGAATGCGCGTTCGGCTCCCGTGTTCCCGTAGGCCGTATCGAGATCACTCAAGTCGACCGCATCGCTCAGATGCAGTGCGACGGTACCGGTCTGCGGGGCTGTGCTCTGGTTGGTGACCTTGACACTGAACTCGAACACATCTCCTTCGCGCAGGAAACGGGGCGGGTTGGGCTGGACCATCAAGTCCTTGGTGGTCACCACGGAATCGAACAAACTGCCACTGCGCAGTTGCTTGTCGTGGGCGAAGCTCAGGAACCGCCATTGCGTAAGGGCTTCGGGCATCGTGAACTGCATCGTTACCTTTCCCTTGCCGTCGCTGAGCAGATGCGGGAAGAAGAAAGCTGTCTCGTTGAGGTTCTTGCGAGGCGAGATGGAGTCAAGCCGAGGTCCTGCCTTCGGTGCGGCAACCCCTCCTCCACCCTCTCCGGCAGCTCCCTTCAAATTCGCAGCAGCCGCATCGAGCGATGCATTCTTCGCAAAGGACGCATCTCCGAGGGCCGACTCGGCGGCCATGGCTTGCATCATCGGCGCTCCTCCCATTCCACCTCCCATCCCACGAAATCTGATGTGATCGTTGAACGCCAACAAGGGAGCGTATATGGATCGATATCTCCAATCGATAGACTGATGTTGATCCGGGAAGTTGCCAAAAATCCAATTGAATGCGATCGGAAGGTTCTGGAATGAAGCATTCACGTACTGCGTCTCGCGGTAGAAGAAGGAAAAGTTACCGATCCACGAGTGAGGCAGGAACGCATCGAGCGACTGGTCATAAAGTGCGGCGACCATTTCCGCAGCCGCGCCGTCTCCGGCGGGGTCCTCGATCGTCAGGCTCCATGTCTCTTCGGAACCCGGCATCAATTTGGATCGGAAGCGATCCCATCGGACTTTGAGTTGTTTGTTGCTCCACGGGACGTCGATCACTCGCGTTTCGGTATACATGCGGTTCTCGCGAACCATCGTGACATGCACGGTGAATCCACCTCGAAGCGATTCGTCGATCGGTTGTTCGATCGCAACCTGGGTTGCATCCGCAGGAGTCCAATACTTCTTGAGAACCCTGCCTCGTTGCTCGATCTCGATAAAGGCTCTGGCGGGTTGATACCCCGAACCCCAAATCCCCTTCCAAGTTTCCCCCGGTTCGACAGACCCTTTGGGCATGGCGAATACAAACGGCAATCGCAACCCGAGCGACTTCGCTTTTTCATCGAAGACTTTCAAGTTCAGTTCTGCCTTGACCGGCTTGCCGAATGGATCCTGCGATTCCACCACACACCGGTAAACTCCGCGCTTCAGGTTGAACGATAGCTCCTGAGCACCGTCGTCACCGGTATCGAGATCGGCGCTGGCAATTTGCTCACCTAGCTGCCAGTTTGCGATGTCCGACGGATCAGGCTCGACAACGGGCGGAATCGCCTTGCGATTGTTTTGTCCTCGAAGTCCACGGACGGGACGTTGCAATCTTTGGCCGAGGAGATCGGGCCGAATGACTTGCTCCGGCTCTCGCAGGGAGTAAATGCGCAGCTTGCCCTTGCCGGGGATCGGTTTGCCGTTGAGGGTCTGGGTGGTCAGATTGAGTTTGACTTCGCGATCCTGCGTTTGCCAAGTGTCGGCGGCCAGGGTGACCTGCATCGATGAGTAGCCAACAGAAACATTTGCATCGTCGGATCGCGTCTCGCCGGTTCCATCGGTTACATCGGTCGTGATGGCGTAGGTAAAGATCGGATCCTCGGACTCGGGTACAGAGCGATCGGGTCGGGCAACAAAGGTACATGCAAACGAGCCATCGTCACCCGTTTCGGTCCAGCCGTTAGCGATCTCCTGCGATCGACCCCTGAACGGGGCGATTCGCCAACCGTAACAGAACATAAACCAATCCGGCCATCGCACTTGCCGAACAATGCGATAGCGGACTCGGGCGCCTTGAATCGGAGCTCCCGTGTAGGACATCGCCTTGCCCTTGACCGTTACCGAGTCTCCGAGCCGGACTGACTCGGTCGGCACATCGAGATCGACCTTGAACTTGGGTCGCTTGTACTCCTCGACTTGAATATTGGCTGGATTCGCTCCTTCGACCGCGATAAGCATGTTCCCGGTCCCTCGATCGCGCGGGGCGGTAAACGTTCCGGAGAAGGAACCGAAGTCGTTGGATTGAACATCCAGGACGCTCACTTCCTGTTGATTGGTATCGAGCAACCGGACGCGAAATGCTCGGTTCTTGACCAGCTCGTACCGGTTCTCAACGCTATCTACCCTCATCGCCACCCCTTTGAAATGAATGATCTGCCCGGGGCGATAGATGGAGCGATCGGTGAAAAGGGTCGTCTGTAGGGAAACAGCGTTGGGAGGTTGGGATGCTTGCGAGAAAAACTCACTGGCGCTGGAGAGCATCTGATCCTGATGATTCACCACGAGAAAGATGGAGGCACCCGATGGTGGCATCTCAAACTGACCGTTCGCGTCTGTGGTCGTCGATGGTCCGTCGACCATGCGCAGCCCATTATCGTAATTGCGCGACAACGACTTGATCTTGGCGCCCGCGAGGGGAGCTCCGGTACGGTTGTCGAGCACAAAGCCGGAGAGTGGGCCGCCGCGCATCCAGTTTTGGCGGACGATCAGCGCGAGATGGGTAACCCAGGCTTCGCATCCAAAGACCATGTTGTTCTCATTGCTCCCACCGGGTTTCATGCTCGCCACGACAAGGTAGTAGCCGGTCGGCAATCCCTTCGGCGCTGGCACGTCGTGTGTTGCATCGCGATAGTCTTCGGTCGCGGGCAATTCCGTGGTCCATTCGGCAACTGCCGGCAGTCTTAGCAATTGATTTCGGTCCGACTCATTGAACTGGCCGGGATTCCATCGGTCCTGGGAAAATCGCTCGCGCCAATCGGCCCTTACAACTCGAAAGTAAAGTTTGGTGATATTGCGGTACGAGACGCGAATCGAAGGGAGTGGGTCACTCCAAACCCGCTCGGTCTGAAGGGTTGCGGATGGTTGTTCGATACCGACGATGATGTTGTGGCATTCCTTGCCTCCAACGCTCTGGGGAAAGGAGTTCTTGCCCTGCATGGCGATCTCGCGCGCGGTGACCATGTCCTGGTCTTGGGCGAGGAGTTCCGCCCACCGAGCGCGCGCTCGAGACGACAGTTCATGCTTGGCGTTTTTATCTGCGTACCGTTTGAGTGCCTCCTCGTAGCGATCGCGTTTCTCCTCACCGACGAAACTGTTGTAAACGAATTGCAACCGCGAGAGTTCCGCATCGAGAAACGCACTTTGGTCGGGATCGTTGCGATGGAACGACAGCAGGTCTTGATGCAGTCGGATCCCTTTCAGCTTTGGCGACTGCTCGTCCTTCGTATCCGGTTTCCATGCCAGGAACTCGTCGACGCTTCCGAGGGCTGCCGACGATGCGTCGATCTCGAAAGCTTCCTGTCGCATTGTGCCTGTTTGTTCCCCGGAACCGTAGAACTCGATGGCGTGATACGCGAGGAAGTCGAACAACGTGGGGCGGTAGGCGTCGGGTACGTTTCCTGCGTCGAGAATCGCCTCCCATTTTGCGATTTGGATCGACTGGAGGGTTTTCGCATCTTTCAGCGCTTCGGCATAGTGTTTGTCGATCTCTTGAAACAGACGAGCCAGATCCCAGGTTGTGAAATCTTCGCCGGGCGCCGTCGCAGTGGCGGTCCGATTGGCGAACTGCCAGCGATGCTGTTGGAAGTAGGCCCAGTACCACGAGCCTTGCAGTGCATGCATCATCGGCTTCATCTCAGCGGGTGCCGTGTCGATTGCCGTCTGCATGCGTTTGATCCGTTCGGCTGGATTGCCACCCTCGATCTGACCTTCGAGAACGAATTGGTACGCGAGCGCCTTGGTCGCCTCGGGATAGGCTTTCTCGCGCAACGCGGAATCGTAAATGGGTTGGAGTTTTTCGATCGCGGTTTTGGGTAGCCCCTGGGAGACCGATTCCTCGACTTGTTTCCACATGGTTTTTCGTTCTGCGAGAGAGAGGGGTGGAGTGTCCGGCCGCTGGGAGTAAGCCAACGCCGAAGCGAACAACAGTCCAAGGACTCCAAAGGTCGACAAGATGCGATGTTGGGGAGCATGCATGATAGGAAAGTCCGCACGAGGAGAGTGGAGCAGGAACGCGGCCCAAGGCCGATCGAGGAGCGTTCGTAAAAACGAGACCGCACCCACAACGGTTCAACGCAAAGTGAGACCCTTTCTTAGGGTGACCAACGCGGAATTCCCGAGAAATTTCCCGCAGTGTCCCGCCTTGGACATGTCCTGGCGATCGTGTTCTTGCCTCGACACAGGGCAAAAAATGGATGCAACCAGACGTTAGTTTACCAGTTTTTTGTACCGGAATCGCTGGGGTTCATCAGCTGCGATTCCGAGTCGTTCCTTGCGCTGCTGTTCGTAGGTCCCGAAATTCCCTTCGCACCAGTGGACATATCCGTCCCCTTCGAAGGCTAGGATATGGGTGGCAATGCGGTCGAGGAACCAACGATCGTGGGTGATCACGACGACGCAACCCGCGAAATTAAGGATCGCTTCCTCGAGAGCTCGCAAGGTGTCGACATCCAAGTCGTTGGTCGGTTCGTCGAGCAGCAGCACGTTGCATCCGCGGCGCAGTAGCTTGGCGAGATGGACGCGATTCCGCTCGCCACCGGAGAGAACGCCGACTTTCTTCTCTTGGTCGGTCCCCTTGAAGTTGAATTTCGATACATAAGCCCGCGAGTTCAATCGCTTGCCACCCATTTCTAGCCAATCGTTTCCGCCCGAGATTTCTTGATAGATGGTGCTTTCGGCATTGAGCGAATCGCGAGACTGGTCGACGTATCCCAGTTCGACCGTATCGCCGACGCGAATCGTACCCGCATCGGGTTTGTCTTGTCCGGTGATCATCCGGAACAACGTTGTTTTGCCAGCCCCGTTTGGACCGATGACACCGACGATGCCTCCTGCTGGAAGCCGGAACGTGAGGTCATCGATCAAGATCCGATCGCCGTAGCTCTTGCGAACGCCTTTGGCATCCACGACGACCTCGCCGAGGTGTTTGCCGGGTGGGATTTGGATCTCGAGTTCATCGGGTCGATCCTCGAACTGCTGAGCTGCCAATTGTTCGTAGGCGCTGATGCGCGCCTTGTTTTTGGCTTGGCGAGCTCGAGGGGACATGCGAATCCACTCGAGTTCGCGATCAAGGGTCTTTTGCCGCGCTGCGGCCGCCTTCTGTTCGATTTGCAGACGCTTCTGCTTCTGTTCCAGCCACGCGGTGTAGTTCCCTTCGAACGGATAGCCCGATCCGCGGTCGAGTTCGAGAATCCACTGGGCTACGTTGTCGAGGAAGTAGCGGTCGTGCGTCACTGCGACCACGGTACCCGGATACTGAGCCAAGTGCTGTTCGAGCCAGTTGACGGCTTCGGCATCGAGGTGGTTGGTCGGTTCGTCGAGCAACAGCAGGTCCGGTTGCTCGAGCAGCAACTTGCAAAGGGCGACCCGGCGGCGTTCGCCACCGGACAGTTTGGTGACGTCGGCATCCCCCGGGGGCAGATTCATCACCCCCATCGACATCTCGACTTGGCGATCGAGTTCCCAAAGATTCTGCGCGTCGATGGTATCCTGCAGCTTGGCCATCTCGTCGCACAGTTTCTGCATCTGGTTGTCGTCGGTAACCTCGCCGAGCAGATTAGAAATCTCGTTGAATCGCTCGAGGATCTTGCGTTTTGGAGCGACCGCTTCCTCAACGTTTTCTTGGACGTTCTTTTTCGGATCGAGCTGAGGTTCCTGGGGCAGATAGCCGGCGGTGAAACCATTGCTCAGCCGAGCCGTTCCTTCGAAGGTTTTGTCGGTTCCGGCCATGATGCGCAGGAGTGTGCTTTTCCCGGCCCCGTTGGATCCGAGCACCCCGATCTTTGCCCCGGGGTAAAACGCGAGCCAAATGTCCTTGAGAACTTCCTTTTGGCCGTGACGCTTGGTCAGGTTTTCAATCTGATAGATGTATTGGCGACTCATCCTTGTTTATTCCCGTGTAGTGTTCATTCCCATTCGATGGTTGCCGGCGGTTTGGAGCTGATGTCGTAGCATACGCGGTTGACGCCTCGAACCTCGTTGATGATCCGGGTCGAGATTTTCGCCAGCAAATCGTATGGCAATCGGCTCCAATCGGCGGTCATGAAATCGTCGGTGTTGACGCATCGAACCGCGACCGCATTTTCGTAGGTGCGGGCATCCCCCATCACTCCAACCGACTGCGATTCGAGGAGCACGACAAACGCCTGCGAGGTGGACCGGTACAAGTCCGCGTTCTTGATCTCGGTGATGACGATCTCGTCGGCTTCACGTAGGACATCGAGCTTGGCCTTGGTGACGTCCCCAAGACATCGTACGGCTAATCCCGGTCCAGGGAAGGGATGACGCCATACCAAATGGTCGGGGAGTCCCAACTCCAAGCCGAGGCGCCGGACCTCGTCCTTGAAGAGATCCCGCAGTGGCTCGACCAACTCAAAGCCCAACTGCTCGGGAAGGCCGCCGACATTGTGGTGCAGTTTGATGGTCGCTGCGGGTCCATCGGGAGCCGCGCCGCTTTCGATGACGTCGGGATACAAGGTTCCTTGAGCCAAGTACTTCGCACCGTTGATCTTGGCGGCCTCTTCTTTGAAGCATTCGATAAACGCATGGCCGATGCGTCGCCGTTTCTCTTGAGGATCGCGAATGCCCGCGAGGACGGACAGAAACCGATCGCTCGCGTCCACGACGCGCAAGTCCGCTTTGAAGTGATTCGTGAATTCTGAGATCACGGCCGATTGCTCATCTTTCCTAAGCAAGCCATTGTCGATCAGGATGCAGGTCAATTGGGGGCCGATGGCTTTGTAGAGGAGAGCCGCAGTGACCGACGAATCGACCCCTCCAGAGAGGCCGCAGATCACGCGATCGCTACCGATCCGCTCCCGCATGCTCTGGATCGTTTGCTGGGCGAAATCGGACAGGTGCCATCGTCCATCGCAGCCCGCGATGTTGTAGAGAAAATTGTGGATCAGGGTGCTGCCGAGCGAGGTGTGCGAGACCTCCGGATGGAATTGCAGGCCATAAATAGGGAGCGACCGGTGCTTTACAGCCGCGATCGGGCAGGTCGAGGTTGCTGCGAGCGGGACGAAGCCGTCGGGCAGGTCGTGCACTTGATCGCCGTGACTCATCCAGACATCGATCTCATGGGGGAATCCCGCAAAGAGCTTTTCCATGTCGCTGATCTGCAATCGAGCCCGACCAAACTCGCGGGCGGGGCACGGTTTGACCGACCCTCCCATCGTGTAGGCTGTCAGTTGCATGCCGTAGCAGATCCCGAGGATCGGGATGCCGAGTTCGAAGATGCGTGGATCGCATTTGGGCGCGTTGGCTTCGTAGACGCTCGAAGGGCCGCCGGACAGGATCAGTGCCGAGGGATTGCGGGCTCGGATCGATTCGATCGCGATGTCATGTCGAACGATTTCGCAGTAGACGTTTTGGTCGCGAACTCGCCTCGCGATCAGTTGCGCGAACTGGGAGCCGAAGTCGAGCACCAGGACCCGTTCACTGTGAAGGCTGTCGGCTTGTGGGGCGGAGGCGTGTTCGGCGGACAAGATATTCATGGATTTTCGATGGCGAACCAATGAAAAACGTGCCAGTATATCGCGTTGCAGCAATCCATCCAGTCTTGCGCTGAAAGCCAGGGGAAACGCAGTCTTTCGCAACTTTTCCGTCCGTCGGCGACTTTTGTCGGCTGTGTCTTTGCAACCCGAATCGTAGTTCAGGGATGGATCGACGAAACGGTTGACACGCGTCGGACCGCCGTGGGCAGCCAAGATGATCCCGAGCTTGAGGTATCTATGTTGGTTTTGCCCTTATGGAATCGGGGGGGCTTGATTACAGTAACACTATTGTTTTCTCCGCTATCCCATCCCTCCTGCTTCGTTGGAGGGTACTGAGGCCTCTGTGTCCATGAAGTTCTCTGATCTCCCCATCATTTCGGAGATCCAGTCCGCGCTCACGGCGCTCGAATACCATACCCCCACCCCGATTCAGGCCGGAGCAATCCCGCCACTCTTGGAGGGCCGGGACTTGTTGGGTTGCGCGCAGACCGGGACGGGGAAAACAGCCGCCTTTGCGATCCCGATCCTGCAGCAGATCCATCAGATCAACAAGTATGCGATTCCCTATCAGCCGATTGGGCTAATTATCGCCCCGACCCGCGAGTTGGTCGTTCAGATCTCTGAGAACATCAGCGCGATCGGCAAGCATCTCCGGGTCCGACACACGACGATCTATGGTGGAGTCGGCCAACGACCGCAAGTTGCAGCGCTGGCCAAAGGGGTTCATGTTGTCGTGGCGACCCCCGGTCGGTTGCTCGACTTGATCGAACAAGAGTACTGCTCTCTCTCGAAATTGCAGTTCTTTGTGTTGGATGAAGCCGATCGCATGCTCGACATGGGCTTCATGCCGGACGTTCAAAAGATCGTGCGACTCCTGCCGCGAAAGCGGCAGTCGATATTCTTGTCCGCAACCATGCCCGCCCCGATCCAGCAGTTGGCGTCGACTTTGTTGCATCAACACGTGACGGTGATGGTCACGCCTCCTGCCAGAACCGCCGACCGAGTCAAGCAGAGTGTGATGTACGTGGATCGTGGCAACAAGCGAAGGCTCCTCGATCGGTTGCTGACAGACCCCTCCCGTTCTCGAGTTTTGGTCTTCATGCGCACCAAGCACGGTGCCGATCGGCTCTACAAATCGTTGATCGCTGCCGGGGTTTCCGCCGAGGGAATTCATGGTGGCCGATCGCAGAATGCCCGTCAAAGGGTCCTTCATGCATTTCGAGATGGCAAGATCCGGGTCCTGATCGCGACGGATGTCGCTGCTCGAGGGATCGACATCGACGACATCAGCCATGTGATCAATTTCGATGTCCCGGTCGAGGCGGAAGCGTACGTGCATCGAATCGGCCGGACGGCTCGCGCGGGGGCGAGCGGGGAGAGCATCACGCTGTGCGATGGCGACGAATACAAATACTTGCAAGAGATCGAAAAAACAATCGGCATGGCTATTCCGGTTGATCGCGATCACCCGTTCCATTCCACGGATGCCGAGGATGTGGAGTTGCATGCCTTCCGCAATACGGCCAACACCAAGCGATCAGGTAGCGGGAAGAGGGCTCGCGGCGGCAAGGGGACTCGCTCGAGCAAGCGAATCGCGGCTCCCGGAGACGGTTCCGCGAAACCTCCACGAAAGAACCCGGCTGGGCCGGTAGGTGAACGCGCCGACGGAGGGTCGGTCACGAAACGACGACGTTCGATCAGCGGCAAGGTCACGAAGGTCAAGCCTCGTCCCACTTCGAGTCCATCGCGCTCGTTCGGAAAGCGATCGCGACCGAAAACGAAACGGCGATGACGCGGCGAGGTACGCAGCTCAATCCGCTCAATCGGTTCGAACGGATCGCCACCGTTGTCGATCAATATTGCGACCCCGATGAGGACGGGCCGCCTCGTGCCATACGCACGGAGTGGTTCTGGGATGATACCAAAACGATCGTCGTTGAAAACGAAAGCCCTGACATTCCCTTCCGCTACAGCATCAATCCCTACCGCGGTTGCGAGCACGGCTGCGCGTACTGCTATGCGAGGCCTTATCACGAGTATCTCGGTTGGAACGCAGGAACCGATTTCGAGACGAAGATCTTGGTGAAATCCAATGCTGACAACCTACTTCGGGATTGGCTCAGTCGCCCTGCGTGGTCCGGCGTCGATCATCTCAATCTCTCGGGGGTCACGGATCCTTACCAACCCATCGAACGGAAGCTCGAGATCACTCGCAGTTTGCTCCGTGTGCTGTGCGAAGCCCGCCAGGCGGTCTCCATCATCACCAAGAACGCGATGATTACCAGAGACATCGATCTGCTCGGGGACTTGGCTCGCGATCGTGCCGCGGCGGTCGTATTGTCGATCACTAGCCTGGATAAATCGTTGGCCATGGCCCTGGAGCCGCGATGCTCGGTTCCGGAAGCTCGGCTTCGCGCCGTTCGCGAACTGTCTGACGCGGGCATTCCGGTCCACGTAAACATCGCGCCCATCATTCCCGGGCTGAACGATCAAGAGCTTCCGTCGCTGATGGCTGCGATCGCAGCTGCAGGGGCAAAAAGCGCGAGTTGGGCACTCGTGAGACTACCTGGTGCGGTGGAGGGAATCTTTGCCGATTGGCTGGAGCGGCATCAGCCCTTGGCCAAAGAAAAAATACTCAACCGTGTGCGCGCGTTGCGAGGGGGCGAGTTGCACGACTCTCAGTTCGGGCGCCGCATGCGAGGAGAAGGCTTCTTTGCCGACCAATGGTCCAAGCTCGCGGATCTCTGCCGCCGCAAACATGGGTTGGCCGACCGGCTCGAGCCCATGAATGTGCACGCATTTCGCACACCGACATCGTCCTCGGGGCAACGATTCCTTTTCTAGCACGATTTCCCGACCGGTTTTTTTAAGCCAGCCCCTCGTCATTTGGCCGTTTTGCGAGTACTCTCCACGGCAGTATTTGCTCTCTCCTTCCTTCCTTTCTTGCCGCGTCGCGATGTTTGAGCACATTCCGGTTGCACCTCCCGATTCGATCCTGGGACTCAACGAAGTCTTCGAAAAAGATCCTCGTCCCGAGAAAATCAATTTGACGGTGGGAGTATTTAAGGATGAGCAAGGACGAACTCCGATTCTCGAATCGGTCCGTCAGGCGGAACGCCGGATTATCGAGCATCAGAAGACCAAGAGCTATCTGCCGATCGAAGGCGGGGCCGATTTCAATCGTCTGGTAGTCGATCTCGTACTGGGCGACTCGGTCGATGCTGCCCGCGTGGCAGCCGCACATACGCCGGGCGGAACCGGTGCGCTGCGGGCTGGTGCCGACACCATTGCCCGTCATTTTCCCAACACTCGCATTTGGCTGAGCAATCCGACCTGGGCCAACCACATCGCGGTCTTCCAAGCCGCAGGGATGCACCCGCATCTGTACACCTACCTGAATCACGATCGGACCGGCCTCGATTTCGACGGCATGATGAGCGATCTGAGGCAACGGGGGACGGCAGGCGATTTCGTCCTCTTGCACGTCTGCTGCCACAATCCGACCGGCATCGATCCGACCCCGGATCAGTGGCATGCGATTTCGGAATTGATGGCGGAGAAGAAAATGATCCCCTGGCTCGACTTCGCCTACCAAGGATTTGGGGACGGATTGACTGAGGATGCGGCAGCGCTCCGAACACTCCTGACCCATCATCCGGAGATGGTCATCTGCGGATCGTTCTCGAAGAATTTCGGTCTGTATTCGGAGCGGGTCGGAGCACTGCTGATGGTCAGCGCCAGCCCTGCGTCGACACCGGCAGTCCTCAGCCAGGTCCGAAGCTCGATCCGGACCAATTACAGCAACCCGCCTCGGCATGGCGAGTCGATCGTCGCTACGATCTTGGGAGACGCGGAACTGACCGCCCTCTGGAAGACCGAGGTCAATGCCATGCGGTCGAGAATCGCGACGATGAGACAGTCGTTTATCGAAGGCATGCGAGGACTGGGGCGTGATTTTTCGTTCCTGGGCACGCAAAAAGGGATGTTCTCGTACACGGGCCTCAATGCGATGCAGGCCGACTGGCTAAAGACGGAGCGGGCGATCTACATCGTCGGGACAGGGCGAATCAACGTCGCCGGCCTTTCGACTTCCACGCTACCACGACTGTGTCAAGCGATCGATGAAGCATGCTCGTTGGCGGGCTGATTCACTTCGATCGCCGTGAAAATGATGGGGCGGCGAGTTATCATAGGAGCGAGAGCTCGAGAATCGCTTCGTCTGAACCCCAACAGGTCGTCCCTTGCTTGCCCACCCTTTGTTTCGTTGGCTGAAACCGCACGACATCTCCCGTGTGTCGCAGCTGCAATGGCTCGCACGCGACGTCGTCGAGGGCCTCAGCGGCGGCATGCATCGCTCGCGGCACATCGGCTCCAGCGTAGATTTCAAGGAGCATCGGCCTTATGTGCATGGAGACGAAATCCGGTCGATCGACTGGAAAGTATACGGCAAGACCGATCGGCTCTACATTCGCCAATTCGAGGATGAAACCAATCTTCGCGCGACGTTGCTCGTCGACCAGAGCAATTCGATGCGTTATGTGGGATCCCGCAGCCAGGGCGCAAGCAAACACGAGTACGCGGTACGGCTAGCCGCCTGTTTGGCTTACTTGTTCACAACCCAGCAAGACGCGGTCGGAGTCGTCACCTTCGACACCCGAGTTCGGATCAACGTCCCGGCTCGTGCGAGCGCCAACCACTTGCGGGTATTGATGGAGTCGCTCGCTAGCTCCCAGTGCCACGGCGAAACCGATTTAGGAGCAACGTTCCAGGAGATCCTCGGCATCTGCCGCCGGCGCGGGTTGGTGATCCTTCTCTCAGATTGCTTTGGGAATATCGAGTCGATCATCCAGAACTTCGGGGTGTTGCGAAGCAACCATCAGGAGGTCGTCGTATTCCAAATTTTGGACGATGACGAAGTCGATTTTCCATTTCAAAACCGCACGATGTTTCGCTCGTTGGAGCAGCCCGACCAGCAGATCCTGATCGATCCTGCCTCGTTGCGAAAAGCGTATCTGCAGAATTTCGAACGCTTTGAGGAAGCATTGCGAACTGGGTGTCAGCGTCACCGAATCGACTTGATCCCGGTCCGGACCTCGGAATCGTTCAGTCAGGTCGTCGCATCGTATGTGGCGCGGCGAGGTGCTGCATGACCTTTCTCAATGCGCTGTTGGCTCTCGGAGCGATGGCGTTCAGTATCCCGCTGATCATTCATTTGCTCAACCGCAGCCGCTACCTCACCGTCGATTGGGGAGCGATGCAGTTCCTGGAGTCGTCGGTGCGCGTCAATGCGCGGCGCATCCAATGGAAGCAATTGCTGCTTCTGCTGATTCGTTGCTTGATTCCAGTGGTACTCGCCTTGGCCATGGCACGTCCCATCATCTTGTCGTGGCGAGACTCCGGTGCGGCCAATGCCATGGCGTTGGCCGTCGTGCTCGACGATTCCATGTCGATGCAAACGATCGACGAGCCCGACGGCAATTCGAGAAGGAATCGCTGGAGAATCGCATGCGATCAACTGACCGAGATCGCGGACCAGTTGCCGACAGGGAGCACCGTTTGTCTGGTCCTGGCAGGCTCTCCCCCGGAGATGTATGGCGATCTGGATACGGATGCTTGCAAGGATCAACTCGAACGTCTCTCCCAGCAAACAACCTTTGCCGGAAAATTCGACCTGGTCACCAGCTTGGAACGCGGGCTCGATTGGCTGCAGCAAGCGTCGCATTCCAAGAGGCACTTGGTAGTGGTCTCGGATTTCGCGAGTTCCGATTGGAGTTCGGGTCCGGAATCTCCAATCGAAGGGGCACAGCAGCGGATTGCGGGCCAATCGGTTCCCGTCCCCTGGTCGTTTCTGAATGTCGCCAAGCGGATGACCGAGGACGAATCTCGATCGGATACCGCCATCAAAACAATGGAGATCGCTCCCCGTGTCGCGACGGTAGGAGCCCCATTGACCGTGACGGCATCGTTGCAGAATTTTTCCTCAACTCCCCAACAAGTTCCCGTTCGTCTGAGCGCTGATGGCGATGAAATCGAAATGCAGTCGCTGACGGTTCCGGCGCGTTCGACACTGACCACCCGATTTCGGTGGATTCCCAAGTCCCAAGGGGATGCCGAACTGAAGGTCGAGTTGGGCAAAGAGGACCGTGCGCCAGCGGATAACTCGATCACGCGCGTGATGCGAGTCATGGATCCGGTCCGTGTGCTGCTGGTCGACGGAGGGAGTCGCGACGAGGCGATGAGGAGCGAGTCGGACTTTTTGCGCTATGCGTTGACTCCCTTTGCCTTGCTCCAAGGGTTGCCTGGCGATGTGTTTTCCACGCGTGTTGTCGATCCGAATGGATGGGACCAAGCGACCCTCCGCGAGCAGGATCTTGTCGTCTGCTGCAATGTACCCGATCTGCCGGTTCCGCAGCGCCAATGGTTGCGGGCATTCGTCGAACGCGGTGGCGGGCTGATGTTCGCGCTCGGAGATCGCGTGCAGGTGGAACGCTACAACACTTGGGAACTGATCTCTGAAAATGGCGTGAGGCCAGGAACATTTTCTAAGCGATCGGAATGGTCTGGCGCGGTTCGCGTATCCGATTCCCCATTCTTCGATTTGGCACCGCAAGTGATCGAGTCCATGGCATCGCTGCAATTCCATCATCGGATCACGATCGAGGAAGTCGATCGCGAGGCGTGGTCTGGATTCCTCTTTGAAGACGGTGCGCCGTGGATTCTGAATTGTCCGATCGGCCGGGGGCGATGCTTGTGGATGTTGTCCAGTTGCGACGATGGCGACGGGAATTTTCCAGCGAGGCCTTCCTACGTGCCTATGATGCAGAAACTGATGCTGTTCGCGGCCGCGACTCCCTCGGGTTGGCGGTTGTCCGACCCGGGCTCGCGATGGCTCGAGCATTGGGAGAGAACAGGATCGGAAACGCCACCCGCGATCGAGTGGATGGCGCGACACAGCGGGCGACCAGACTCGCTGATGTCGACTGCCGAGCTGAAACCGATTTTGGATCAAGCAAGCGAAACATCGCGATTATCCTCCGAAATCGCTTTGCCTCGCTGGTCAGGGATTGTGCAGGCAACACTCGGATCGGACATTCGCAAAATGATGGTCGATGTGCCCCCTGGGGATCGAAGTCGTGAATTGACGCGTGATCTGCTGACCGAAGAGCGATTCGAAGCGGTCGCAGTACAAGCGGGGGCCAGCCCCACGAATTCGGTGGACGGATGGCTCTCGCTCGTGCGAAGTCGTTGGAGCGGACGCGAAATGTGGTTTTGGTGCTGGCTGTTGCTGCTGGCGCTGGTGGTGGCTGAGTTGGCTCTGCAGCAATCGTTCCTGCCGAAACGGTCCCTGCTGTTGCCGGCTTCCACATCGGAATCGGCTCCGGCCGACGCATCGCGAGGTGCGGCATGACACGTATCCACTTCGAAGGGATGCTCTCGCCCTGGATTGGCGGTGCGATTGCGATTCTTGCGGCGGTCGCCATCTGGCGTTGGTATCGCCGAGAAACACGCGGCCTGGCTCGTCCATGGCCGATCGTCTTGCCAACGCTGCGAGCCATCTCCGTCGGCCTGATAATCTCCATGTTGACCGGCCCGATCCTGAGCCGACAATGGCTCAGCGGGGACTTGGCGAATATCGTCGTGCTCGTCGATGAATCGGCAAGCATGCAACTGGACGACCAAAACAAAGCGATGCGCCGAAGTGCGCGCGTTGTGAACTGGCTGGTGGGTGAAAAAGATCGTCCGGAGGACAGCGATCGCAAAGGTTGGCTCGCCCAGGCGAGTTCCGCGTTTCATCTGCAAGTACTTGGGTTCGGTTCGTCCGAACAGGACGGTGCGCTGAGACCGGTATGGGATTCCGCAGTGGATCCGGGCAGCAAATCGGTGCCGAGCCATTTCAAGAGCGATGGCAAGCGGTCAGCGATCGGCGAGGCGCTCGATGCGGTTGCGGCTGGCTCGCTTCCGCTGGCAGCGGTTGTTTTGTTCAGCGACGGCCAATCCAATACCGGAGTGGGTTTAGAAGTTGTTGCGGATCGGCTGCGCGACCGAAAGATCCCTGTCTATGCGGTCGGATTGGGGCGTCTGGACGAACCGGACGACATTGCCGTCCTGGCCGTGGAGCATCCCAAATCGATGATCGCCTCGGATGTCTTTCAAGGGACGGCGACGATCAAGCAACAGCTGCCCAATCGCACCCCTTTTCGATTCATCGTCAAGAAAGAAGGACAAGTCCTTTGGTCCGAGTCGTTGGTCGCGGACGGTGCACCGACGCGCACGCTGGACTATCGATTCGACGGCAAGCTTCTGTTCGAAGGAATCCCGGCTGAGTCGCGGACCATGAATCGCTTGGCACCCATCGATCTGGAGTTTGAGGTCGTACTCGACGGAGAGGATTCGATGGCGAGCAACAATTCGCTCGAGTCGACGTTGTGGAGAGTCACGAGAAAAAATCGCGTGCTGGTCATGGATCCGCGCGGGCGGTGGGAATCGCGGTACATCAAAAATGCCTTGGAGCGAGACTCCGCCTGGGAAGTCGATGCAATCCTAGGCCCCACCCTCGTCGAGGAGCGACGCTTTCCAGCGAGCCGCGACGAGTTGCTCCCATTCGATGTCCTGATCGTAACGATCGACAGCGCGACGGCATGGAGCGATGTGCAGCGTCGCTGGGTCGCAGACCATGTTGCCGAAACGGGAGCCGGGTTTCTCTGGATCGACAGCGGTCGCGAGCGAAATCTACCATCGAAGGACACGGAGTTCGAATGGCTGCCCGTCGCCATCGATGCCGAGCCAGAGCCGGCGGAGATTCAGCGATTGGAGTTGTTGCCAGGCGTGTGGTCAGAGCGAGCCTTTGCCTTCGAAGCGGACGAGCAGGCCAATGCCAAGCTGTGGGCCTCCTTCCCCCCGCCTCGGCTCGCTCGACGCATCGTTGCGAAGCCTGGGGCAGAGGTGTTCGTGACGGGACGAATGAAATCCTCGGAGTCGGGTGATGCGATTCCGATGATTGTGAGGCGCCGATTCGGCCAAGGGAACGTGGTCTACATCGCCCATGACGAATCCTGGCGTTGGCGTTACAACGTTGCGGATTTGTACCATCAGCGTTTTTGGAGCCAGATCGCGCAGTGGGCGATGCAGACGCCGTTTGCCATGGAGAACGAGTTCGTGGCCTTTGACATCGGCGATCGAACATGCGACGTCGGCGCCGTGATCCCGATTCGTGCCCAGCTCAAGAATGCCGATCGAAGCCTCCTGGCGGGCGCTCGCCCCTATGCGGTGATCTCCCGAGAAGGAGTGCGCATCGACAGCATTCCGCTGACCGAGTATCCGGCGGGATCGGGGATGGTTGCGGGTGCCTCTCCCCCAATGCTGGAAGGAAAATACTCGCTATCGCTCGAAGTCCCTGGCATGCCGCAGGAAAACACTCCCTGGGAATGTGAGATCCAAGTGCGGTCCAAGTCGTATGTCGAACTGCAGTCCCTCGCGCGCAATGAAGCAGGGCTCAAGGTTTTGGCGGATCGGACCGGGGGAGCCTATGTGGCGGAATCCGAAATGGACTTGCTCAGCGATCTCTTGAAACCTCGGCAATCGGGTAAACTCGAGGAATCGCGATGGACTCTGTGGCAGAGCTATCCGTGGTTCATTGCGATCGTGGCATTATTGACCCTGGAATGGCTGTTCCGAAAACGAGCAGGGTTGGTTTGATGAGCAGCGCAGCGACAATCCCATCGGGGACCTCAAGCGATGAGCATTCGCCCAGCGGCATCGCTCCCGTATCCGCGTGGTTGCGTCGGTTCCGGTTGCGCCGGGCGTGGCTGATGAGGGCTCGCGGATTGGCTCGCGGGGGGCTCGCCCTGTTGGCGGGCGTCGCGTGCCTGCTGCTTCTCGATGCGATGGAGATCTTGTCGGACCCGTGGCGCAGCATTTTCACGATCGTTATCGAAGTTACCGCGTTGGGAGTGGCGCTTGCATTTGGCTTGATCAAGCCGTGGATGCGAGCGCCCATGACGCAGGTCGCTCGCGATGTCGAGGAATCGTATCCCGCCTTGCGAGAACAGTTGCTCGCGTGTGTGGAACTCAGTTCGGTTCGCGACGAGGATTGCAATTTCAGCGAGGATTTTCTAGCGGTCTTGCAGGGACGCGTGGCCCGCACGCTTCGCGAGCGATCGGTTCGCGACCTGCTGCCATGGTCGATGGTTCGCGGCTCTTGCCTTGCAGTTCTCGCGAGCTGGCTCGCGCTGCTCGGCCTCTGTTTTATTCCTGACTTGGAAATGGCGCAGCGACTGCGCCGCGCGCTGATCCCGTTCTCGCATATCGAACAGGCACCCCGAATCGTTATCGAAGTAATCAAGCCTGCTCGCCCCTCGATGGTGGTTCCAGAGAACCAAGCGGTGGAATTCGAGATCCAACTCACGGGTGTCGACGCGGATCGGTCCACGATGGAATGGCGATCCACCAACGGCGGACCGCAATCCTCGGACCGAACCGAAAGAATGAGTCGGATCGGCCAATACCCAGCTCGATACGCTTGCTCATTGCCGATCGCTACGGACGCAATCGAGTACCGGTTCCAAGTTGGCGGTCACCGCACGGATTGGCGAACCATACGACCTGCTCCGCGACCGCGCATCGAGCGGTTCAAGCATCGAGTCCACTTCCCGGAGTATACGGGTCTTCCCCCTTCCGAGTTGACAAGCGATCGCGGTGCGTTGACAACGCTCATAGGGGCTCGCGTTGAGGTCGGTATCGAGCCATCGCTTCCTTTGGAATCGGCAACAGCGATTTGGGAGCGCATGGATACCGGTGAACGGGAATCCCTGCCGCTGGGTTATGTCGACGACCGTGCTCTCTGGGGTTTCGATCGAGAGTGCGACGGGGATGCGAGATACCAATTGAAGCTGCGAGCTCGCCTCCCGGAGAGCGACGAAGTCATTGAGAACACGTTTAGCCCAACCCACGAATGGAATGTGGTGTCGGATCATCCGCCCGCAGTGGCGTGGACGGCCACCGAGAAAACCTTATGGGATGCGCCGCCGCAAGGGGAGAAGGCGTGGATTATTGCCCCCTCGGACTTGATCCCGCTAACCGCACATTTCGCCGACGACCTACCGGGCGCGTCGATCGAAGTTCAAATTGCTGTCAATCGCGGTTCGTGGATCGAGGCCGATGTGGATGTATCGATTGTCGACGACATTGGCGCGCGATCCGGAAGTACGGTCCCAGACTGGTTGGAATCCAATGCGTGGGTGCCGCTCGATGGCGTCGAGCAATCTACGCGTTCCACTGCGAATTGGGTCTGGGACCCGATGACATCGGGAGCATCATCGGGCGACATGATCGCGGTCCGAATTGCGGTCCGTGATTCTTTGAAGCAGGTGACGTATTCTCCGGTCCTTGAATTCAGCCTTGCATCGGCGGGTTTTGATCGCAACAGGCACCAGGCGTTGCTGGCACGCGCTTCGCTGGTACCGGAGTTGGAGCGATTGTCGAGTGAGATCCGTGTGTCGAAGGACAAGCTGCTGCCTCGGCTGCAACTTGCCAGGTCAGGAAATATGCCCGCTGACGATCGATCGGCGCTCGCGGAGGAATTGCGGCAGGCCGAGACGCAGTGGAGTGACGGAGCTCGAGCGGTTCGCGGGTTGGCAGCCCGCGTGGTGCAACAACTACCTCGACCACTCGACCAGAGCGAAACCGAATTCGTCGTCCGAATGATTTCCAAAATCGAACGGGAGTACGCGTCGCTCCTGGAGGGGGCGGCGCACGCCGTCACCATGGAAATCGGCCAGCAACCGAGGCTCGTCGAGCGTGTTTACGAATGCATCGATCATGCCATGCTCGGGGTTCAGGAAGCGGACGATCATGCGCAGCGGCTCGTCGATATCTATCGGCAATTCGTCGGCCATGAAGCGTTGACCGCGTTGACCAAGGATCTTCTGTATCTCAAAAAGCACGAAGATGAGCAAGTCGATCGGCTTCATAAGATGGACTTTGCGATGCTGGCCCGTTCCCAAAAGATCGCCATTCAGTATATCGATACGATCGAACAACTCGCGCGTAAAATCGAACCTGCGGTATCGCAGCATCTGCAAAATGCATCTCGGACCTGGTACCGGAACTTGGACCAGATGCGCCTCGACTTGAACCATCGCATTCACCAAGAGCCGACCTCCGAGAATTTTGCGGAACTGGCGAACGAGGCCAAGCGGTTTGCGGAGACTCTGCGGCAACAACACTGGGCCTTCAACATGGATGGCGGACTGTGGTGGAATATCACGGATCTGCGGCGAGATCTGATCCGGCGTGGATCGGGCACCCATCTCAGAATGCAGCAGGCGGTCGACCATCTGGAACGGAATCAGTTCGAGATGGTCGACCCCAAACTCGACAGTGATCTGTTGCAACAGCTGCGGGCTCTCGCGATCCACTCTGCGGAGCTACGAGTTCGAGCTGGGGCAAGCCAAATGGCCGATCGCAAGGAATTGCATCAGCAGCGGATTCCTGTGGATTCCCATTTCGCTTCCGACATGAGTTTGGCCATCGGCGCTTGGGAGTCTCAGTTCGAGCTATGGGCAGCTTCGCCCGCCGTAAGCCGAGAGAGCAAGATCCAGAGGGAGATTGTGGTCAGAGTTATCCAAGCCTACCGAATTCTCGAGGTGGCCCACGAGATGCAGGACGTTCGCGTCGCAGGGGAAACTCTGATGCGGGACGAGCGATACGAGTGGGAATCGCTCGAAGGGAGATTGGCCCATGCGCGTATCTGGGACAGCCTGCTGCATCGAATGGAAATGGTACACCAAACGATGAAGGAGATTGGGTTTCCGATTCAGACTGCCGAAACCTTCCGAATACTGACGGGGAACGAAACCAGCAACATTCTCCGGAGCAAGATGGATCTTCGACGAAAGGCTTCCGATGACGACTTGGTCAGCGCCGCGGCGGAACTCGAAGTGTGGGTCGACACGTTGCGGGAGGCAGAGAGGCTTGCTCAACCCGTCGTGGAGGCGGCTAGGCGTTACCTCGCTTCGCTCACTCCATCGCTAGTCGAGTTAGCTCGTCGCGCCGCCGAAGAGACGCGGACTCTGGAGGAGCAGAGCAAGACAACCATGGAAAACACGACGTCACCCAAGGACATGGAACAGCAGTGGGAAACCACCCAGCGGAGCATCGACCGATTGCAGAACGCTCTTCTTGAAAACGCGATGCAACAAGACATTCTCGATCCAGGACAGTTGGAGATTGCCAAGGACAGCGACCGAGCTCGCCAATGGCTTCAAACCTTGCGACCTCCGATGCAATCCGCGACCGAGTCGCTCCTCCGCGCTCAGAAGGCGGCTGAGGATGCCGCTGAAATGGCAACCGCTATCTCCCAAGCTCAACAAAGCCAGGATCAGATGGCCTCTGCCCTTGAGACGCTTGAGAAACACTTTTCGCTGCTCGAACAGCGAGCCGCAGATCCCTCGAGCGAATCGAATCCCCAGATTCAGGAATCGAGGGATCGACTGCACGAGCAAACGCAACGGGACCGACAGCCCTTGAAAAGCTATGACCAGGCCGATCGATTGTCCGAGATGGCAAGGCTGGATCCGGAAGCTCTGCTCCGCGAACTCGCACAGGAACTTGAACGCAACGAACCGATGCAGCGCGAGTTATCCCAGTTGTCCCAACACGCTGCTACCGATGCGGTTGCACAACTCAAGAACGCCGCGAATGAAGAAAGGTCGATCGCGAGTTCGATCGAGAATGCGGATGTGGCGCGCCGGGGAGCCAAGGAGCTGCAGACCCAAAAACTGCGGTATCTCGCCGATACCACCGACCGAATCGCCGTCAGCTTGCTCGAAAAATCTTCCCAGGTTGTGCAACGGATGAACCTGCCTGAAACGCGACGGTCCATCCACGAGGTCATCGAGGCATTGAGGGTCTCAGCGCAGGAGGCACGCAATACGAACTCTCTGCAGCCCGCGTTGGAGCTGGAGGACCGATGGCGATCCCTGCTCGCAGCGAACGAAGCGGCGCAGCAGAAACTAGACGCCCTGAAACCGAACATCCAGAATAAGATCGAACAAGCCGTCTCCAAGAATGACCAGCAACGGGAGGGGCAGCTCACGGAAATGAGGTCCTGGCAATCCCTGATGCGCGACGACGCCCTGCAGCGTGCCAAGGATCAGAGCCGCGACTTGCAACAGATGTCTGAGGGAATTCGCAAACATGCTGAACAGAAAAATCAGGAACTGCAGAAGACTCTACAAGACCGACAGAGAGTAATGGATGAATTCCGGTTGCATCCTGATCGCGTCGGGCTGCGAGGCGAGATCGTCCGACAAACAATCGTCGCCGCGCAAGCGTCGGCAGAGTTGGAACATTCCGCGCGATTGGCCGATTCCGCGCAAGACCTCGCCAAGGAATCCACGGATCGGGCAACCGCCATCGCGAACGCGCCGCGCGCGAACTTGGATCACCCCAACCCGATCGCTTCCTTAGCCGAGGAACAACTCGACGCTGCAGCGAAGGAACTGCTCGGGCTCCAGCAAGCGATGCGGAACGCGACGGAAGCCCTGGCGAGTTTGCAGGAACCAGCGCCCACTGCGTTGGCACTGTCGCAAGCCGTTGAGCGTCAAAACCGAATTGGTCGTACCGTCGATCAGATTGTCGATCAACTGGCTCGCAGCGCACGACATGAAGAGCGGCTGAAAAATTCCGAGGGGAGCAAGACGCTGGAAGAACAATCCCAAGCCATCCAAGATGCTGGCAAACAACAAGTTGCCCAGGCGCAGAGAGAATTGAGTCAAGCTGCGGAAAAAGCCCAACGATCCGAACTGGAACACGCATGGCGATCCCGCAGTGCTGCGACGCCAACATCCCCCCCTGCTCAAAGCGCGGGGGTTGCCCAGCAGCAAACCGACGAAGCCGCGCAAACCCTCTCCCAGCTCGCTCAAAAGCGTGAACAAAGCGTTGCGCCGAAGCCGGATTCCGGCGAGACAGCCTCGCGCGGTTCGCCCGGAAAATCTCAGGACTCGTCCAGTGGTCTCCATACCCCCAAGGAGATGGCCCGCATGCTCGATTTGTTGGACCAGCAGCTGCGAGCCATGGCGAGTCCAGCCCAGGCCCGATCCTCTCAAGCCGATCCAGCGCAAACTCCGCCAGCCGCCCCGCAGTCGCAACCTTCGAAAGAACCGCCAAGTGGTCGGGGATCGCGATCTGCAGCGGCATCGCAGGCAAAGGGGGATTCCCGGAAGGATAGCGGTCCGAGCGATGGGAATGGTTCCGCCAAGGCGCTGCGGGAATCGGCTGACCGGATTGCGGCTCAACTGCAACGCGAACGGATGACGCGAGATCGGCAGCAGTCCGAGAGCGCATCCGCTTCCAGCAACACGTCCACCACCGCATCGACAGAGCGTCCCGACGATCAAGGACGGAGCGAGAATCCGCCGGTCGGTGATTCGAGGTTGCCATCGCTCCCGACGTTATCCGGCCAGGATTGGGGGCGACTGCGAGGACAGCGGGCCGAGGAGGTGACTCAAGGCCGGCGCGATGCGGTGGATCCCGAGTATTCCGATGCGATCCGAGCCTACTTCCGCGCTCTGGGCGAGCAGCGGTGATCGCGAGTCCGCCTCGCGATGGACGCGAGGCAACAGTCTAGCGGCGGTGGAAGTTGTACTCCGTATTCGCCATATCAAAGTCTTTGTCGGTCAGTCCAACGTTGATTTTGATTTTCTGATACGTGTACTCTTCGATGATCTCGTTTTCTTGCTTGTCGTTCTTGTCCCAACCGAAGGCGATGTAACGCACGGGGATCTTCCACTCATCATCCAAGAAGATTTCGGCAATGTGGAAATCAAAGTGCGGTTGCTTTTCGGGGTGCACAACCCGCAGGATAGTACAGTTGCGTCCACCGACTTTTCCGCCTGGATACAGGTCGACCAAGCAGTGACCGTGCCGCCGATCCTTTTCTCCTCGTTCAATCAATTTGACGACGAGATTCTCCAAACCGATGTCAGTCAACGGGTAACGCTGACCCTTCATCGCCAGAAATCCGGTCGGCTCCAAGTGGTGAGTACCCAGCATGCGTTTGTAGCCACCTTCATGGGCAATCAACTTGCCGTCGTTTCGGTTTTCAACGTAGATCACCTCGCGTCCCTTGGCCGATGCGGGTTGCAGGAACTGAAGATAGACGCTGAAGGGAACGACCACGTTATTGTCGACCACCTTGCGATTGCGCACTTTGATGAACATGAATTCATTTTCGCCCAACTCTTCGTCGATCCGTTCCCGCTTTACGAGCACGGCCGTGTAATCGTTGATCTGGCTTTGCATCAGCGTCAGGGATTGGCGAGCCAACTCCAGGGCCGGATCGAGTGGGTGCGGAGCATTGACAGGGACCCCCGCAGGCGTCGCCGCGTTCTTCGACACGCGGAACACGGGTTCCGACAACTTGCTGTTGGCGGCGTCCGAGGGTGATCCAGAGGCGGGAGGCTGTTGTGCTAGCAAACCCTGGGACAGGAACGCTGACAGGCCCAAACCCAGTACGCCACGTCCCCATTTCGAATACGTCGATCGAACCATCTGTCTCATACTCCGTTGTTTTGCTCTCATTTGCCGGGGGTCGACGTCATTCCTCTACAGTCGCGAATCCTCCGCTCGTTTGATTCATCGAACGCCCCTAACATATGCAATCACAAAAAGAGGATACATCGCTACAATCGTCATCCTGTGACATTGCTTTCTCTAAGCCGCTCGACGCAATGAAGGCTCATTCGATGAGAAGCCCACATGGGATGAGGTGCTTGGAGGCCGGTCGATTGCGGGATTCAGTACGGATGCAAGCCGGACGAGTGCTGCATCGACCGACAACTCGCAGGTGAAGGAATGGGTAGGAATCGCATGGGTTGGAGTGGAAGGTGTGCGGAAAGCCAGCATTGAGCCACGCGGAGCATTGGTCTTGAGTGATTCCGCGAGTGCTAGGGCGGTCTCGTAGGATCTCATTTTCAGTGCGCCGGGTGCCGGGCTGCCATGGCGAAACCCGCCTGCGGCGAAAAACGAAAAACACGGGATTTGCAGGTAGTTCGCGACCTCTTCGACCGTCGCGGCCAGAGGGGAGCGAGCAGCGACGAGCCATGCATCGACCCCGCAAATCCAGTCCAGGCTATCCGACGGGTCGGAAGCGACGTTGATGGCTTGTGTTGGGAAATTCCACCGAACAGGGTCTGCCATGCTGGGACCTGACAGAACACCGACGAGGAGCCCGGGGGACATCCAGCGCAGTTCCTGCACCGTTTGCTCTACCAACGATTCCAGGACCGAATCCGACAGGGGCGAGACCGAGACGGACGGGGATTCCCGATCGCAAAGAATTCCGAGGCAGGGACTGTCCGTTGGGATGCCGTTCATGGCCCGCCATGTCGCTCCTCGCCAGGTTCTATCGCAACCCAAGTCGACTGTGCGCATGCTGTTCTCGTGATCGCCGCAAATTGGTAGACGTGTCGTTCCTAGGCCATGAGGCTTTTCGTCCTGCGGACTGTAGAAAATTCGTCCGCTAGAGGTCCAGGTCAGTTATCGGACCAGCATCTGAATGGCGGCGACGGCAGAGAACGCCAAGATCACGAAATCAAACGCCCGTTGGGGGATTCGGTGGACAATCATACGGCCTGCCATCAACCCTGCCAAAATCAAGGGCACCAGCAGCAGATTCACCACCAGCGTGTCGCCTCGAATGAGTCCCAGGTTCAGGCTGAATGGAATTTTGGCGAGGTTGAGCAGGAGAAAGAACCAGGCTGCCGTGGCGACGAATTCCTGTTTCGGAAGGCCGATTGCGAGCAGGAAAAGTCCGAAGACGGGGCCGGCGGCGTTCGCGAGCATGGTCGTGATTCCCACGAGTATTCCCATGCACCATGCGAACCAGTTCGCATGGGGTACCTCGGTCCACCAGGACTCCCGAACCATGCGCAGGATCTGCATCGTAGCCAAGACCAGAATGATGCCGCCGATAAGCGGACGATAGGCCGACTCTTCGATTCGGTGCATCATCAACCAGCCGACTACCACTCCCACAATCGCGGGTGGCATCATCCGCAGAATGTAAGTCCAATTCGCATGCTTGCCGTACATGAACATCGCCATCGTATCGCCGGCGATCAGCATCGGCAGGACAATTCCGGTCGAGGTCCGCGCGCCGAACACATGGGCAAAGATCAGGACATGAACGAGGCTTACTCCAGAGAATCCGCTCTTGGTGATCCCGATTCCGAACGCGGCGATCGCCAGCAGCAACCCGTTGTCGATCGCGATCTCCCGCATGGTGCGCACCAACTGGTCGGGTTCCATCGTCAGGATCTACGCCTCGGGTGCGGGGCGTTTGTGTCATTCAACTCTTGGAGTACCTCGTCGGTGCTTTCCGGATCCACACGACGGCACGCGGCGATCAATTGTTCGCCGATCGCATCCAACGGCAACTCCCATTCCTCGGGAGTGGTGTTCTCCGGAGCGATACCGCTGATCTCGTTTAACAACAAGATGAACCGAAGTACGTGGCGGAACAGCATGCCTTCCTGTTTCTGCAGACCGTGGGCGAGAATGTATTTGTTGAAGTCCCCCTCGAATTGCAACAACTCCGAGACAACCCACACGCTTCGTGTGTAGACGTCATGCACACCGGGAAAATCGTAGTCGAACAGGCGACGAAGTTTTTCGCCGAGTGCCAACGGGCGCGGGGGTGGCTGGAACGGTCGGTGGCTGCCGCCGGATTCGGAATCCTCTTCGTCCTCATCCCGAACCCCGGTGATCTCCTCGACGCCGGCGAGGCCGAGTTCCAAAAGTTTGGGGTGCAAAATTTCGGTAGCCAGCGGGCCGAACGGGAGTTGGTCCGGGGGTGGGACACGCACCGTCTTGGCGATGTTCGCGGGAAGTTCGAGGACACTTTCCAGGGCTTGGATCTTTTCGCAATCGTTCGCGAATTGAAGATGGCCGATCAGAAACAATCCGTAGATGGGATTGACCGATCGGATCTCCGAGAGCAACTCCAAACGCGGCCGCGGAACAATCCGATCAGGCCGGTAGTTTTCGAGCTCATAACCGCGTTCGGCAGCCTCATCGGTGGCGGAGCCGGATTCCTGCTCTTCCTCATCCTCGGCCGGTTCGGCATCTTGGGCGGACGCGGTCGCAGAGGAGGGCAACGCGAGCCAACCGCGCGGTTGGGGAGGAGCATTGCGAGGCGTGGGGGACGCGCTCGCATTCGATTTCGGCTGGGGCTTAGGGTCCAAGTCGAGAAAGCCGGCGGTCCAAAGAGTGACCAGCATGCGATTGAGTTCGATTTGCGCCTTCGCGATCTCCAGCGGTGGGAGCAAGCGTTTGCCGACGAGATCTCGCAAGGGCTGCACCTCGGGATTCAGCCTGAGCATGTGGGCCAGGAGCCGCCATGGAAGGTGGCCGCGGCTGGCCAGTTTGGCCGATGGAGCGATTCGCAGTTTCTCGAATTGCTCTTTGCTCCAATACGTCTCGCCCGCGCGGCGCGTGGGCATTTTCTTCTTCAGTTGCTTCTTGGCCTTGATCAGGTTCGGATCGCGTGTGTCTTCCGGGATTTGATCGTACTGGAGTTTCCAGCGGTTGTATTTGACGTCGTCTTCGTGCGCCATCGCATACACGAACCCCTCGCGATCGAATTGAGGGCGACCGGCGCGACCGAAAATCTGCTGAGCTGTGCTGGGCTCGATCACCTTTTGCTTGCCGTAGGGGCCTTTCACCAACCGGGGCAGGATCACGCTGCGCGCCGGAAGGTTGATCCCGGCCGAGAGGGTCTCGGTGCACACGCAAATGCTAAGCAGCTTTTCTTGGAAGAGTTGCTCGACGATCCGGCGATACTTGGGGAGGATCCCCGCATGATGAATGCCGACACCGCGGATCAAGATCTGTTTGAGTTTCGGCCCCGCTCCCTGCGATAGATCGAACGATTCGAGCCTCTTGCTGATGATCGACTGCCGATTCTTGTCGATGAGCTTCTTGCCCTTCAGCAGATCGGCGACTTGCCAGCACTGATCTCGATTGAAGCAAAAGACGAGACCCGGTGTTCTGCGGCGGATCTCATCGCCTTCGGCGATCCGTTCCAGGTGTTCGTCCAGGTATGAGTCATCCACCCATTCGAATTGGAGAGGGACCTTCCGATCAGTGCTTTGAACCAATTCGACCTTCCGGCCGTGGGCGCGTAGCATCCAACTGCAAAACTCGACGCTGTTGCCTATCGTGGCCGACAGCAGCATGAGCCGTACGTGCTGCGGCAGCATTCCGATGCTCAATTCCCAGACGATGCCGCGTTCGGGATCGTTGAAGCTGTGAAATTCGTCCATGATCACCGAGGCCACGTCGTCCATCGGGTCGGCGTCGATCTGCAGCAATCGATTCAGCAGGATCTCGGCCACGACCACCAGCACCGGCGCATCGGGATTGACCCGTCGGTTTCCGGTGACCAATCCCACGGAGGACATCGGATAGCCCCAGCGAACCACCGTGCTCTGCAGTTCCTGAAGCTTTTGATCGGTCAGGGCGATCAGAGGGGTGGTGTAGTAGCAGCGTTGGCCGGTCCGGAGAGCCTCGTAAACCGCTCCTTCCGCGATCAGAGTCTTGCCGGTCCCCGTCGGAGCGCAGACCAGCACTCCATGATCGGACGTGAACCAAGCCAGGAGCGATTCTTCTTGAACCGGATAAGGCGGGTAGAGCAATTGCTCGAAATAATCCGATGCGATCCGGTCGCGCTCATCCGATGGGGTAGATTTGATGGACATTTGCCAGAAGTGTAACAAAAATCCAGGATTGTGCAGGAGAACTCATGGTGAGCGCAGGCGCGATGCAAGCGGAAGCCTCGGAATTCGATGCGGTCGCTGATCACTACGAACTGGCGTTGCAGCAAGGGTTGCGGGTTTCCGGCGAATCCTCAGCGTATTTCGCAGCCCATCGCATGGAGTGGCTCCAGCGCCGGTTGGTCGCACTGGGGGCTTCCATGGCTGGCAAGCACGGGATCGACTTTGGGTGCGGAACCGGCAACAGCCTCCCCCACCTGCAACGCATTCTCGGTCTGGCATCCGTGACGGGACTGGATCCATCGTTGCAATCGTTACGCGTTGCACAGCGATTGCATCCGGATCCTTCGTTCCATTTCGAAACCCCCGACGCCTATGCGGAGTATGCGGGCGCGGATCTGGTGTTCTGCAATGGAGTCTTTCATCATATTCCTCCCGGCGAACGGTCCCGCTGTGTCGCCCGGATCCGGGAGTTTCTAGGCAATCGAGGGATCTTCGCCTTCTGGGAGAACAACCCTTGGAATCCGGGGACCCGCTACGTGATGAAGCGAATCCCGTTCGACCGCGATGCGATCCCTCTCTCGATTCCCGAGTCCCGGCGCATGCTGGAAGAGGCAGGGTTTGGAATCCTGTGCGTTGACACCTGTTTTTATTTCCCTCGTCTTTTGGGCTTTCTGAGACGATTCGAGCCATGGCTTTGCAAAGTCCCCTTGGGGGCGCAATACTTGATCCTTGCCAAGAAATTGCCTTGATTGCATCTCTCTCCCAAAGGCGGCGAACGTGACCCTCGGAAACCTGAAGTGGCTGAGTCTTTTGGCCTTGATCTGCGTCTTTTGTTACGGCAATGCCCGGTCGCTGCGCGGTGTCCGGGACTTGTCGCTCGCGATGAACATCGTGGACCAAGTCTACGTCGAACCAACCGATTCGAAGAAACTGTATCAAGCAGCCATGACCGGTATGCTCAAATCGCTGGATGCCAACACCAGCTACATCGCGCAGGAACAACTACCCTCGTTTGAATCGATCTTTGAACAAGAATTCGGCGGCCTGGGGCTTGCGCTCGACGGCCCGCCGAGGCGCCCCGAGTTGACGGTTGTCGCGACCATCTTCAATTCGCCTGCGTTTCGTGCCGGCTTGCGACCGGGTGATGTCCTAGCGAGCATCGATGGAACCATTGTACGCACATGGAGTTCCAGCGATGTCACAGACAAACTACGAGGTAGGGAAGGAACATCGGTGCTGCTAGCGATCGATCGAGATGGTCAACTGTTGGAGAAGACGCTGATGCGAGAGCGGATCGAGATCGAAAGCGTGCTGGGAGACCAACGGAGAAAAAACGGAACCTGGGATTTTCTGCTCCAAGCGGACCCGAGGATCGCCTACATTCGGATCGAACTGTTTGGAGAGAAAACGGTAGATGAGGTCAAGAAGGCGATCGGGGGTTGCTCACCGCAACCACAGGGAGTCATTCTCGACTTGCGAGACAACGCCGGTGGATTGCTCCTGGCGGCTGCCCAAATCTGCGACCTGTTTCTCGATGATGGTCCCATCGTCACGACCAAAGGAAGAAACGAGAGGATCGATGACCAGCTCGCCGCTGTTCCAGGAACGATTCTTCCCAACCGTTGCCCGATCGTCATTTTGATCAACGAGAACTCTGCCAGTGCCAGTGAAATCCTGGCCGGCTGCCTCAAGGATCGCGAGCGAGCAACGCTGGTCGGCACCCGATCGTTCGGAAAAGGGAGCGTGCAAAACGTTATCCCGATCGAGGGTGGAAAAGCGGCGATCCGACTCACCACGGCGTATTACTACCCGCCTAGCGGACGACGGATCCACCGACGCAATCAACCCGACGAACGGGAATGGGGGATCGATCCGAGTCCGGGTTGCGAAGTCGCCATGAACGACCAGCAACTCGAAGCCACCGTGGCTCGCTTCCAAGCAAGAAGCCTGCCGAACTCTGGACAGCAGGATCGCGTCAAGCTCGAGCCTTCCACCGCCGGCGATCCTAGCGTCCAAGTCGATCCCCAGCTGAAATTCGCGATGGAATGGATCCAAAAGCAACTGCCAGCGAACGCTCCGTGACCCTAAAGGCCCTTCGGGGATAGCGTGAGTGCGGCGTATGGCGGAGCGGTTCTACAGTTGCGGACCACTGACACTCGAACCGCCGCGCATGTTCCGAGCCAGAGCCGACAACTGCTTCAAGCTGTCGCAATAGGCAGAGAATTGCATCTTCGGGCGAAGTCGATCCGTGAGGGCTTGTCCGCCCACCACGAGCATCACCCCTTTGGGAAGCTCGCGGCTGAACGCATCGAATCGCTTGAGAAACGCCTCATCGTCATCGATGTTGGTGACACTCAGCCAAAAGATCTTGGGCATGTATTTCTTCGCAGCGACCAACAGACTCTCCAGTGGTACCGAAGATCCGAGATTGATCGTGCGCCATCCCGCCTCTCGGAAAATAATCTCGATCAACTGATTCGCTACCTGATACGGGTCGCCATTGCTCGTTCCTCCCATCGCTAACGGGGCGGAGTTCATCGGCTCCTGCACCAATCGTCGCAGTTCATGGATCAGCCGGATGCAAATCTCACAACCCCGACGCTCTTGATACACGTCGAGGTCGCCACATCTCCAAAGATTTCCGATGGAATGAAACGTCGGGGCCAGCAGTTCATCCGCCACCGAAGCCATGCTTCCTTGCATCGCATACCAAGTGCTGATCGATTTGCGACATTGCTGTTCGTCCCCGGCGATCAATGCAGCCTCAAACTGCTTTTGCATCGTTCCGTGGCCGGCCTCGTCGGTAGTTCTGCTTCCCGATAGGGAGGATAGCCGCTCGAGCTCGTCCCGCGTGCGCTGCCGCTCTTCGCTCAGCCCGATCGCTGTCGGATCCACCAAGCGGCGGTTGGTCGATTCCAGGAACTCCATCAAGTGTTCGAGTGGGATTCGTCGGTGTCCTCCCAAAGTGCGGTCGGTCCGAATCACCCCGCGGTCGCACCATCGCTTGACCGAGGACTCGCTCACTTGGAGAGCTTGCGCGACCTGCTTGGGACTGAAACTGTGTTCGATCGACACCGAATTACCTCAACAGTGACTCACATTACCCCGAAAACGTTCTTCGGGATCGTTTTGGTTGTCTGGAAAATCGTTCACGGAGACCGATTTCGCCTTCTCGCACATCCTGCATTGTAGGCCGAGAGGCAGCAGTTCAGCAAGTCCATTGCGGAAATATTAGGGGATTGGGCGTTTTGGGTCGCTTGACGGAATTGCTGAAATTCGTCCCGGCACCGCTTGCTCCTCCACGTTGTGAACGATATAACAAGGATTCTGGTGAACGATTTGAATGTTTTTTCGGTAGTTTCCGAAGTCCAAATCATTCATTTTGACCATTTGTGCCGATTACCAGGCTTTGCCAGAAGAAAAGGGAACATGCCGATGACTCAGACGATCGAAGCCAAGAAACCGGGACAGGCTCGCAAGAAGGTGGTGCGGACGGGTGAGCGTTCGAGTCGTTCGGCACTGCCGGCGACGTTTGATTTCGCGCCCCTGGAATCCTCCTTCGTCCACTACTGCCAGTTGGTCTGTCCGAAGCTCGACACCCAGGAGAGTCTCTCGAGAACCTCGAAGGCTTTGTTGACGACGGAACTTGAGTTTATCGCGAACGCGGGCTTTGCTGCGGCGGGTGCTGCGGAAAGGATTTTTGAAGACGGAGACTTGATCCCCGGCGAGCGGCACGGGAACGATCGGACGAAGACTCCGGACCTTCCGCCCCACTTGGCTCGCCTCTGCGAAGCCAAGTTGCTCACTGCGGATGAGGAGAAATTGGTTTTTGAACGAATGAACTTCCTCAAGTTCAAGGCAAACCAACTTCGGCAGCAACTGACGCTCGACGATCCGTGCGACTGGACGGTTCGCCGCATTCAAGCCCTGATGATTGCCGCGGACTGGTACCGCGACCGAATGATCAAGTCGAACATGCGATTGGTCATCTCGATCGTCAAGAAGTTTGTCAACAAACAGAACGGATTCGACGATCTGCTCTCGGACGGAATCATCGCCTTGCTACGCGCGGTGGACAAGTTCGACGTTGGCTTGGGCTTTCGGTTCAGTACCTACGCAACACAAGTAGTTCGTCGGAACACGTATCGCCGTGTTATGGAGAAGCAGAAGGAGCGGCAACGAGTGACGCTCAGCATTCACGATTCGAGCATCGATGTGAGCGATGAGCATCGCAGTCCGTCGATGAGTGAAGAGAGATGGCAGAGCCTTCGCGGGCGATTGTCCCTGATGCTCGATCGATTGGATCGCCGTGAGAAATTGATCGTCCGTGCTCGATTTTCCCTCGGCGGACATCGACGGGTCCAGACGTTGCAACGCCTGGCCGACAAGCTGGGGGTTTCCAAAGAGCGTGTTCGCCAGCTTGAAAAGCGGGCGCTTGAGAAGCTGCGGGACCTCGCGCTTGAATCGTCGACTCCCGAGACGGAATCCTTCGTTTAGCGCGATGCCTGACTACTGCGCGTCGGCTCTTTTTGAGCATCCCCGCAACCGCGTCTTTCGGTACCATGCCACCCCCGGTGCAATCGACCGATTGATCCCCCCCTGGGAGCCAGTGCGATTAGCGAGACGCTCCGATTCGCTCGAAACTGGCTCGGAAGTGGAGCTGGTGCAGCGGGTATTCGGGATTCGGAAATCTTGGCTCGCTCGACATACGAAGCTGGTCGAGAACGAACTCTTTGTCGACGAGCAGATCCATGGGCCTTTTGCGCGTTGGGTCCATCGCCACGAATTCGAGGCGGTCGCGCCGGACGCGTGCGCGATGCACGATCGGATCGACTTTCAGCTTCCTCTTTCTCCCTTCTCCAATATCGCGGAACCCTGGGCGCGAGGAAAACTCGACGCGATGTTCGCTTTTCGGCATCGCATCACGGCCGATGACTTGAACTGCCAGCAGCAGTTCGAAGCTCAAATCCGCGACTTGGGTCATGTTCCTCGGATCGCTGTTACGGGTGCCACTGGGCTTTTGGGTAGGCGTGTTGTCGAACTCGCCTCGGTCTTGGGGTGGCATGTCATTCGCATTGCACGGCCCGAGTCCAAGCCGGAAGAGATTCCTTTTCCTCGAACGGTCGAGTCGGTGGTTTGGGATGCGAGAACGTCCACTCCGCCGTCGTCGCTGTCCGATCTCGACGCCGTGATTCACTTGGCGGGCTTTGGGATTGCGGAGGAACGATGGTCGGATGAAGTCAAGAAACGGATCTGGTCGAGTCGCGTCGATGGGACCAAGCGATTGTCGAACGGTCTTGCAGGATTGACCGATCCTCCGCGGCGTTTGGTTTCTGCATCCGGGATCGGTGTCTTCGGCGACCGTGGTGATTCCGTTTGCTCCGAGGAGACGGAACCGGGACGAGACTTTCTTCCGGAGCTTGCCGTCGCATGGGAAGAGGCGGCCCAAGAATTTGCTTCTTCGGCGCACCGAGTTGTTCAAGCCAGGCTCGGCGTTGTGCTGCATCCGCGCGTCGGGGCGTTGCCAAAGTTGCTCGGGCCGGCGCGTTGGGGGATGGGTGGGCCGCTTGGAAGCGGTCAGCAGTACTGGCCTTGGGTTCATATCGACGATGCGGCGAATATCTTGCTGCATCTCGCAATCGCCAAGGATATTTCTGGTCCATACCATGTCATCGCTCCCGAACAGGTGCGTCAGCGGGAGTTTGCGACCACGCTTGGTCGCGTCCTGCATCGACCGGCTTTCTTTCCGACTCCGGCCTGGTTGCTTCGTTTGGCGATTGGCGAGATGGCGGACCCGCTGCTGCTGGCCAGTGTACGAGCTGTGACGCCGAAACTGATTGCGAGCGGTTACCGATTCCGATTTCCGGAGTTGCGTGGCGCGCTCGAAAACTTGCTGGGACTCGAGAAGCTAGCGGGGCGATGAGACGTCGTTGGTCGCGGGATCGACCGTCTCTGCCGCGGATTGCACTTCGTCGATCGAGGATTGCTTGGGTGCCGTTGGGGATGATTTCGCAACGCGCCAATCGACCAGGTGGAGTTCTACTTTCTTGAAGCCCTGAAACTCGTTGATCACAGGCCGAAACGCGAGATCGAACTTTCCGGCATGGGAATTGATTGGTTCGAGCCAGTCGGCTTGGGAAAACGCTACGGCGCGGAGAATCACTCCATGTTGACGGAACCGAGCGTTCAGGTGTTTCTCGCCGTTGCCAAAGCGTTTGGCGGGTTCATGCAGTTCAACATCGCTTGCGACCAAGACGGGTCGAGGGTTCGCGGCTCCGAAGGGAGCCATGCTTTCGATCAACTCCAGTGTTTTGAGATTCAGTTGACCGAAGGTGGCTTCGGCATCGACATGGAGCCGCATTACGGGATCGGTATCTCCGAGCCGTTGTCGGACAAAATCGCAGAATGCTTCTCGGAATTCGGGGATCCTTTGTTCCTCGATGCGGAGGCCGGCGGCAGCCGCATGTCCACCACACCCGATCAAATGATCGCGGCACGCATGAAAGGCGTCGTGCAGGTCGATGAATCCCGCTGAACGCCCACTGCCGGTCGCCGGTTTTTGGCCGGTGGGATCGCTGGAGATGATGACTACCGGTCTCTGGAACTTGTCCGCCAGACGGCTGGCGACGATGCCGATCACTCCTAGGTGCCAACCCGGTGCATGGAGCACCAGGGCAGGTTCCGACGATAGATCGTATTGCTCGCGAGCCTGCTTGGACGCCGCCAATGTCATGCTGCGCTCGAGCGATTCGCGGTCGGCGTTCAGTCGTTCCAGATACTGCGCAAGCGCCTCGGCTCGCTGGGGATCGCGCGTCGTGAGCATTTCCACACCGAGTTGTGCTTGGCCTAGACGGCCTGCTGCGTTGAGACGCGGGATCAGGGTGAAGGCCAGGTCTTCTGCGGACAATGCAGATTTCGTAGAGAGTCCCGTCAATTTCAAGACCGCTTGCAGACCCAGGGGGGCGAGTTTCTGAATGAGCGGGAGTGCGTTGCGGACCAGAATCCGATTCTCGTCGACGAGCGGGACCACATCCGCGACCGTACCCATGGCAGCCAGTCCCATGGCGGACATCAAAAACGCTCGATGCGCATCCTGAACGCGGGCAGAGCCGGATGCCAATTGGCACAATCGCCATGCCAGTTTGAAAGCCACGCCCGCTCCGCACAGTCCGGGAAAGGGGTAGGTGGAGCCGGGCAGATTCGGATGGACAATCGCCACTGCCCGGGGGAGTTCCTTGCCGCAGAGGTGGTGGTCGGTGATGATCAATTCGGCGCCGAGGGCTTCGCAGCGTTTTGCCTCTTCGATTGCCGAGATGCCGCAGTCGACAGTGATGATCAATCGTTTGCCGCGCTGCACCAATCGCTCGATCGATTCCATGCTAAGACCGTAGCTGTCCTCGAGACGATTCGGGACGAAGTACGTGACATCGGCACCGAGCAATTCCAGGCAGGAGATCAAGATCGCCGTCGCGGTCATGCCGTCGGCGTCGTAATCGCCATAGACCACGATCGGCTCGCGATTGGCGACAGCTCGCAGGATCCGATCGCAGGCGGCCTCGATGCCCGGCAAAAGGCCGGGATCCCTTAGGTCGGTAAAGCGAGCCTCCAAAAACGATCGGGCCTGAGCGGGGTCGGAAATCCCGCGTCGGCAGAGGAGTTGAGAAATGACCGGATCGATACCGGTCTGCTCGGCCAGAAGCAAGAAGGTTTTGGGATCATGCCCCCGAAACACCCAGGATTTCGGCAAAGTGTCCCCTCCCTGGTCGACGTGCGGGGCTGTTTATTTCCGTTTTTCAACGTGCAGCGTCACCTTGCGAAGGCGAGGACTGAATTTCTTCAGCTGCAGTTTTTCCGCTCCGGGTTTCCGAAGGAGAACGTAGTTGATGTCGCCGGTTTCCTGGCAAACCAGGAACGTCGTTTCTTTCTTTTTCTTGCTCTTTGCCATGGTTGCAAACAGTCCGTCACATGTATTTGTCCGCCAAAAATCGGACGCGTATTATGCAAAGCGAATGCGATTCTGGCTAGCTCATTTCCGAGTCTCGACCACTTTTGGGGGAATTCGGAACCAGCGCGCCCTGGTTTGCATCCAATTTCGGCCCTGGTCATTCCTTTGGAGATTTCTAGGGTTTAGCGAACGGATCCGGGCGTCATTGCTCGGCGCAACCGTCACAAGCGGACCGCAACCGTTTGAGAACGGGGGAAACGGACGCGGGGGAGCGCTCGGGGTCTGGGGGGCTCAACTAACCTTGGAAAAAGCCGGGGATTTCCAGGCGCGGGACCATCGAGGTCTCGGACGGGTCGGTAGATACTTTTGGTGACAGGTTTTGAGGTATCAGGCGATGAAGAAACGGCAACGTGGACTTGTCTCGAAGCGGAATGCGCGATGGTTGGCGGACCAGATCCGAGAAGGTTTGCTTCAGCAACCGGAAACTCGCAAGTCCCGTGCGATTCGTTTTGAACCGCTCGAGCGACGTGAGTTGATGGCCGCCGACTTCTTCGAGACCACGGAAGCCGCGTCGATGGCGAGCGGACTCGGGCACTCGGCTTCGTCCGCTTTCGTAGCCGCCCCTGTGTCTGGTCTGCAAGGCGAGGGCGAAGCAGCCCCTGATTCGGTCGCCTTCGCCAAAGCCCTCACGGCGGCGGGAGCAAAATTCTACGGCGCCGATTGGTGCCCGTTCTGCTCTCAACAGAAAGCGCTCTTCAACGAAGGGGCGAATTATCTGCCGTTCGTCGAAGTCACCAACCCCAATCGCTCGCTGATTGCGCTCGGGACGCAAGAGAACCTCACCACCGTCCCCACATGGAAGATTTCCACCGGTCAGGTCGCCACTGTGAAGAAGACTCTGGCGGAGCTTTCCACCCTGTCCGGGGTGGCGATTCCAACCAGCTCCGATCCCACCTTCGTCGAGATTCCGAACCAAACGGTCCTTTTTCGTTCGCCATTGCACATACCGGTCGATACCTATGACCCCAATGGCGGCCCATTGACGGTGACGGTGCAAAGCAGCAATCCGTCGGCCATCACCGCCGAGATGGTGACAAATACGAAGTCGCTTCGCATGGTGGTCGATGGATACGGCGAGATGGTATTCCGACTGTTTGCCGACGAAGCGCCGCGACCGGTCGCCCGGATCGAGCAACTGGTCAACTCGGGCTTCTACAACAAGACCGCCACCAACAAGATCATCTTCCATCGCGTGATCGACAACTTTGTCATTCAGGCTGGTGATCCGACAGGAACCGGCAGCGGAGGTTCTACGCTCGGATCAATCAATGACCAGTTCAACGTCAATCTGCAACACAACCGCACCGGCGTGCTGTCCTACGCCAAGTCGACGGACGATACGAATGATTCGCAATTCTTTATCACCGAGGGGCCGCAGCGCCACCTGGATTTCAATCACTCGATTTGGGGGCAGTTGATCCAAGGGGAGTCCGTGCGCGAGGGGATTTCGCGAACCAGTGTCACCAGCAGTCGTCCCACCCAGGAAGTCGTGATCAACTCGATGGAGATTTTCAACGACAACCAAAACGGGCTGGTGCGATTGAAGGCGCAGGGGGCTTCCGGGAGCGCGACGATTACCGTCACGGTGACCAACGCCGCCGGGCGGACGTTCACCCGTACCTTCGTCGCGACTGCGGCTGCGGATACCAACAACGGTGGCCCCTTCCTGAATGACATCACCGTACCACCGATCGCTCCGGGACAGACCGTGACGATTCCTTTGACCGCCCAGGACAAGGAAGGGGATGCGATTTTCTTTGACGCAACCCGTGCCGGTACCGTCCCCTATCAATTTGCGATCGACAACAGCACGGGGCAATTGCAGGTCACCGCACCTGCGAATTTTTCTGGATCTTTCGATATCAACGTCGGCGTTCGAGCTGCTAGTTCGAGTTCGACCTCCGATTTGTTCGACACCCAAAAACTGACCTTCCAAGTCAACACGCCGGTCACCGCTCCGACCGCAGTCGATTTGGTTGCTGCCAGCGATAGCGGTACGAGCGACTCGGACAACCTGACCAATGTCGGCACCATGCAGTTTTCGGTTTCTGGGACGACTTCCGGCGCGACGGTCGAATTGAAGATCGGAGACCAAGTCGTCGGTTCGGCACTCGCAACCGGTGCGACGACGACGATCACAACCAGTCAAATCTCAACGCTGGGCGGAGGAGCTCGCTCGATCGTTGCGACTCAGAGACTTAACAATCAGACCTCGTCGGCCTCTCCAGCCTTGCTGCTGACTTTCGACAACACGCCTCCGACTGCGATCCCCGCAAACAATCTACCCACCCAAGCCAATGTGGGGACGGAGCTTCGTGTCGATTTGGTTCACCCTGATGAAGGAAGAGATCTCCGCTACACCCTCGAAGGGGCTCCCGCAGGAATGGTGATCGATTCGCAGACTGGCGTTTTGACTTGGACTCCCACCGCTGCGCAGATCGGACCTCAATCCGCAACACTTCGAGTGAGCGATGCGGCGGGCAACTCGCAAGCCCAGGTTTTGGCAATCACCGTCGCGGATACACAACGCTTGAGCGTGAAGCTGCAGCCGTTCTCCCTGGATGGTACCGCATTGACTTCGTTGGGCATCAACCAGGAATTCAATCTCCGCGTGATCGTCCAGGACTTGCGTAATCTTACCAGCGGCGGCGGCGTCTTTTCCGCCTACATGGACTTGGTCTACGATGCCTCCAAAGTCGAGTTGGTCGGAACCACTCCCATCGAGTTCGCCGACTTGTTCGGGAACGGGCGAACCTTCGATACGGGAACCGTAGGTGTGATCGAAGAGGTAGGAGCCTTCTCGAGTCTGACCACAGGGCCGGGCAGAAATCCCCAAACCATTCTGGCGGTGCGGATGCGAGCCAAAGCGGCAGGGCAAGCTTTCTTCAGCGTCAACCCAGCCGAGAATACTGGGCGCAAGTTCTCGGTGTTCGGCCAGGACAATGCGGTTCCCGACAACCTTGTCGGCTTTGGTACCTTGACGGTGAACGTCACCCAGAATTTTACTTTGGTCAACGATACTGCCAGCGTTGATGAGGACACGACCAACAACACGATCAATGTCTTGGGCAACGACACGATTGTTCCCGGAAGTAATGCTCAGTTGACGGTCCAAGCGGTCGGGACACCGAGCCAAGGGGGAACGGTGTCCATCGGCACCAATGGGGGCAATGTGGTTTACACGCCCAAACGGGATTTCAACGGCGTGGAAACATTCACGTACACCGCGCGGGACCAGACCGGTGCGACCTCCGTGGCGACCGTGACCATGAATGTGCAACCGGTCAACGACAACCCCGTTGCCAACCCCGATTCGATCACGACGATCCGCTCCAACGATTCCAATATTTTCTTGGATGTTCTCAGCAACGACACGCAAGGTCCGGACACCGGCGAAACACTCCGCGTCACCGCAATTGGGACTGCATCCCAAGGCGGGACTGTTACCATTGACAACAACGGCATCGGGCTTCGCTACACGCCCAAGGCTGGATTCGTGGGCCAGGAAACGGTCACCTACACGATCAGCGATGGCAAGGGTGGGACCGCGAACTCGACCGTTACCATCCAAGTCTCTCCGGCAGTGCCACCTCCAACCGTCGTTGGAGAGTCCTTCACCGTTGCGGAGGATTCAGCTGCTGCGGATTATGATGTGCTGGCGAATGACACTCCCGGGCAGACCGGCGATACGTTGACCATCACCCAGGTCACCGCCACCAGTGGAACCGCGACCATCACTAACAACGGGACGCGCATTCGCTACGTACCGAACGCAAACTTCAATGGAACCGACAGAATCGTTTACGCGGTGCGATCGTCCAACGGAGGGGCCGCACCAGGAACCGTCACGATCACGGTTACCCCGGTCAACGACCCGCCGACGGCCGTGAATGATTCGTTCACCGTGTTGTCGATCCCCAATCAAACCGTCGATGTCTTGAAAAATGACAACAATGTCGACAGCGGCGAAACCCTCACGATCACTGCGGTCACTCAACCCGCTGCGGGCAAGGGAACCGTCGCGATTTCCGCAGACAAGAAGTCGATCCTGTACACCGCCCCCAACACGAATTTCACTGGGCCCGTGGATTTCCAATACACGCTCGGGGATGGCTCAGCACTGACTGCGGTCGGTACCGTTGCCCTCAACGTCGTGAACTTCACGCCTCGCAATGTTGGAGTCCAGGTGGTCGGCAACGTTCAGGGCGTAGCCTTCCAAGTGGCAACCAGCAATACGGTAGGCACGGAGGCGAGCCCTAAGAATCCGACCTACGCTAACAACACAGTCAAGATGGAGAACGTCGGCCCCGGGACTTACGAATTCTCCGTTAAGCCGTTGCCCTTCTTCATTCCCAAGCAAACCAGCGCGGTGGTCCAATCCGCGTTCACCGACGGCGATAACGTTTCCACTCCGATCGAAGTGGGGACTCGCGATCCACGCTTCATGGACTTGAGCGACTTCTCGAGCGTCAATCTCCGGAAGGCCTTCACCGCCGCTGTTCAACCAAGCCAGACGGCCGCGTGGTACAACGGCAACAAAGAATGGCGCAACTTCTCCAACGTCTCCGTCTCGCTGAACCAAGCAGCAACCCAGTTGACTGTCACCACGGTTGACAAGTCCAACGTGACGCGTCAAGCGACGTTGCCAACGACCGATCCCAAGGTGGTCCTACGGGCGCAGGAGGGGCCGAATCGACTGTTCCGCATTGAAGCAGCCCCCAACGAATTGCCATTCACGGTGGTTCCTGCTACAACGACCCCCGCGAATTCGACCAGCAGTGCTTCGGGCGAAGGGGAAGGCGGTTCTGCGAACCGGGTAGCAGCCAGCCAGTCGGCAACCAGCCGCCTCAATCCCAGCTCTGTCGACTCCGCGATGGCCGCCCCGCCCATCGACCTCGACGGGGTGATCGATGAAGTTGCCAAGGGAACGATCAGTCAAGTGACCCTGGCGGACTTCAGAAGCCGCCGGTAAGCATGGCCGCAAAGCAAGACAGGTCCGAAATACGGTTCCTCCAAGGCCGTCAGTCCCGTTGGCGAGAATTCCAATTCACGCTCAAGGTGATGGCCGAGTTCATCAAAGGGTTCCGCGCGCTTCATTTTATCGGCCCTTGCATCACGATCTTTGGATCGGCGCGGCTCAACGAGAACGACCCCAACTACCAGAAGACCCGCGAACTCGCTGCCGCGATCGCTCGGCTCGGGTTCACCATCATGACCGGCGGCGGCCCCGGGATCATGGAAGCCGCCAATCGAGGCGCCAAGGACGTTGGGGGCCGCAGCATTGGAGTCAATATCGAACTCCCTTTCGAACAAAAACCAAACCCCTATCTCGATCGCACAGTCGACATCCGCTACTTCTTTGTTCGCAAGGTGCTGCTTCTCAAGTACTCGTATGGCTTTGTCATCATGCCGGGCGGCTTTGGAACCCTCGACGAGTTTTTTGAAACGATGACCTTGATCCAAACCAAAAAGATCCATCGATTTCCGGTCGTAGTGATGAACCTAGAGTTCCACCAACGGTTGATGGATTACGTCGATCACATGATCGACAAAGGTACCGTATCTCCGGAAGACAAGCAGTTATTCTTCTACACCGACTCGATCCCGATGGCGATCGAGCACCTGCGAACCAATACCATCGACCACTTCAAGCTCACGCACGAAGAAGCCCAACAATGGCGACCGTGGCGTTGGTTGCTCGAAGGTTGACCATCCGCTCCGGTCACTCTGGCAGAGGCTTGCCTTTCGTTTCAGGCAGGAATATGAGGGCGATCAGTCCGACCAGGAAGAAGAAGCTCATGTAGGTGCAGGCATCGCGGAATGCCTGAAGCTTGGCATCCAGCGGCGCGCTCGCCGGTGCAAGATACTTCGCAAGTTCGCCCAACGTGATCGGCCCTGTCGCCGCGACGTAGCGCCCGACGTTGTAGCAAAAACTGGTCCCAGTGCTTCGCAGACGAAGCGGAAATAGTTCAGGGAGATAAACGGCAAATCCAGCGAACAGTGCCAGTTGGCAAAACCCCATCACGCCACTGAGCCAAATCGTGGAGACGCCATTGAAGGTTCGAAAAAAAGCGATCGTAGCGAGCATGGAAGCAACAAAACCGATCGCAAACGCGGTCTTGCGACCGATTCTCTGGCACAGGTATGTGAAGGCCAACATCCCGAAAAATGCGCCGGTGTTCTGAATGATTCCGTTGTACCCGCGCCACGTCGACTGCGCGGCTTTGATCGCCTCCTTGGACACCTCCGGGTTCTCCTTGAGCATCTGCAACTCGATCACGCCATTGATCAGTTCTGGTGCAAAAAAACCGATCCCCCAGACCCCAATCACTCCAGCCACGCAAAGGAGCAAGCCACCCAAAGCCGATTTTCTCCATTGCGGATCGAAGAGCAACGTGGAATAGGATCCGAATTTCACGCCGTTGATTTTTCCCTCGCGCCGCGCGACTACCCATTTCTCAGGCTCCCGCAATCGCAATTGAATGAAGACACACAGGAACGCCGGCGTGGCTCCGAAGAGAAACATGATCTTCCAGCCGATATTGGGGTCGATCGTCCCTGCTGCACCTAGTTTGCCAACCAAGATACTCAGCAACGCCGCGGTGATATTTCCGAATGCCGAGAGCGCTTGCAGCAATCCCAAGGCAGGAGTCCTTGCGCGCTCCGGAAGGCTGTCCGCAACAAGCGCGACTGCCAACCCAAACACCCCCCCCACTCCCATGCCAGTGATAAAGCGATAGATGAAAAAATCAATCCATCCGACCGAGAACGCACTCAGCCCCGTGCACAACGAATACATCAAGACCGTGATGGCCAAAGTTCGGGCTCGCCCGATCTGATCGCCGATCGAACCAAAAATCAACCCGCCAGTCGCCCAGCCGATCATGAAGATCGATGTCGCATACCCTGCGTATTGAGTGACGACCGGTCCATCGGTCCCAGGGGGCAACAACGCCTTGAGCGCTTCGCCCCTCGCCAAGATAAACACCTGCTGATCCAAACAATCAAAAACCCACGACATGCTGGCCATGGCGAACACAAACCAGTGGTAAGAAGTCAACTCGCTCCACCAGGATGATGCTTTCGTAGACACCGTGTTCTCTGCCATCGCTAAGTTTGTCATCCTGAGAATGGGTTTTCTGACTCTAGGGAAACAACGACGCAGCGTCGCTGTCAATGGACCTGAGTATAGTCTTACCATGCCTTGATTGGGACAGGCGTGATCCCTCAGAAGAGGCTCTTCCCTGGAATCCCTCTTCGCCAAATTGGGGAAACGTCAGGCTTTGACTCCCTTCCCCAGATTCTCGAGCAGTCATAACCCGAATCGAAATTTCCATGCTGGAAGGTAGGGAACCATTCCGCCGAATCCAGAGGAGACGAGGCTGTTCTCGGCTTATTGACCTGATGACCTGCGATGAGAAATGCTGTGATTGATCCCGACGATTTTGTCGATGCCGAAGGTGATGCCCTCGTTGATCTCGCGATTCCCAGCGACGAAAAGGACCGCATCGACCAGCTTTTGAACCGCTACGATGCGCTGCTTGTCCAGGCCGAGGACTTGAGTGCGCAGATCGAGAATTTGCTACGGGAATGGAATCCGGCAGCGCCAGGGCTAATCCCTCCGCCCTCAGACGATCGACCGATGCGATAAAGTATGGCGACGCCGCTGCCCGGCAGGAGCACGGCGGCTCACACGGCATCGACTTCAGGATGCACCGGAATGCTTGGACGATCCAGCTGCGTGACAGTATACTTGTTGCGTGGGCGAGCGTAGGTGCGAGCTTGCCGCCATCGGTTTGATTCAAACGCTACGCATCGGTCTCGGTGCGGGGTGAGCGAGTGGAATGGGATGCTGTGATTGTCGGGGGTGGAGCTGCGGGGCTCTGGGCGGCGGGGACCGCTGCGGCCCGAGGAAAACGGGTTCTGGTCCTCGAGAAGAACAACAAAGCCGGCGTCAAGATCTTGATGTCGGGTGGAACCCGCTGCAACATCACGCACCACTGCGACAGCCGCAAGATCGCTGAAGCGTTCGGGAAGAACGGCCGTGTCCTCCTGTCGGTGCTCAGCCGGTTGACCCCGCAAGACGTGGTGCGCGAATTCGAAGCCGAAGGAGTGGTGACCAAGGTCGAGTCGACGGGCAAAGTTTTTCCGGTCAGCGACCGCGCGATCGACGTCCGGGACGCGGTGGTGCGCCGCATGGCCCGATTTGGAGCGGAAATGATCACCGGCTGCGCGGTTTCGTCGGTCGGCCCCGCTCCGGACGGCATGGGGTTCCAGATACGTGCTGCCACCGCGCGGGAGTCGTTCGATCTCCGTAGCCGTTCGGTGCTGATCACTACGGGAGGTCTCAGTTTCAGCGGTTGCGGCACGACCGGCGATGGGTACCCATGGGCCCAGGCGATGGGGCATTCGATCGTACCGCTTCGCCCTGCCCTGACGCCGTTGGTATCGAACGAAACGTGGGTGCACGAACTCAGCGGCTTGACGTTGGACGATGTTTCGGTCGCGGCCCATCGGGGTGGCATGGGAAATGGCAAGAGCCAATTGGAGCGAGCCACTTCGCGAGGAGGTTTTCTGTGGACCCACACCGGATGCAGTGGACCGACTGCGATGAACGTCTCGCGCTGTTTTTCCGATCCTGATACATCCGTTCAACATTCCCACGATGGTGACTGCCTATTGCTCGATCTACTTCCGGATGATTCTCGCGAGACGATCGAGACGTGGTTGCTCGAAGAGTCTAAGAAAAGCAATCGCGCGATCTCGACGGTGCTGAGCCAGCGCATCCCGAAACGGCTGGCCGACGCGCTGCTCAAGAACCTCGACGCTGCGCGTGATCCGCACATGGCCGAATTGCCCAAGAAACTGCGACAAGGCATCTTGGAGTCCCTGAAGCGTTTCTCCATCCCGATCCATGGAACGCGCGGCTATCCCAAAGCGGAGGTGACGGCCGGAGGGGTCGCAATCGGCGAAGTGAATTTCCAAGACATGCAGAGTCGCAAGCAGCCAGGCTTGTATTTCGCCGGGGAGATTCTCGACCTGGACGGCCCGATCGGCGGCTACAACTTTCAGGCCGCCTGGAGCACGGGACACACGGCCGGTTTGCATCTAGGTTAGCCGTTGCAATCAGTCGTTCGAGCTAGCGCGTGTCGTCAGACTACCTGGAGGTTTGTCGGTTCAAGATATGCTTTACTTTGCGAATCTCATCCGGATCGGGGATTCGGCTCCCGTCAACACGGATCGCACTTCGGAACGAGCCATGACGTTGGTTGCAGCCGGTTGCATCGAGAATCATGGCGGCATTCGACGAACCAATCCCGCCTGCCGGCAGAAACTGCATTTGTCCTCCATAAGCATCCTGCCATTCCCGCAAATGAGCGATCGAATCGATCGCATGGTCCGCGCCGCCACTGGTCAAAATCCGCCGGTACCCGAGCTCGATCAGCCTCGGGATCGCCCACATCGGGTCAGGGACTCGATCAAACACGCGGTGGACCACCAATTCCACACCTGAAAAACGAGTCGCGACCGCTTCGAAGAAACCCCAGTTCAATGCATCGCCGCGATGACTAGCTCCGACCGCAACACCCGCGCATCCGACATCGAGTGCCGCTTGGATCTCGTCCAGCATCTGCCGCTGCTCGAACTCGTCGAAGCAGAAGTCGCCGGGGCGGGACCGAATCAGCGCGATGACCGGTACCGAACCGATCGCTACCCGCAGTAAATCCAGCGACGGCGTGACCCCTCCGACATCCAGGCGCTCACTCAATTCGATACGATCCGCTCCCGCATCGATGGCGATCCGCACCCCCTCCAAACTCTCAACGCATACCTCGAGCATTCTCGTCTTCGCAATCTCCATCGACAACTTCGGCGCATCTACTTGTTAAATTTTTCTGCCCGAAAACGTTTTCGGTCCGGTCCGATCGAGGTCAGGGCAGTTTCTCGCCGCGAGGGATTATATGTTAAATAGACACAGCCGACAAAAGTCGATTTTCGTTTCCATGAGCCTGAGGCGCTAGCCGATTTTTGAACGTCGTACGAACTCGGCTAGCGCCTCAGGCTCATTTTTGTCGGCTGTGTCTAAATAGGGGGACTCGTAGTCGGGGTGGTCGCTGGCACAAGCACGCGCACGATCGCGAAAATATCGGATGTTGACGAGGATTTCGCAGGGTTGGATCCTAACCCGACGCGCGAGCGAGGGACCAACGAGGAAAGATCTCGATAGCGTCGCGGTCCATCCCTCGCTTGCGCTTTGGGGGCGTCGAAGTCCGGACCGTTTCGGGTATACTTTCCAGCCAGTGATCCGCGTTCTGCGGCGCAGTTTTTCGATCCCTCGTATTTTTGTGAAATATCCATGCACTCTGCGTCCACCCAACCTGCTGTTGTGAATTTCTCCTCGGCTCCCATGTCGGTCGAATTGCGCGAAGTTCCAATCCCCGACATTGGCGATGAGGATTGCTTGATGCAAGTCGCCGCGGTCGGCGTTTGCGGCAGCGATTTGCATCAGTGGGCTGGCGTACACAGCTGGCCGGTCAATTATCCAGTGACCCTCGGTCACGAATTCGCAGGCTGCATCGTTCGAACCGGTGCCCGAGTGACGCACTTCAAGGAAGGGGACCGCGTCTGCAGCGAGACGGCGGCGATCATCGATCCTCATTCTCCGATGACCCGCATTGGCCGCTACAACCTCGATCCCAACCGCAAAGGATTCGGATACGGTACCGACGGCGCGATGACTCGCTTCGTCAAAGTTCCCGCTAGATGTCTGCATCGCGTCCCCGACAACCTTCCACTTCGGTACGCGGCGCTCACCGAACCATGCTGTGTCGCGTTCAGCGCCGTGGTTACCAACGTCAATATCCTTCCCGGCGATCGCGTGGCGGTCCTCGGCCCTGGCCCGATCGGTTTGCTGTGCGGCGCGATGGCGAGGCTTCGAGGCGCCGAGGTTGCGGTGGTCGGACTTCCGCAGGATAGCGTTCGTTTGGAACTGGCTCGTAAACTCGGGTGCACCCCGTTGTTCAACGAACAGCTCAAAGCTTGGGCCAACGAGCGGGATGGCTTGGGCTGTGAAGGGGTCGTTGATGCCGCGGGAGTCTCCGCAACGCTCAAGACAGCGATGGACATCGTCCGCCCAGCGGGATGGATCAGCAAAGTGGGTTGGGGACGGGATCCGTTAGGGTTCTCGATCGATCCGTTGGTGCAGAAGAATGTCACGCTGCAAGGGAGTTTTTCCCATACGTGGGCGATATGGGAAAGGGTCCTCGTTCTGCTGGCTAGCCGCGCCCTCGACGTATCGGCTGTGGTGGGAGGAGCATGGAGCATCGACCATTGGCACGATGCTTTCGAAACCATGCACTCGGGCAAGATCGCCAAGGCAGTTCTGGAAATTACCCCCGAGTTGGCCGTCTAGTTCAACGGTTCGAGCTCAACCGACATCGCGGGGCCTCGCAACGCGGCTTGCACGGCCTCGACCGAACGGTTGGACTTCCCAAGCCATTGGAATCGAATCGACTTGTCGCTCACGGCATCAGCATCCGCCACGGCTTCGATCCGACCGTCGAGTTTCAAGCAGAGGGTCGGCTTGTTGGATCGTTGGTTGAGGATCTCGCGCAAACGCGCACTCCCTTCGCGACTCCAGCGGATCACCACGCTTCGACTGGATCCTTTCTCGACCGACGCGATCCATGTTCCAGGGACCGCGATATCGCTCGCCACCAAGACCTCTTGGCCCGATACCGTATCGCGGCGCACGACCGACTTCGGCAAATCCCCTTCCAAGCTCGTTGAAAACACCGCAGATTCGTCGCTCGAGTTTTGCGAATCCCCCTCGACGCAGATTGCGAGTTTCGGCATCTCCGTAATGGCCAACCGCTCGATCACGTCATCGCATTGGTATCGCCAGCAACGAACGGCAACACGCGTCGGTTCGTCGACAACAACCGTCGTGGAACTCATGTCCGCGAGTCTCGCTTCGATGGAAGTCTTCACGACGCGAGGATCCGCATCCCCAACCGTGCGAAATGGTTGGGTGGTTGGATACAGGCCGAATAGCCAAGCGATGAAAACCGCCAGCAACAGAACTTCGATCCCGGTTTCAGCCAAGGAAACCCACTTCGCGTAACGGGACTCGATACGAAAGAGAGTGGTTGTCAAACCCCATGCAGGTTGAGCTGGATCGCGCAATAGCTGGCCTGTGCGTGCGAACGTCAACCGTGAGCAACGTTTTCGAATCAACTCCATCGCAGCTTCGGCTTCGGATCGATCTTGGGACTTGATCTTGAGCGCGACGCTTCCTAGGTTGCTGTTGGGGAAGCCAGCAAAGGTATGGACCGATTTGGCCGTCAACTGCATCGTCCCCGACATCCACCCAGGCTGGAACTTGACTTGGACCAGTTGATCCCAAGCGACATCGACGGTTTCGATTTGGGATCGAATCCCCCCGAAAAACGCGTCTTCGCTGAAATACTGAAGACCGATTCCGTCGGGATGGACGTGCACAGTTCCTTGGACCTTGGCGAATCCTCCCATCGATTCGCTTTGGAACGGAAGGTAAATCTCGCTCAAGCGTTCCGCCTCCCCTTGCGACACAGGGCGAGTGAAGAGCGGTGGTTGCGGGGAAGTGGACTCGCCGCGGGTGATCGCAGCTTTGAAATCCTCGGCGGAAGCATACCTGGCCGTCGGGCGTCGGTTCAGGGCTTGCATGAGGACTGGGTCGAGCGCGGGATCCAATTCGGGATTGAGATGGCTCGGGGGTTCAAAGTTTCCGACCGGTAGCCGTCGAGTCAGCAACTCATACATCATGACTCCCAGGGCATAGATATCGATCCGATGATCGACTTCGTTGGGGGACTCTAACTGCTCGGGGGCGAGGTAGTGGGCGGTACCGAGCACTTGTTGGGTGGCGGTGATCCGTCGCTCGTCTACTTGGCCGACGATCTTGGCGATTCCAAAATCCGCCAATTTGACTTGTCCGTCTTCGCTGAGGAGCACGTTCTCGGGCTTGATATCGCGATGGATAATTCCTTTGGAGTGCGCCTCCTGAAGCGCATCGGACAGGGCGCACAGGATCCCGATCGCAGAAGGGACGTCGATCGTCATCGACTGCATGGCTTCCCGTAGATTCAGGCCGTGCACGTACTCCATGACAAAGTAGGCCAAGCCGTCGTCGGTCCGCCCGTAGTCGTAGACGGCGACAATGTTGGGATGACTAAGTTTCGCGAGCGCCTTGGCCTCGCGCTCGAAGCGATCCAGGAAACTGGCGTCGCTGCAGATCGCGCGATCGATGACTTTAAGCGCGATATCGCGATCGAGGGAGACCTGTCGGGCCTGGTAGATGGTTCCCATACCGCCACGACCGACGACGCGCAGGATCTGCAACTGCGGGAATTTCGCATTCAACTCGGCCAAGGAATCATCGGCATCGAGGGCTGCATTCGAACCTCGGTAATCGAGCGCGAGTTTCAGCATGCAAACGGGGCACGCACCGTCCTCGCGGAGAACCGAAGCGCATTGTGAACACGATCCCATGGTTAGCCTCCCAGGAAACAAACGACGACTGTCTTCACTAAAGAATTCGTCGTTTTCCGCAGCCGGTTACAGGTCAGCGACAGTTTTTCCGCAAAATGTTTCCCCGCTTCGCAGGTTGCAGCCCTCGGGCGGTTTCGTTCCAGGAATCCTGGTCAGGACAATCCCTTTTGCACGCACGTCAAGAGGGCCTGGATTTCGGATTCGAGTTCGTTCGAATCGTCGATGGTTTCTTGGACGAGCTTGCGTAGGGTTTGGGCGAATCGTTGACGCAGGCGGTGCAGAGCCACTTTCGCAGCACCGGTGGAGACCGCCAGTTGTTTCGAAAGACTGGCGTAGGTTTCGGCATCGGCGGGCTGAGTCAGGAACGGCAACAGGGCGTCGAAGATCGGGAGGCGATGACTCGCGGCGTACTCGGTCCGCAGTTGCTCGATGGCGTTCCGAAGGAGCGACCTGGCCCATTCCTCATCGAAGGCGCGATCTGGATCTGTTTCTGAGGAAGAGGTCGAGGACCACTTCTTCCAAGCTTCTTCGCCCCGCTCCCCGGACAGCGAGACGATCGATCGGTCGCCCCCGCGATAGATCCGCCCTTCGGCCCGCGCACGATCGATCAAAAAACGCTTCCACGAAGTGAGCAAGTAGGAACGGAAACGGCCCCGGGCCGGATCGGCCGACTCCAAAAAATCTCCCTCGAGGATTTTGGCCAGGAAGGCCTGCGTGGCATCCTCGGCGTCTTGGGGGGACATCCCCTGCCGGCGGGCGTGGAAGTAGAGGGGCTGCCAGTATTTTTCAATCAATTGCCCAAGCGCCGGTCGTTGCGACGCGCGATCCTCGCGCGCGGCTCGAAAGACCAAGGTCCATTGGGTGGTCTTCAACACGAATGCAACTCTCTCTCCAGCGGCGGAATGGGTTTGGGCACAGCCGAGAAAAGTCAATTTTCGTTTCCATAAGCCTGAGGCGCTAGCCGAGTTCGTTCGACGTGCAAAAAATCGGCTAGCGCCTCAGGCTCACTTTGGTCGGTTGTGTCGGTTTGGTTCTCCATCCCATTTTACTCGGAAACCGAGCTGTCATAACCGCTTCGACCGAAGATATCCTACCCCTCGTCATGAGAACTGCGTTACAATTCCCGATCGATTCCCTGTTCGATTTGCGAGTCCCTTTTTTCCGTCGAGCTCTCCAGCGATTCCGACCATGAGCATGAAACGAATCCTTATTCAATTGGATACTGACCCACAGCCCAGTGTTTTCGATGCCGTCGTGGCTATCGATGCGGGAGTGGATCAATTGCTACAGTATGGAAACGTGAAAGCCGAACAGGTTCGCGATATGGTGCACGGAGCGATGTACACCCGCGGTCCGAGGGATCTGCGAAACACGGCTGTGTTTGTCGGCGGTGCCCATGTCGCCCATGCCGAACAAATCTTCTCGATCGTTCGGGAAACCATGTTCGATCCGTTCCGCGTGTCGGTCATGCTCGATTGCAACGGAGCCAACAGCACGGCGGCGGCTGCGGTGCTCAGCGCGGCCAGGCACGTCGAACTCGAAGGAGCAACGGCGCTGGTGTTGGCCGCGACCGGCCCCGTCGGCCAGCGGGTTTGCCGAATCCTGGCCAACGAGAAGTGCCGGGTCTTCGTTTCCTCCCGGACGTTGGATCGCTCCCAGGAAACGGTCGATCGATTGGTCGAGGAGGGGAGTGTCTCCAGTCGATTGATCGCCATGGCAACACATGACCAGGCTTGGTTCGACAAAGCCCTGCAGGAAGCCGACGTGATCTTCGCCTGCGGCGCCGCCGGAATTCGGCTCCTCACCCAGGAACAATTGCAGCAAGCCAAACGGGTCCGCGTCGCAGTCGATCTCAACGCCGTTCCCCCCTTGGGAATCGACGGTCTGAACATGACCGATGCAGGTGTCGAACGGGGAGGTCGCATCGATTACGGGGCACTCGGGATCGGCCGACTGAAAATGAAGATCCACAAGGCGTCCATCGCCGCCCTCTTCGAAAGCAATGAAAAATCGATGGATAGCCAGGAAATGATGTCCGTGGGCCGCGACATTCTGGCCCGGGAAGGCCAGTAGGGTAGCCAACAGCTTGATTTGACAGCCCCCGGCGATCCAATAAGATAGAGGATGTCGACGCAAAGCTTCGGCATTTGGTTTGCCCTGCCCCCAATCCCCTCTGGGATCCACTCATGTTTGGACTAGGCACCACCGAATTGGTAATCCTCCTGGTTGTTGCCATCCTGTATTTTGGAAGCAAGTATCTCCCGCCCACCCACTCTCCCCTCTAGGATTTACTCATGTTTGGACTAGGCACCACCGAATTGTTGATCTTTCTGGTTGTAGCTATGCTTTTGTTCGGTAGCGCGAGGCTCCCATCCTTGATGCGCAATCTGGGGCGTAGTGCTGTCGAATTCAAAAAGGGGATGCGAGACGACGACGACAATCCCGTTGCGGACTCGAACAAGCCGTAAACTGGAAAAGGTCCTTGCACGATGTTTGGTGGTATTGGTACGCCTGAATTGGTCGCCTTTGGAATCCTGGCCCTGATGCTCTTTGGCGCACGGCTCCCCGAGGTGGCACGCAACTTGGGAAGCACCTACCGCGGCCTGAAGAAGAACGTCGATGAATTCAAGCGGGAGTTCCAGGCCGTCGAAACTTACGAGCCCAAGCCGCGATTGACTCATCAGGCCGACGATTCCCCACCCGTCGAAGACGACGCTCCCCGCTTCTCTCCCCCACCTCAGCAGGATAACTGATCCGTTCGATCGGTCCGATCGGTCCGATCCGTCTCATCGGTCTGATCCGTTGGTTAAGTCTACCAGCAGGATTGCGGCTTTCTTTCTATTGCCTTGCCGACAGGCTATACTTTCCCTGCGGATTCCGCTTGGGGCAATTGCGCCCGGACGGAACCTGACGTACTTTATTGAAAACCAACTTCCCTGCTTGTTCTCGGAGTCTCCGATGAAAGTCACCCTGTTCCCCTGTCTCGCGCTGGCTCTGGGATTCGCTGCCGGTGCCGCCATCGCTGTGGAAAACGTACGACTTGGCGACCCAGGTTTGACCTCTGGCATCCCCGGTACTGGGCCCCTCAAAGTCGCTGACATCAAAAAATTCCTAAACGACCCGGCCAACCACGCGGAACTTTCGGTCGAATTGCCCGATGGACTGGCTGCAGGCAAAGAAGCCGTTTACATCCCGGCTGACAACCCGCTGACCCGCGCCAAGATCGAACTCGGGCGACAACGGTACTTCGATCGCCGCCTTTCGGTCGACGCGACGGTGAGCTGCGCGGATTGCCACTCCCCTGCGGCAGGCTACGGTGCGAATACGCAGTTCGGCGTTGGTGTCAAAGGCCAAACCGGCAATCGCAATTCCCCCACCTCGTTCAACCGGATCCTGAGCAAGGCCCAATTCTGGGATGGCCGCGCCAAGAGTCTCGAGGAACAGGCGGTCGGTCCGATCGCCAATCCCATCGAAATGGGCAACACCCATGCTGCCGTGGTCAAGTTCGTGGCTGCCAATGAAGGCTACCGAATCCAATTTGAAAAGGTGTTCGGCGGTGCTCCAACGATCGATCACGTGGGCAAAGCCATCGCGGCCTTCGAGCGAACCATCGTCACTGGCTCGAGTCCCTACGATTACTACGAACCCCTTCGCAAGTTCGAAGAAGCGTTCAAGGAAGAGCTGGAAGACATCGACAGCTTTAAAAGCGATAATCCCGAGAACTACGACAAGTACGTCGCCCTGAAGAAAGTCAGCGATTCCCATCCGATGAGCGAATCCGCCAAACGTGGCCGCGATTTGTTCTTCAGCACCAAGTCCAACTGCTCCGCATGCCATGTCGGCGCCAACTTCTCCGACGAGTTGTATCATAACCTCGGAGTTGGGATGACCGCCAAGGAACCGGATCTCGGTCGCTTCAACCAAACCAAACTGGAGAAGGACAAGGGCGCATTCAAGACGCCAACGCTTCGAAACGTGGAACTGAACGCTCCCTACATGCACGACGGAAGCCAACAGACTCTCGAGGAAGTGGTCGAATGGTACGACAAGGGCGGTCACCCGAATCCGTACCTCAGCGACAAGATCAAGAAGTTGGACCTGACCGAGCAGGACAAAGCGGACCTCGTCGCCTTCATGAAGGCCCTCACCGGTCCGCTTCCCAAAGTGACCGAAGCACGTCTGCCCGAGTAGACCGACCGATCAGGTACTTGGCTGAACAACTGCGGCGATTCTATCTCGGGATCGTCGCAGTGCTATTTTCGCGAGCGATCTCTTGGTAGACGGGCAGATAGCGGTAGTAGACCTCGAGGCACATGCAAGCCATGGCCGTCGAGTAAACGCGTCCGCCGTAGGAACCCCACACGCACGTCGGGTGCCATGAGCCCGCATCGGGCCCTTGGACCATCTGCGAACCACACAACTGCTGCTTCATCGCATCGTTCCAGCGATCCCAAGCTGCTTGGCTCGCTGACGGGATGCTTGGGCTCTGGGAAAGCGAGTGTTGGCTGCGCAACTGAAACATCGTCAGTGCGGCGTAGTACCAGTAATAGAGGTTCTCTTGGCTGCGACCGGGAAGATTGGCGAGAACCATATCGCGCGTTTCCTGGGCAGCGTTGGCGGAGATTGGAAGCTCGAGCATGCATCGCATCGCCATCGCTTCGGCCGTCATCGCGGGAGTCGCGGCAGCGATCAAAGGACGCACTCCCGGCGAGGTATTGCGATAGACCGCCAGACCGCCATGCCTGCCCGTGCTCACCGAATCCAGAAAGCGTTGCAGCCCAAGTCGGCTCGATCCGGGAATCGTGATAGCGCCGCTTTTGGTAGCGCTGTTGAGGAACATCGCCTGCCAACCAAATTGGCTCGTGTCGCCGGGGTCATCGCTCGCGAAATCGTACCGCCAGCCGCCGGTTCGCGGATTCATGGCTTGCAGTGAATAAGCCGCTGCGGACTGCAACGGGCGCAGCAGTTCTGCGTCCTGGGTCATGGCGTACGCTTCCGCGATCGCAAGGCCTGCCATGCCGTGGCTGTACATCCTGGCGTAGCGAACCGTCGGTTCTTTACCTACCTGCGAGCGCCCAGACAAGTCGCCGGAAGGGAACTGCTGAGCGACGAGAAACTGCAGTCCTTGACGGACGGTGTGGGCGTATGCACCTTCGCAGTGGGTGTGGCCGGCGCCGAGGAAGGCGAGGAGAGCCAACCCGGTCATGGCTGTGTCCGCGCGAAGACCTGCGTTGGCGCGATACTGCCCCTCGGGTTGGGCGGCTGCGCCGCGTGGATCGCTTCCCGCCCCGTATCGCTGGGCGTTCCAAGATCCGTCGGGCGATTGGGCGCGTGCCAACCAAGTCAACGCGTTCTCAACCGCAGTTTCGGTCTGAGCATCTCCACCGACACTGGCGGCGTAATGCGCTCGATCGGGAGCCATGCGCATCCGATACAAGGTCGGGATCGCTGCAAGTGATGCCGCACTGCGCACTGGAGGTGAAGGGAGCGGTACCGCCGCGGGTGGCGTCGCCGCCGACGGTGCAGCAGGCAGTTTCGGATCGATCGGCAAATCCGCCATGCTCAGCAATTCGGCTTCGGACCGAGCCTCGGGAATACTCAACAGTCCTTCGATCGCGTTGCTTGCGTCTGCGTTCCTCGCGCTAGAGCTCGGCGGTTCCTGCGGTAACTTCGGCGCATCGACTTGTTCAGAAGTCGAAGGGGAACTCGCCAGTTCCCACGGTTGTGCGGTTGGGGTGGGCTGTTCGTGGGCCGTTGGCTGGGTCGCGGGGGAGCCTTCTTCGAGTGGATCCTCAGGCGATGGCGCAGCGGTCGCGGGTTCCTCGGTCATTCCTTGCCAAGCGAATGTCGCAGGCGGCTCGCTTGTCTGGTGTATTCCTCCGTCCGAACCGGGTCCGAAGCCGGGCGAAACAATGCGAGTGCCATACGCATACATCAGAAGCCAGATATGCGCGAGCACTGCGATCCCAACGCATTTTGCGAGCGGTTTGGTCTGTCCCCACCGGGTCCAGGAGGCGACCAGCAGACTGATTGCGATGACGGCAAAGACGACCCCTAGAACAATGGCCCATGCGCGGCTGGCGGTCGGGGCTCCAATCGCTGCGATCCACCCTCCTCCGGCAATCCATTCAACGATGAGTCCCGTGATGAGCATGATCGTCACCGGATCGGAGCGTTGGGCATGCGCGAAGCGGTCATCGTCCAAGCAACATTTTTTACTCCCGCGCGACTAATCGCTTCCATAACCTGCGACGCCTGCATGACCGAGCCTCCGGCGTCGGCTCGCAGTTGGACCCGTACGTCGGGATAATCGCGGACGGCTGGGACCAGGACTCTGGTCAGTTGCTCCGAGGTCAATCGTTGCCCTTCCAGTTCGATGGTTCCGTCCGAATACATCGTGACTACTTTGGCCATGGGCTGTGCCGCCATCGATGTGGGGGAGGAGGATTTCGGAAGAGTCAACTGAATCTGGTGTTCGCTCTCCGAGAATCGGGTGCCGACCATGAAGAAAATGATCAGCAGGAACAGCACGTCGATCATGCTGGTCAAATTGATGGCGGGTAGCTCTTCCGAACTGGTCTTGAGAGGCATCGATTACCATTCCTCCCGGATCAAGCTGCCTTGCGCGATCGACCGCGAGAACGTCCAACGTCGTTCTCTTGCAACCCTTCGGCGCTGACCACATCGACCAATCGCTGCCCGTGGTGATCCATTTCCATGATCAAACGGTCGATGTGCCCGACGAAGTAGACGTACATTGCGTACGCGGGAATCGCAACCAGCAAACCCGCGGCCGTGGTCAGCAGCGCCTGGCTGATTCCTCCCGCGAGCATCTCCGGCCGGCCCATGGCTTGGGAGTTGGAAATATCGTTGAAGGATTGGATCATTCCCATGACCGTTCCCAGCAATCCCAGCAGCGGAGCGACGTTGCTGATCGCGCTCAGGAGCCGCATGTATTTCCGGAGTTGGTTGCTCTCCCGTTCACCGGCGTCGAGCACGGCTTGTTCCACTTCGACCGAGGGGCGGCCATAGCGCTTCAAGGCCGCTGTCATGATCTTCGACATAGGATTCGGGTTCTTTTCGCATAACTCGATTCCCTCCTCGCGATCGATCTGCTGCTGTTGTAATTGTTCGATCAGACGATTGACAAAGGGTCTGGGAATAACCCGTCCTCGTCGCAAATGGATCAATCGTTCAAACGAAAAGACCATCAGTGCAAAGGAGCACAGAGCGATCGGGTACATCATCAACCCGCCGTCGTGAAAGATCTGCAGCAGGTTGCGGACCGGAATTTTTCCGTCGGTGTTCGCTGGGTCTGCGGAGCCGTCCGGCCGCGCGCTAGAGACGGCAACTCCGCTGGTAACATTCGGATTGCTGGTATTGGGCAAGCCTGCGATTCGCGGGTCCATGCGGCTGGAGTTGCCGTAGTTCACATTGCCGGCGGGAGCATTGAACGCACCGTTGTTAGGTGGCAATCCGTTGTTGGGTGGCAATCCGTTGCTGGGAGGCAGACCATTGAGAGGCTGTGGGCTTGGTCGCCAACCGTTCCCTTGTCCGAGCGCTGTCGGCGCGTACGCCAAGAACAGCACGGCGATCCAGCCGCACCAGGCGCATCGAACTGCGGACAAGCAGACTTGAGTTTTCATCGTTGTTTCACGACGGGAGTGTCGTTCAGGGTACGGGCTGTCGATTGCCGCGGCGCATCGGATGATCCCAAGGAGTCGAGTCTTTGCTGGGCGATTTCGCCAAACGGACCGTCGGCGTACCTGTCCATTAAGGTTTGGTACGCCTCGCGAGCCGCCGGCACATCGCGCAGCAATTCGTGGCACTGACCGATCTGCATCCACGCCGCAGACTGCCAGTAGGAACTGCTCCCGGTTTCCAAGACGCTTTCGTAAGCCTGCAATGCCTCGGCATACCGCCGCTGCATCAAGAACGTTTCCCCCATCATCCATCGCGAGCGAGCCGCGAGTTCCAGTGAACGGACGGTCGGCTCCCTGGCGATGCGGTCGAGGAGTTGTCTGGCTTCGTCGAATCCCGCCTTGGAAATCAAACAACGCGCCTTGAGATAATCGACATCATCCCTACAGTCGCATTCGGGAAACTGGGCTTGAATTCTCGAAACGATCGCTTCCGCCTCTATCCAATTCTGTCTCAATGCTTGCATTTCAGCTTGATGAAGCCAAACGCGAGCGAGCCAGGAAGGTAGCTCGGCGGTGGAATCCTTATACCGGCCGGCGAGGAACTCCCAGTGCTCGTTGGCTTCGTCCCAGCGTTGCGACTGCATGAGAGCTTCGCCGAGCTCGAACCGGATTGCGGTCTCTAGCCCGACGTCCTCCCCAACGTACTCCAACGCCACGGTGAGATCGTCGACGGCCGATGCGGGGAGCCCCAGTTTCAGGTGGGCTTGTCCGCGCGCCAGGCGAGCATGGGGAATCCAGGCCGGGGCGCAACCCATCGCGATCGCTTCATCGAGGCGTTCTTTGGCTTGCTGCCACGCTCCGCGTTCGATCGCTCGCCGCGCGATGTGGACCCGAGCCTCAATGGTGACAGGATGCTTCGGATCGCGCTGGACGATGTGGATCAAAACCGCCTCGCCGTCTTCCTCCTCTCGAGCTTCCAAAAGCGCCAAGGCCAATTCGTAGGCGAGTTGCAAATCGGTTCGACCGGACAGAGCCCATGCCACCGCTGGCTGCAACGCCTTGGCAAAGGCGGCGGCGTCCTGCCGAGCTTTTGCGATGTCCCCCCGCAGAAGCGCAGCCTTGGCTCGCCAATGATCGTTCATTGCCAAGGACTCGAGTTGGGCAATCGACTCCTCGCTCGCGTCCCATTCCGCGAGTTGAATGTGGGTTTTCGCGATGGAACTGACGAGCTCACACCGAAGCTCGGACCCGTCGGGACTGGCATCCAACGCCTGTTGAAAACAGTCCTTGGCTTTCCCCCAATCCTGATGACGGTCCTGAGCCAAGAGCCCTCGTTCGTACCAAGCATTCGCGATGGAAACCTTCTGCGCGGGCCATGCAAAATCCTGGGATCGCTCGCTATCGGCCAGTTCTAGCAGCGCAGCGAGCCTCGACTCCGCGGACTCCCATTGCTGCCGCTGGCGTTCGGTCTGGGCCAGCAGCAAATGCATGTTGCCAATCCACGCATCCCAAGACGACGGGGATGGCCGATTGGCGTGACGAAGTCGATCCTGCAGCAGTTTGGCTTCGCGCAGCCAAGCCTGCATGGACTCGTGGCAGCTGCGATCCCCGCGTTTCCATTCGGCGAGGGTCGCATAGTAGTTCGATTCCAATGCCAACGGCGATCCCGAGCACTGCTTGCTGACCTCGCGGAACTGCTCCGATGCCTTTTCCCAATCTTCGCTAGCGAACGCATCGCGTCCTTGGACAAAGGACCGAACGAGCAACTGCTTCGCCTCCTCCGAATCCGGAGGCTGGGCACGTACCAACAAACCAGGAAGCACAACGGCTGCGCACCACACCAGGAGTGGTGCGGTGCGAACTGTTTTGCTTGCTATGTGGGCTCGCACGAACATCGATATCATCCGGACAGGAATGGACGACGATTTCTCGAATCCTAGGAATTAGAAAATCGCGAGTCCGGAATCAAGGCAAACTGGGCGAAATACCGCCATGAAGGGACACAGCCGACAAAAGTGAGCCTGCGGCGCTAGCCTAGTTCGTTCGCAGTGCAAAGATCGGCTAGCGCCTCAGGCTCATGGAAACGAAAATTAACTTTTGTCGGCTGAGTCTGAAGGGGCTTGAGTTGTGGAGCCAAGCTTTGCTACAAGCAAGGGTGAGTGAGAGGGAATCGAGGAGCGAGGATCTGGGAATCCATGATGGTTCGTGCCAAGACCGTCGAGAACGATGGCCGGATCAATGCGTTTAGATCGCGTTGGTGGACGCGGTGCGCGCTGGGTTTGCTTGTAGGACTGGTTGTTTACATGAGCGGCGGATGCCGGGCGTTTCGCGTCGATGGGACGAACAAATCTTTGGTCACGGCCCGTCAATTATCGCTTCGCGGCGCGGATGCGCTTCAGCGATCACGAACTCAAGATGCGGAGCTACTCTTCTCGCAGGCGCTCGCGCTCTCGCCGTTGGATGAGCGGGCTCAGTGGGGGTACGCCATGACGCTGTGGGAGCGTGGAGACAAACAGCAGGCGACTCAGCATATGAGTGAAGCGTTGCGACTGTCGGGGCGAAATCCGGAATACGCGATTCAATTAGGTGAAATGTATCAAGAGATTGGGGACCACGCGGCCGCGAAGAAACTCGCATTGGATGTCCTCTCAGGCAATCGGAATCATGCCCGAGCTTGGGCGCTCCTGGGGGATACGCACCAATCGGTGGGCGAGTGGGCGGACTCGTTGGAGTGCTACCATCGAGCTTTGCTGATTCGCAGCGATTACCCAAAGGTTCAATTGGCGATTGCGGAGATCTATCGCAAGCAGGGGAAACCGGAGCGGGCCTTGGCGACCTTGGACCGCATGGTGGATCTGCACGGATCGGTGCGAGACAACCCGGAGCACATGCTGTTTCGAGGCCTCGTGTTCGCAGATCTCAATCGACCTCAAGAGGCGGCATCCTTGCTCGCCAAGGCTGCCGAGCAGTTGCCTACCGACCAACTTGCTCGTCACTTGGAAATCGTCGAGGTCCAGCATCGCATGGGAGAATTCGTCCAGGCTCGGATCACTCTCGGGCGATTGGCAGCCACGCACTCCCAAGATTCGCGGGTTCTGGCTGCCAAGACGCAATTGGATCAAGCGTTTGCGGCGATGGCTCAAGGGGACGAATCTCGGGGATTGGGAGGCGTTACCGAACCCGGTCGCGGAGTTGCGGCCCGCCCTGTTTCCGGACAACCCCTTTTGCGGTGAGCGATGGCGGATCCACGTGGAAGCGGGGATCCCAACGCGAATTCTCAAATGGCCGCGAATTGGTATTATTTTCGTCAGGAAGCCCGTCGCAGGTGACGCGATGCACCAGCCTTCCGGCCGATTCCGTCAACAAGCCCCGCAGAAAACGGTTTGATCCGATGCCATTGATTGTTCAGAAGTTTGGAGGCACCAGCGTTGCGACACCGGAAAAAATACAGTCGGCAGCCCGCAAGGCGATCCGCGCGCAACAGGAAGGAAACCAGGTCGTTGTCGTCGTGAGCGCCATGGGGCATGAGACGGACCACTTGATCGATCTGGCGAAACAAATCAACGACGAGCCCCCCGCTCGCGAAATGGACATGCTGCTCAGCACGGGCGAACAGGTCAGCGTGGCGCTCATGGCGATGGCGATCCATCGCTTCGGATATCGCGCGATTTCGCTGACCGGCGCTCAGATGGGGATTCGGACCGACAACTCGTTCACCAAAGCCCGCATCAAGACAATTTCCACCGAACGGATCCGAAAGCTGCTCGATGCCGGCAACATCGTCATTGCGGCCGGAGTCCAGGGAGTCGATGACGACTACAATATCACGACTCTCGGCCGGGGCGGGAGCGATACCACCGCCGTCGCGCTCGCCGCCGTTCTCGGCGCCGATGCATGTGAGATCTACACCGATGTCGATGGCGTCTACACAACCGATCCGCGGTTGTTGCCCGAAGCGCGGCAAATGGATCTGATCAGTTACGACGAAATGCTCGAACTGGCGAGCCTGGGCGCGAGTGTGATGCACAATCGCTCGATCGAGTTCGCCAAAAAGTTCGGTGTTCCCATCCGCGTTCGGAGCAGTTTCTCCGATGCGCCGGGATCCATGATCGTTTCCTTGCCAGAATCCAACACGGTTCCGGTCAGCGGCGCGGCGTTGACGCGCGAGGAAGCTCGCATCACCGTCCAAGGAGTCCCCGACTCGCCCGGCATGAGTTACGAAATCTTTCGACGCCTCGCCGATCGCAAAATCACCGTCGACATGATCGTGCAGAACATCGGCATGGAGGACCGAGCGGACATCTCCTTCACCATTCCCAACCACGAACTCAAGGAAGCCCTGCGGGCGATCGAAGAAGGAGTGAAAGTGACCGGAGCGACCGGCTACACATACGACGACGCAGTCGCTAAGGTTTCCGTCGTCGGCCTGGGAATGGCAAACCAAACCGGGGTTGCGGAGAAAATGTTTTCGTCGCTGGCTAACGCGGGGATCAATATCCAAATGATCACCACCAGCGAAATCAAAATCAGTTGCCTGGTGCAGCGTTCCGAAGCGACCGCCGCACTGCGAGCGGTGCATCAAGCCTTCTCGCTTCATGTCAAGCCCGCCGATGCCAATCAATGGCGAATCGGGCAGTCGATTTCCGGCAGCCAAAGCGCCAGCGAAATCGTCGATCGCTTGAGCAAATCCAATCTCGAACAATTGACGCTCCTGGACATCTCCTTGCTCGGCGACCAGGCTCGCGTGACATTGACCGGTGTCCCCGACACGCCCGGTCTAGCCGAAAAAGTATTTCGCGAAGTCGCCGAAGTCGGCGTATTTGTCGACATGATCATCCAAAGCTGCGATGGCTATCTTGGCGAGACGAGTATCTCTTTCACCGTGCCCGAAGAACAAATGCCGCTCAGTTTGGATGTGCTAGGCAAGACGGGATACAACTTCCGCAAAATCGGCGGATCGACCGACATCGCCAAACTCTCGGTCAGCGGCATTGGTTTGCGGAGCCATACCAGCGTCGCTATCGCCATGTTCAAGGCCCTCGCCGATGAGGGGATCAATGTATTGATGATCAACACCAGCGACCTGCGAGTGAACGTTGTGATCGAAGGCAAGGATGGTCAGCGCGGTCTGGCAGCGCTGCAAAAAACATTCGCCGGAGCGTTGGTGTAATGGCCGCCAGGATCCCACGTCCCGATTTCATGTACTTTGACCTGGGCAACGTCCTCCTCTTTTTCGACCATGGGTTGGCCATGCGCTCCATGGCAAAAATCGCCGGCGTCGCTCCGGAACGGATGCGATCGGTCGTCATGGATTCTCCCTTGCAAATCCAATACGAAACCGGCTTGATCACCGGCGAAGAATTCATCGAACGGATCGCTGGGAGTTTGGGGATCTCGCTCGACACGCGTGAAATGCTTCAAGCAGCCGCGGATATGTTCATTCCCAACCATCAAATTGTTCCCGTGTTGGAATATGTCAAGCGAGCCGGAATTCCGATCGGGCTCCTGTCGAACACATGCCAAGCCCATTGGGAATGGATCGTCGAGCAGCGTTATGCGAGCGTCGTCGACCATTTCGGACCGATCGTCCTTTCGTACGAAGCCAAGAGCATGAAACCCGATCCCCTCATTTACCGTGTGGCAGAATCGCAAGCAGGCTGTCCCCCGGAAAAGATCTTCTTCGTCGACGATCGTCACGACAACATCGAGGGGGCCCGCAATGCGGGCTGGATCGCCGAACCGTTCACCAGTGCAGATCGGCTCATGGAACAGATCAAGCACTGGGAGGTTCGATAGAGGACCGTTTCACCGAGGGGCTCGCTTGGATCGCCGCGACGGCGTTGCAACTCCCTGGAGTTGGATTGGTTGAAGATCTTGGTTTTTCTTCCGATGGTAGACAACCGCTGCAAAGGCAGCAGCGAGCAAGGAACCAGTCGCCTTCCATCCGTTCGACGCGTAGTTCGACGAGGGCACTGCAGATGGAGATCCGATTTCCTCGCTTTGGGCCACCAACTCGAGGACCGCTTGCCGTTTGCTGGCCAAATCACTCGATTCCGTGTCTTCCGAGAACGGGGAGGTTGATTGGACCACACCGAACAGAAGAGACCACGATCGTGGTGCTGAGGGTAGTGCATCTTCGGGCATCGCAACGTTCGGGAAGGATTTTGCGAACAGTTCGTTGCGGCTGATTTCGAGCCACGATCCTTCCGGCGTTTGTTCCACGTCGGGTCGGTTCGCGATCTGTGATTTTCCAGCAACGCTTTCGGTGGGACGATCGCTGGATAGATCGAGCGATTGCAGGCGCGATTTGTCGATGCTGCGGGCGCTGGTATTATACGTTGCAGAGATCAGGGGAGATTGGGTCATAAACGCATCGTCGACCGACCTCGCACGCAGAAATGGCGTGGAGGAACGCGGGGTTGCTGCGATGTCCGATAATCTCTCTGGACTCGAAAAGCCTTGCTGTTGGCCGGCAAGCAAACCGCTCGGCATCGATGCGGCAATCGAAAGACCATCCCCAACCATCGATGCGGGAACCGCCATGGCCTCCGACGATTTCACAGCATGACTCGAATTGGTGGTTGCCAACGGGTGCGTCACCGTACTCGAAGAGTGCGTCTGCATTGCGATGGAATCCTGCGAGGTCGATGCCGCGGGGACGACTGACGAGGATGGTATTAGCACATGAAGATTGGAAAGCGTGTTCGAATTCGCTATCCCCGAGCTTTCTCCTTCGCCCGCCGAGGAAAAGTGCGATGGAGCGATGAAGGTCGTGGTCTCATGCTGTGGAGCAACCGTGACCGCTGCGAGGTTTCCCGCGAAGACGATGCGGTTTTCCAAGCATTCGACCCGCAGCGAGCGAAAATTCTGGGATGGTTTCATGGTTGCATTTGCCGTTTCTAAAGCGAATCCAGTTGCGCTTCGTAGTACTTCAATCGTTCGCGATACCGCTGGGCAGAGGGAGCTATTGCCAGCGCAGTCTTTTGGAAATGGATCGATTTCTCAAACGCTTGCCGTGCGGAATCTCGGTCGCCGAGAGAGCGGTCCAACTCCCCGGTCTGGCTCAGGATGCTGGCCAGGATATCTTGGGCTTTGTGGTCTTCGGGAGACGATCGGACAATACGGTCTTGGACTTCGTAGGCCCGTTCCAAAGTTAACGATGCCTGTCGGGTATCCCCTGAGGCTGCATAGGCGAGGCCGAGGTAGCTGTAATTGATGGCCAACTGTTGCTGCAGCGACGGATCGTCCGGCCAGAGGGGCGAGAGCCGACGAACAACGCTTACCGCTTGCTCGAACGCTTCGACGGATTCCCGTTTTTTCCCTTGCTCGCTGCGAGCCGAGCCCAGGATTGCGAGGGCGCGAGACTTGTCCATCGACAACTTGACATTGTTAGGTTGCTGCTCGAGTTGTCTGGAGAGGATTTGAATCGATCGCTCAGCGCTCTGGACCGCTTGATCGGGCCATTGCGAGACCAACGTGTTCGCCAGGTTGAGTTGGGCAAACGCCATGCGGTTGCCGTCAGGCTCCACCTCGTTCAATCGATCGATCGCTTGCTGGAAAAACTTCGAGGCTTCTCGAGGTGAATCCATCTCCGCGAGGAGCAGACCGAGGTTGTTTTCGGTCGTTGCCAAAGCCAGGCGAACGTCGAGTTCAGAGTCTGCCGAAAGCGCTCTCTGCCGTTCCATCGCGCGCAGAAACAACGCGGTTGCCTCCTCGGGTTGGCCTGAGGCTTGCAATGCCCTGGCCAGATTGTTCTCGCAAACCGATCGCTTCAGAATCAGTGCATCGCTTCCAGGAGATGCGATCATCAATGCTTCGAGGAGATCATCGGCAGCCTGGAACGCGGCGATCGACTTGGAGATGTTTCCTGTCTCCAGCAAAAGCGAGCCGATCTTTTCGTGGGTCGACGCCAAGTCCTGCCGCAAACTGGGATCATCGACCGACTCGGACACGAAGTTTTCGTAGTAGGTGAGCGTTTCCTCAAGCAATTGCTTGCGGACCAGGATCGCGGAGGGAACATCCGCCAACAACTCGGCAACCTTGGACCCAAGGCGATCGACGGCATCGCGTGCAAGCTGTGCGCTTTGCCGAGCTCGCTCGCGATGAATGTCAGATTCCCGTTTTTGAGCCAGAATGATGGATGACACGAATACGGAACCGGTTGTCAACAGCATGCCGAACAGCATGGCTACCGCAACGAGCTTTCGATGCTTCGAACTCCACCGCGCGATTCGATCCAGGGGAGTTGGTGGCCGGGCGACCGTTCGCTCACCTCGCAGAACCCGTTGCAAGTCCTCTGCGAATAAACGCACCGATTCGTAACGATGCTCCGGCAACTCAGCAGTGGCCTTCTCCAGCACGGTCCGCAAATCCGCGGGGGCACTGCTTAGCCTCGAGATGATCGTCACGCGGTTCGGGACCATTGCATTCGATTCGGCAAACGAATCTTGATCGAGTTGGGAGTCGGGCATGCACGTGAGCAATTCCCGAAGCGTCACGCCGAGCGAATAAACATCGCTTCGCCCGTCGACCAACGCGGATTTGCCCGCAGCCTGCTCGGGACTCATGTATTTGACCGTCCCCAGGACATCTCCTGTCTGGGTCAATGACACATCGTGGGGAACACGAGCCAACCCGAAATCCGAAAGCCAAACCTTGCCGGTTCGATCGAGCAGCAAATTGGATGGTTTGACGTCGCGGTGAACAACACCAGCATCGTGGGCGGCTTGCAACCCGTCGGCAGCTTGAATTCCCCAGTCAACGATGGTGCGCCAATCCACATCCTGGCTGCTTTGGGCTGCTCGGGTATTCGGTTCGGACGAGAAACGCATCCATCGATCGAGCGACTGGCCTTCGATCCATTGCATGGCAAAATAGTGGATGCCATCCTCGAATCCAAATGCGTACACCGGCACGATGTTGGGGTGATTCAAACTTGCGGCGTACTCGGCTTCGTTCTGGAATCGCCGAATCTGACTAGCGTTCATTGCGCTGATGAAGGGTAGCAGTTTGATGGCTACTGTTCGTTTCAGCGAACGCTGCGTCGCGCGATATACCACTCCCATGCCGCCGCGGCCCAGTTCTTCGTGGAGGTCAAAATCCCCCAAGCGACGAGAATTCGGAAACAGATTTCCAGAGTCCGATGCCGACGCGATCGTCGACAGACCGAGTGTCACCTTGGAATCCCATCCGGTTGCCATCGTGTGCAGAGCTACCAAACTAGCAACACCTTCGGCCAACGCTTCCGTCAAGTCGGGATCGTCTTGCGCGAGTTGTTCGACCGACGGGGGTAATCCGGACTCGAGACCGACCAGATACCGCTCCAGCAACTCTCCCAATCGAACACGCTGGTCTGGCGACAGGTTGCCGCAAGCGATCGAACTAAGGGTGGAGTTGCCGGTCTCTGATTTCATGGAATGCATCAATCGATCGGAAGACATGTACCTCGGAACTTCTCGATCGCACGTAGCCACAGCATACGAACATTGGTCGGCTTGCGTCCCATTCGCGAAGCCACTTCGTCGAAGGATAGCCCCTGGAGATTCCGATAGATGATCACATCTCGGTATTCGGGCTTGAGCTTGGACAATTGCTGGAGCAACTTCGTCGCCGCCTCCCCCCGTCCAAAAATCTCACTAGGCGTGGAATCGCGACCTGAAATCGTGTTGATCCAGAGTTGGCCCGCGTCGGACATGTCGGTCGAGGCGTGCTGGGGTGCTTCGCGTCGGATGTCTCGCTTCCGGGCTTTGACATGCGTTTCGATGGCGTGGCCGATGCAGTGGACCAGAATTTTTCGAAGCCAACCCATGAACTCCCGCTCGGTGTATCCCCTAAAATCGGCAAAGTCGCGATGGGCGGCCAGCATCGCTTCTTGAACCAAATCCGAGGGGTCGACCCGCTGCCGAAGCCGCCGGTCCAGATGGTTTGCGGCAACCACCAGCAAATAGTTCCGGTACAGGCTGAGCAATTGACCCAGAGATTCCGTGTTCCCCGATCGCACTTGCTGGAGAATCGCAGAAATATCTCGTTCCTGGAAAAGCGAACTGTCAGTCTCTCGGGTCGTCAACAAAATTGCCCTACTCAGCTTTTTGATGGAATTTCAGGATCGATCGCCAATCCAGGCAACGACAATATCCTTCGTGTTAGGACGATTCGGGCACTCCGTTGTCACACTCGCGTTCCAGATTTTTCAAAACCTCAGATAATTCGTATATTAATCATCGTATACAGCTGTCAACCTTTGCCCGAAAAGTCCCAGGGCCAGTCAGAATCATGGGCCGCAGAGTCGGGGCGGAAGGCGGTCTTCGGGTAAACTGAAGGGATCCCTTCGATCCAAGGGTATCCCTTCCAACATCTTCCCTTTTCGTAACACGGCTTGCGTTATGTTTTCCCCCACGCAGTTTTCCGTCGGTCGATTCGTTCCTTTTGCCATGGCGTTGGTTGCCCTGTTTGCCACCGCAACGATCGGTGCGTGTGCCGAGTTTCGAGCGGGTGCGGCGACCGTCAATATCGATCCAGCTAGCCCTGAGTCGATCGTCGCCGGAGGATTTCTCGAGGGCCGCGCATCGACGGTCCAGGATCCGCTGTGGGTTCGGGCGATCGTCCTCGAGGATGGAAGCACGCTCTTGGCGTTGGTGGTTGTGGACACGTGCATGATGCCCCAAACGCTGATCGACGAGGCCAAACGGATTGCCAGCGAACGGTGCGGCATTCCCACCCAGCACATGCTCGTCTCGGCGACGCATACCCACTCTGCGCCTGCAGCCATGGGATGCCTGGGGACACGCCAAGACGAAGCCTATGCCTCCACGTTGCCAGGGAAAATTGCCGAGGCAATCATCGCGGCGCACGCGCGACGGGAGCCAGCCCGCATCGGTTGGGGGTCGGTCGACGATTGGGAGCATACTCACAATCGACGTTGGATCCGCCATGTGGACCGCAAAGTGGTCGACCCTTTTGGCGAACCGACGGGACTCGCCAACATGCACCCCGGGTATCAAAGCCCCGATGTGATCGGTCCCTCGGGACCAGTGGACCCCACGTTGTCGGTCATTTCTATTCAGTCGCTCGCGGGAAAACCGATCGCGGTTTATGCCAACTACTCCCAGCATTACTTCGGTAGTGCCGCCATCTCCGCGGACTACTACGGGCTGTTCTGTAAATACATCGCAGACATGCTCGGAGAACCTGGGGATGGCAATGGTCCCTTCGTCTGCGCGATTTCGCAAGGAACGAGCGGTGATCTGATGTGGATGGATTACGGTGTTCCCGCTGAAAACATCACGATGGCCCAATACGCCGAAGGAGTCGCTCGTTACGCGGAGAAAGCGCTCGATGGTATCGAGTATCAATCTCACGCGCCACTCGGTTGCGTCGAGAGCAATCTCAAGCTCCGGTACCGCGTGCCGAGCGAGGCGCGGCGCAAGTGGGCCGAACCGATCGCAGCCAAGATCGAAGGGGATATCCCGAAATCGATTCCCGAAGTCTACGCACGAGAAGCGATGATCCTCCACGAACGCCAGGCGACCGAGATCAAACTGCAGTCGATCCGTATCGGCGACCTAACCATCGCAGCCCTTCCCAACGAAGTCTATGCGTTGACCGGCCTGAAACTGCGAGGCCGATCGCCGGGTTCGCATCACTTCAATGTCGAATTGGCCAACGGTGCCGACGGCTACATTCCACCTCCCGAGCAACACAAACTCGGGGGCTACACCACTTGGCCGGCACGTACCGCCGGCTTGGAAATTCCCGCCGAAACCAAGATCGTCGACGCCCTCGTCGAAGGACTAGAACAAGTCACCGGCAAACCGCGGCGCACCATGGGCGATGACCATGGCCCCTACGCGCAGCGCGTTCTCGACCTGAAACCGATCGGCTATTGGCGACTCAACGATGAAGACGGCCTCATCGCTCGCAACGCCGTCGAAGGAGGTGCAAAAGGAAATCTGTTGGGGAGTTATGCGTGGTACCTGCCCGGCGTTGGGAGCGGTACCGGCATCGGAGACGGCGAAGCACTCCGTGCGTCTCGATTTTCAGGACCCACTCAAATCAATCGCGCGGTGCATTTGGTCGATGGACTTTTCTTTGCTAACACCGATGGAGTCGGCGATCGCTACACCCTCTCGTACTGGTTCTGGCTGGGTGAAAAGAGCGGGGCCAGCCAGCGCAGCGGCATCCTCAGCAGCGGCCCGCAAGGGGAACGATTGATCGCAGACCAAGATGCCGAACATCGCGTGCGGCTCAAGCTCGAATTGCCCACCCCACTCGACCAGCAGCCTCGTACTCTGGTAAGCTCGGTTCATTATCTAGCCGATCGCTGGAACCACGCCACCGTCTCGCGAAACGGCAAGCTGCTTCGCGTCTTCGTCAACGGCCAATTGCAAACCGAACTCAGCATCGACGACGCGCCCTCCCTCCCATCGACGATGCAGTGCGGCATAAAGCTGCAAGGTAAACTCGATGAGATCGCTCTGTTCCGGGAGGCACTCCAAGAAACGGAAATGGAAACACTGTGGAAAACATCGGGCATCGAGGATTCGCGAGTGGCAGCGGTTCCAGAGACAGCACCTCGCATGCGACCGCTCGATCCCGAGGAAGCGAAAAAATCGATCCATGTTCCACCCGGATATCGCTTGGAATTGGTCGCCTCAGAGCCTCAGGTCATCGACCCGGTCGCATTCGATTGGGATGTGCAGGGGCGATTGTGGGTGGTAGAGATGGCGGACTATCCCTTGGGGATGGACGGCAAAGGCAAGCCCGGCGGGCGCGTTCGCGTGCTCGAAGATCGCGATCGAGATGGTACCTTCGAACGAAGCCAACTGTTCGCGGATGGCCTCAGTTTCCCGACTGGTATTCTCTGTTATCGCGATGGCGTGATCGTCACAGCAGCGCCCAAGCTGTGGTTTCTGAAGGATACCGATGGCGATCTGTGCGCCGATCATTCGGAGGTCTTGTTCGAAGGGTTCAATGAAGGCAATCAACAATTGCGTCTTAACCATCCACGATTTGGTCTCGATGGTTGGGTGTATTGCGCCAGTGGCGGGCATCATCCGGGTCACGGTGTCGGGGTCGAGATCCGCTCGCTTCGCAATGGCAAAACCTACGCGCTCGGAAGCCGCGATTTTCGATTCCAACCGGAGACAGGCGAAGTGGTACTCGAGTCCGGGCCGTCGCAATTCGGACGCAACGCTGATGCGTGGGGCAATTGGTTCGGAACGCAAAACGCGAGCCCCCTATGGCATTACGTCCTCCCGGATCGCTATCTGGCTCGCAACCCGCATGTTCCCGTGGCAACTTCGGTGCATCATGTTGTTCCGACCGGAAGCCCTCCGGTCTACCCCGCGAGTCCACTGGAAAAACGTTATCACAGCTTTGAGCAGTCCGGGCATTTTACCTCGGCCTGCAGCGGCATGATCTACAACGACAACTGGTTGTTCGGTTCGACTCGGACTCGGCACGCGTTCACCTGCGAGCCGTTTCATAATTTGGTGCAACACAATGTTGTTCACGATGAAGGAGTCAGTTTTGCGTCCACACGGCCCGTAGGTGAAGGACGCGAGGATTTCTTCGCGAGCGAGGATCGATGGTGCCGACCGGTCATGGTGCGAACCGGTCCCGATGGTGCACTCTGGGTCGCCGACATGGTGCGGTACATGATCGAACATCCCGATTGGCTCCCTCCCGAAGGCAAAGAAGAACTGCGCCCGCATTATCGGCTCGGCGACGATTGCGGACGGATTTGGAAGGTCGTCCCCGATCGCGGCCCGCGAGCTTGGCCTGCGCTCGATCCGAGCAACACAGCAGCCATGGTTCAGGCGCTCGACAGTTCCAATGACTGGCAACGGCTCTCGGTTCAGCAATGGTTGCTCTGGAAGAGACCGGCGGATGCGATCCCGCTGCTGAAGGAACTCGCTCGCGATTCCTCGCGCGGCGAAGTTCGGCTTCAGGCGGCCTGGATCCTGGATGGGATGGCGAGTCTCGATGGGAGATTGCTCGCAACGCTCCTGGCAGACCCCATCGCCGAGGTTCGTGTCGGTGCGTTGCAGTTGGCGGAGCGGCGACAGGAACAATCGCTCATCGCCGATGCGTTGAGTCTCGCAGAGGACGATCATGCGAAAGTGCTTTTGCAGTTGGCCCTTTCCTGCGGTGAGTGGGAGTCGGAGGCTGCGGGGGCAACCCTGGCTCGTATTGCGAATCGTTATCCGCAAGATCCCTTCTTGAAGTCTGCCGTGATGAGTTCGTCGCTTCGCCATGCCGCGAACTTTGCGACAGCCATCGCGGCGGGAGATCGGGCCGCATGGTCCGCGTACCGCGAGCATTTGTTGCGTCAGTCAGTCGCCATCCGCGACATCCAAACCATCGCATCCCTCCTGGACAATGAAATCGATATCGCAGAAAAAACCAAGGACACCATCGGATTGGACGCCTGTTTGCTGGATCTGCAACGCATTGGTTTTTCCGTTCAGGATCTGTCGATGCAACAGGTCAACCCCTCGCTGCTCAAAGTAGCGGACCGGCTTGAGCGATGGGCTTTGTCGACTCTGGACTCGTATCGCGGGAACTCGAGTCCCACCGAACCACAGGTCCGATCCCTCATCCCTTTATTGCGCTGGAGTGATCATCGCGATGAAGCGGTAGAGTTGCTGTCGGAGCAGCTATCGGCTCGGCATTCGGACGAGCTTCAAACATCGATCCTTCGCGCGTTGGGGCAAAGCGGTTCCGAGTTGGTGTTGCCGAGAATCGCGACGGCGATTAAGCGACTGACCCCGGGACCTGCCGCTGCGGCGATCGATGTTTGGTTGATGCGCGACGGCTGGGTCGCCGATTTGATCGCCCGTTTGGAGAAAAACGAAATCGATCTGCAGTTGCTGTCTCCCGTTCAATCGGCGAGGCTTCGCACACACGCCGAAGCAAGTTTGGCCCAGCGGTTTCTATCGCTCGCAGATCGGGTTCAGTCCCCGGACCGCGAGAAAGTGATGGAAACTTATGGCGACGCAGCAAAGCAATCGGGAGATGCGGGCAGCGGGAAAGTGGTATACCAAAGGGCGTGTTCCGCTTGCCATCGCCGTGGAAACAGCGATGGAAACGACATTGGTCCCAACCTGGCGAGTGTCGTGTCGCACAGCAAGGATAAATTGTTGCGCAATATCTTGGTTCCGAGCGCGGATATTCAGCCCGGATATCATGCCTTGACATGCATGCTGGAAAGTGGCGAGGTCCTCTCCGGGGTCTTGGTCAGCGAGAATGCGGGAAGCATTGCGATCAAACAAGCCAACGGCGAAGTGCGGACAGTCGCTCGTGGAGAGATGGAAGCGCTTCGCAATACCGGCCGCTCCCTCATGCCGGACGGCTTGGAGGCCAACATCTCCGTATCAGAGATGCGCGATCTTCTTGAATTTCTGCAACAGCCCATTGCCCCGTAGGTTAAAGCCAGCTTGATGGCACTCAGACCGGGCTCTGCATGTAAGACGGACTTCCGAGTCGGTTGTGCCACGCAATTCTTCGCTCAATTACTCACCCTTTCTAGTGATTGCACCGAAGAGCCTCGGTCGAAAACCGAATGGCAAAAGATGGAGGGCAAAAGATCGAATACAAACCACTTATGAACACTGATACACGCTCATGGGAAAAGGGGTTGGAATCGGCAAGCGCCAGAGGGGAATCCGAAAGAGCGATCTGTCTTATGCTTTCCTGTTTCGCCCTCCATTTTTTGCCAGAGTGGATTGGGTGCAGAGTGCCTTGAGAATCGTCTGCGTGGACAGGCAATTCTTCCCGTTGCTGTTTTGCTAGCGATTGCCGGATGAAGAAACCCGTGACGACGGCGGAGCGTCGTGCTGCGATGGGAGCCTGCATCGAGTACCAACGCCTCCGCATCCGTCCGGTACAATCCTCCGCATGAGTACCGAAGAGAACCCCGATGAACGAATTCAGTCGCCGCATGATCGATTGATCAATCAAACACTCCAGCAAATCGATTCCGCTCGAGCTTTGCTGTCAGAGCATCTTCCGCGCGAACTTGCAGAGCACTTGCAGTTTCATACGCTCGCTCCCGTCGATACCAGCTTCATTGACGCTAATCTGCGCCGTCGCTTTGCCGACCGACTCTTCAAGGTCGACGTCGACCCAGAGGTCGTCAAGAACTTGGGGATGAAGGTCAATTATGTCTACATCTTGGTCTTGATCGATCACAAGAGTACCGACGAACCGTTCACCCTTATCCAGATGCTTGGCTATCTCGTTCGAATTTGGGAGAACGCGTTGGCGAACCGTCAGCCGTTGGTACCGATCTTGCCCTGGGTCATTTATAACGGCATCGGGCCCTGGCGATCCAGTCGCTCGCTGGCTGAACTCATTCCGGTCCCAGATAACTGGAAACGGTATCTACCTGCGATGGAATTGGCCATTCTGGACGTCGGTCGTATGGACGACGCCAAGATGACGGGGGATCCGATTTTGCAAGTCGCGCTGGCGCTGCTAAAATATGGAAGAGCTCTGGAACTAGAGTCGGTACTGAGGTTCTTGTTTGAGTTGCTTGCTCAGGCGCTGCCGCCTCAGCAAGCGAGGGATGTGCTCGATACGGTCAGGGTGTACGTGATGTCGGTCAATCCAGTAGTAGGGGAAGAGAAGATGAACGATTTGGTTTCAGAATTTTGGCCAGTCCAACCCGAACCCGGTTCCGTCGCCGACCAATTGATCAAGAAGGGGGAGGCGCGTGGTGAGGCGCGTGGTGAGGCAAGGGGTGAGGCAAGGGGTGAGGCAAGGGCGAGCGTCAAGATGATTCGGATCCTTCAATCGATACTTGGCCTCCCGGAATCGCCTGATGAGGACTTGGTTGACAAGGATTTATCCGAGTTGCAAGGTATGATCGAAACACTTCGAGTCCAAGTCATCGCTCGACCTTCTGAATGATTGCCTTGCATCGGAATCATCAACGTTTGCTTGGACACAGCCGACAAAAATCCATTTTGGTCTCCATGAGCTTGAGGCGCTAGCCGACTTTTGCGTATCGAACGAAATCGGCTAGCGCCTCAGGCTCATTTTTATCGGAGGTGTCTCTCGCAGAGCCGCAGGGACGCAGAGCCGAACCAAAGCCCGAAACGGATGGCTACTGGAGATCACCTAAAAGTGCCCGGTTATTTTCTCCGCGTCGCCGCGAGAGCACTGGTTGCCTTCTTGCGAGTCGTACGTGCGAACAGCGACTCGTAAGTGGCTGGCGAATCATGAATGCACCGAGCTCGCGGTCCGGTGATATAATGAGGCGGCGGCGCGATCCCAATCACGACCTATGCCTCCCATCCCTCCCATGATTTTCCATCTACTCAAGCTGCCGAATCGATTGGCGCCGATGTTCCGATCGCGCGTGCTGCAGACGGTCTGGGTTTGGATGGTGCTCGCGGGCCCAATCCTGGCCCAGGATTCGGATTGGTTCGAAACGAACGTTCGGCCCGTGCTGGTCGAAAAATGCTCCGAATGCCACGGCCCAACGAAACAGTGGGCGAGTCTGCGTCTCGACAACCAAGAATCCCTCGACCTCGGCAGCGAGAACGGGCCGGTGATTGACCAGCGCGAGCGGGCTGCAAGCCCCTTGCTCGCTCGCATCGAATCCACCGACCCCGAGGTCCGCATGCCTCCCCCAGACGCGATGCGCACGTTAAGCCCGCGCGAAAAGGATGCGATCCGGCAATGGGTCCTAGACGGAGCCCGCTTCCCAGCAACCCAGCCTAACGCTCCCATGATTACGAACGGATCGATCCATGCTCGCGACGAGATCGCTGCCAATCATTGGGCGTTTCAACCACTGCGAAGAACGATATCCGCCCCCTCAAAACTCGAAGAGGTTCGCCCCGACAGCACATCGGGTAGCGCGTCAAGCATCGCTGTGCATTGGATCGACCGCTATCTTCACGACACCCTGCAGGAACGCGGCATCGATCCGCTGCCCCAAGCAGATCGTCGAACGCAAATCCGACGATTGCATCGAGTGCTGACCGGATTGTTTCCAACATGGGATGACGTGAAATGCTACGAACAGGACTCGAGCGCCCAGGCGTGGGAGAACGCCATCGAACGCGTGCTGTATCGACCGGAAGTTGCGGAGAAATGGGCTCGCGTATGGATGGACATCGCCCGATACTCGGACACCAAAGGATATGTTTACGCTCGCGAAGATCGAACCTTCGTATTCTCTCGAGCTTATCGCGATTGGTTGATCAAAGCCTTTCGCGACGACCTCCCCTACGATCGCTTTCTCGAATTGCAATTAGCAGCTGATCACTTGGTCCCGCCGGGTTCGCCGGATCTGGCAGCGATGGGGTTCCTTACCTTGGGGAGGCGGTTCCTTGCGATTCAATACGACATCATCGACGATCGTATCGATACCACCTTCCGCGGGCTCATGGGACTGACGGTCCAGTGCGCACGCTGCCACGACCATAAATTCGATCCGATCAGCACTCGCGATTACTACAGCTTTGTCGGTGTGTTTCAAAGCTGCATCGATCTGCGCGAGGAAATTCCGGATCATCTCCGGTCTCAATCAGACGACTTTCGCAAAGGGCTTATGGAGCGAAAGCAGAAACTCAAGGAGTTGACCTCCAAGCATCGCATCGAAGCCAACGATCGGATTCAACGGCGGTTCGCCGATTACCTTGAAACCCAGGTGCAGCTCGAAAAATACCCCGAGGGTTCTTTTAATCAACTGTCGACCAAGGAAGACTTGATCCCGGCGATCGTGCATCGCTGGGAATGGTATTTGGGGCTCCCCCACGTTGCAGCCGATCCTGTGCTCCGCATCTGGACGGAGCTTGCAAAGCTTTCGAAAGACGATTTTGAGTCGCGAGCTTCTCAGGTTCTGGCGAGTCTCGACGCGCAGCCCGGAGCGTGCGACCCGGTGGTCCGGAAACACTTTGAAACTCGTCCTCGCTCGATTCGGGAGGCCGCAGATCGTTACGGCGTTGTCCTCGAAGAAACCGCTGCCGCATGGCAGCACGAGATCATGCTTCGCAACGGGGTGGGGGAACCGACCCCGGCAACCTCGGAGGATCCCTCGCTGGAAGCGCGACGCAGGATCCTGCTGGACCGCGAATCGTATTTTTATATCCCCGATGAAGCGATCGATAGCACGGAATGGTACTGGGATAACGGCACTTGCGTGGATATTTGGAAAGCGCAAACCGAGGTCGACCAGTGGTTGATGCAAGCGGTCGGGGCGCCGGTCGAGTTGGGCATCGTCCGGGATCGAACGTTGGTCAGCGATGCTCGCATTTTGAAACGCGGGAACGCCAATCTGAAAGGAACGTCGGTTGCACGAAGCTACTTCGAACGTTTGCCGGGCGAACACTCCGGCGATTTTCACAACGGGAGCGGACGCTTGGAATTGGCCCGTCGAATCGCGTCGGCAGACAATCCACTCACCGCGCGGGTATGGGTCAATCGCGTTTGGCAGCAAGTATTTGGAGAGGGACTGGTCCAGAGCACCAGCGACTTCGGTTTGCGATCCGATCCTCCCTCCCATCCTGAGTTGCTCGACGCGTTGGCGTTGGAGTTCATACGTCACGGATGGAGCACCCGCTGGTTGATCCGGGAATTGATATCGACCGACGCGTTTCGAAGAGCATCCTGGGGCGAGCATCCAACCGCCAGCGAAATCGATCCATCCAATCGACTCCTTTGGCGCATGAATCGCCATCGGCTCACCTGGGAGGAATCGCGCGATGCACTGCTTATGTTCAGCGGTTCGCTCGTGGCAACGCAAGGCGGAAAATCGGTCGATCCGTTGGCCAGCAACGATGCGGCCATGGCCCGACGCAGCGTCTACACCACCATCGATCGCCAGTACCTCCCCATGACCCTGCAAAACTTCGACTTCGCCAATCCCGACATGCACACTCCGAAACGTTCGGAGACGACCGTGCCGCAGCAAGCCTTGTTCCTGTTGAATCATCCTCTACCCGCCCGAGCCGCAGCGAAGCTCGCGGAAACCCTTGAGCCAGCGGAAGAGAGTAACCCCGTTTCCGACGAACGGTTTGTTCAATCCCTCTATCGGCGCGTGTTGCAGCGCGATCCACACGCGAGCGAGATGAACAGGGGGGTACGGTTCCTCCACGAAGCATCGCAAGAGACCAGTGCCATTGGACTCTCGCCGCGGGCCCAACTGTCTCAGGTCCTGCTGATTTGCAACGAAGTCACCTACATCGATTAAGCCATGAATCCCAACCCGCATCGATTGCATCGCCGCTCCTTGCTGAGTTCCACCGGCATGGGGCTCGGATTGCTCGGCTTGAACCAACTCCTTTCGGAGAGCTCGCCAGCGCAAGAGCCAGATGCGGGCACTGGTCCCATACGCGGCAGCTCCCTCGCAGAACGCCAACCGCATTTCGCCCCCAAGGCCAAGCGCATGGTTCACTTCTTTCTCAATGGAGGGCCATCGCATGTCGATACGTTCGACCCCAAGCCGAAACTGAAAGAGTACGCTGGCAAACCTCTGCCCATGACGTACCTGACCGAACGTCGTACCGGAGGCGCCCTGCCGAGCCCTTTCGCATTTAAGAAATATGGCGAAAGCGGTTTGGAAATTAGCGAACTGTTCGAGAAAACGGCAGCCCATGCCGACCGGATCGCAGTCGTCCGATCGATGGTGGCTCAGGTACCCAATCACGAACCCTCGCTCATGCTTATGAATTGCGGCGATTCGGTCCAATCCCGACCGAGTTTGGGTTCGTGGTTGATGTATGGACTGGGTACCGTCAACCAGAATCTGCCCGGATTCATCGCCATGTGCCCGGGTGGTTATCCGGTCAAGGATACCGCCAACTGGCAGAACGGATTTCTCCCTGGCGCATTCCAAGGAACCTTTGTCGACCCCAAGCATGCGGAACTCGACAAACTCATCGAGAACATTCGCAGCCCGCATTCCGACATGAACTCGCAGCGCAGACAGCTGCGATTGCTGCGCGAACTCGCCATGCAAAACCCGGCAATCCAAACCGATTCCCGTTTGGAATCGCGCATCGAATCGTTCGAGTTGGCGTTCCGCATGCAAACGGAAGCGTCCGACGCATTCGATCTCTCCAAAGAGCCCCAGGAAATCCGAGATCTTTACGGAGATACCGTGCACGGTCGGCAGACCTTGATGGCCAGACGACTGCTTGAGCGCGGGGTGCGCTACGTGCAACTCTGGCACGGCGCAGGACAGCCGTGGGATCATCATGGAGACATCGAAAAGAATCTGCGCACCAACTGTGGCGAAATCGATCAGCCGATCGCTGCGTTTCTAACCGATCTGAAACGGCTCGGCATGCTCGACGATACGCTCGTTCTGTGGGGAGGTGAATTCGGACGGACCCCGGTCTCCGAAGGGGGATCGGGCCGCGACCATAACCATTGGGGCTTCTCGGTTTGGTTGGCGGGTGGAGGCATCCGAGGCGGAACGGTGCACGGTGCCACCGATGAGTTCGGGTTCCGCGCCGAGCAGTCGCCGACGAGCGTCCATGATCTGCACGCGACGATCCTGCACCTGATGGGATTCGACCACGAGAAACTCACCTACCGCTACGCAGGACGTGACTTCCGACTCACCGACGTCCATGGTCGTGTCGTCCGCGAGATCCTCGCCTGAACATTCCGCTATGGGCTCTAGGCATTCGGCTCTTCGTAGCTACCGTCGCCAGACGGTGGTGGCTCTTCCCCGTAGAACAGTTGTCCTCAACTGTTCCTGCCCTGCGTTGCCATCCTAGGTCTCTCCAAGCCCCGTCTTTGTATCCCGTGCGATTATACCAGACCAGGATCGCAACTTCTTATCTGCCAAGTTGCTCCAGCAGCTTCAACGACTCCTCCACCATCATTTCACCCGTTCCGATTTCGGAAAAGCTGTGCAGTCCCGCCCAGGTTTGATAGCCTCCTAATTCGAACCCTTCGCGAGTTGGCGTGTAACCCACGTAGTCGTTGCTCAACCCGCAGACAAATGTGTATCGATGGGGAGAACGCCGCTTGATCTCAAGTCCCAGGGCAGTGAAAAACTCGGCGGGAACTGCGACTAGATAGACGTCGCCGATCCGCATCGCCTGGATCCACATGCGCCGTTCCTCACCCTGCGATGGCTTGAGCTTTCGGCGGCTGTCACGAAACACATCGATAATGCCGTCTGCATTGGATGGAGCATACTTGCGGCAGTACTCGACGACGGCAGCGTCTTCTTTCGTCTCGTCAAACGTGCGCATTGCAAATGGGATCTCCCGTTTGATTGCCTTCAGCGTCGGATCAGGAACCGGAACCCCTTTGGCATACGCTTCGTTAGCCGCGCCCTTGATGCGAGTCACCATCTCATCGCAACTGAGATTCAAATTGTGGGTGGAGCCAGCCGCTCCGGACAAAAACAAAAACGGAGCCGCATGCTGGTCCGACAACTCTTGCGCTGCAAAGCCGTAGAAACTCGGCGATCGTTTGCCCGTTCGCGTCCCGATGCAATGAGTCGAGTGATTGAACCAGGCAGCTCGCAACTTTCCCCCTGCGCTCTCGAATGCCATCACCGGCAAATCCACGTCGAACGGTCCGGTCGGACGGACAAATTCGTCCCGAGGGCCAATCCAATAGATTCTGCCATCCTGGAGCAGTTGACGGCTGTTCTGGCCCACGGTCGCTTCTTGACCCAATCGAAATCGAGCCCGGGATGGAGGCGACGCGGCCGCTTCCTGATCCGCCGCTACTGCTGCATCGACGATCGCTCGCACCGTACGTTTGCAAAACTCCTCGTCCCGCGCGTACCCGTGTACCGTCACTGTCGACGGGGCATGATGCGTATGGCTGGCATTGATCAGGATATGATCGAACGGGATCCCTGCGAGGGCTTCGATTTCACGAGCCGCTTCGTCTAGATAATCCCGATGCATCATCAGGATGTCCGCGGCGACCAGGCAGAGTTTCGTCTCCCCACGGATAACCAACGCCGTGGCGAGCAGTTTTCCTTCCTGGCCTTGGGCATAACCCGGTCCGATCCCGCCTCCAATCACCATCGAGTCGTCCGCCACCATCTCGCGCGATGCCGCTCCCACGCGCCACGGATACTCCTGACCTATAGCAAAACCTAGGACGGACAAGCAAAGAGGCAGAACGAGGCAACTGCCGAAGAATCGTGGATGCATGGTTAGGCTTCACCCAAGTGAGAAAGGAACATGGTGTCTATGCTCGCCAAGTCTTCATGGCATACAATCACAAACACACCGAACAAGCACTCTAATGATATCAATTTTTTTCTCGACCTCGGATCAACCCATGGAGGTTGCGTTTGCTGTCGCAGAGCGACTAGCCGATCGTGGTGGGAACCAAATCGTGTTGGGAACCGAAAGGACCCTTCCATCGACTCATTTCTCGTCAAAACGTTTTTTGCTATCGACGACAAGCTTGCAGATCGGTAATTAATCGGTGCGTTTTCTTTTCGTTCCACGCACGGAGAAGGAATTCTCGGATGGCGTCCGATCCTATCGCCCCGATTGTGCTTCAGCCCAGTTGTCATTCGCAACAAAGTTTCGAATCGACTTATCAAAGCTCCGAGGATCCTTGGGGCTATTATTCCTTTGCGGATCAGGTTCGGTTTCAAAAGATCGCACAAGCCGCCCGCGCGTGGTCTCCCCATCCTCGCCGTTCCCTGGATGTCGCTTGCGGACTGGGGCAAGTTGCGGAATTGCTCGCGGAATTCTCCCAGGAAGTTTTCGCGTACGATTTCGCGCCATCCGCCGTCCAGCGAACGCGCGAGCGTTTCCAACCTTGCCAACAAGACCGGATCCACGTGGAGGTGCGCGACGCGCTATGTCCAGGATACGACAAGAACATGTTTGACTTGATTGTCATGAGCGATATCGACACCGATGCAAACCTGGATTGGTACCGTCACGTCATTCAAATCCACAAGGAATTGCTAGCAGCAGACGGAACGATGGTGATTGCCGGTCGGATCAAAAAGCCCGTGCGGCGGGACTTTGTAGCAAACCTCGTATCACTCGGCGGAACGATCCTCGACCGCATTTTCTTCCACGATCGTTATTGGTTCAAAGCTCGAAGCTTCATCAGGCGAGTGCTGCCAACCACTGCCGCGAAACGATGTTTGTCGCAAGGATGGTTGTTTCGTAGTACCGAATCTTTGGGCGCTCTCGCGGGTCCCAGTGGCTCCATTCACTTCGGGATCGTGGTCCGTTTCCAATAACAATACGCGAAACGCACCATACTCGCGTCGCAAAAAGAAATAGGAGCGATGCCGTTTTTCCTGGTGGCTAGGAAATGGCCGCTCCCAAAGGAGAGCGATCCCTCGAGGATCGCTCGTTGCTGCGTATGCGTTGCAGACTAGAGGACTGCAACGGGTCGATCGATTTCCAACTGGTCGCAGACTCGTTCCAGCAGGCGATCCATGGTGAACGGCTTCTGCATGAAGTCGTTGGCACCGGCCATCCGAAGATCGGCGATCTTTTCGGAGTCGACCATCCCGGAGATGCACAGGATCTTGACCGAATCCATCGTCCGATCGGATCGAACACGTTGGCAAACTTCGCGGCCGTTGATGTCTGGCAACATCACGTCGAGCACGACCAGATCAGGCCGAAACTCCTTGACCTGCATCCCGGCATCGAAACCATTGTTTGCGGTCCGGATATCAAAGCGACCGTCGCGTTCGAAGGTGTCTCGCATCAAGTCGACCAGATCCTGATCGTCATCGACGATGAGCAATTTCTTCTTGCCGCTTTCCAGGGCATCGGTCGGAATGCCGTTGTCTTTCATGAAGACGAACAGCTGATCTCGAGGAATTCGGCGAAAACGGCTTCCCGGGACGCGAAATCCTTTCAGCGTTCCGTTATCGAAGCAGCGAATAATCGTTTGCTGACTTACTTTGCAGATCTTGGCAGCTTCGCCGGTAGTGAAAACTGTTTTTGTTGTCGACATGGAACTCAACCATCCTTGTTGAATGTTCGTAACCGTTCGAGCCTTTGCCCGAACGATGCATCCTTTAACTCCAACCAGGCTCGCCGAGTCTACCGAACTTGCCGTGGTCGAGGCGGAGAATAGCCAAGTCGCGAAAGGCGGGTCAAGACGGATTTAAGCCAAGTAAGAAAAACAATCTCAACAATCTGGGCAGACTCTACAGGGAGGGTGAGATACTGGAGGAACCCCAGCACCTTCCGGCTACGGAATCTCGATGCAGACATCGTCCCCCTCGATGGTCACCGGAAACGTATCGGTTTTGATTTTCGGGTTGTCCATCCAGGTGCCATCGTCGAGTCGAAACCGCCAGGCATGCCACGGGCACGCAACGCAGCCGTCATGGACCCAGCCGCCTGCGAGGGAAGCGCCCTGATGGGGGCAGAAATCGTCCATGGCATAGAAGCGGTCTTCCAGGTGAAAAATGGCGATCATGCGATCCCGGCAGGGGAATGCGCGGCCCTCTCCGAGCGGAATTTCCGAGGTTTTGGCAACGACAATTTTTTCCGGCACAGTAGCCCCTAGGACTTCAGCAAATCGAGTCGGAGAAAGTTCAAAGCAGTCTTTGCCAATCGATGATAGAGGACGTCGGGATGCCCGCCCAGGGAGACCGTCGTTGCCTTGGAAGCGGAATCCCGCTTCGCCAAGCACATCGCAAAGTCCGCGTGGGGCATGAGGGCAGCCGATGTGACCTCGTTCGATGTCGGATACACGCCGACGGCAAGACACCGGTCCAAATCATGGGTTCGCAGCATTCGGTCCGCTGCAACGCTCAGCGCTTTTTCTAAATCTCCAGCCACCCAGTCGCGCATTTCCTGCTCATCGGTACCCAGTTCGGACATCCCGGCGACCTGTTGGCTGATTACCAACCCGGTGAGATTCGATGTCTGCAAGGACGCGAGCAAATGGGCGACACGGCAACACGCTCCCACTTCAATCACACCCAATCGGATGGAACGACTCTCAAGCAATGCATAAACCGCTTCGTGAATCTCGATCTCACCTTCGCCAAAGACGCGGTCGCCCAAGGCAGCCCGTATCTCAGCGACCGTGGGAGCGATCAATTGTTGGAATTCCTCATCGGTCGCGGTTTGGGCCGCGATCCGCAGCGTGATCGTCGCGCGGGAAACCGTGATGCCAACGCGTGGGATGCGGTTGCGGGCGATCAAGTTCGGAAGTCGCTGTTCGACATCGCTCTCGCCAATCCCGAAGACCTTGAGCGAATGATAGCGCCAACGGCTTGCCCCTGCCCCCATCTCCTCGACCAAACGCGGCAGGACCGTGGCATCGAGCATCTCCATCATTTCAGCCGGGACGCCTGGCAACGCGAAAATCCGACAATGCCGCTTTGTTTGGGGGCTATTGGGCGTCAACTCGACATCGATTCCCGGAGCGGTCCCATGCGGGTTCGGGATGATGCGCGACGTTTCTGGGAACATTGCCTGAACGCGATTGCGCTCGGGCATGGGACGCTTGCGCATCGCAAAAAGAGATTCGATATGGGCAAGCGCCTCGGGCCGTAACTCGAGCGCTAGTCCGAACGCTTCGCTGATCGCCTCGCGCGTCAGATCATCCGCAGTAGGACCTAATCCCCCGGTCGCAATCACCACATCGACGCGTTTCGCCGCGATGCGAAACGCGTCGACGTTGTCCGCCAATTCGTCGCCGATGGTTGTGTGATAGCGGACCTGGATCCCGAGATCGCTTAGTCGCTGGCTCAAGTACTGGCTGTTGGTGTCCAGACGCTGGCCGCTCGTCAGTTCATCTCCGATCGACATGATTTCAGCCGAAAGTGTCATGATTGCCATCCCGAAAACGTGCATAGATGAGCGTCGGCAACGACTTGTGGACAACTCCACACCAGGAAGAAGAGGGCTTCCTGACACCAACGCCCCACGGGATGTCCCTCGACATAGCCCGCACCTTTGGCTGCGGACAATGAGGCATGCGTCGCAGCCAGAACCAGATCGTTCGCTGCCTTGCGAAGCGTATTGGCATCCCGGCTGCTTTCCGAGTCGACGATCGCGTCGTAGAGCCGTTCCCACTGACTTCGCAGGTTCCCTGCATGCTCGCTCAGAGCGGGACGCATCGACGATTCATGCGCGAGATAGTCGATGGCAGAGGCAGCCAGCCCGAGCGCAAGAGCGCTCGTCTGCAGTCCCCCCGCCCCTCCTGTGTTCGATGCCGCCATGACATTTTCGCTTGGACCATGCAATACGTCGCGCCGGTCGATCCGAGCCCCACGCAATTCGACAACATCGGTGCAGCTATTTGTTAAAGCAACGAGCTGCATGCCAGGACCGGGCTGGATTCCTTCCGATGGAGTTTCGATCAGGATCAAATATTGTTGGCCGGAGTCGAAAGCATCCACGGCACCCACCACGAGATATCGGGCATGGGCCGCACCGGTGACCCAGGGGATCGATCCGTGGAGTGTCCCTCGGTCCCCGTCCCAAACCACTGTCACCGGAGGGACAGTCAAATGCCGCCGACTCGTCGTCAAGTGGCTGATCCCCACCGTGGTAAAGGCGTCGCCACTCAGGATTGCCGGAAGCCACTCGGCGATGGATCGCGGATTGGAACTCGTCTCTATCCGACGAATCGCCGCATGCCGTTGGGTCATGATGAACGCGAGGGACAAATTGCCGTAGGCCAAGGCGACATAAAAAGGGAGAGAGTGCGACCGATGGATATCGGTCTGTCGCTCCCACTGCGCCAAGCGTCGAATGGATCCTGCGGGAAAGTGTGTCAACGACTGTGGTGACGCCCCCTCGGCGCGCAGCCTCGCAACCCAATCCTCCATATCGGTGGAGAAGTGGGTGATGAAATCCAAGCAAAAGGGGAATCGGCGATGATCCATCGGCATCAGGGAACCTGGTTCTGGGAGCCCCCCATCTTACCTGAACCGCAGGAATTGCCGAAGCCCGCGCGAATGCCCCAGACGGCTTTGAAGTATTGGCGGCATTTCGCTATAACTAGAGCGGTGTCGGTAAACGAGGACCGTCGTAAACGATTACCGCCCGGTTAAGCAAAACATCGCGCAGGGAGCGTAGATAGGATTGACATGACGCAAATGGATTATTCGGTCGGAAGCGAACTGGCAGCGTCCGGGATTGCAAGCGAGATTGATGCCGAGGCCTTGTACGACAAGTGTGTGGCGCTCGCCCACAATCTGTGGTGGAGTTGGCAACCCGAAGTCACGAACCTCTTCCGGGATATCGATCCCATCCGGTGGCGGCAACTCGACCACAATCCGATCGCCCTCCTCCGCGAATTCACCCCGGATCGCCTTTCGATCCGAGCCAGCGAAATGGTGCTGCACAGCCGCGTCAACTACGCCTATCGCCGGCTGCAGGAATACCTGGAGTCGAACAATACGTGGGCCCACACTAATGCCGGGGTTCTGGGAAGCAAACCGGTCGCCTATTTCTCGGCTGAGTTTGGATTGCATGAATCCCTTCCTGTTTACTCCGGCGGCCTCGGAGTTTTGTCCGGAGACCATATCAAGAGCGCCAGCGGGTTGGGTGTTCCGCTGGTCGGGGTTGGGCTCTATTATTCGCACGGGTATTTCAAGCAGGCGCTCAGCACCGACGGTTATCAGCGGGAGGAGTATTACGAAACCCGCGTCGAGGATCTGCCGCTCGAAGCAGCGTTGCTGCCTGACGGCACCCCGCTCGTCGTCGAAATCGATACCCGCAATGGCCGTTTGCTAGCCAAGGTCTGGAAGGTCCGGGTCGGTCGAGTGACGCTTCATTTGCTCGACTGCAATGTCGATGGGAATCGCCCCGAGGATCGCGAGCTGACCAGTCGCCTTTACGGCGGGGACGAGCGAACTCGGATTCGCCAGGAACTCGTTCTCGGGATCGGTGGAGTGCGAGCCCTGCGAGCCTTGGGGATCACTCCCGGTGCCTACCACTTGAACGAAGGGCACAGCGCCTTCGCCCCCCTCGAGGTAATTCGCGAACGGATGGCCGACGACGGCCTGTCGTTCGAGGATGCGGGCCGCGAAGTCGCTCAGTCCACCGTCTTTACTACCCATACCCCTGTTCCGGCGGGGCACGATCGATTCAGCAGCGCCCTGATCGAAGAGCATCTTGGGCCCCTCCGCGATTCGCTCGGGATCAGCCAAGATCACTTGATGAGCCTGGGGCGAGTGCATTCCTCCGACCCATCCGAATCGTTTTGCATGACCGTGATCGGTTTGAAGTTGTCTCGTACCGCCAATGCGGTGTCTCAATTGCACGGCCATATTTCGCGTCGCATGTGGCATAACTTGTGGCCAAACCGCGAGGAGAACAATATCCCGATCGGGCACATCACCAACGGTGTTCATATCGAGAGTTGGCTCGCCGGCCAAATGGCCCAGTTGTACGATCGGCACTTTCCTGCCAACTGGCGAACCCATATGGGCGAGGCCGATGTCTGGCAGTTCATCCATAACGTCGATCCAGGGGAACTCTGGGAGACCCACAACGCGCTGAAGAATATGCTCCTGTCGTTTGTTCGTCGGCGGGTGTCCAGGCAATGCCGTCGGCGAGGCGAGAGCGACGAAGTGATCGAGTCGGCTCGGAATATCCTCAGCCCCAATATCCTGACGATCGGCTTCGGCCGAAGATTCGCAACCTACAAACGAGCAAACTTGCTCTTCAATGACCTTGACCGAGTTGCCAACATCCTCGGAAATCCCGACCGCCCCGTGCAGGTGATCTTTGCCGGCAAAGCTCACCCCAAAGACGAACCTGGCAAAAAATTCATCCAGGAGATCGCCAATCTTCGAAATGATCCACGCTTCGCAGGCCGCGTCGCATTCATCGAGGATTACGACATCAACGTATGCCGACACCTGATCCAGGGTGTCGATGTGTGGTTGAACAATCCGAGGCGACCCTTGGAAGCGTCTGGCACCAGCGGCCAAAAAACCGTGCTCAACGGCGGCTTGAATTGCAGCATCCTGGATGGATGGTGGGCGGAAGCCTTCGATGGCACCAACGGCTTTGCCATCGGCAAGGGAGCGAGCCACGCCGATGATCGAATCACCGATCGACGCGATGCGCTTTATCTGTACGAAACCCTCGAACAAAAGATCGTCCCAACCTTCTACGATCGAGATCGGGATGGCCTGCCCCGCCATTGGATCAAGATGATGATGAACAGTATCAGCACCCTGGCTTGGCGATTCAGCAGTCACCGCATGGTCATGGACTACACTCGCGTCGCTTACGTTCCTGCATCTGGCGGACTGAGCTGCGAAGTCAAAGGCCGATAGGCCTCCACTAATCTTTTGTGCATCAACAAAAAAAGCCTTGGTCATCCGACCAAGGCTTTCTTGTTTTCAGGATCTCTTCCTACCCATTATTTGTGGGTGAAGTCGAGGTACCACAGTCCGTCATCCCATTCCAAGGAAACTCGTCGCCATCCCAGCGGAACTTGTGGGTAGGGGTAGAACGGACCGATGTAAGGCCACGCCGAGGCACTGTACTGCTTGGGATAGGTGACCGCAGCATAGTTCGGGTAGGCAGCATAGCTCGGCCAGGCATAACCAGGCATGTACGGGCTGTCCTGGCGAGGAACCCCTGCTCCGTACGATGGACCTGCGTTCATCGGAACCGGAGCTTGTGGAGCTGCCACTCCTGGAACGACCTGAGCAGCTTGCATCGGTGCAGCTTGCATCGGAACAGCTTGGATCGGGGCCGCTTGAACAGGAGCAACCTGCATAGGGACGTTGTTGATCGTGCTCGCAGCAAAAGCGCGAGGGACGCCAGCACCGGTGGCAGGGTTTCCAGCGAAGGCCGGACGAGCAACCGGGGTCGCTTCCGACACCGTTGCTGCAGGCATTACTGCTCTTTGCATGTCGCGAGCACCCGTCACGGTGATCTCGTCAATCACGCGGCGAACTCCCTGGGAGTTCTGTGCGGTACCGAGGACCAAATCCTTCTGTTGCGCGTTCGCAACAAAGCCTCGAATCGTAACCTCACTGTCAACGGTCGATACATTGATGTCGAAATTGCGAAGTTGGCCAACGCGTTTGGCTTGGCCGAGTTGGCCAAGAATGTCGGAAGTGATGGCGGAGTCACTCGCTCCTGCTGCCTCAGGTTCTCCGAGCAGAAGAGTCGATTCACTGGCAGACGCGGGAACCACATCCGCCACAGGGGTCGGTTGGGTCGAAGGAGTCTGCACGACGGCGGTTGCCTTGTTCTCAACCGACTTGACACCCTCGACTGCTCGAGCGGCCGTCAGTACCGTATCAAGCTGCGTTTGGGTTGCTGCCGTGCCTGAGATCACAACATTGCCGTTCTCTACAGTCAAATCTACTTCAAGACCACTCAGGCTCATCTGAGACTTTTTCACGGCGGTGATGATGGCATCCGCGATCTCGCGATCTCCACCAAATGCCGTCAAGGGAGCACCGGCGGTCAGCGAGGCAATCGCCATGCCCAAAAAGAATCGTCGCATGGATATCCTCCTACGGTTTGTTTTGCGGGAACAACGGCGCTTTGGAGCCACTGAGTCTGAACCTCGGCACCTGCATTATCGCGAGCGCCGGTCTGCCAAAAAGTTCACGCGATCCTGAGAACGCGGACCTCCCTGTCCGATCACTACCCGCGATTTGCGAATACACGTTATGTTTCGGCAACCGAAGGCTCGAATCGAAAGGTTTTTGCCAATTTTGACGCGCTTCGCGAGGATTCCTAGGATGAGCATTAATCAACTACCCTCAAGGAATTCCTAACCTGAAAAGTACCCCGATTCGTGGTATCCTAGGCACGTCGCAAACTCGCCGCATTTCCCTCAAATACCCATGGCATTCGAAGTCCTCATCACGAAATCCCGTTATGTTCCCCAGCCACTCCGGGACCAAATCCTTCTCGCCGTCGAATCCATCGCCAAGGATTTCGATTGGCAAGCCGCCCAAGTCTCCGTCGCCGTCGTCAACGATCGGACGATTCAAGACGTCAATCGCCAATACCTCAACCACGATTACCCCACCGACGTGATCAGCTTCAACCTCAGTGACGACGAGAATATCCTGGAAGGGGAGGTGATCGTTAGCTGGCAAACTGCGAAACGCGTTGCTCAGGAAAATGGCTGGACGACGAGCCAGGAGATGCTCCTCTATATCATCCATGGAATGCTCCACATTGTCGGACTCGATGACGCTACCCCCGCCCAGTCCAAGCGGATGCGGCAGAAGGAACGCCACTATATGCAAGCAATCGCAGGAGACACGCAGAACTGCTCCTGATCGACACAGCCGACCAAAGTGAGCCTGAGGCGCTCCGAGTATTTGAACGTCGAACGAACTCGGCTAGCGCCTCAGGCTCATGGAAACGAAAATTGACTTTTGTCGAAGTTGTCGAAAAGTGGTCCCCATCCCGTAGCTACCGTCGCCAGACGGTGGGTGTCCCGTAGCTACCGTCGCCAGACGGTGGTGGCTGCTGTGCCCCGTCATCCCTTCGAGTTAATCCAGTAAACTGATATCTTTCAACGGCAACGACCTTCCACCCGCGCGATCCTCATGAAAACCAGTCGTACGTATCTCCTTGTGATCGGTGTCCTGTTGAGTTCGAGCCAGTCCCTTTGGTCTCAGGTGCCGCCGTACGATGTTTTTCCGGGAGCGGAACCTCCTTACTACCGTGTGCGGTACGCGCCATCGACCGACGCGGGACAGTTGATCTTTGGCGTCAATTTCACGCTGTGGATTCCGCCCGGTGTGGAACCGTTGCGTGGCATCATTGTGCATCAGCATGGATGTGGCGAGGGCTCCTGCAAGTCCGGTTTGACCGGCGCCTACGACTTGCACTGGCAGGCACTGGCAAGGAAACATCGGTGCGGGCTGTTATCCCCAGCATATGAACAACCTCAGAAAGAGGATTGCCAGATGTGGTGCGATCCTCGCAACGGATCGGATCGAGCGTTTCAGCAATGCTTGGTTGACTTTGCTGCGATGACGGGGCATCCGGAGTTGTCTCAAGTTCCATGGGCGTTGTGGGGACATAGTGGAGGAGGTCATTGGGCGGGTGGGATGGTGATGCTCCATCCCGATCGCGTTGTTGCTGCCTGGTTGCGTTCGGGAGTACCGTTGCTTGCTCCTGATCCAGCGCGGCCTAACATCCGGGCGCACGAACTTCCGGAATTGGCATTGCGTGTTCCAGTGATGTGCAATCTGGGGACCAAGGAGGGGGTAACGGTCAAGGAGGAACCATTCGCTGGCGTATGGCCCGCGACCGAGAAATTCTTTCTTGAGATTCGAGGTCGATCGGGGCTGATTGGGGTGTCCGTCGATCCGTTGACGAGTCATGAGTGTGGGAACCAGCGATACTTGGCTATTCCCTGGTTGGACGCATGTTTGGAATCGCGATTGCCGGACCAGCCCGGAAGGCCGCTACGAGCTATGCCTTCCGACGGAGCATGGTTTGCTGAGCCAACGGGTTTCAAGGCTGTGCAATCATCCGAGTACGTGGGCGATCCCAATACGGCTTCGTGGTTGCCCAACCAGTCGATTGCAAAGCGATGGATGGAGTATGTACTCGACACCCAGGTCGGAGACACCACACCTCCACCGGCGCCGGCGTCGGTGGCTATCTCCGAACACACGCTTCGATGGGAAGCGGAAGCCGACGTGGAGAGCGGGATATCCCATTTTGTGATTGAGCGGGATGGTGTTCCGATAGGAACATGGCAGGAGAAACCGGCGAATCGGTTTGGTCGTCCGTTGTTCCAGGAACTGCAGTACAGCGACACACCGCCTCAGCCTTTGATCCCGATGGTGTATACGATACCTTCGAGCGAGCGGCGTGAAGGATCGCAGTACCAAGTCCGCGCCGTGAACACCGTGGGGCTTCAATCCCAGCCCACGCGAGCCGCCCGACCCTAGCCGCTTATGAACCCGTGTGAACGCTGATACTTAGCGACAAAGCGGGCTACCCATCTCTGGTTCCCGTCCGACGTATCGCCTCCCGGTTCGGTTTATGTTATTGTTTTTGCCCGACAAGGTCGGGCTCCGGGCGAGACCGGCTTTCCGAGCAGCGCTGGTCGCGAACTAGGGAATTGAGGGTAGGATGGCGCACGTTTCGAATGAAAACTCCTGGTTGATCGAAGGGGGCAGGATCGTCGATCCATCGCAGCGATGGGATCGGATCGGTCGTCTTCTGGTCGTCGACGGCCGTATCGCGGCGGTCGATCCGTCTGACGGCGACCTCCCGACGGGTATTCCGAGGATCGACGCGAGGGGCATGATCGTCGGCCCTGGTTTGTTCGATCTGGCAACCGAGTTCGGCGAGCCAGGGCGCGAGGAGGACGAAACGATCCTGACCGGAACCGCTGCCGCTGTCGCGGGCGGATTCACGTCGGTGGCACTGTCCCCGAGCACCGATCCACCGATCGATACCGCGGCCAGCGTGGAATTCGTTTTTTCCAAAGGTCTTCGCGCGGATCGTTGCCGTTTGCTTCCCCTCGGATGCATGAGCAAAGAGAGAAAAGGGGAATCGCTCGCGGAGATCGGTTCGCTGGTGGAAGCGGGTGCCGTGGCGCTGACCGACTCTCCCTCCCCGATCGAAAATACCGGCTTGCTGCGACGCGCCCTCGAATACTGCAACATGTTCGATCGCTACTTGTTCGATCATCCCGAGATCGGGTCTTTGGCGCGCGGAGGCGTGATGCATGAAGGGTTAGAGCAACTCAAGCTCGGACTCGCCCCCATTCCTGCCGAAGCAGAGGATCTGGCAACCTCCAGGGATCTGCGGCTCGTGGAAGCCACCGGAGGCAAGCTGCATTTGACTAGTATCAGCACTTCCGGCAGCGTCGAACTGTGCCGTCGCGCGAAACATCGCGAACTGAGTTTCTCCGTGGGCATCCATGTCGCCAATTTGCATATGACCGACGCCTGGATGAAAACCTTCGACACCAATTGCAAAGTCAAGCCGCCGCTTCGTTCTGCCGATCACGTGTCGGCATGCATCGAAGGGCTCCAGGACGGTACCATCGAAATCATCAGCAGCGGACATCGCCCATGCTCGCTCGAAAAGAAAATGCTCGAGATCGATGCCGCGCCGTTCGGCATGATGGCTCTCGAGACCGCCTTGGCGCAGGTCATCACCTACTTGATCCAGCCCGGGCATCTCGACTGGCTCAGCGTCCTCGAAAAGATGAGTTTGAATCCGGCTAGATTGCTGCGGCAACCGGGTGGCTCGCTGGCCGTTGGACAGTCGGCGGATCTGATCCTCGTCGACCCTACGGCCCGTTGGACGGTCAACGCAGCAACCTTTCAGAGCAAATCGTACAACACGCCCCTGGAAGGGCATGAGTTGCAAGGAATCGTGCGATGCACGATGGTGGCTGGTCGCGTGCGCTATCGGCATCCTTCATAGTACGTTGCTCCATCGATCGCCATCCCCGCACCAACCGTCGTACCTTCGGAAAATGCGGCTGCGGAATGCGTCTGCTACAATGCCCCGCTCGATCGAATCGAAGATCCCTAAAAACATGCTGTCTTGGGCGAGAAAACGAGAATGCCGACTGACTTTATCGAAATCTACGACCACGCCCTACGGCCCGAGTTGTGCCGGGAAGCGATCGCGCGCTTCGAAGCCAGCGAACGAAAATCGGATGGCCTCACCGGCCATGGAGTCGACAAATCCAAGAAGAACAGCACCGACCTGACGATCACCGGCCTCGCCCAGTGGAGCGATCTGCACGGCGAAATACTCGACAGCACCCTCCGTCACCTGATGCAGTATTTGCGGAAGTATCCCTATTTGATGACCAGTGCCTTGGCATTGAGCGTTCAAGATACGGTGACCGGACAGATCCGGCCGCTAGCCGCAGCCGACGTTGAGACCGCCGCCGAGGAACACCTGGGAGCCTACTTGTTCAAAGTCTTCCGCCCCGGGGCGATCAACGTTCAAAAGTATTCCAAGAATGTCGGTGGATATTACTACTGGCATTCGGAAATCTATCCTCGCGATCCCGCCGCCGAGACACTCCATCGCGTCCTGCTGTTCATGTTCTATCTGAATGATGTCGACGAAGGGGGAGAAACGGAATTCCTGTACCAGGAACGGAAACTCAAGCCGACCGCAGGCACCATGGTGATCGCCCCCGCTGGCTTCACCCACACCCATCGCGGCAATGTTCCCCGGTCGAACGACAAGTACATTTTGACCAGCTGGATCTTGTTCAACCGAGCGGAACAAATCTACGATCGCAAACCAACGCCGGCGTAAGCATCGTCCGGCCCCATCGGTTCGCAAGGCGAATGCAACTGCGAGGAACAGCCTCCAACCGCTTGCGACGGTAGCTACGGGGAAGCCTACGGCAACAAGCCAGTGAAAAATGAAAAAATTCTCTCCGCGACTTGATGCGATGCGTGCATCGCACCTGCGGGCCTGCTATTTTCGTATGCGGCGATTGAGCCATTATCGTTTTGTGTTTCGTCCAACAAATTGATCGAGAGGAACATCATGGCTAAGAAAGGAGCAAAGAAAGCAGCGATGCCTGCAAAGAACGCAGACGGTGCTGCGAAAAAAATCATAGGCGCATTGGCGGCAAAGGCAATCGGCGCTGGAACGAGGCCACCAATCAACGATATTCCAACTACAGCGATGGATGTAAGCATTACCTACAACACCGGATCCGACCCACAGTTGCCGGTCTTTGATCTCAGTGTCGTACCAGCTAACACAAACCTTACGCATTTTTCGTTTGCGGCCCAGGGACGCCAGCAAGGAGAAATTGATTTCTACAATTTCTCCGTTTCACTTATTCCTTCGAACCGACCCGACAGGACAGGAACGTTGACTCTTATTGCCCCAGAAGTCCAAAGGGAGCGTCCGGATTTTGGCGATGACGAAATCGTCATTACGATCATCACCAAAAAGAAAGTCAAATAAGTTCGAGTCGCGAAATCCAGCCATGTGACGGTTCGTTGTTTCGTTGAGAGACCAAAGCTATTGATCACCAATGGATTTGCTAAGAATGGATCTGCCAAGCCAAACCGTCACGACCGAGACTGTCGTGACGCGATGGGAGGAGGGCCGGAGGGGCTGAGGGATGGGGAGCACTGGACGGGGAACAGTTGAGGACAACTGTTCTACTGGGAAACAGCCACCACCGTCTGGCGACGGTAGCTATGGGAGAGCCTAAAGCCTATAGCTTTACGTTGGAACCCAGAGCTATTGGTTGCTCGAGAGGTCGAGCTCTTGAAGCAGGGGCGAATTCGGCTTCGACTCTGTGAACTTCTTGCGAGCCTCGGCGTACTCTTGTTCGGCTTGCGAGCGAGCTTCGTCGCTACCGTCTGCGATTGCGATGGCAAAACGTGCGGTGGCGAGGTGGAGCATCAATTCCCTTTCCTTGGCCGAATCCTCCGCTGCAAATACTTCCTGGAATCGACGCTCTGCCCGTGCGAGTGCCGAGCGTGCATCTTCGACCGACCTGCGGGCGCCGTATCGAGCTCGATCGCATTCCGCGAGAACGAACAGCCGATCGAAAAACAGGGGTTTCGAATTGTCGTCCGGTTTTTCAACGATTTGCATCGCTTTTTCGTAGGCCGAGGTCGCCTTGGCCGTATCCCCTTGCTTGAGATAGACCAGATGCAGCTCCCGATACGCCCGGGCTTCGAAATTCAATCCTGTCGCCTCGCCACCGTCGATCCCCTGGATCCGTTTCGCCGCACCTGCCACGTCGTCAAAACGTTTCGAGGCTCCGTCCAAATCCAGCTGGTTGGTCATGCACCGGCCAACGATGAGCAACGCCTTGGTGAAGAACATGAGGCCGTTTCTCAAGTCGCCGTCGGACGGATCATCGGGGATTTCCGCACGGCTTGCATCCCGTTTGATCGCGACAAGAGGCTCGAGCGCTCGCACGGCTTTCTCTACCTCCGCCTTGGCCTCGGCGATCTCGCCTCGATCGATCTGGATCTCTGCGAATTGGACTTGGCTCCTTGCGTATGCGACGGTCGGGGGCAAGATGCCGCGATTTCGGTTCATGTACGCTTCCGCCACTGGCGCCGTTTTTCGGTTCTCCTTCAGTGCATCCTCCGGCCCCTCGATTCCCAAAACGCGTTCGCATAGGTAATAGCTCACGTCGCATGCGTAAGCATCCCATTCATCGCGAATCTCAGGATTCTTGTTCCGGTACGCTGGAGGGACCGAGTCGATGAGTTGGAGCGCGGAACGATAACGTTTGATGGCAGTGGGATGGCGACCCTCGCTTTGATCGATATTGGCCAGTCGCAATAGGGTCCGCAACAAATCTCCTTTGAGCGCATGATCTTCAGGGCGTTTCTCCCGCAATCGGTTGATCTCGACAATTACCTGTTCTAGCATCTCTCGGCGTTTTTCCTTCATGCCCTCAATCTGGGCCAGCGAGTCGTCTCCGATCTTTTCGACCACCCGTTCGATTGCTTCCGAGGCCAATTTGCGGCTCTCGATTGCCCCCTCCTCCGAAATCTTCGCCTGATCCCGTTCGACTCGGACCCGTTGATTCATCCAGGCCAAGCCCAAGGTCAGGCCGGTCAACAAGACGATTCCGCTCCCCAAGGCAGGCAGATGTTTGCGGCCCCAGCGTTCCATCCGCTTGAGAAGTCCCTCCGGATAGGCGCTTACCGGATCGCCGGCGATCCAGCGATCGATGTCCTCAGCAAAGTCGCTCGCTTTCTGGTAACGATCCTCGCGCTGTGTGGCCATGGCTTTCATGCAGATCGCCTCGAGCGCCGGCGGGATGTCGGTCCGCAACTGACGGAGTGGGGTGAAGCGATTCTCGCGGACGAGATCCACATAGTCCGAAGCGCCGTCCCAATGCGTCCCGGGGTACGGCGGCTTCCCAATCAAGATGGCATAAAGGGTGGCTCCCAGGCCGTAGATGTCGGAGCGGTGGTCGACCAAATCGTTTTGGCCTTTGGCCTGTTCGGGGCTCATGTAATTCAACGTGCCGCGGAACTGACCATCGGCCGTCGGTTGACTTCCCGAATCGAAGACGTGCGAAGGGATCATCTGCGACTGCGACCTATCCTCCGACGGAGAATCGGTACTTTTCACCAACCCCCAATCCACGACGATCGTTTCCCCATATTTGTCGATCATGATGTTCGAGGGTTTGAGATCGCGGTGGAGCAGGCCGTGCTGCATGAATACGTATTCGACGGTATTGCAAGCGTCGATCAAATGCCTGAGCAGCGGTCGAATGCGCTGCAGAAATGCGTCCCCCGCAATTTGACCATGATTCAAGTCGCGAATCGCGCTCGACATGTTATCGCCCCGGATCAATCGCATGGCATAGTAGGGGCGACCGTCATCGAACTCGCCGATCGCATGCACCGGCACGATCCCGGGGTGATCGAGCAAACCGGTGATCTTGGCCTCGGTGATGAAGCGAGCCCGGTACTCGGGGTTCGTCGCATTTTCGGGTCGAATCTCTTTGATCGCCACCGTCCGATCCAATTCCCGATCATACGCCTCGGACACGACGCCCAAGCCGCCGTGTCCGATCGCTTTCTTGATCTTGAACCGCTTGGACTCCGACCGCGGTGGTAGGATCGATCTGGTCTCGGACAGTTCGCGGATCCTGGCTTCCCATTCCCTGGGGAGTTTTTGATCCTGAGTCCGCAACTCCAAATCGCCGGGCGTCAACGCCCTCGAACTGGCCTGCGAGAGACTCTCGAGGCTCTTGTCGACCGAGCCGGTCCGATTGATTTGTTTGCGCACAATCTCATCGATGGTGGATTTCATCGATTCGGTTATGAACTTTTTTTCGACGAAGATCTGGCCGATCGGTTTCTCCCGCGCGAACATCCATGCCCCGGCCGCGTCCACCAATTGGGCCGAATCGATGAACCCGATCTGGAGGGCCCACATGGAGAACAGGAGGTTTTCGTCGCTGGAGTTTGACATAGGCGTAGAGATCGAAAACGGAATCCGAAATGAAACTCCACAAGCCCCCATTCTACCCCAATAATTCAGCCACTTGTGGGCGTTCGCGATTTGTATTCTTGTGCGGGAGACACGGTTTATTCGTGGAAAATTACGGTGTCAGTAAGGGTGGCATCCCTCTCATCGTCATCGGGCCGAAATTCGAGGAATGACGTATCGCAATGCGTGCATTGCACATGCGGATCGGTTATCCTCCTACCCTAGTACTACAGACGATATCGTCGCACTCGCTTGCGAGTGCGACCGAATCGGTCCGGTTCTATTTTTCGTCCAACAGTTTGTAGCAAGGAACATCATGAAAAAGAAAGCAGCCAAGAAAGCAGCCACCGCGTCCGCGAAAAGTATGTCCCAGAA
>JBKDXO010000127.1:0-68755 GCA_046306195.1 Planctomycetota bacterium | reverse complement strand
TTCCAGGGCTTGATTTTCAAACATGCCACGCGCAACTGCGAAATGCCGTCGCGCGCCGAGCTGATACACAATAATCTTCATCACTGCCCGAGAATCGTCATGCGTTCCGTTCCTCGCCCCCGTGCTACTCGATGGGATGGGCGTCGAGCGGCCGCGGTACCGGGGAACGTGTCCGCTGAGTCATTGGCCTGCGAAGGGGTTGGTTCTTTCTCGTCCCACCGAAGGTGAGTCGCCAAAATACGAACGACATGACGCTCAGGTACAGGAACCGGTGGGCGAAGGCTGAGAAGCTCTGTGTCGGCAGATAAATCGCGAGGGCAGCAATCAGGAAATAGCCAACAAACCAGTACCCGCCCAGCGTGCGAAATCGATGCCAAACCATCGAGATTCCGCGTCCAAAGAGCCATAGCGCGAGGACATACAGCCAACCAAACTCCCAGTACAGATCGACGATCGCGTTGATCGCATAACCATTCGTCGGACGCCAACCGAGCACATTGACCCAAGCGTAATGAGAATTTTGGATTTCGGAAAACGACTTGCCGTACATAAAACGAGACACATCATCGTATTTCGTCGGCCAAATAACTCGCGGAATCGGTCGAATCCCAAAGGTCGTGATGAATCGTCGTCCCCAGTGGAATTCATCCAGTTCATAAATCGCAAGCACCGCCCCGGAGGATACGACGAAGTTGTCCGCAGTTGCGATCTTTGAGCCTGCCAGCGATTCCCAAAAACTCTCCAGGTTGAGCCCTTTCCCCGACCCGAAGTAGAGATTTCCTCGCTGGCTTCCCACGAATACCATCGCGCTGAGGAGAATCACTAACATCATTGCGATCTGCCGCAGTTTGGGGACCCGCCCGATGGCAATGAAGTACGACACGAAGAGAGTCGCCCCCGCGATGAACATGGGACCGCGCCGTCCGCCAAAAGTGGCTTGGAGCACTGTGGGGGAAATCATCAGCAACGCCGCGATCACCGAGGTAACCGTCAAGCGGGATCTCTGCAAACTGATGGCATAAAACACGACCGCCGCAACGCCTAGGTTTTGCGCCTCGCCCAGGTACCCCGTCACTGTCGACAATCCACCCCCTTTGGAGATGCTGTACGACTTGAGGAAACCGCCGTTCATGTAGATTCCATACCAATAACCAAACAAAGAAAAGAGGGCGAGCGACCAAGCCACGAGTCGAATCTTTTCGCGTTTGCGAGCATCGGATGAAATGTCGATCAGGCTCGAAGCACCACCCTGCGTCTTCACGCGAGGGGCGATCGATAGCGCACCGAGAAAGAAAAAAACCAAGCCGACGTACTGCACGGCCATCGCGAACGCAAGTCCGCGGTACTCGGGAAAGAAGTTGACTAATTCCGGGTGGAGCAATCGCTGGGCTGGCTCGAGAACCATGCCGAGAAAGAATAGCGGCGCGAGGATCACTGCCGGGTGGAGTGGATCCCCGGTCCGATTGTAGCCTAGGTAGGCGCAATACCCGAGGAACAGGGTCGCAAGCGACAGAAGCAACGTCGTTTCAACCGTTCCAAAAATCATGACGTTGCAACTGGAACTTGATCCTGAAGGATCGACGGAGCGACGGGACCATGCATGGGCAAGCGGCTATAGGCAGTATAAGTAGCCGCAGACACAGGATCGCGTTTCGACAAAAACCAAAAACACGCTACCAATGCCTTCACCGTATTGGCGATACGACCTGGCAGGGCCCGGAGGGTGATGCGATGCTTCAGCAGGAGAATCACGTCGGCTGGAAATCGCCACAGCAGGCTTGGAAACGGTACGTTGAGAATATCGAACAAAAACGTATTTCTGTGGCCCAGATAGGCGAGGCGAGAATGATCCCGTACCGGGCTGGGATTGTGCACGATGGGTGGCGTCTGCACGTACTTGACCGAATACCCTTTTTCCAGCATCCGAATGCAGAGGTCTCGCTCTTCTCCTTGATGAACGAGGAACTCGCGATATCCACCGATCTGCTTGGCAACATCCACCCTGATGGCATGTGCACAACCGACGAAGCTCCGCACACGAGCGCCGCTAGGCGTCTGCGCCATATAACGCTGCTTGGGGGCTCGTTTGGGTTCCAGGTATTGGAGTGCAATCGCTCCGGTTGAATCATCGTCAGCGAACGCATCCAGGGCGAGCCGCACGGTACTGGGATGACTGAAGTAGGCATCGTCGTCGATCGAAAACACGTACGGGGATCGGGCCTCTGCAAACCCCAGGTTCCTCAGAACGATATAACCTTTCCGATCCTGCATGCGGAACAATCGAACACTTGGGAATTCTTGGGCCACCATATCTGCCGTGCCATCCTCGGAGGCGTCGTCAAAAACTAGAACTTCGATGTTCAAATCTTGTAACAGACAGGATTCGAGCGCCTTGCGCAAATCCGTCTTGCGCTGACGCGTCGTGATAACCACGGTGGCCTCGGGCAAAGTCATTCCTTGTACAGATGAAAGCGAATCGTAAATTCTGTCACCGAGAATGCGGAATGCCTTCTGCGTTCGAATCCTGATGAGCGGCGTTCAGCCATGCCACCGTCCGCTCAAGCCCTTGTTGCAATCCCACTTTTGGTTCGAAACCCAAGCCTCGCAGGCGAGAGATATCGGCATACCATCGCGCGATATCCCCCGGAAACGACTCGCCTCGAACGGCGATTTCTACCTCGGGACATCCCATGACTTGCGCAACCATTTTCGCGAGTTGGATTGTCTGCACCGGGGAGCCCGTCGCAATGTTGTAATCCATGCCCGGGGAACCCTTGGTCGCCACCGTCATCAGCGCTTCGATGCAATCATCGATATACAGATAGTCTCGAACCTGATCTCCGTTGCCGAGGATTTCCATCCGGTTGGGGTTGTGCCGAATTTTATTCCAGAAATCGTAGATCGCGAATTTCCGGATGCCTGGTCCGTAGACATTGAAGATTCGCGCGATCCGCACGTCCAAATCGTAGCACTTGTGGTAGGCGACTGCATACCCTTCGCAGGCCATCTTGGCCGCACCATAAGGGGAGACGGGGTTCTTTGAGGCGCTTTCGCGTATGGGAAGCTGTGTCTGGGGGCCAAAGACGGCGGGTGAAGAAGGCAAAATTAAAATCCCGCCCTCGTTCCGGATGCTTTCCATCACTTCCAGAGTGGCCGTGACGTTGTTGGCGAAGTCATCGATCGGTTCTCGGACCGATCCAGCCACGCTTGTATGTCCAGCGAAGTGGAAAACCACCGTTTCCGAATCGATCAATCCCGCGAGTGCATCCGGTTCACGCAAATCGCACTCGATCTGGCGAATCCGCGATGGTTGGGGCGGATGGTCTGCAAGCGATCTGTAAATACCGATGACCGGTATGCCCGAATCGGCAAGATGGCGGAGCATTGCACTGCCGATGAATCCGCCCGCCCCGGTGACGATTGCTTTCTTCACGACATGGACCTCGTCGACATGTTGCAATAGGTTTGTTCGACGATATCCAGCATCTGTTTCATGGCAAATTTCGTTCGTACGTGCTCCCGGCCTGCTTCCGCCATTTTGCCGGCTGCATCTCTGTCTTCGTGCAATCGAGTGATCGCAGCGGCGATCGCCCCCGGATCTCTCGGCTTGATGATCATGCCGTTCACTCCCGGAACGATGGCTTCCTTGGCTCCACCGACATCCGTCGCCACGACGAATCTGGCGGCGCTCATGGCCTCGAGAATTGTCGTTGGAAGCCCTTCGGAATCAATCGAAGGGACGAGGAAAACGTCGATTTCATCGAGGAATCCCGCTACGTCGGGTACCCAACCCACAAACTTGACGCAATCGGAGAGTTGCAATCGATGAACCAACGATTCCAGCTCGCGTTTTTGCGGACCCTCTCCGGTGATGCACAACTGGCAGGCGATCCCTTTTTCTTTCAAAATCGGCATGGCGCGGATGGCGAACTCGTGCCCTTTCTCAGGTTCCATGCGGGCTGCAATCCCCAGCCGAAGATTCGTATCCCGTGTCCACGCCTGGCTGTCGGGAATACGTGCGAACTCGGAGGGTTCGATAGCGTTGTAAGCGACTTGAATCCGTTGCGGTGAAATTCCGAGCGTCTGACTTGCGAAATCGGCTGCGGCCTGGGACACGGCGAGGAACTGGCTTCGCGATTTATCGAGCGAACGCTTGGTAACGTATCGCCTCAGACGATTCAGAAGTCCTCGGCTCTGTTGCCAGTTGCGCCGATCGACAATGTGGGATACGTGGGGAATACGCGTACGCGCGGTGCTTTGCGCCGCGACAACATCCGACAGCCATAGCCAGGAATGAACGATATCTGGATTGTGAACGTGAATCAATTCCCGCAGTCGCTTGGCAACGGAAGCAATGGCGAACGGTTTTCGATAGTCTCCGTGAAAGCCGACGCGTATGGTCTCGCGTTCGTCAAACAACTCCTTTCGTTCATTGGCGGAATCGACGAGGACTGCGACCGTGACCGTATGGCCACGTTGTTCCAGCCCATTCCACGTTCGGATCGCAAGATTTTGCGTTCCTCCCAGTTTCAGGTTGTCGATAACGTGCAGGATCTTCATAAAAAGAGCGAGGTCGTGGAATTCCTCGACCTCGCTTGAATCTTCGTGGAGTACGTGTCGGGGAAGCGTGTCCCCGGGCGTCGCTCGACGCTAAACGATCACTTCGATGTTGGAAAGGGAATCTGCGGGAGCGGAATTCAACGTCCCGGTGTCGGTTCCGAGACCTCCGTCGAGGATGTCCACGACCCCATCGTTTCCGCCGTCGAGCGTGTCATCTCCTGCTTCGCCAAAGATACGGTCGACAGCAGCACCGCCGAGGATGACGTCTTTGCCGTTTCCGCCATAAAGGAAGTCGGTTCCGGATCCGCCGGTGATCGTGTCGTCACCATCGTTCCCGAAGATTCGAAGTCCATTGGCGACCCCCGATGCGTTGAGCACGTCGTTGAGGTTGGTGCCGGAGACCGTTTCAATTCCGCCCGGGATAATCCAATTGACCGGTCCGGCCGTCGCGGATCGGGGATCGACTCGGTCATTGCCCGATCCGGCGGTGACCAGCAGAACTCCCGAACCATCGATATCCGACGCGTCGGCGTAGAATCGATCGTCTCCATCTCCACCATCCATGGAGTCTTTGTCGGTGCTGCCTGCTTCACCACCGTAGAGGAAGTCGTTTCCACCCATTCCGATCAGGGTATCGTCACCCAGCCGGCCGTAGAGGACGTCATCCCCACCGAGCCCAGTCAGGACGTTGGATCCAGAGTTCCCTTCGAGGGTGTCATTAAACGGCGAGCCGGTCAGGTTCTCGACATCGAAAATCGTGTCCCCCGCGGCATCTCCACCGACCCCCGGGGAACCCGACAAATAGGCGATCACCCCAGCGGGGGAATTCGCGTAGGTGGCTGTGTCGTTCCCGGCATCCCCTTGCAAACGATCTGCACCGCCGCGGCCTTCGATCGTGTCATCTCCACCTCGGCCACTGATGTTGTTGGCGAAGGAGTTGCCGATGATGGTGTCGTTGAAGCTAGTCCCTTCGACATGCAGAATCACACCGGTAATGGTTGAATTTACACCGGTTCCCGTGATCGTGTTGCCGAGGATGTCGATCGTCAATCCGGTTTGGACTTCGCGGTAGGAGATACTGTCGTTGGTGGCGATGATCGTATCCATTCCTAGCCCTGGGCGGTACGTATCATTGCCCGAGGTGCCGTTCAGTGTATCGTCGCCGTCCCCACCGAAGAGGATGTCCCCTGCGGTACCGCCCGTGATCAAGTCATTGCCTCCCATCCCATAAAGTTGCAGTGAGGAAGACACTGCCGATGCGTTGATGACATCGGGACCTTCGGATCCGAACACCATCTCCAATTGCATCGCGTTGGTCAGAATGATGGTGGTTGCCGCGGACAGATACAGGTAATCCGATTCGGGTCCAGGACCGCCATTGGCATTGATCGAACCGGAGACATAGTCGTCCGGATCGCTGAATATGTTGTCCTGGCCCGCAGCACCACCGTCGAAAGAATCGAGTCCCGTTCCGCCGTACAATCGATCCAGTCCAAGTCCACCGTTGAGGGAATCGTCCCCACCTTGGCCGTAGAGAAAACCAAACTTGGCTCCGAGGTTATTGTTGAGGATAAGCGTGTCGTTTCCCTCGCCACCATAAATCACAACCCCAATGGTCGATGCCGTGGAGACCACAGGGATCGCGACCGGCGAACCATTCACTTGGAGTCCGAGGTTGCCCGAGTTGTCTCGTACCTCAATCGTTTCACCACTACTGGTTCCGGTGACCGTTGCGTACCCCCCCGAGAAGGAGAAGGTGACTCCGGCGAACACTCGCCGGTTTTCGAGTTTCTCGAAAGCGAGACGACGCTGGGATCGCTGGGCGAGAAGTTTACGATTTCTCTTGGTGTGAGTTTTCATTCGAGATCGAACCTGGGAAAGCTAGGAAAGGTTTTAGGGCGCCGACACGTCGAGGGTCAAAATAGCCAAGCCAACCTACTGTGTCAACAAAATAGTCCAACCGATCCGCCTTGGGGGCACGCCCTAACCTGCCGGAATCACCAGGGTCTCGTGGGTCGATCGCACGAAAGCAATTCTCCGACGCCCCTAAATCACCACTAAATCGTCACTTCTATGTTGGTGAGCAAATCAGCGGGACCTGAATTCAACGATCCGGTGTCCGTTCCAAGACCTCCGTCGAGGATGTCGACAACTCCATCGTTGCCGCCATCGAGGGTATCATCACCTGCTTCACCAAAAATAACGTCTACGGCAGCACCCCCCAGAATGACGTCGTTACCGTTTCCTCCGTAGAGGAAGTCGGCTCCCGAACCGCCGGTGATCGTATCATCGCCATCGTTACCGAAGATTCGAAGTCCGTTGGCAACCCCAGCGGCATTGAGAACGTCGTTGAAGTCGGTCCCCGATAGGGTCTCGATCCCGGCGGGGATGATCCAATTGACAGGTCCAGCGGTACCGGATCGTGGATCGACGCGGTCATTGCCAGCCCCAGCGATAACCAGCAGAACGCCTGCACCGTCGATATCTGATGCATCGGCGTAGAATTGGTCATCCCCATCACCACCATTCATGGTGTCTCGATCGTTGCTACCCACGTCACCGCCGTAGAGGATGTCATTTCCGCCTTGCCCGACCAAGAAGTCGTTTCCACCTTCGCCGAATAGGGTGTCATCGCCTCCGCCTCCAATGAGGGTGTCGTTGCCATTGCCACCGAACATAAGATCGTTGCCGGCACCCGTCGACTGTTCGATGATGTCGACTTTCATGATGTTTACCAACGCCGCGTCAACGCCACCGTCCGGGCCGCTGTCGAGCACGTACATTTCGAATCGGTCAAATGCCGATCCACCGACAAAATTGAGGGGAACGTTCGACGCACTCGCGGCGCCTGCTCCGAGTCCATGATAGGTTTGGTTGCCGACCTCGTTTGTTCCGTTGAACATCTTCACGTGAAGACTGGCCCCAGCAGAGCCCAAAAAGCGAAGCTCGAGTGTCATCGTTCCCGAGACCCCCAACTTTCCAGTGGGCATAGCAAATCGGATCACCTCGTCGTTGCCCGTGTTGTCTACACTCCGCGTTCCTAGGGAAAAATTGCCGCCATCATTCTGGCCACCCGAGAAAGAGAAGTTGGAGTTCACACCAAGCCCGTTGGTCGGTTGATTGGTGTTCAAGGCGATGTTGGCGGGAGTGGAAAAAGTCATCGGACCGCTGAGCGGATTCCCCTGGTAGGCAGCGCCGGTGACGGTGAAGCCGTCGACAACAAGTGACTTCACATTTGCATTCTGCATGACTGTCGTCTTGCCGACAGTATTGAGAGTGAGTTTGTTAACGTCATCCCCATAGATCGTGTCGTTGCCGTTCTCGCCATAGAGCGTGTCGTCACCGCCGCCACCGAAGAGGATGTCGTCACCAGCTCCACCCTTGAGGACATTGGATCCAGCGTTTCCCTCGAGGGTGTCATTGAATGGGGAACCAGTAAGATTTTCAACATCGAAAATCGTATCTCCTGCCGCATCGCCACCCACTCCCGGGGAACCCGATAGATACGCGATCACCCCGACGGGGGAATTTGTGTAGATTACCGTGTCGATCCCTGCATCCCCGCTCAAACGGTCTGCGCCGCCACGCCCTTCGATGATGTCGTCTCCCCCTCGACCGCTGATGTTGTTCGCGGCGGCGTTCCCGATGATTGTGTCATTGAAACTCGTTCCCTCGACATGGAGAATGACGCCGGAGATAACCGAGTTGACCCCGGCCCCCGTAATCGTGTTGCCCAGGATATCGATCGTCAATCCAGTTGGCACATCCCGATACGAGAGGGTGTCATTGGTCGCGATGATCTTGTCGTTACCAAGGCCAGGGCGATAGGTGTCATTGCCGGAAGTGCCGTTCAAAAGGTCGTTGCCTGCACCGCCGAGGATCAGGTCACCGGCTGTTCCACCCACGATCACGTCATCGCCGCCCATCCCATAAAGTTGAAGCGCAAAGGTTACCGCGGACGCAGTGATGCCATCCGCCTCCTCCGACCCGAATACCACTTCAATCTGCATCGCATTGGTTAGGACGACGTTCGTCGCTGCCGATAGGTACAGGTAATCCGATTCAGGTCCGGCGCCGCCATTGGCGTTGATGACCCCCGCAACATAATCATCGGGGTCGCTGAAGATATTGTCCTGGCCTGCGGCACCCCCGTCGTAGGAATCAAGTCCTGCTCCGCCATACAATCGATCCAGTCCAAGTCCGCCATTGAGGGAATCGTCCCCACCTTGCCCGTAGAGAAACCCAAGCTTGGCACCGAGATTGTTGTTCAGGACGAGCGTGTCATTTCCGTCGCCACCATAAATCACTACCCCAACGGTCGATGCTGTGGAGACCACCGGGATCGGGATGGGAGACCCATTGACATTCAGTCCCAGGTTGCCCGAGACGTCTCGGACTTCGATGGTCTCGCCGCTATTGGTTCCGGTGATGGTTGCGTATCCCCCAGAGAAGGAGAACGTGACGCCGGCGAACACGCGACGATTCTCCAGTTTCTCGAAAGCGAGACGACGTTGGGTGTGCTGGGCGATACGTTTGCGATCTTTTTTGGTTACGGAACTCATCATTTTAACGGGCTGGTTTAGAACTACAAAGGAAGAAGGGACGCTGGGGCATAGACGCAGTCTTATTCAACGTAGCCAGGAAAGGCAATGCAGTCAATAAAGCCATTAAAATCCTGGGAAATACGCACTTTTCCTACCGAAGGGAAGTTCATTGCGCTGCAGTAATCGTTCGGGGCCAGGATCGTGATTGCTCACGGAATCGCGTCGTAAATCGCCCGCATTTGTCGGGCGCTGTTGGGCCAGTGGAGTGCGAGTCCTTGGGTTCGCGCCGCCTGCGACATCCGCTGCCGAGTTGCATCGTCGCGTAGCAGATCGATCGCGGCGCTGGCCATCGCGTCCACGTCCCCTACCGGGAATTGCATCGCGCAATCCTCGTTCAAGTAGTCGGAGATACCTCCGAAATTCGTGAGAACGGGGACACCGCAGGCGAGCGATTCATTGACGGTCGTGACGCTGGTGCTGTCCAAAAGAGGGAGAACGAGCAGATCGGTTTGCTGCAGGATTTCGCGGTATTCCTCGTCAGGGATATTGCGTTTGAATACGATGCCGGGAACTTCGCTCAGATAATTGAATTTGGTATTCGCACCGATCACGTAAAATTCGACTTCGGGAAGGGTCGCTGTCACGCGTTGAACGATTTTCTCGAGGGACTCATAGTCCCGAAGGTGTTGCCCGACACAGGTGCACCGAAGCTTGCGGTCTTCGCGATGGCGCGCGGGCTGAAAATAGTCCGCGTCGACCGCATAAGGAACGAAGGAGACGCGTCCTCTCCCAACAATCTTCTCCATATGCTCCATCTGGATACGGGAGACGACGATCGCGTGCTCGAGCCTTGAGAAGTGCTTGGTGGATCGGAAGTAGATGGGGTATTTGAACGCGCAGTGATGAAAGCTGCCGATGATGCGATGGCCTCGCCAACGGTTGCATGCTCCGACAAAACGCAGCGACTTTTCCGCATACAAAAAATGATAGAGCGCATCGCGATGCTGCCCCATATGCATCCGGACAGCCAACTCCTGAATCGCATCATGACGACTGTATTCGTAGCTACCGCAAGTCCACGAAATCAACTTGGCGGGAACCCGAAACAGCGTGTCGCCGAGTCGCTTGAGCCGATGCGAAACCGTCACCGACTCGCCGAGGTAGTCGGCAAATCGATCGTATCCCGAGGTGCCAGCATGATTGCCGTAGCGATAGGCGACGAAAAATGTATTGGGGCGAACCAGTTGCGACTCGTTATGCATCGAGGACCGAGATCATCCCGAATTTCCTGGAATCGCCCAACGCGAGAGTCGTTTCGCCTGGACCAAAAGCCACTCGGAGACCTCAGGGCTAGCGAGATTCGCGATCACTCGAAAAGCGCGGCGTTCGAACACTCGATGGACGGATCCCGGTTCAATGGAACGAGCGACTTGGAAAGAAATTTTCCCTTCCCGCCATTGGGACCAGCGAATCAAATGCCTCGCGTCATGGGCAATCGTATTGGCGATCTGCTGCCTTCGATCGGTCGTGGCATGAACGATTTCTTCGGATCTGGCTAGCTTCGAAAGCACGGCTCGCTTTCCGATGAGAATCTTGACGATGTCCGCGCTGATGCTGTTGATTTGCCTCCGGTGAACAAACAGGGACTCATCGATGATCGACAATTGCAGTCCGTTCGCGAAAAGCCTCAAGTGCAGATCATACTCCTGGCAGCATCGGAGCGTTTCATCAAACCCTTTAACGGCGAGCAAGCTGTTCTTGCGGTGAATCGGCGCTGAAGTCTGTAGCGTGCTCTTTAAACACCATGCAAAGGGATCCGACCCGTCGTATCTCAGAGGATGAGGGGCGGGGGAAGAACTCGACTCCTTTTGCAAATCCCAACCGGATGCGACAAGGTATTCGTTTCCCCTCGCACTCGCGACTGGCACCATGACTTCGAGCTTGTTGGGGTACAGCAGATCGTCGGCATCCAGAAATTGAATGAACTCGCCTTGGGATATCTGGATGCCTCGATTTCGCGCGTGGTTGCCGCCGCGATTGGGGCCGGTCTCCCAGCGTATCTGGTTTCCGAACGATTGAATGATCTCGAGCGATCGATCGGTCGAACCGTCGTTGATGACGATGATCTCGCGATGCTCATAGGTTTGATCCAGTCCGCTTTGGATCGCCTCCGCAATGGTTCGCTCCGCGTTGAAGCAGGGAATAACGATACTGACGAGCGGCCTCATGGGTCTAATTGCGGAGGACCTTTTCCGCCTGCTGTCTCGGCAAGAACAGGAAATCGACTCCCGTGATGCGATGCGACGGTTTTCGCTGCATCGCGAGAACGCCGACGCAATGGAATCCCTGTGCCTCCAAAAACAGGATCAACTCTGCAAAAAGGGATTGATCTTGATAGGGGGTGACGAACATATGCTCGAGCAAGATTCCGCTGCAGTAGGGCAACGCCATTTTCCCTCCCTGCAAAACTCCGAGCTCGTTTCCTTGGGTGTCGATTTTCAGGAAGAACCGCTGAGGATCCGACCTGTCGCACAACAACTCGAGGTCCAGCGTGGATACTTCCACGGCGATGGAACGGACGGAGTCGGCATCGTAGTAACTGAACTCGCGCTGCAAAACGTCTCGATTCGATTTGAGCAGCGAGCTCATCGAGGGGTCCGCATGAACTTGCAAATCGAAGGTGCCGGTGACGTTGCCCAATCCCTTGCCCCGAATCTCCCCCACCATGCCCCGCGTGCTCGCCGCAATCCATGGATGAAGCTCGGGATTGGGTTCAAAGGCGAGAAACCGCGAAAAACCCAACGCTTGCATGGCCGGTTTCGTGAACTGCCCTTTGTGGGCGCCCACATCCACCAGCATGAGATCCTTGCAGTTGAGGTAGGACTTGATCGATGCCAGAACCTGAAGCGTCTCGAACGAGACCCCTTCGGTATCGCGAACCGATAATTCCTCCGCCAAACGGCCAATCGCCTCGAGCTTGGACGTATAACGCAACCGCTCGAACAGAGATCGCTTGATTCTTCCGAGCATGATCAGTAGCTGAAGCCGAGGAGGGGATCGCGGATCGACATTAGTCCTGGATCAATTCCCAGTTTGCATTGATCATCAGGACGCCATCGGTGGCGGGGGGCAATCGTCCCGTTCCGAAGAGATCCCGGGGCATAATGGAAATCGTGCCTGCAGGTTCGATGCGATCCGTTTGGTCTCGCCCGACAGCCAAGCCGAGGACGACCGAGTATTCGCTGGGGGTCAACCAGATCTCCGGAATCCTGCATCGCAATACGATTTCCCCCTTAGGTCGGATTGGGGAAGAAAACTGGTGCGACGTATGGCAAGTCGCAACGCGGCGGGAAAACTGGTCGTAGAAATGAATGCCGACCGCCACATCTCCTTCGATCTCCGGCTTGCTGATCCGGATCTCGAGCGTCATCTCCTGTCCGACCGGAATCGTCGCGGTGAGCTGCCCGGAATTGTCTCGGATCCGGAAGCTTTGGAAGGCACGACCTCGGTCGATCGTACGAAAAGGATGATTCGTCAAATCGATTTCACCACCCGACAATTCCCCGGCCGCGCGGTAATAACTTTTCAGAGCGTCATCCACCGTTCCATCCACCATCAATTTTCCGTTGGCCAGTGCGATTCCGCGCGTACACAGTCCTTCGACGGCCGCCATGTTGTGGCTGACAAACAAGATGGTGCGACCAGAGCGCGCGACGTTCCGCATCTTGCCGAGGCATTTGTCCTGAAACTCCTGGTCTCCCACCGCCAGGACTTCGTCGATGATGAGGATCTCCGGTTCTAGATTGGCAGCCACCGCGAACGCGAGGCGGACTTTCATCCCACTCGAATAACGCTTGATGGGTGTATCGATAAACTTCTCAACCCCGGAAAAAGCGACGATCTCGTCGAACTTGCGATCGATCTCTCGCTTCTTCATTCCGAGAATGGTCCCGTTCATGTACACGTTATCGCGTCCAGTGAGTTCGGGATGAAAACCGGTTCCGACTTCGAGGAGACTCGCGACGCGACCATGGATCACGGCGCGTCCCAGGGTCGGATGAGTGATGCGGGACAAGAGCTTGAGCAGCGTGCTCTTGCCTGCCCCGTTGCGCCCGATAATCCCAATGACTTCGCCGTCTGCTACAGAGAACGACACATCGCGAACCGCCCAGTGGATATCCTTGGAATCCAACCCCCCGGAGCCTTGCGAAGCTGCGGAAATCCTGGGGGTGGTCAGACTCCTCCAGTTCCGCACCGGGGAAGTAAGCCACGAAGCCGCCGTCGCCGCCAGCGTATCGTACTTCTGCTCAGCCAACCCAATCCGGTAGGCTTTCGAGATTCTTTCGACCGAGATAACGTTCGTCATGAAGCGATTTAGCCTAAGCTACATCGGCGAAATGCATTTCGCGTTTCCGGAAATAAACGAAGCCAGTGAACGCGATCACCAGGGCGCTGATCGTTCCGATCCCTATCAAGTCCCACGGCATCGGCCGTGAGCCGAGCAAGCCGGATCGAAACCCTTCGATCACTCCCACCATCGGGTTCAAGGCATACAGATGCTGCATGTTCAGATCGAATCCGAGCACCGGGTACGACTTCGGAATCAAGCTGGTCGGATAGACCACGGGGGCTGCATACATCAATAACTGAACCAGGAATGACGTTGCATGTTGAACGTCACGATACTGAACCGCGAGCGCGGTTAGCCATGCCCCGATGCCCGCCGCAGTAATCATCATCAGAAAGATCAGGTACGGGAGGATGAATACGCGAGCGTCCGGCATGATCCCAAACCAAATCAGCATAAGCACCAGCAAAACCATCGCGATCGCGAAGTCGATCAATTTCGCCGTCACCGCCGCCAGTGGCAGGAAGATCCGGGGGAAATAAACCTTGCTCAGCAGGGCGCTGTTGGAAATGAGGCTGTTCGAACCGTCGGTAATCGCATTCGCGAAATAGGTCCACGGTATCAAGGCTGCAAATGCAAAGACCGAATACGGAACCCCATCCGACTGAACCGACGCCAATCGGCCAAACACAATCGTGAACACGATCATGGAAAAGACCGGTTGGATAACCGCCCATCCGACCCCCATGACGCTCTGAGCGTAGCGTGACTTGATCCCTCGCCAGACAAGAAACCAATACAGATCCCGAAATTCGAGCAGTTCGCGCCAGTCCAAAACGCTCCATCGATTCTCCGGTTCGATGACCGTCACATGCTGTTTGGAGTCGTGCGCGTCGGTAACCATCATCGGTTTAGCGAAAGACTACCGATCGAGTGAGCGAGAACAGAATGGGCGAGATTGAAGTTGGGCAGAAAAGCGCAGACTTCGTTCTCCTCGGTGACATTACCTGCCAATTCAGCACAGCGGCCAGCAAGATAATTGAATCGATCGAACGCGTTCTGCACGCGAATCTTGAGAGAAGGGACGGTTGCTGCAGGTCGTGTCGCGAACGGGTGTCGTGGTTTCAAAGCAACCGTCGCAAGTCATCAACCAAGCGTAACGTCGGGCGGACCTGATTGTAGTTGGCCTCGCTGAGTTCGTCGAGCAATTCGGTTCCAATCATCCCAGTTGCGAAGACGTTCCCGAACGCACCGATCGGGCCCGTCAATTCCGATTGTGCGGATCGCGGGGAATACAACGGCTATTGGGATTTCGACGCCGCAGTTCAGCCAGGCCGACCAGTCACTCGCGAGCCTGCCACGCGGCGACGATTTGCTCGATGGTGTCTCGCAGCGAATGGGTGATCTCCCAGCCCGGATAGTGCCCACGCATTTTTCGGAGGTCGCTGTAATAGCAGATGTGATCTCCGATCCGATGATCGTCGACGTAGGTGTAGTGTTGCTTTCGTCCCGTGACGCTCTCGGCGATCGCAAAAGCCTCCAGGATCGAGCAGCTGTTGGCCTTGCCTCCACCCAGGTTGTACACCTCAGCCTGCCGAGGAGAATCGATAAATGCCGCCATGAAACGGGCCACATCCTCGGAGTGGATGTTGTCTCGAACCTGCTTGCCCTGGTAGCCGAAAACCCGGTACTCGCGTCCCTCGACGTTGCACTTGACGAGGTAGCTGAGAAACCCGTGCAATTCGACCCCCGCGTGGTTTGGACCGGTCAAACAACCGCCTCGGAGACAGCAGGTCGGCATTCCGAAATAGCGACCGTACTCCTGCACCGCGATGTCTGCAGCCAGCTTCGATGCCCCGAACAGCGAATGCTTGGACTGGTCGATGGAAAAGCTCTCGGCGATTCCGTGCTGGTAGTCGGGATCGTCGTACTCCCAACGCGTGGCAAGTTCTTTGAGTCGGATTGTGTTCGGCCTGTCGCCGTAGACTTTGTTGGTCGACATGTGAACGAACGGGGATTCTGGGCAAAACTGCCGCGAGGCTTCGAGCAGGTTGAATGTTCCGACCGCATTGGTGTCGAAATCGTCGAAGGGAATCGCCGCCGCGCGGTCGTGGCTCGGTTGCGCTGCCGTATGAACAATCGCATGCGGCTTGACCTGCCGAACCAGAGCGAGCACCCCTTCGCGATCGCGAATATCCAGCTCATGGTGCTTGAAACCGCGAAGGGTCGTGGCCAGCCTCGATTGATTCCAACGTGTATCCCCCGAGGGCCCAAAGAAAACCGCGCGCTGGTTGTTGTCCAAGCCATGGATCTCCCAACCTCTCGCTGCGAAATAGACACAAACTTCGGATCCGATCAGGCCGGACGAGCCGGTAACAAGAAGCTTAGGCACGATCAGAACCTTCCGTCTTGTGCATTCGCGAACCGAGGACTAGTTGGCAACATCGATCCAGCCTTGGTTTTGCTCGGCAAACACCGCGATTCCTTCGAGAATATCCTCCACGGTCGTCGTCGGCGTCCAATTCCAAGTCCGGTGGGCCAGCGAGGAATCGAGGACCACCCACGGCAAATCGTACTTTCGATGCGATCGATCACTCTCGACGTTCCGATCGCCCCAACGAGCTCGGCAAAAGTCACTCAATTGCCGCAATGATCGCGCCGAGGCACCCCCTCCCGACGCATTGATGATCGGGCTTCGATCATCATTCCGAGCAGTGACCTGTTTGGCCAGCAGCGGCACGAGATCTTGTGGATGGAGACAATCGCGCACCTGCGACCCCTGGCCATCGAACCCGAGATACTTGAGCGGTTTTCCCTCGCACCAGGAGTGGAGCCAGTACGCAAAGATTCCTTGATCCGCGCGACCGAACTGCCCAGCCCCCGCCAAAACTCCGCAGCGATTGATCCACACCGGAAACCCAAACGCATAACCGTATTCGAGGGCGAGTTGCTCCGAGGCCAGCTTCGTGCTGCCGTACAACGAGATCGGACTCGCGGTGCTAAACGACTCCGAGATTCCCAAGGGCGTGATTCCCAAGGGCGAGAGACCCTTCGCACCTTGAGTGCAATCTAGCCCGGTCGGCTGATAGGCGCCGTCTTTCACCTCGACTGGGAGGCTGGCAAGAGGCGCGATCGAGTAGACACGACTGGTGCTCAGCAACACAAACGCAGCCCGATGCCTTCGGCAATGCTCGAGCAAATTGACCGTACCCAGCAGATTGTTTTCTACCAATTGCCGACTGGAGCCTTCCGGGCCCAACCCTCCGAGCACGCTCGGATGCGCTGCGGCGTCGACGATCGCGTCCACCGGCCCACAGAGTTCGACATCGCTGGAGTTGCGAATGTCGCCATGAGAAATCGGTATCCCCATCGAACGGAGTGCATCGAGATTTCGCCAGCCGCCCCGCCGTGACAGATTGTCGATGCCGATAATTTGGCAATGCGAGTCTGCTTCCTTCCAGCGCGCGGCCAGCACGCTTCCCACAAACCCGCAAATCCCAGTGATCAAAACTTTCATCGATTCGTCCGTCGCCCGCCGTCCTCCAACCTCGGAACTCGACTCCGTCGGAGGCTCGGTGCGTCGTTACTGGGCACAATCCACGCAGGTGCTCGTGAACGGCAGGGCGTTGAGGCGAGCCTTGGCGATCGAGCGATTGCAGCCGGTGCAAACACCATAGGTTCCGCGTTCAATGCGCTCGAGAGCCAATCGCACTTCGTGGATATCGTGTGTGGTTAGGTCATTGAGCCCTTCGAGCACTTCATCGTTCTCGCGCAGGATGGCGTTTTCCTCCGAGTCCGCTTCCCCCGGCTGGCTCAGGCTGTTCTCCAGACGCTGGGCCCGTTCTTCCAACTCCTGGAGCTTGCGTTCGAGTTGGGATTTGATCTCAGCGTAATCTTTGTTCATGGCAGGGTCTCGTCGGTCGCGAATCAACACCAATGCTTTCGGGGAGGTGCAGGATCCTCACCGGACCTATGGTTGTAATGCAAGCGAGAAGGGCATGCAACTTAGTCGGCATTCGTCGGCACTTGGGCCCCGATACTGTAGCCGGACACCTGGGTTCGGGACCTTGCGGCATGCGTGGAACAAGCCGTTCCCGGACCGCCCTTTTCGGCGAACAATCCCGCGACCCGGCTTCCGATGGCCCTAAAAGGCAGCCAATCGCCAAAATTCCTACCTCATTCCAGCGATTCGGACCCGCGAAATTCAAGGAGGGTAAGGAGTCTCCGGACTTGCAGCCGACCTAGACGAGTGGTCATAATAAAGTAGTTCGGTATGCCGGCACCATCATCCCCTGCGGCATTCCGCGTCCCACACACGGGCAGACCTTACCAAACCAAGGATGGTTCCATCCCAAGGAATGGTCAGTCTGTCTCCCGCCACGAAACTCCATTTCCGGAATCGCACCATGCTCCATCTATTGGGTGGTACGGATCGACTATGTAGCGGCTTGTCGCGCCGCAGCTTTCTGTCGGTTGGCTCGCTCTGTTTCGGCATGGGGGGCTTCACTCTCGCGGATTTGCTTCGGGCCGAAGACGCAGCCGGCAAACGCCATTCGCACAAAGGCCTGATCAACATCTTCCTCGGAGGCGGACCACCCCACCAAGACATGTGGGAGATCAAGACCGAGGCCCCCTCCGAAATTCGAGGGGAGTTCAGCCCGATCGCAACCAACGTTCCTGGGATCCAGATCTGCGAGGTCTTTCCGCAGTTGGCGCAGCGGATGGACAAAGCGGTCGTGATCCGCTCCGTCGTCGGTTGCAAAGACCGCCACGAATCGAACCAATGCATGAGCGGTTGGTTCCCAGATGATTTGAAGGCTCTCGGCGGCCGCCCGTCGATCGGATCGGCCCTCGCGAAATTGCAAGGCTCAGTCGATCCCGCCGTGCCACCTTTCGTGGGCCTCGCAGCGCGAACGCAACACGTGCCCTGGTCCCACAGCGGTGATGCCGGATTTCTCGGTGCTGCCTACTCGCCGTTCAAACCTGACGGACCGGGGATGGAGAACATGAAACTGCACGACATCAGTCTCGATCGCCTGCGCGATCGTCGACGACTCCTTGCGAGCCTGGACACCATGCGTCGCGACATCGATACCAGCGGCATCATGGCTGGGATGGACGCGTTCGAACAACGGGCCCTCGATGTCCTGACCAGCAGCAAACTGCTCGATGCCCTCGACCTCAGCAAAGAAGATCCAAAGATCGTCGAGCGGTACGGCGATGGCAAACCGTACAAGTACCAGTACGACGGCGCCCCCACCTGCAATGACCATCTCCTGATCGCGCGAAGGTTGATCGAGGCGGGGGTTCGCGTCGTCAGCCTCAGTTACGGGCGTTGGGATTCGCACGGACAAAATTTCGATCTGGTGCGCGACCACGGTTCCAAGCTGGATCAATGCCTGAGCGCCTTGATCGATGACCTCGAAGTCCGCGGTATGCTCGACGACGTAACCATCGTCGTCTGGGGCGAGTTTGGGCGAACACCGAAGATCAACAATGGTGCTGGCCGGGATCACTGGGCTCAAGTCAGTTGCGCCTACCTCGCGGGTGGCGGGATGCGGACGGGCCAAGCGATCGGCTCGACCAATCGACTCGGCGAGTATGCTCAGGAGCGACCGGTCCACATGCAGGAAATCATCGCCACGCTCTACCACAACCTCGGAATCAACGTCGCCGCAACCACCATTGTTGACCCGACCGGACGCCCCCAGTTTCTGGTCGATCACGAACCTATCCGCGAACTGATTTGATGCGGATCCTACCTATGAATCGACGAGTCGAGGAAGCCGCCGCGCGTTGGCTCAGCATCGCGGCAATGATGATTTGCCTGCTGACGGGATCAACGACTTCCCCGGTGGCTCAAGCGGAAGAAATCCCCATCGCCTCAGCCAGCGGGACACTTCGATTTGAGCATGGGCGAGTCGCGCTCCATGGCCGAGACGCTCGCCATCAACTGCTGCTCAGCTCCGGCGGGGAATCAGGACCGATCCTCGATCGAACACGTGAAGCCCGCTTCGAGTGCGAGCCTCCCGGAATCGTCGCGATCGATCCTCAAGGCCTCCTCGCTCCGATCCAGTCCGGTCGGACCGTGATCAAAGCATCCCTCCCCGACGGAAGCGGCACCGCCACGATCGAGGTCGATGTCGAAGTTGGCGCTAACGATGCGCAGGTCAATTTCCCGAACCAAATCGTTCCGATCTTTACCAAGTTCGGATGCAATGGGGGTGGATGCCACGGCAAGATCGCGGGCCAGAACGGATTTCGGCTCTCTCTGCTCGGCTTCGAACCCCGCGAGGATTACGAGCACCTTGTACGCGAATCGCGCGGTCGACGCCTATTTCCAGCCGCCCCCGACTCCAGTTTGCTCCTCCAGAAATCGATCGGCTCAGTCCCTCACGGGGGCGGCCAACGGATGGAACTCGACTCGCACGAGTACCGAGTCCTTCGACGATGGATCGCCCAGGCCATGCCCTACGGCAACGAAACCGATCGCAAGGTAACTTCCATCACGGTCACGCCCAGCGTTCGTCAGATGGTCCGCAATTCCGAACAACAACTCGCGGTCACTGCGACCTATTCCGATGGAGCGACGGAAGACATCACCCGAACCGCACAGTACGAATCGAACAACCTCGATATGGCTGACGTAACCCAAGGAGGTCTCGTCAAAGTTCGGGACTTGGCAGGTGAGGTCTCGATCATGGCCCGCTACCAAGGGCAGGTCACGGTCTTCCGCGCAAGCATTCCGCTAGGCACCGCGGTCACGGAATTTCCCATCGCGCGCGGTGCGATCGACCAAGCCGTTTTCGCAAAACTGCAATCGCTCGGTATTCCTTCTTCACCCCTGTGCGATGACGCCACGTTCCTGCGCCGCGTCACGCTCGATATCGCAGGCCGACTGCCAACGCTCTCCGAGGTGGAGGCGTTTCGTCAGGAAGCCGCTGCTTCGGATCACCCCGATCCTGCGGCAGCGATGCAGCTCCGTCGCGAGGCGCTCGTCGATCGTCTTCTAGACAGCGGCGAGTATGCGGACCACTTCGCGAGCAAATGGTCCGCGATCCTTCGCAACAAGCATGTCAACGAAGAGACTCGCTACGGAGCCTACGCATTTCATGATTGGATTCGGCAGAGCATCTTTGAGAACAAGCCGATCGATCGCTTTGTACGCGAGCTTTTGACCGCGACCGGCGATGTCGAAAGCAATCCGGCGGTCGTGTGGTTCCGGCAAGTGAACAATACCGAATCGAGAATCGAAGACGCCGCGCAATTGTTCCTTGGCCAACGATTGCAATGCGCTCGCTGCCACCACCATCCCTACGAAAAATGGGGTCAGGGGGACTACTACCAGATGGCTGCCTTCTTCTCAACCGTCGAACGCAAGGACGGAACCGCTGCATCCGAACCTCGCTTTGTACCCCGAGCTGCAAAGGCCTCCGCTTCGAACCCAAAGTCAGGCCAAGCGGTTCCCCCAGCCGGTTTGGATGGCCCACCTTTGCACCTGAGCCAGGATGACGACCCCCGCACCGCGTTGGCGGATTGGATGACGGCTCCAGCGAACCCGTTCTTCGCGCGATCGATCGCCAATCGGTACTGGAAACATTTCCTAGGCCGTGGATTGGTCGAGCCCGAGGATGACATGCGAGTTACCAATCCACCTAGCAATCCGGAACTGCTCGACACCCTGGCGCAGCATCTCGTGCAATCGAGTTTCGATGCCCGGTCGCTGATCCGCGCGATCTGCACGTCGAGCACCTACCAACTTGCGTCCGCTGCCAACGAGTTGAATCTGAGCGACACGAACTGCTACTCGCGTTTCTACCCCAAACGCCTCACCGCGGAGGTGCTGCTCGATGCCGTGGATGATATCTCGGGGACCCGAACCCCCTTCGACCGCATGCCCGCCGGAACTCGTGCGGTGCAGTTGCCGGACACGTCGTTTGCATCCTACTTCCTGACTGTCTTCGGGCGTCCCGATTCTTCGACAGCTTGCGAATGCGAACGAATGACATCGGCCACGTTGGCCCAAAGTCTCCATCTGATCAATTCCAAGGAAATGCAATCCAAGCTGGGAGCAGACGGCAGCTATGCCGCGCAGTGGAGCAGCGCGGTCCCGAGCGATGGCGCCTTGAGCCCGGCAGAACACTTGCGGTCCACCGCACCTGCCCGTATTCGCGAACTCTATGTGCGGGCTCTCAGTCGCGAGCCGACCCCTTCGGAAGCAACGGTCGCTCTCGAATACCTCCTTCAAAAATCCAACCATGTGCGGGAAGCCTACGAGGACTTGATCTGGGGAGTGGTCAACAGCAAAGAATTCCTCTTCAATCATTGAGCCCCGCAACCATGCGTCTTTTGGTGACCCTCCTCTTCGGTTTGGTGTTGGCCGCGTGCCCGAATTCGGTCTCGCGTGCGGAAACACCAACGCTCGCGGTGCAGGAAATTTTTCCTCCCGTCGTCACCGCAGGACAATCGACCCAGGTGAAGATTGTTTCCGGGCGATTCACTCAAGATGTCGACTCCCTCTTTTTTTCGCATCCTGGTATCCAAGCTACCCTCGACACCGCTCCGAATCTCCCGTTCGACGACCAACCCCAAAGCAGCTTCGGCAGCTTTCAAGTCACCGTAAGTCCGGACGTTCCCGAGGGGATCTACGAGGTTTGGGCAGCAGGTAGGTATGGAGTCTCCAATCCGAGATCGATCGCGGTCGTCCATCGCCCTGTGATGGTGTTGGCCGAGACTCCCAATCCAAACCCGCTGCCCCGATTCAAACCAGGAATCGTGTATGTCGGACGCACGCTCGCCAACGCGAGATTGAATTTTGGACTCGAGACCGTTTCGCCGTCACCTCGCATCGCGGTGATCGCAAGCCAACTCGAATCCCTCGCGCTGCCAGCAATCCTCGTCAGGGACAGCGAAGGCAGGACACTTGCGCAGAAACGGGTCCATTCCGAATCCATGCTCGTCCTCGATCGGCAGGATTATCGGGCTCACGATTCGAGCGACTCCTTGGTTTATGGACTGTACGATTTTCTCTATCGAGGCGGACACGGTTTCGCATTCGCCGTCGAAGTTGAACCGGATCCATCGACCGCGTGGTTCTCGGCACCGGATACCAAGATTGCCGGTTTGGCCCGACGCGGGCTTCAAGACTGGCCGGTCGCTGCAGGCGCCCGTTCCTGCGAAACGTGCCCGCTGACCATGCCATCCCCCCCATGGAGTACCGTGGTCGAACTCGGCCCGGGTGTTGCACGCACGGCTCTCGAGTTCACTCCCGAGGAAAATGTACCCTACGAATGCGAAGTGCTGTCGTCGTCGCTGCAGGGTGCTACCGATCTCCGTGCCGTCATCGAACGCATCGCGGTCGCGGAGGACAAAACCACCGAGGAAATGGTGGCGGTCGCCGAGGATACGCCGACCCTCGGTTCACGCGGAGCCCGATGGATATCGAACGACCCACTCGCAACCATCCCTCCCGGGCCCGCCGCGAAAAAGGTTCGCATCACCCTGATCGATCTTCTCGATACGCCGTCGAAAAGAACCGGTCCCAAGGCGCTCGTGCGCGTCGGGCCATCTATCCCTCGTTTTCATGTCGCGGCGCATTGGACTCCCGATTCCAATCAAGGCCCGCAATCCCAGACGACCGGCGCATGCTTGCGACGCGGAGGACAAATCGGCATGCATGTCTTCGTCCGCCGAGCCGGTGGATTCACCGGCCCGGTAACGATCACACTCGAAGGGTTGCCACCGGGAATCACCTCGGATCCTGCCATCATCGCAGAAGGGCAAACGGAAACGGAACTGGTGTTGGTTGCGGACGAAAACGCAGCCGCATGGACCGGACCGCTTCGCGCCATCGCTCGCGGCACCATCAACGGTTCTGAAGTCACTCAGGGAGTTGAACCCGTCGCGATCTCGATGTCGGCCAGCAGCGATCGAGGATATCCCGAATCCCGAGTCACTTCGCAATGGATCCTCCGAGTTCTCGAACAAGAGACTGCACCGATTCAGATCCGCGCTGGAAGCGGTTCGATCATCGAAGTCCAGCAAGGGACGAATATCCCGATCCCCATCCGAGCCATCCGTCGCACCGGTGGCGAAGCCAAATGCATCCTGCGTCCCCAGAACGTGCCGCCCAAAGTAGCGTTCGGGGAATTTGAATTGGCCCCGGGTGCTGCGGAAGCCAATCCGGAGATCAAAGTGGCGGCCGATGCTCCCGCCGGCGAATACACGCTCTGGTACGTGGTCGAGATGACAGTCAAGCTGCCGTTGCATCCGGAATCCCATTCCCGCTGGGTCGCTTATCGCGATCGCTTGCAATCTCGGCTGGCGGATCCATCATGGAATGGGGATCGAGCCGCGTTGGAAAAGACCATCGCCGAGGTGCAAGGGCGCGCCGAGGCGTTGGCCAAAGAGACCGCACCTCGCGATTTCCCCACCTTTTTTTCCGCGGCGAGTTTTCGCGTGCGGATCCTACCCGCCCCACCGAAGTAGTCATTCGCGGCTCCCACCCTTAGTCGCGATGATGGTTTGATGGGTTATTCAGGTTGCCTCGTTGTTAAGGTTGCATCGATGATGATGTTCTCCCATCCGAGCCGCTGTTGGTTGCTCCTCGCTGCTGTATTTCCCCTCGGAATAGCGCAGGCACAAACCGCACCCCCCGCGCGCGATTTTGCCAACCATGTTCTCCCGATTTTGCGGGCCAATTGCCTCGCATGCCACAACGCGCAGAAATCCGAGGGTGGACTAAACCTTGAAACGCTCGCGCTCCTGACGAAAGGGGGTGACAGCGGATCGTCGATTGCCGTCGGCAAATCCGCGGAGAGCGAACTGATGAAACGGGTCGTCGCGACCGACGAGAGCGCGATGCCCCCTGCCGATAACACGGTCGGTGCCAAGCGCCTGACCGCAGAGGAGTCGGCGTTGCTAGCTGCCTGGATCGACGCTGGGGCGCTCGAGGGAACCTTGGCAACGGCCAACACCATGCAATGGAAACTGCTGCCCGAAGGCGTGCGACCGATCTACGCGATCGATGCCACCAGCGATGGCCAGTTCGTTGCGTTAGGGCGAGGCAACCTCGCCTCGGTGTATCGATGGCCAGGCTTGGATGGGGCCAAGGATATCTTTCCCTTGGTCGATCCCACGGTTCAAGCCGAATTGCAAACCAGTTCCCCGGTATCGCACCTCGACCTGGTGCAATCGATCGCCATCAGTCCCGATGGTTCACGCGTTGCATCGGGCGGTTTTCGCGATCTGAAGATTTGGCGCCGCGACAGCGGACCCTACGCCGATCCTCTGGTCGAAATGCTCCGCGGCAGTCGGCTTGTAGCTGGTTCGCCCGACGGCGCTCGCATCGCCAAGGCGACCCACACTCCCTCGATCGAGATCCTCAAAAGTGCGCCTGCCCAACTGACCCATCGGCTGGCATGCCCCGCACCCGCAACCGGTATCGCCTGGTCCGCAGATGGCCAACGCATGCTCGCCATCACGGCGGATACTTCGGTGCATCTGTTTGTTATGAATTTCGAGGAATCGACCGAAGTCCGGGAGGTGCGTCCCCTGTGGTCGGCAAAAATCGAGCAAGCGTTGACCGACCTAGTATGGGTCGATGCGCAATCGTTCGTCGGTCGGACTGCGGATCGAAAATTGCAGTGGTGGACCATCACTCCAGGGGCGGAGCCGAACCAAGCGACCTTTGCGAAAATCGAGCGATTGCAGGACTTCGCCGATACCGTTGGTGTGTGCCGATACGATGAAGCAGGGCAACCGCGATTGGCGATCGCAATTGCCGATGGTACGGTTCGCATCGTCAATGGTGTGGACGGAGCTGCTCTGCGCTCGATCGCGCATGGGGCTCCGATCACCGCGGTCGCTGCCTCCGCAGACAGTACCAAATTGGTCAGCACTGGAACCGATGGCGCGATCAAAGCATGGAATGCAGCCGATGGTGCGTTGCTATGGGAACAGCGGACCGATTACGAATGGGAACGGCGGATCGAGCTGGCCGAAACCCTGGCCGCTAGGCAAAAAGCCAAAGTCGATCGCGGTGCTGCGAAGGTACCTGAACTCGAAAAAGCCAAGCAGGCCGAGATGGATGCTCAGACCAAGCTGCAGACCGCGCGGGCGATGATCGCCGAGGATCTCGGCAAGAAGCAGGGAGAACTCGAAGCCCAAGACAAATCGGTCGCCGAGGGTCAGGCCGCGATGGAAGCTGCCAAGAAAGCGGTCGAGGAAGCGATGAAGGTGGTCGAGCAATCGCAGAAAGATCTCGAAGCGCGCCAGCAGAAACAAATCGCTGCCCAAAAAGCCAAGCAGGATGTCGAAATGAAGTTGGCGACGATGGACAAAACCATCGCTGGCGCTGCCGCCGCAATCGAGAAGGCGGCCGTGACGTTGGCTCAATTCCAAGCTTCGCTCGAGCAGGAGAAGGGGAAACTCACTGCGCTCGACCAGCAGGCCGCTCAAACCAAGACCGCGCCGGCACTCGCTCCGGCGGTTCGAACCATGTTCACTCCAGACCATCGTTTTGTCGTGACTGCCCACAACGATGGTTCGGTTCGCTGGATGCGTGCCGACAAGGGAACCACGCAGGCTGCCATGCGCGATGGATTCGGCAGTTACAACGGTTGGGTGTCCACACCCCAAGGTGCGCTCGTCGCAACTACCGAGGATGGTCGAGCCGTCGGATGGAGGTTCGGCAATCAATGGCGATTGGAACGAGTCATCGGCAACGCCAAGGAGTCACCGTTCAGCGACCGGATCACCGCGCTCGATTGGAGCCAAGACGGTGAGCTACTAGTGGTCGGCAGCGGCGCTCCGAGCAGGTTCGGTGACTTGAAATTGATCCGAACCAGCGATGGTGCGATCGTCAAGGATTGGGGGCCTGTCCACAGCGATTCCATCTTGGTCGCTCGATTCTCTCCCGATGGAACGATGATCGCCACCGGTGCCGCCGACAAGCTGGTGCGACTGCATCGCATCGATGCCGATGTCCCAGCCCGATCGCTCGAAGGTCACACGCATCATGTGTTGGGAGTCGCATGGAATGACGATGGGAATTGGCTGGCCAGTTCCAGCGCCGACAATACGGTCAAGGTATGGGATGTCGAGACGGGTACGGCCCTTCGGACCATTCCTGGATTCGGCAAGGAGGTGACGGCGCTCTCGTTTGTGGGTCGATCTCCACAGATCTTGTCGACGTCGGCCGATCAGCAGACCCGACTGCATGATGCCACCAATGGCAATCTGATTCGAGCCATGGGAGGGCCAGGGGATGCCATGTACTGTGCGATCGCGGCTGGCAAGTCCGCGCTGGCGTTCGCCGGCGGCCAAGAAGGGGTCCTGTGGGTATGGCAAATCGAAAACGGCCAAGCGCTGCAGCAATTGAAGTAGATCTCAACACGCCCGTAACTTTCGTTCGTTGGCCTCGCTATACTGGATCGAATCGCGCGATGGAGACCGCAGGTCGTTCCCCATGCATTTCGATCCTTCCTTTTTCGATTTTGCCAATCCACTATGTCTTCAAGACCTTTCGTTCTTTCGATTGTCTGCTTCTCTCTGTGGACAGGGCATATTTCGGCTTGGGCACAAGATTCGAAACCCGATCCCCGGACGATTGAATGGGCGTGGACACCCGAGGAAGCAAGCCGCGCAGGGGAAGGTTTCTGGCCTCAATATCGCGGGCCCAGCGGAGACGGCATCGCAGCGAGGAACGCCAATCCGCCGGTGAAGTGGAGCGAATCGGAAAACGTAAAGTGGCGAACCGATATCGCTGGCAAGGCTTGGTCCTCGCCGGTTGTCTGGGGGGACCGCATTTGGATTACGAATGCGACTGCCGATGGATTGTCCATGTCGGTATTGGCGATCCACCGACACACCGGCAAGATCGAAATCGACCGAGTGGTGTTTACGAATGAAACAACGCAAAAAGATTACCACGAGTTCAATTCTTATGCTTCGCCGACCCCGATCTGCGATGCGCAGCGGATCTACGTTTCCTTTGGAGCATATGGCACTGCGGCGCTCGATGCCATGGATGGGAAAACCCTTTGGGAGCGTCGCGACCTACCTTGCAATCATTACCGCGGTGCGGGGGCCAGCCCGATTCTGTTCGGAGATCTTCTGATTTTCAGCATGGATGGATTCGACTACCAATATCTGGTGGCACTGAACAAGAACACGGGCCAGACAGTCTGGAAAGTCGATCGAAACATCGAGTATGGAACCAATGATGGAGACTGGAAAAAATCTTATGGCACCCCCCACGTGATCCGCGTGGATGGGAAACTGCAATTGATCAGCCCCGCGGCCAAGGCGGTCATCGCATACGAACCGGCGACTGGCAAGGAACTGTGGCGCGTTCGCTACGAAGAGCATTCCAATGCTGGTCGACCATTGTTCGATGGCAAACACGTCTTAATGAGTTCCGGATTCAGCAAAGCCAAAATGTTAGCCATCGATCCAAGTGGCAATGGCGACCTGACTGATTCCCATGTGCGATGGCAGGCGACGCGCGCCATTGGTTGCAAACCGTCTCCGGTTTTGTTCGATGGCAAACTGTGCACGGTCGAAGACCGCGGCGTGTTGACAGCGCTGGATCCCGCCACGGGAGACATTTTGTGGCAAAAGAGACTTGGAGGAGACTTCAGCAGTTCGCCGGTCGTCGCCAATCGTCGTTTGTATTGTTTTGACGAGCATGGCAAGGCGCATGTGGTCGACGCGGACGGAAACATCCTGGCCGAAAATACGCTCGACGCAGGTTGCTTGGCGTCGCCAGCCGTTATCGGTCGCGACCTGATCGTACGCACCCGCACCAGTCTTTACTGTTTGCGGGATGCGGGTGCTCCGTAGTGTTCGTCTGGCAGCGAGTCCCTCGCTCACGCGTCGGGTTTGGATGGAATTCAGCGACCAGCTATTTCTTCGCGACAACCTCGACCATTTGTCCTGGTTGGAGCGAATTCGCGCGAGTCAGCACGACGGTTTCATCTCCGTTCAGTCCGGATAGGATTTGAACGTCTTCACCCGCTCGCAATCCCAATTCGATTGGGCAATGCTCGACCCTGCCATCTTTTATGATGCAGCAAACTGTCTTGCCCGCGTTTTGAACAATCGCGGTCGTGGGTAATGTGAGCGCGTCGCTGCGCTCCTCGAGAAGAATTCTGGCTGTCACATAGGCGCCGGGAAGCAGCTTGAGATCGCGATTGTCGACGTCGATTTCCGCCGTCAGCGATCGGCTTTGTGGATCGATTTGCAGACTGGTGCGGGCGACTCGTCCCTGCAGTCCGCCTCGCGGCAGGACGCTCGCCAGGATCGTGGCGATATCTCCTTGGGCTGCGTCGTTGAACCCAGCGTCCACCCATGGGGCTTCGCTCTCAGGCACTTGGACAAAGACTCGAACTTTCGAGAGGTTGGCGATGGTCAGTAGCGGTACTGATTTGTCGGCGTTGCCCGGGTGGACGTAGTGTCCGGAATCAACATGGCGGCTGGTTACGTATCCATCAAAGGGGCTATTCAATTCGGTGTACGTCAGCATGGTCTGGGCTTGTTGAAGCTCTGCTTGGACAACTCTCAGTTTCGCTTTTGCTGCATCCACGTCCGCCTCTGCGGTAACGACGTCCGCCTCGGATTGTTGCTGGCGCGCTCTGGCGGATTCGACGCTGGCGGTTGCCTCTTGTCGAACCGCGTCTGCTGCTTGGAATTGGCTGGTTGTCTCTTCGGCGAGTTTCGCTGTCACCGATCCTCGGCTGACGAGTTGCTTCATCCTTTGGTTCTCCGAGTCCCAGCGAGCGTAATCGGCTTGGGCGCGAGCAATACTGGCTTGCGCCTGCACGACCATCGCCATCGCGGAGTTCGCGGCGGCTCTCGCAGCCAGGAGGTTTGCTTCAGCCTGCTTGATTTCCGATTCGGCTTGTCCGACGATCGCCAGTTTCTGTTCCCATTGATTCTGGTACTCAGGGGCTCGGATGCGAATCAGGAGTTGGCCCTTGGAAACCGCATCGCCGATATCGCAATGGACGGATTCGATGTAGCCAGAGATTTTTGATTGGATCGGGGTTTGCTCGAAAGCTTCGACTCGGGCTGGCTGCTCGGTGAATAATCGCATCGTCTTCCTGGCGGGAGATCCAGCGGTGACACGATCGAGGGTGGAACGCGCGGCTGTCTCCTCCTTCGGGCTGTTTCGATCTTGCTTTTCGGCAGTGCATCCAGCACCGAAAAAAAGAAGGATGATGAGCCGCAATGCGGGTTTGAGAACTCTTGCTGGATCGTGAGTTTGAACCGTTTTCGACTTGGGATTATTCGATTGCAAAGTAACGACTCTCCGGATCATCTGGGTCCATCGATGCAGACTTGAGGCTTGCAGAAGACTGTAGCAAAACGAAGAAGATGGGCAGGAAGAAGAGAGTGGCCATGGTGGCGGCTACGAGACCGCCCACGACCGCTCGTCCCAGAGGTGCATTTTGCTGGCCGGATTCCCCGAGGGCTAATGCCATGGGCATCATTCCTGCGATCATGGCGGCGCTGGTCATGATGATCGGTCGCAGGCGGCTGCCCGCCCCGCTCAAAGCAGCAATCTTCGCATCCCTCATTTCGCTTTGTCGTTTTTGGGCGAACGTAACGAGCAGAATCGCGTTCGCCATCGCTACTCCCACAGCCATGATTGTTCCGATAAACGATTGGATATTGATCGTTGTATCGGTGACATACAAAATGACCACTACACCCGCGATAACGGCAGGGATTGTCGAAACGGTGACCAAGGCGAGTCGCAACGATTGGTAGCTGGCGGTGAGCAACAGAAAGACCGCGACGACCGCTAACAGCAGACCGACGCTCAGCCCTGCCTCCATTTCTTGCATCGGCGGAATTTGGCCCCGAACTTCGACCGTACTGCCTGTCGGCGGTTTTCCAACTCGTTCGACCGCCTCTCGTACTCGCGCCGCAACGGAACCGAGGTCTGCCCCTGAGATATTGGCGGTCAGCGTGACTTGACGCTTCATATTGTAGCGATCGTATTGCCCCGGCATGGTGCCTCGTTCGATAGCGGCAACATCCCTCACGAGAACCGAACCGCTCTCGGTCATTCGGAGTGGAATACGACCCAGTTGCTCAACGGAGTCCACCGTTTCCATGCCGTAGGGAGAGCGGACGACAGAGCGAGGAATCTCGACCTGCACTTGGTACGCGATGCCGCTTTTCGGATCGGCCCAATAGTTTGGCACGACGAATCGGCTTGAGGAAGTTGCTGTCACAAGCGCTCGAGAGACATCCGACGGGGTGATGCCAGCCAAACCTGCTTTTTCTCGGTCCACATTGACTTGAACCGTCGGATAGTCCATCGATTGACCGAGTTGGATATCGCGCAATACCGGAATCTCCGTCAACTCCTTCCGGATTTTCTCAGCGAACTCTCGGTTCTTGGCGAAATCGGAGCCGCTTACGACAACTTCGATTGGCGTGGGCGAACCGAAACTCATGACTTCATTGACGATATCCGAGGGTTCGAACGAGAACCGCACCTCCGGCATCTCGATCGCCAATCGGGTTCGCACGCGTTCCTTCAATGTCTCGTCCGGCAAACGCAGCGCGTCGCTAAAGCGAACATAGAGAATGGCCTCTTCCGGTCCGCGAGACCATTGATAGACGGCATTGACAGGGAAATTCGAATGAATCATCCCGACGTACCCCAGAGACAATTCGATGTTCTCCTGTCCCAATTCCTCCCCAAGTATCTGCAGCACACTCTTTGCGAGAGATTCGGCCTTCTCAATATGCGTGCCGTCTGGGGCGCGCATGCGTAGCCGGAACTGTCCGGAATCGACGACCGGAAATACACTTCGGCCCAATTGGGCCCCAAACCAAACAACTATCCCAACACAGGCAACGAGATACGCAGGGGCGAGGACCCATCGCAGCGTACATAAGTTCGCCAGAATTCGCTCGTAGACGATCCGGAATCGATCGAAGAGGGTAATTCGGCTTGCATCCTGTTGGTTGCGATGCCGAAGCAGCCACACCGACATCACGGGGACAAAGGTACTGGACAACAAGTAAGAAGCGATCATCGAGAAACCGACCGCCAGCGACAAGGGAACGAAGAGAGCTCGAGCCGCACCCTGCATGAAGAACGACGACACAAACACGGCGAGAATGCAGAGCATTGCGAGCAATCGCGGAACAACGGTCTCCAAGGATCCATCGCGTACGGCGCGCGCAACGGGAACCCCGTGCTGCAATTTGGCGTGAATGTTTTCCATGGAGACCGTAGCCTCGTCCACCAGGATTCCGATCGCCAAGGCCAAGCCGCCTAGTGTCATGACGTTGATCGTTTGTCCGGTGATCCACAGGGCCAGCACCGCCCCGAAGAGCGCGAGAGGAATGCTCAGGACAACGATCAGGGAACTCCGCCAATCCCGAAGAAATACGAGGATCATCAAACCGACGAGACAGGCTCCCAGCAATCCCTCGCTGACAACACCGCCAACAGCCCGGGTCACATACGGGGATTGGTCGAACTCGAAGCGAACATCAATACCCTCACCGTCTGCACCGAGCGACTCTTTCATCTTGGGAAGAGCATCCTTGATGTTGTTGATCACACTCAATGTCGAGGCTTCGGCCCGCTTGGTCGCGAGAATGTAAACCGCGCGACGTCCATTCACCAAGGCATACCCGGCAGGGGCGTCCGCCGCGTCTTGAATCGTGCCAACATCTCGAAGAAAGATCGGGTTTTCTCCGATTCGAATCGGGATCGAGCCAAGTTGCTGCGGATCCTTCACGACCGAATTGACAGGCACAATTGGATACGTATCGCCGATCGGAATGTTTCCCGATGGACTGAGTGTATTGCCTTTGGTTAGCGACAGAATCACTTCGTCGGGGGACATACGGTACGACTGAAGTTTCTTTGGGTCGACGGTGATGACAATCGAACGGGCGCTGCCACCGAAGGGGGGCGGAGCAGAAACCCCCGGAAGGCTCGAGAACATCGGTCGAACACGAAACAACGCCAGGTCCTGGATTTCCGCAATGCTGCGAGTATCGCTCGACAAAACGAGATAGCCCACCGGCACGGAACCGGTATCGAATCGCATCACAAACGGCGACACCGTTCCAGGGGGCATGAAAGCCTGGGATCGATTCACGTAGTTGATCGTCTCGGCCATGGCCTGAGCCATGTTGGTTTCGGGATGAAAGTACAGCTTCATGAGAGCTGTACCTTGAACGTTGCGCGACTCCACGTGGTGAATACCGCTGATGTACAAGAAGTGATATTCGTAGTAGTTGGTCAGGAATCCTTCCATTTGAGCGGGGTCCATTCCGCCATAGGGCTGGCAGACGTAGATCACCGGCAGATTTAGCTTCGGGAAAATGTCCACCTCCATGCCCTTGGGCAATCCGCTTGGATACGGCCATCTCCAATGCTGGAATACGGCAGGTCCAATCGCGAGGAAGCACCCCAAAGCCAGGCTTATCGAAAGCACCAATACAGTGGCAGGGCGGCGCATGGCCGACAGGATGAGATTCATGCAGCGTTTTTCCAGCGCGATGTTTTGCCAGTTTTGCAGCCCTCCTTGACCAGCCCTCACAGTCTACCAAGTTTGCCCTGCCATTGTAGTTGGCTCATTCTATGCTCCCAACGGTCGAATCCCATGAAGTTTCGCATCGCTCGCTACAGACGCTGTTGTCCGCATAATCGATTGCCGAATAAGAATCGATAAAGACGTCGCAATCGTTTAAGTCGTCGATGCGGGCTGGAGGGGCACCAACGCGATGGATCGGAACTACGCAACCTGGGTAGGCTTTTGGTTTTGCGCCATGGCTTGCGCTGGCTGCACCTCCCCTTCCTCCTCAATCCAGCGCAGCGCGGGAGTCGCTCCGGCGTTTCGCCATGCGGAAGCAACTCGAAGCAAAATCCCCAGTTCGCTAGCAAGCGAGTTAACGAGATCAGCAGGACCGGCCGACGGGGCCGAAGGGATCGAAATCGAAAACGGGGATACCAACACGTCCGACGAAGTCCCTATCAATTTGCCGTCGGCCCTTGCCTTGATTGACGGCCAGCACCCGGTTGTCGGTTTTGCGCGTTGGCGAGTGCAGGAAGCCTATGCCCAACTGGATCGAGCCAACGCGATGTGGCTCCCCACCATTCATTCCGGATTCTCCTATCGCCGACACGATGGAAATTACCAAGCGGTCGATGGCTCGATTGTGGATGTCAATCTCAATTCGATGGACTACGGGCTTGGTCCTGGATCCATTGCCGCTGGCGGACCACCGCAGCCAGGAATCGCTGCCCGTTTTCATCTCGCCGACGCGATTTTTCTGCCGAAGGTGGCAGAGAAAACGACATGGGCTCGCGGGCATGGGGCTTCAGCAACTTTGAATTCGCAACTTTTGATTGCAGCGTTGGCCTATACGGATCTGTTGGAAGCGTGCCAGGATCAGCAAGTCATCGCCGAATCGCTTCAGCGGACCGACGAACTGGTCGAGTTGACACGAAACTACGCCGAGGTTGGTGAAGGGCTCTTGGCGGACGCCGATCGCACCTCGACCGAATTAGCTCTCCTCCGGACCCGCGAACTCGGGGTGCGCGAGCGAAAACAAGTGGCTTCGACGCGATTAGCTCGAGCTTTGAGCATTCCGATGACATCATCGATGTTGCCGCAGGATAGCGTGCTGGTGCCGCTCGACTTGTCACCACGGGACTCCGAAGAGGCAGCGCTTATTGCGACCGGACTAGCGATGCGTCCCGAACTCAAGGAATCCCAGGCGCTCGTGGTCGCGGCCGTCGAAGCCTACAAACGGGAGAAGTATGCACCGTTTGTGCCGAGCGTCCTGCTCGGCTTCAGCACGACCCGTTTCGGCGGCGGATTGGGGAATAGTCCCGAATTCTTTGGTGGTCGGTACGATGTCGATGCGAAGATGACTTGGGAAACCCGCAACATGGGATTCGCCGAAGGGGCTGCGCGACGCGAGCGGAACGCCCAGGTTCAACAAGCAACGTTCGCGAAACTCCGCATCATGGACCAAGTTGCCCAAGAGGTGGCCGAAGCGCACGTGCAGGTGATCCTTCGTCAGCAGCAAATCGAAGTGGCGAAGGAAGCCATCCATACCGCTCGCGAGTCCTATCGACGGAACATGGATCGCATTCGCGAAGGTCAGGGCTTGCCCATCGAAGCACTTCAAGCGATTCATGCCCTCGAGACCGTGCAACGAGCGTACGTGAACGCTGTCGCAAGTCACAATCGATCGCAATTCCAACTGCAATGGGCCTTGGGCTGGCCCGCGGACCCCGAAGAGACGGTTGCGGACTAAATCGCCGCGGATGCCCCGCCGAGCGAGACGCCAAGCTCTTTGAGCCGAGCCACAATTTGGTCGAGGCTCATGGGTTTGCCTGCAGCAGCGGCTGCACGGATCTCTTTGTAGATCGTCGAGATCACCTCGCGATCGACTCCCATTCGTCCCAGAATTGGGACGATGCGACGAAGCAAGGCCACCTGAGCGTCGCCTGAAACGGGAGCACCGGGACCCGGTGGAGGCGAATGCAGATTCCCCCAGTCAACTCCCAGTTCCTCCAATCGAACATGAACGGCTCGGAAATCCAAGGGGGCACCCGCGTTGATCGCATCCCAAATCTCCTTGGAGATCGTCTCGATCACCTCGGGACTGATTCCGGCCAGCTTCCATCGAGCCAGGAGCGATTCCGCAACCGGCTCGGTTACCATGATCTGGATCATGATGGGGGGTAACGTGGACTCATCAGGTATTCGCCTATCGGGCCGGTCGGGCCGATCTGGTCGGTCGGGCCGGTCGGGCCGGTCGGGTACGTGCGGAAGCGGGAGAATTGAATCGACATCCACGCCGAGTTCCGCAAGCCGATCTCGAATCTCAACCATTGTCATCGACTCACCCGCTTGGTGAGCTGTTTTAATCTCGTTGGAGATCGTTTCGATCACTTGGGGAGTCACGCCGAAGGCAGAGAGTCGTTCCGAAATCGCCTCGACAAATCGGATGGCCCGGGGTGGAGCACCTTCCGTTTCTGTTTCGCCGGATAACGGCTCCTCGTCGATCCGTTCGATCGTCTCAGGGACGATATCTTGCTTCCAACGCAAGAGACCGTTTACCAAACGATCTCCGATCTCAGGACGTCCACCGGATCGCAGCGTGTCCAAGATTTCTTCGGCAGCGTCGACGGTGAGATGCGGAGGCAATGCATTGCTGGCGATCGCGGCTTCGATTCTCTCGACCCGGCGCTCGATGTCCACTCGACTGATTCGTGCATTGCGAACATCCTGCACCGCGCTCGAGTTCAAATGGTTGATCACCACCAACGCATCCAGCGGGGTGAGGGCGTTGTCGGCATCCACGTCGACCAACCGCGCGTCGCGGTCGGAATCGGAACCTGCCACAGAACCGTTTGCGCCTTGATTGAGCTGATTGATAACGACCAAGGCATCCAATGGATCCACCGAGCCGCTCCCATCGGAGTCTTCCGGCAAAACAAAGTTGGGGTAGAGGTCCGCAGCCAGCAGCGCGCGACTCTCAAGACTCTCGACCCCCATGCGGCGGCTTTTGGTACGACGTGACAATCGCGATTTTTTCATGATGGAACCTGACGGCACATGAGTGGAGGTTGATGCAACAGTTGTTCGACAAGAATACTCTCGGGATGCGCGAAAGGTCGACGCCAGTTTTCCTAGCCAGCCCCGAAGAAATTCCGAAGTTCTATTTAACAGCAATCGAAGGCTCCGTGCAACAAAATCTCGCGATGCCTCCCCGCTTTGAGCAAGTTTGCCACCCCGTGCCCCCACCGGCCCCGGATTGACGGCCGCTATTACACCAAGTAGTGTAATTCCGGTGCTGGCTCCGGAACCTCAGGGGAACGCGTATGACCAAAAAAACCTCGCGGAAAGGGACAGGCGACTGCTGCCCCGCAAGGGAATTGAAGGATCGACCGCTCTTAACGCCGATCCAAGCCGGTGGCTTGGCATCGGTCTTCAAAGTCCTGGCAAATGACACCCGACTGAGACTCTTGCATGCCCTGGTTCGGGCCGACGAAATCCGGGTGACCGATCTTGCGGCATCGATCGGAATGAAACCGCAGGCGGTCTCCAACCAATTGCAGCGTCTCGCCGACCTTGGGATCGTCGCTACCCGACGCGAAGGTCTGAACATTCACTATCGACTGATCGATTTGTGCGTGAAGTCCCTTTTGGAGCAAGGCTTGTGCTTGATGGAAGAGGTGAGTCAACGCGACCGATGCGACAGTTTTCAACGAGGTGCCGTTTGATCAGCGAACAGCAGCGCAAGGCGATCGCGGAATTTTTCGGTACTTTTTCCCTCGTCTTTGCCGGGACGGGAGCGATTGTGATCAATGATGTCAGCGGTGGGGCGATCACGCATGTCGGGATCGCACTTACCTTTGGCCTGATCGTCCTCGCGATGATCTACACGTTGGGTGATATCTCGGGTTGTCATTTGAATCCGGCAGTGACTCTCGCTTTTTTTGTCGCGAAACGTTGCGATGGAAAATCGGTCGCTCCTTACATCGCAAGCCAGGTCGCAGGTGCTCTTCTGGCGAGCCTGACACTCAAGGTGATGTTCCCCGATCATGCATCCCTCGGAGCAACCGAACCGTCAGGCAGCCCTCTTCAATCCTGTTTCATGGAATTGATCCTCACTCTGATTCTGATGGTGGTGATCCTGAGTGTTTCCTCGGGCTCGAAAGAGAAGGGGATGCTGGCCGGCGTTGCGGTGGGTGCGGTCATTGCGCTGGAGGCCATGTTCGCGGGACCAATCAGCGGAGCGTCGATGAACCCCGCCAGATCGTTGGCACCGGCGCTGGTGTCGTTCCGACTCGAGCATCTGTGGATCTATCTTTTGGCACCTTGCCTGGGAGCGTTCCTTGCAGTCGCCGTCTTTCGTTGGATGGCCTTGCCCGACCCCCCTCCCGTCCCTCACAAAAAGGAAGTGGTTTCGTGAAGAAAGTGTTGTTCGTTTGTGTGGAGAATTCGAATCGCAGCCAGATGGCCGAAGCGTTTGCCCGCATGCATGGAACTGGTAAAGTCGAGGCCTTCAGCGCGGGCTCGCGACCTTCCGGCCGTGTGAATCCCAAGGCGATTCAGGCGATGGATGAACTGGGGTATGACTTGTCGACCCATGCATCCAAAGGATTGGAGAGTTTTAACGGACAGGAAGTCGAAGTAGCGATCACGATGGGATGCGGCGATGAATGCCCCTTGGTTCACGCCAGGCAGCGGGTCGATTGGCAGATTCCCGACCCGAGGGACATGACTCCCGATGAGTTTCGCGGAGTTCGCGATCTCATTGAAACCAAGGTGAAACAATTGATCGCATCGCTATGAGGATACAGCCGACAGAAGTGAGCTTGAGGCGCTAGCCGAGTTGGTTCGACATGCAAAAAATCGGCTAGCGCCTCAGGCTCATGGAAACGTGCCACTTCGCTCGGTGCCATGCCACTTCGCTCGGTGCCAGGCACGAATGGCACCTACTCGAAACGTCTACAGTGCCTTTCGTGCCGGTCTCATCGCGAAGCGGCAATGGTTTCCTCAGGCCCGAAAGGGCCGACAGTATCATGGTACGCGCAACGCGCTTCGCATTGGGGGATCGTTATTGTGTCAGCCCTTCGGGCTTCTCAGAACGAAAGTGCCCGCAGACCGTGGCTCTGGGAGCCACGGCAGTCACTGTATCGGCCCATCGGGCCTGAGCAGCCACAAAGCATGTCCTCTGGCTGTCGTAGGGATGCTTGGCACTTGCCTGTCACGAAGCGAAACGATCGTGGCACGACGCTCCGGCCTAGTGCTCACGAGCATGCAATCCAGCGAATGCAAGCTAGCATCGGCACTACGTGTCAACGTCGTTTGCTAGCGATTGGTTGTGGCTCGTGTGCGATGCTTGTTCTGGTTTGTGCCTGCCAACTAGGGCCGAGGTTCGATGCGCAAACGACAACCTACGGGATCGGTAAATGCGATCGGAACCTCCTGGCCTGTGACGATCGCGTGCAAGGCGTCGCGCAATTCGTGGCTAGTGGGTCGAGGGCGCTTCTTTCCGAGCGCTTCGTAGAGGTTGTCTATTCGACCGCGATACCAAACGGTTTCACCATCTGCGGACAGGACAAAGGCCTCGGGGATGGTCGCCGCTTGCAAAGTCTTTGCGATGGCTTGATGCGAATCGATTCCTACTGGTATCTCGATTTCATAGCTCTTGATGTGCTCGCGAATCCGTTCGGGCTCAATTCCTGCCGTCGCATGTAGCATCACGAAGGCAATTCCCTCGGGCTCATACTGCTGATGAAGTCTGCGCAGTTCCGGTTGGTAGGAGTTGGAGACCGGACAATCGGTGGAGACGAAGATGATACAAATCGCTCGCGCGTCACTCTCTGGAAAGAGCGGCCGCTCTCGACCATCGAGATCTTGCCATCGCAAAACCGATCGTACGTTTTGGGGACGAATTGTTTTTGGATCATCGGCTTTCGGTTCGCTCGCTTGCTGAGAAAAACACGCTTGCGCTGCGAGCAGAGCGCTGGCTATGAAGGCGAGGATGCCGTTCCAGTCGATCTTGCCGCAGGTCATGGTCGATTTCCCTGGGGACCGCCACGCAAGCTACGGAGGAGTTCGCTCGCCTTTTGCAATTCCTGGGAATCCAAGCCTCCGTCGCGATCGATGTCCAGGATGCCGAATATGGGCCCTGCCATACGAGGCGGCACTTCCTCCTGTTGCAATTTACCATCCCGATCCTCGTCGAGCTGCATCAGCATCCTCTGCATTCCGTCGCCGGAAGTGAATCGTTCGACGATCGCTTTGGAGAAATGGTCCCGCACTGCGTCTTGCAACACAGATCGCTCGCCCTCCTCTGCGGCGACGACATTCAGCGTGATGCTCCCCATCTCGTCATTGGATTGGCGCCCCCATCGGATGCGCTGCGGAGGCGAATAGGGGTTCTCTGGATTGACGCTGGAGTTGTCGTAATGGATCTCGGTCCGCAGGACGCTTTGCTTGGGGAGGGAAACGGAGTTTTCGAAGAAGTAACGGTCCTGCCAGTCGAGGTCCCAATCCGCGATATCCAGCAGCAGTATTTCCTTTCGATCCGGAAGGACTGCGGTCAGTCGCATGCTCTTGCAGATGTAATGGGCGTGTCCGCCCACCCCAATGGCGTCGACATCAATAGGCAAACGAAACTCATCGACAATCCGAAAATCGGAATCGCCAGCAGGAATATCAATGCCTGCTCCAAATCCGAACATGGGTGGGATCTGAATGTTGACCAATTGTTTCTCAGGGGGCTGTTTTGCGAAGTACAAACCGAGCTTCGCATGTTCCACCTCTGGTTTGCCGGAGGGATGGAAGTGGGTTTGCATCACAACATCGCTCCCTTTGGAGAGCAACATGGCGTAGTCACCTGGCAAGGGGGTGGGGATCGTCCCAGGTACGTAACCTCCGAGACCTCGAGCCAGAGCTTGATCGATGCGACGTTCTTGATTCGGTTGCTCCGATCCGGTTCGATTGCTCAAACGGTTCGCCAAACTCCCCAGAGGCCCGGTACCTTTGCCGAGGAGAGCACCCGCATCGACACCTCCTCCCAAGAATCCCATGCCTGCGATCCCCGCCTTGCCATCGGATCCATCCATCCGCCGCGCGATTCCGGTGTCGTCGAGGAAGAACAGGGCATGATGCATGGAGGACGAGGCCGCGGATCGAAGCTCAACGGCTTTGACCCAGGCGTCCTCCGGCAGAGCGAGTGGAAATACGAAGGATCGGTACAGATCTGGTCCATCGGCAGGTACCACGAAATCGCCGCTCATCTCCAGGATCATATCGGGAGTTCCAAGCGCCCACTCGGCGGGGAAATTCGGCGGCGGCGGGATCGATGACCGTTCACCTTCGGGACAGCCTGCATCGATCCAAGTCAACAATTGTTCCTTCTCGGCTGGCGAAAGACTCCGGTCGTTGGTGTATCGCAATTCGTGATGCACAGGTTTCCATGGAGGCATGTAACCGCTTTTCACAACGGCAGCGATCGTTTCCGAGTGCCGACGCACCTCCTCGTATGTCGACAGCGAAAACGGGCCGACTTGCCCGGCGCGATGGCAGCTCAGACACTTGTCATAGATGATCGAGGCAATATTGCTGGCGAAGGTCGGTTCGGATTTATTGTCCCGGTCTTCGGCCTTGGCCGGCATCCACGAGATGCCAAAGCAGACACAAAAAAGCCTGATCGATCGCCACGCTTGTATTCTGTACATGTTTTCCCTTTCTCCCTGGTTTGAGTTTATCATACCGAAGGATCATATTCGCCGCGATGTATCGAAACGAATGGATGTATCTCGGCTCCTTGAGTGGTAGCCTCGAACGAAGTGCGTGCCCGAGAAGGAGTCTAGGCACGAGGAGAGTCCAGAGTGATTTACACGAATTTGCCTACAGCATCCATTTATCGGTCCTTCGCGATGTTTTGCATCGCCGCATGTCTTTCCGCAAGAGCGACCGATGCGCGCAGTTCGGAACCCGATCGACCCAACATTGTTATTCTGTACGCCGATGACTTCGGCTACGGCGATCTGGCTTGCCAGAATCCAGAGTCCAAAATTCCGACGCCGAACCTGAATCGTCTCGCGTCTGAGGGAATGCGATTCACCGATGCCCACAGTTCATCCGGTGTCTGCACACCGAGTCGCTACGCCATGCTGCTGGGACGCTACCACTGGCGCAAATTTCATGGAATCGTCAATTCCTTTGATCCTCCGGTTTTGGATTCGGAACGAACCACACTGGCAGAACTGCTTCGAACTCGAGGCTATCGCACCGCTTGCATCGGCAAATGGCATTTGGGTTGGGATTGGAAATCCATTCAACGCGACCCTAACCAGAAGCCAGATCCGAAGGAGGGCTATCCGGCCGATGCGTTTGATTGGAGTCGACCCATTCCCGGCGGGCCGCTCGATCATGGCTTTGATGACTACTTCGGCGACGATGTCCCCAACTTTCCACCTTACACCTGGTTTGAGAACGACCGGTTGCTCGCTCCGCCAACGGAATCGCTCCAAACCAAGTTGAAGACCGCCGAAGGGAACTTCGAGACACGGCCTGGCCCTGCCGTGGCTGACTGGGATTTTTACGCGGTGATGCCTCGACTGACCGACCAGGCAGTCGCGTGGATTGGAAGTCAAACCGCCGATCAACCGTTCTTTTTGTACTTTCCATTCACTTCGCCCCACGCGCCGATTGTTCCATCGGACGAGTTTCGCGGTACGTCCCAGGCCGGTGGATATGGCGATTTCGTGGCTCAAACCGATGCTGCTGTTGGGAAGGTACTAGCGGCCTTGGATGCAGGGGGACACCGCGAGCGAACGCTCGTGATTTTTAGTTCGGACAACGGCCCGGAGACCTATGCGTACGAACGGATTCGACGTCATGGCCATCGCAGCATGGGGCCGCTGCGCGGCCTCAAACGAGATCTATGGGAAGGTGGGCATCGGGTCCCCACAATCATCCGTTGGCCAGGCAAAGTCCCTGTTGGGCAGGTCAGCGACGGTTTGATCAGCCAGATCGATTGGTTTGCAACCATCGCAGGCATCGTCGGATCAGAGATTCCGACAGGAGAGGCCGAAGACAGCATCGATCAGCGGGCTCTCATCTTCGGCACCGGGCCGACTGCGAGAAAAGACTTGGTGCACAATACCAATCCGAACGGTTACGCGTTGCGCTCCGAGAATTGGGTGCTGATTGATGCCAAGAGTGGGGGAGTGAGCAAGGTCCCCGAATGGTTTGACGCCGACAACGGCTACACGAAGGACGAACAACCAGGCGAGTTGTACGATCTGACGACCGACCTGGGGCAACACAACAATCGCTATGACCAGAACTCGGGCAAGGTGATGGAGATGCGAGAGAGACTCAAGGCGATTCGTGCAGGAATCGGATCGTTTGGTAATTAGCAGGGATGAAGATCGGGGAGGAAACGTACTATCCAGTTGGCGCGCCCATCGCAGAGCCTCTCAGGCCGTGAGCGAAGCCTCTGGGCGTGCTGACGGGTTTGGGATTCGATCAGGTTTCTTCCGCAGTTTGCGCGGGCCCCAGTTCGTTTTCCCATTTGCTGACCACCGCGGTGGCCAATGTATTGCCCAAGACATTCGTCGCCGTGCGAAACATATCGCAGAAATGGTCGATCGGCAGGATCAAGGCGATCGCCTCGGGCGGGATTTTGAACATCGCGCACGTGGCGGTTACGACGACCAAGGAAGCCCGAGGCACGCCGGCGATTCCCTTGCTGGTCAGCATCAGCACCACCAACATCGTCAACTGCGTCCCCAGATCCAGCTCGATGTTGTTGGCCTGCGCCAGGGCGATGCTTGCAAAGGTCATGTACATCATGCTGCCGTCGAGATTAAACGAGTAACCGAGGGGCAAAATGAAGGAAACGATTTTATCCTTGCAACCAAATCGCTCCAGTTCCTCGGTCAGTTTGGGAAAGACCGCTTCGCTGCTGGTCGTACTGAAGGCGATGATCAGCGGCGACATGATATGCCGCAACAATTCGAACAGCCGCTTGCCCAAGATGAGATAACCCACCGCGAGCAATATCAACCACAACGCCGCAATCCCCATCAAGAAGCAGAACAAGTACTTGCCGTAGAACCAAAAGACGTCCAAACCCTTGGCGGCGATCACCGCAGCAATCGCCCCGAAGACACCCAGGGGTGCGAAGTTCATCACATACCCGACCATCTTGAGGATCACGTGGGACAGGGCGTCGAGACCTTCGACGATCACCTTGGCCTTGTCCCCCATGGCCGCAGTTGCGACACCGAAGAAGATGCTGAAGACCACCAACTGCAGAATCTCGTTGGTCGCCATCGCCTCGACGACGCTGCGGGGCACAATATGCTCCACAAACTTTTGTAGATTGAACTGCTCGGTGTTGGCAGTTAATTTTGCCGCTTCGACGGCATCGCCTTGAATCGCGTTGAAGCCAGCACCCGGCTGAAAGTAGTTCACCAGGATCATGCCCAACAACAGGCTCGTGAATGAAGCGGCGATAAACCACAACATGGCTTTGCCTCCCACCCTGCCAACCGACGCCACATCTCCGAGCTTTGCAATCCCTACCACCAAGGTGGAGAAGACGAGTGGGGAGATGATCATCTGGACGAGCCGGATGAAAATCGTGGTCAGCAGCTTGATGGTCTTCGAGAACCCCGCGATAAATTCCTGCGTCGCGTTGACATGAACGACATACCCCAGGAGAGCGCCCGCAATCATAGCGATGAGGATGTAGAGCGTCAGCCGATTCGACGTTTTCATTGGAACTGCCAGCGAGCCCGCCACTGCTTACTTCCCTCCTGGCGGGCAGTACTTGGTCATCCATGCAAAGACTTCGCGATGCCAGTGCATGCTGTTGTGAGCTTTCGAGACCCAGTGCCCTTCGTCCGGGAAATTGATGAATCGGCTGGGCACTCCTTGGCGCTGCAGGGCTTGAAACAGCTCATGTCCCTGGCCGATCGGGCAGCGGAAGTCGAGATCGTTGTGGATCACGAGCATCGGCGTTTTGTATTTGCCGAGATTGCCAGCCAAGGTGTGGGGACTGAATTCGCGATACTTGCCCGGAATCTCCCAGGGAAGCCCACCATGCTCGTATTCATCGAACCATAGTTCGTCGGTGGTCCCCCACATGCTTTCGAAGTTGTAGACGCTGCAGTGCGAGATCAGACAGCGAAGATCTTTGGCGATATCGTTGACCGCGAACCAGTCTTGCATGTAGCCACCGAAGCTCGCTCCAGCGGATCCGATTCGCTGCGTATCGACGTAAGGTAGCTTCTTGACTGCGGCCAAGCCTGCGACGAGGTCGCGGTAACACTTGCCCCCCCAGTCGCCGCTGATCTCATCGCAGAAGGCTTGTCCGAATCCCGTGGAGCCGCGCGGATTGGGAAGCACGACGACGTACCCTTGAGCAGCCCACAACTGCGGATTCCAACGGAAGCTCCAGCCATCCTCCCAAGCTCCTTGAGGACCGCCGTGAATCAGGTAGGCGACCGGCCACTTTTTCGAGGGATCAAATCCCGGGGGCTTGAGGATCCACATCTGCATGGGGACGGAACCTTCGACCGGTACCTGAACGCTTTCGGGTCGCACTTCAACGATTTCCTTTGCGAGCGAGTCGTTGTGGTTCGTCGCTGGTTTGGCGACCATCGGAGGACTCAGGGATACGGTAAAGATCTCTGCAGGTCGATTCATCGTCGCCCGCGCGACGGCGAGCGTGCTGTTGTGGTTGTGCAGCGCGGTCAATTGTCCAAAACGCCCGTCGCCAAAATCGATTGCGACCTTGGCAGGCTCGCCTCCTACAGCGACTTGGTAGACGGCGCTGGCTCCCTGCTCCTCCGTGGTAAAGACGAGGGTGTTGTCGTCGATCCAAACGAAGTCACCGAGCGAGCGATCGAGCCCATCGGTGAGGGACACAGGTGTGCCGGACCACGATCCATCGGGTTTGCAATCCACCACGAGCAGATTCCATTTGTCTGCTTCATAGCCCGGTTTGGCTTGGGCCCGGTAAGCAAAACGTTTGCCCGAGGGGCTGAATCTCGGCAAGCCGTCGGCTGCGGAATTGGACGTTGTCAATGACTTCCACTGCGTCGATGGTTGATCGATCGCGATGCGGCACAGTTCGTAATTGGTCGTCCAGGATTCGCCGGTTTCTGGGACCGCAGTAATGATCAGGGATTTGCCGTCGGGAGTGAAACAAAAATCCTGGCTGGCGCTGAAGGTCGTGCTGGTGGGATAAGCATCTCGATCCCCTGGGGTCACGTCGCGGCAGTTCTGGCCGTCGGCATCAATGAGGAAGATATGCTGCCGTTTGTCTTCGACATACGAGTCCCAATGGCGGTAAAAAAGCCTCGTGAACGTTTTGGCTTTGACCGGATTGGCTTCGGCAGCCTCGCTCTCCACCCGATTTTTTGCGTTCGATTCTTCGAACGGCAGTTGGCTAAAGGCAGCGTTCACGGTGGAGACGAAGGCGATGCGTTTCCCATCGGGGGACCAAGTGCCGTTTCCAGCGCCCGTAGCAATGTTGGTCAATCGCCGAGGCTCGCCGCCAGATTGCAAGTCGAGGATATAGAGCTGCGACGTGCCGTCTCGATTGGACTCGAAAAGAATCCGTGTGCCATCAGGAGACCAACGCGGGTGAGTGTCCGATTTGCCCGAGTACGTCAACTGGCGAGCCTCTCCTCCGTTGACAGGGGCCAGCCACAATTGGGTCGCCTTGGTGTTTTTGGCGGGATCGCTGAAGCGAGTCACTTGATAGACCAGCGAGCTTCCCTTCGGATGGAGTTGAGGATCGGCGAGCCGATCGTACCGGAAGAGATCCTCGAGCTGCATAGGTCGAGGCTGCGAGTTCTTGGCGGACGCGGATTGGGCGGAGGATTCGTCCTGCAGCATAAGCAATCCTAGGAGAGTGGAAGCCCAGATGGAAATGGTTGGGATTTGAGTGGAGATCATGATTTGGAAATGGACCTGGGACGGGTGAAAACGGGAGACCGTCATGATACTCCAACTTCCCGTTTGGCAGTGCTAGCTTTCCCTAGAGCCGTTGCATTTTCCCTAATCCGCATTTTTGGGGGGCACCTGGGGTAAGAAAAGTCGTTTTAGGGGAAGCTTGTTTCGATCGCAGGGTAGGAGTCGGTCGAAGAAGGAATACGTGTCGGGGAGTCCCATGGAGTTGGGGAATCAAGGATGACCAATCGTTCCGGGTCGGGTGTGAGAGGCATTCGTTACGCGATTGCTATCGGTCTCACGCTGGCATTATTGTTTTTTTTGGGCGAATACGTTTCGGATTGGAAACGTCCCGGCTACTACCGCGCGGCGCGCACGACGACGCTGTCGGTAAGAACGCAGCCGGGGAAAGCGGTCAAGATTACGGCAGAGCCTTTGCCGATCCAGTCGGAGGTGTCCGCAGACTTGATCGATCGGTCTGTCTGGTTGTCCTACAAGTCAGAAGCGCCGACCCAACTGGAGATGATTGAGCCTCCCGCGGGCACGAGACTGCTGGCGCCGGTTTCTCTCGAGTTTTCGGATCCATTCCTTGATCCAGCCCCGTCGATCGCTGTGGTCGCTGAGGAGACCGAGATCAGCGAATCGATTGAGGCCAGTACGGTTTCCTCAACGAACCCGGTGGTCGTACGTATTTCCGGCGATCGCAAGGCCCCGGATCTGTGGGGACGCAATTGGCCTCGCCCTCTCGCCTTGGAGACGGCGATTGACGCGGCTCAAAGCTCACCGGTCGGCACAACGGATAACGATGTGAGGGAGTGGCTGGCTGAGACGGACAAGATCCTGACCGAGTTGCAATCGCTTGCCCTTGGAAGTTTGTCGGGAGATGGGTTGCTCGAGTCGCTGGGCAAGTTGGCATCGCGCGGGCATGAGTTGGCGCGGATCCATGGAAAGGATGGCGAGACGGCTCGTAGCTTGGCAAGGATTTCCTATGCGATGGAACGACGGCATGCGGTTTGGAGTTCGATCCAACGATGCATTTTGAAGAGCAAAGAGTATGTCGCGCCGCGCAAGTACACAATCGACTCAGCGCTGATGGCCTCGCGTTTGCAGGAAGCCAAGCGCGTGTTGGTTTCGACCGAGGATTCCGCCGGATGGAACGCATACTTGATGCTCGATCGCATCGAGGACTTGGCCAAAGGGCGAATCAGCTCCAAGGATGAACAGATTGCGATCGCCAGGAACTTCCTGCATCGCGTTACCAACACGCGTGTGACACCGGAGCAATTCAAGTTACTTCGATCCGCCCCGATACATCGTTTGGCGGACCAAGTCCATCCCATGACGGTCAAGCCGGTGGATTATCGAAAACTGGTTCTGGATATCGAAACCATCGAAAGTTATCCCGTCCATCGCTGCTCGGCAGACATCGCCGATGCGGTAGAGTCCCTGCGTTTCTCGGAGCATCCGGAAATTGGCGATGTTGCTTGGGCGATCAACACGCATTATCGAAACGCCAATGTTCGGATGAGTGTTTCCGAGGCATTTCTGAATCGATTGATGCCTCGAGGGCAGGTGACAACGCACCCGGTAAAGCAGCGTATTCTCGGTGCAGATACTCACGGGGCGAGCCGTGCGCAGACCGACCTGGCTCTCGATCTCGTCCCGGATCCCCAGGCATGGCGATTACGGATCAAGTTGGATGGACAGATCGAAAGCAGCACGCAGAGCAGTCGCAATGGAGCAACATTTTTCAATTCCAGTTCCGCGACAGTCCAGACGCATCGGGAACTGCGCGTGGACGGTCAGTCATTGAGCATCAACGGCACTCCCGCTCGCGTGGAGTCCTCCGATTCCTTGCGTCGATTCTCGACCGACTGGGACTCTTTGCCGATCGTCGGAGACATGATTCGATATGTCGCGCACCGAGAGTTTGTGCAGTCGCGGCCGATCGCAAAACGGATCACTCAACGATTGATTGCCGAACAGACGGACGAAGAATTCGACAAACAACTCAACACGCAAATCAGCACCGCGAGACAAAGCCTGGAGTCGCGATTCCTGGGGCCTCTGCAATCGTTGCAGTTAAGTCCGCTGGTGATGGACATGCAGTCGACCGACAATCGCTTGATCGCCCGCTACCGGCTTGCGGACGAATGCCATCTTTCAGCGCACACGCCGCGCCCATTGGCACCGAGCGACAGCCAGCTATCGGTTCAAATCCATCAGTCGATCTTCAACAACCTCGCGGGCCGCGCCATCGACACCAGTCGCGACTGGTCGATTCAGCAGTTATCGGACTCCCTTGCGGATCTACTGCAGCAGCCGCGTCCGTCGCTCGGGGAAGACGTTCCTCAGGATGTAACGATCCGCTTTGCCGCATCCAACCCGATATCGATCGAATTCGAGGATGGCAAGATGTCGTTGACACTGAGAATTGCGTCGCTGGAACAGCCGGGGCGGATTCACATCAAGAACTTCATGATCCGTTCATCCTATGCACCCTCGGTACAAGGATTGCAAGCGGAATTGCTCCGAGACGGGGGGGTCAGCGTTGACGGCCACCGCATGGGGGCCCGCGATCGATTGCCCTTGAGGGCGATTTTCACCAAAGTATTCTCGGCGAGAGCCAACATTCCGATGGTGGCGCAGAGTCTTCTCGAGGACCCGAGGAGCCGAGGATTGGTGGTTTCGCAATTCGAGATGTGCGATGGATGGTTAGCGATCGCGGTCAGTGAGGGCAAGGAAGTCGAAACGACACCTGCCCAATCCATGGCGCATTCCAGCCGCTAGCCTTCGCGCCCCAATGTGTGCCCCCTCGACTCCTCAACTCACGGTTTGAGATGTCGATCAAAAAACTCGATGGATTGCTGAATCGCTTTCTGATCGACGAAGGCCATGATGTGGGACTTTTTTTCGAGCGGAAGAAATTCGCACGCAACACTCTTGTCTTCCAATCGCTGCCGCATCCCGAGCGAAAAAGCAATCGGAACCAATCGATCCGCTTCACCGTGGAAGAGAAGCATGGGTGGATCATCCTCGGAGACATGGTGTATCGGTGAAGCCGCCTCGTAGATCTCCGGTACTTCTGCCCGGGTTCCGCCAAGAAAACCCTGAAGCAGTCCGCTGTCATCCGGGATAAGTCGCAGGTCGCATGGAGCTCCTCCTGCGACGCATGCTTTGACCCGAGGAATACCAGACCGAGGATTGGTTGCTACCAAGGCTGCAAGATGCCCCCCTGCCGAATATCCCCAAACGCCGATTCGGTCACCGTCGACCTGAAACGTCTCGGCGTTCGAAACCAACCATCGAATGGATTCAAAACAGTCATCGATTTGCGCGGGATGCTTGTGGGTAGGGGCCAACCGGTAGTTGATCACCATCACGACGTATCCCTGAGCTGCAAATCTGCGAGCATGCAGAGCATCATAGGATTTGTCGCCAGCAAACCACGCTCCTCCGTGGATCATCACGATGGCTGGAAACCGCCCCTCCGAGATCGGTTGGTAGATATCCGCCATTCTCGAAAAACCTGCCCCCTCCGCGTAGGGAATATTGTATCGGACCACCACCTTACCCTCCGGTACGCGATCGCCCTCGTCCGCCGAACTCTGCTTGCTCAGCGGTGAGGCCAAGGCCAAGACCACGATCGCCAACCACCAATTCGAGTTCATCGCACCCTATCCCCCAGCGTGAAAAACGAAATGAGCTAACTCTGGCACGATCAGGCGTTCCATCGCAAGCCTTACCCCGGCTGGCGAGCCAGGCATGGTAACGACCACTTTTCCATTCACCCGCCCGGCACTGGCTCGGCTCAACATCGCCGAAGGTCCAATCTCTTGGAATGACAGCATCCGGAAGAGTTCACCGTAGCCGGGAATCAACGCATCGTACAGGGATTCGATCGCCTCGGTGGTTTGGTCGCGCGCGGCCAGTCCGGTTCCCCCGGTCACTAGGAGAGCCCGGACGTTTGTCATTTCCAGCAGTTCGCGGGCGGTCGCAGCGATCAGGACTCGTTCATCCCGCACAATGCGACGTGCACCGACCGAGTGCCCTGCCGCGACCAGCATGGATTCGATCAGACGCCCCCCTTCGTCGGTTTCCAGCGATCGCGTATCGCTGACCGTCATGACCCCTACCTCGACCGATTTGGGCGACTGGCGTCGATGTTCCTGGGCCGTCGGTGAGGTCATTCTTGAACTCGCTTTGAAATTGCCAAACTCATCCCTGCATCCATTGTATGCCGAGGGGGCGAACTGACCATGGACTTGCCGGAAACGGCTCTCGGCAGGTTTTTCAGTGAGCGATGCTAGCAATCCATCCAGCCTGATGCGGGGATGGGGAGAAACGTAGGAGTTTCGGTGGCTTTCAGCAGATTGTTTCACGGCCACGAAAGGCCAGAGCCGAAGAATCGGAAAATCCGATACTCCCCTAGCAGCAGCTGATCGCAATGAAGGCATCTCCAAGTCCGAGGTTCATTCATGCCTTGCAAGTTGGCAGCTTGCTTGGGCTGGGGGTGTTTCTTTGGGGGGCAAGTCTTCTTCCCATTCACCATCCCGCCTTGGTTTGCGAGTGCACGGCCTTGGTTTCCTCGGCGGAGCATCTTCGGTTAACCGAGCTGAGCGGGCGGTCGCGAGGAACGTCCACCTCGATTGACTGGCTGGTTTGCGAACAGATCTCTGGAGATTTCCGTCTAGAGGGAGAGAGAAGTCTGGAGGGAGAGAGAAGTCTGGAGGGAGAGGTAGCCGCGGGCAAGGTGCGATTGCGGCTCGGGTTGCTTCGACGCGCGACGCCCATGGAATTGGAGCAGGAGTTGAAAGAGTTGATTGCAGACTCGCGGGGGGACGCACCGGAATTCACGCCGACAGATCGATCGGTTGCGCGCGCCAAGTGGCGTTTGCAGGTAGCCGAGCATGCAATGAGTCGATTCCGGTTGGATTGTTCCCGCAACGGGGTTGAATTTTCCGAAGGCGGGGCGAGTTCTCCATTCCGACTTGCATCTCGCTCATCCGCTTCGCCCGATGCGGAACAGTCGAAGATGTTCGAGTCTCTTTGCAGAGACATTGAGGAAGCGAAGCGTTCCTTGGAGTTGGCGTCATCCGAGTCGCTTGTCGCCGATGGAAGATCGCAGGAGATTTTCACGGTTACTGGAACTCCACGGTTTCGCGTTCGGGGTGGCGAGTTCTATCGATCTCGCGCGTCGGTTGTACTTCTTTTTGCGATCGGGTCCATCTTCGCGGTGTCGGCAGGACGGAACCGTCGATCGGTTCGCAAACCAATCGTCTCTGAAAACGCGATACGCGAGGCATGGATGAGGATGCTCGCAAGGGAACGGGTGCCCTACCTGGGCGTGCTCGCAACCGAAACTGCGGAGATTCCCGGAGAGGCATCAACGGATGAGAATAGAACGAGCGAGGATTCAACGAGCGGGAGCCGCGTGCGGATTCGAGCGATTCAGCGGCTTTCGGTCTTTTCTCGTTGGACCGATCGGATCCTCGTCGCATGGCTCGCATGTTTTGCATTGAGGTATGTCTTGGATCCGCTGTGGCGAGAGCTCCTTTTTCAGGCTCCTCTTTCTGCTTTTTCTTGTGTCCTGTTCGGAATCTAGCTCCTGCTTGGTCTCGAGGTGAAGCGTGTCGAGAGTCAGGTTTCTGGCGATCCTAGGCGGTTTGGTTTGCATATCGACGGCGGTGCTCTTCGCTTGGATATTCGCCGGCGGTGGAACGAATGAGTCGGAGCAACTCGAGTTGGGACTGCGGTTGGTTCGACGGGGCGATTTCGAGACAGCTGCCAAGCTCGCGCGAACTGTCCAAGAGCCCAAAATCAAAAAACGCTTGGACAAGTCGACTCGCCACTTTTTGCTCGGTGCGGCAGCACGGCAAGAAGCCGATGCGCTCTACTATCGTCCATCGCGGACCGAGAAGAATGAAGTAGCGGTCGAGCATCTCCAGCAAAGCCGTGAAATGAAATTTCCGCCGGGCTATGAGGGGCAGGGAAACTTTCTTCTAGGGATGGCTCTGTACGATTTGTTTCGGTGGGATGAAGCGATCGCACCGCTCTCGGTGGCGTTCGATCGATGGCCGAAGGGCAGGAGCGACGCGGTCGAGCGATTGATCGACATCGATTTGTATGGCGCGAAACGCGATCCGGATGCGGCGTGGGATAGGCTAGAGCGATGGGCGGCACTTTCCCTTCAAACGCAGAACGATATCGACCGCATTTCCGTCAAGCGCATGGAGATTCTCGGGGAGCGCAAGGAGTACGATCGAATTGAGCCTTTGTGGCGAGCCGTCCCGATCGACTCTCCGATGCGGTGCAATGCGAATCTCATTCTGGCTCGTTGTCTGCGGCAGCAGGCGCGGGATAGCGATCCCATCTCGGCACCGTCCGAGAAACGCGAACGGTCTCTGGAACTCCTGCGAGAGATCGAGTTCATGAAGACCGTGCCCACCGAGATCCGCCGTCGCACGACCTTTGAGCGAGGGATGATCTACCGGGATTCAGGCGCGCTCAAACAAGCGGTCAGCGCGATGAGCAGTTTGAGATTGTCCTCCCCCTTTGAACCTGAGTTCATGATCGCCGGCATCGAAGAAATCGATGCTTTGATCGATCTGAAAATGTATGCCGAGACGATTGCAACGCTGGAGCAATTGAAGAAAAATTTCAACAATCCAACTTGGTACGAGAATGTATGGATGCCGCTGGATCGCATGCGGCTTCGGTTGCTTGCGTCTGCCAATCAGCTTTTCGAGACAGGAGTCTATGCGGAATCGTCCCAGTTCGTCGAGAACTTGCCCGACCTGTGCACCGAAGTGGATCGTTTGCGGCTCGAGGCAGTGATCCACGATCGATGGGCGAGGAAGATGCAGCAAGAGCGATCGAATCCTCCTGCAAGCGATTCGGCAACGTCCGATCCGGACGAGGACGAGGCGAAAAAGATCGAGGGTTTGTATCGACGGGCAGCGCGATCGATTGAGCGGTTGAGCCAGATCGATATGCGGACTCCCAATTACATGGAACGGCTTTGGCTGGGCATTGAGGATTTCCATCGGGCAGGTAATTTCGCAGACAGCAATCGCTTGATCGATCGCTACCTGGCTCTGTCCCCCCGATCAGATCATTCGCGAGTCCTTCTGATGCAAGCGAAGAATTTCGCGGCCGCAGGCAACGTCAATGCGGCCTTGGGTGCGATCGACAGGTTGCTCCTGATGGATCCGGAAAATCCACTCGTTCCTGATGCCAAGCTGACGGCTGCGAAACTCCAATGGAATCGAGGCAACTTCGATGCGGCGGAGGCCCTGATCCTCGACAATCTCTATTCAGGACGTTTGCGACCCGACAGCGCTGTTTGGAAGGAATCGCTGATCGAACTCGGGACTCTCATGTTTCGACAGGGTGAGCGCGTTCAGGTTCGAGTCCTGGGAATGGCCGTTGAGGACAATGTTCAACCCGAAACCTTGCAGGGGGATCTCGAGAAAAGTTACGAGCAACTGCTGCGGAGCATCGCCAGCATGGAGGAAGGGCTCCGGAGATTTCAGGGAGATGCGAGGCGTTACCAATTGCTTTACATGACCGCGAAGGCCTACCGGATGGCTTCCTATTGGCCGGAGGCGTTGCTGCAGGGGAATCGACTCGTCAACGAGGAATCGATCTCGGAATGGAAGAGCAAGCGAGCAGAGTTGCTGGTGAATTCCCGCAACACATTTGCATCGCTACGACGGGAATTGACGAGCGATCAGGAAAAAAAGGCTGTGCCGAATTCCGAAGTCCTTCTGTGCAACAGCTACTTCGGCGAAGCGGACTTGCTGTTCCAGGAAGGAAACTTCAACGGTGCTCTGGAAGCATACCGCAACGCGGCCAATCAATTCATCAACGAACCGGAATCGCTCGAGGCATTTGTGCAAATGGCACGATGCTACCAGGAACTCGGACGGACCCAAGACATGCGGCGAACGTTGGAGATGGCAATCGACGTGCTCGGGCGAATTCCAGCCGATCGCGACGGGCGTTTCCAAAAAAACACAAGCGGAAACCGGCAAAGCTGGGACTCGAAGATTCGATGGATGATCGATGAGATCGACCAGGGGAGTATTCGATAACCCAATAAAAAAAGGTGCTGCCGGAGGGCAGCACCTGAATTCCATCTCACGCGATTTTATCTCGCTCGATCCCATCTGGCTCGATCGGCCGGTTACTGGCCTGCCAACGCCTTCTCGATCGCCGAGGTCATCTCAGCCGATTCTGGCGTTGCTCCGGATCCGAACCGTCCAACGACGTTCCCTTTGCGATCCACGAGAAACTTTTCGAAGTTCCACTTCACCGGTCCTTTGCCGGCTGGCTTGGCATCGACGGAAGTGAGGTACTTGAAAAGATCGCAGGCCATGATGTTCTTGCTGCTCTCATCTTTGACGTTCACTTTTTCGAGAAGGTCAAACGTGACGTTGTATTTGCTGGAGCAGAACTTCTGGATTTCGTCGCTGGTGCCAGGTTCCTGACCGCCGAATTGATTGCATGGAACACCGATCACCACCAGACCCTTCTCGCCATACTTTTCGTGCAGCTTTTGCAGTCCTGCGTATTGACCGGTGTAGCCACACTTGCTGGCAACATTGACGAACAGAACCACCTTCCCTTCGTACTTGGTCAAGTCGACCTTCTCTCCTGCGAGAGAATTCATGGTAAAGGCCAAGGCGGGGGGTTTTGCAAAGGAGCTTTCTGCCATCGGGCCTGCGCTGAAGATAGCCATCGCGACAATTCCTGCGAGTAAAGAACGGGATTTCATGGTAAACGGTTTCTCCTGGTAGGGTCAAAAGACTGGGCTGGAAGGTTTTTGGCAGTATTCCGGTCGGTCAAGTCGCAACCGGGGGTATGACTTCTCCGGAAGTCAGGTCCTCAAAGGTCTCACGGCGACGAATGCAGTGAAGCGATCCGTCCTCGATCAGCAGTTCCGGTGGGCGATAGCGGCCGTTGTAGTTGCTGGCCATAACAAATCCGTAAGCACCGGCAACTTCGAGGATGAGGAAATCGCCGACGCGGGCCGGGGGCAATGCGCGTTTGGCGACGAACCCCCCTTCTTCCTGGGTGAATATATCCCCGCTCTCGCACAGGGGGCCGCCGACAACCACCTCGATGCGTTGGCTCGGGGCGTTCTTGCCGCGATGGGCGATGGAAATCGGATGGTAGGCTCCGTAGAGGATGGGCCGAGCCAAGTCATTGAAGCCGGCATCGAGCAGATAGAACGTGTTTTCTCCCATCTGCTTCACCGCTCGGATTTCCGCGATGAGGTACCCGCTCTCTGCGACGAGGTAGCGTCCTGGTTCGATCTCGAGGCGCAAAGCGTGCCCGAACCGCTGCTCAAGACGTTGCCTGGTTTGATTCCAAAGGGCATAGTAGCGATCCAAGTCGACGTAGGCTTGGCCTTCTCGGTAAGGGACTGGCAAGCCACCGCCCGCGCTGATCGTGGTCAACGTTCGCCCGATTTGCTCGGCAATGCGCTCGAGGGCTTGGCATACCTGCGAAAGGTGTTCCAAGTCGGTTCCAGAACCGATGTGCATATGCAGGCCGGTGATCGCGACGTTATGCAGATCGGCGAGGCGAAGGCATCGGTCGATTTCGGAGTGCCAGATGCCGTGCTTGGATTGCGGGCCTCCTGTGTTGGTCTTTTGGCTGTGGCCGTGTCCGAAGCCGGGATTGACGCGCAGCGTGACGCTGGCCCCGGGACAGGCGTTGCCCAGTTGCTCGATCATGTCAGGCGAACCGCAATTGACGTGCAAGGATCTTTCGGAGACCAGGTCGAGGGCCTCGCGGTCGAACACATCCGCCGTATAGACAATACCTGGAGGATTGCTGTGGGGATCGTAACCTGCCGCGAGCGCACGCCGCACTTCCCCGGCACTCACTGCGTCAACGACGACTCCCAAGCGACGCAAGCGATCGAGGATCGCGATATTGGAGCATGCCTTTTGGGCGTAGCGAATCGTGTCGAACATGCTCAGGTCTGCGACACGTTGCCGGATCATCTGCATGTCGTACACATAGCAGGGGGTACCAAATCGCGAGACGATCTCTTCGATCGCCATGCCAGCGATTTCCGTGCGTAGTGGATGGAAGGTGCTGGCGGCAGCAACAGGCATCGGAACAAAACTCCCAGGTGGACAGAATCGATCCAACGTCACAACGACGCGGTCGGAGGCGTTTATTGTTGAGCATCCAGGGGAATCCCGCTAGGACTCCGATTTATTTTTGTCTCGTATCGCCTGCGAGTAGCGTTCCATGAACCGTTTTTCCTTGGTAGTCAGCGAATCCTTGCCGGACTCATGGATCTTTGCCAGGATGCGATCTGCTTCCAACGCGTCTCGCCGTTCCCTATCGAATTCACTTGAGCGGACGACTTTCAAGCGAGGCCCAAGCAGTCTTCGTCGAAACGCGTACCACAGGTCGGCGGGGGATTGAACCCACGAGAAATTCCACCGCAAGAAGAAGTACATGGCTGCGAAAGCGATCCCAAATAAGTGGACGTCGTAGGCGATGCCGTCCCCGGTGGAGCTGAAGAAGTTGAGCAGGACGATCAGGACCCCCATGACCCAAGCCGGCATCGGAATGAAAAGGAGGAAAACAGTCGTCGTCGGGTAATTGAAAATGAAAAGCATGCAGATGCAAAGGACTGCTCCCGAAGCGCCCAAAACCGAAGCCTGCCCTCCAAAAATCGATTGCCTGGCCAACCACAACGCGCCGCAGAACAAGGCCGACAGCAGATAGATGCGATAGAACTCCATGGTTCCGTATCTCTGCTCGACCGGGCGACCGAGGAAGAACAAACTCATCATGTTGAAGACAAGATGAAAGATGTTCTCTCGATTGTGCGCGAATGCGTAGCTGAGCGTATGCCACCACCACCAAGGTTGCGTAGCGTCGCTGGCTCGAAGAACCAGGAGGTCGTTGATGATTCCTTGCGAATCCTCAGCGGGACGTCCCAGGAACGCATTCGCCAAGAAAATCACTGCATTGACAATGATCAGCAGGGAGACGGCGGACCGTTGATCCCAGCTTGGCCTCCAATCCAGTGGAGCCTCTTCCTGATAGTAATATCGATCCTGCAGTCCCATGCGATCGAAAGGCCGGGCGCGGAGCGGCGGGAGGCCGCATCAACGTAGAGCCGCTCCTTATTCTTTCGGTGTGTCGGAATTCGTTGACGGTGGCTGGGCTTGGTCGCCAGTCCGATACGTCTCGGAAAGGGGAGCGTTGAAGAATTCTTCGGGCGAGCCGAGCTTTGTCGACCTCTCGACCCAATCGTTCAGAGATTCCTCGACGGCTGAAGTCATTTTTTCGGCATCATAGGATTGGTAGAACGACACAAAGTCCCACAACACGAATGAAGGGTCAAACTCCTTGTCGATCAACTTTTTGTAGCGATTGACCGACTTGAAAACCTCTTCTCCTACTTCTTCGGTCATCATCTTCGGGTAGTATCGGAACACCTTGTCCCACCGGCTCCACGCGGCCTCGAATTTGTCGACCGCACCCTTGACATCGGCCACATCGATCAAGGCATTTCCTTCGAACATGAGACGGCGGGCATCGACCATGGTTTCCTGCTGTTCGGCGGCCGCACGCATCTCCCAATACGCATAGTTCACCTGGTCTTTCAGGGACCTGGTGCTCTTGCAGATCGCCTCAAGACTCTTGATCTTTTGGATCATTTCCAAAGCCTCTACTTGCTTCGCGCGAGGGAGTGGGGAGGCCAGTTCCTGCAACGTCGGCTTGATTTGCGATTCCACTTCCCAAGCGATCCTTCGCTCCTCCATATCGCGGTCGGCTTCGGGCTTGTTGTAGGCCGCCAAACGATCCTCGGAGATCCGCTTTCGTTTGGCTTCCACAACCGCCGCGTTGACATCTTTCGTCAACTCTTGAAAGGACGCCAAGAGATTTCCCAACTCTTCCTGGCGTGTATCCAAAGATGCCAGGATGACCGCATCGCCAGAAATACCGCCGAGCTCGCGATTCCCGAACTTCTTCCAATCCCTTCCCGCTCGCTCCCATGCTTGCCTGGCTCGTTCGTCCAGAACCCCCTCTTCCTCCATGGCTTCCGCGTTGTACATTTGCCAGAGCGGTGCGTAACTGAAGAGCAGGTGGGGAGATTTCTTGATGGTTGCTCCCGCTGCCACCAAGTCATACGCTGCTTCGAACCATTTCTTCCCGACCAGCCAGTTATCAGGCTTCTGGTCGAACCCGAGGGCGTCGCTTGCGAGGGCGTTGAGCCCTTGACCGACGAAGTATTCGTGGAAATCCTTATCGTTGCGGAATAGCTCGCGGTATTGCCGCTTTTCATCCGCCTTGCCCATCTTGTTGCCGACATATTGGCCGAGGTCGTACTGGAGAATCGGTTTTCGGCTATTGAACTTGGTTCCTTTTACGAGATAGTCGATACCTTTCTTCACCCATTCATAGCGTTGACGATAATCCTCGAACTCGGGAGAGACGTTGTAGCTGAGGTTGTGCGCTTGGAATTGCCAGACGCTGATAAAGTGTGGTTGGAGCAATGCGATCTGATTCAAAGTGGCCGAAAAGCGGTCGAAATACTTCTCTTCCTTGTAGTAGTCGGCTCGGATCCACAGAATCGTCGACGCGATTCCGCGCAGCCCCAAGCTTGCCAATCGCATGCTCTCGCTGGTCGGATCAAGCTTCCCGAGATCCGCCTGACCCATGCTGTAGCGACTGCGGAGTTCGGTGATCTTGCCGGATCCATTGGCTGCAGGTCTGCCAAGGTAATACAACGGCAAAAGGATGACTACGATCAACAGAATGTAGGCGATCTTGCGAAGCGGTCTACGATTATTCACGCTGCCATCTCCCGCGTCTTCAAGAAGAAATAACTCACAATACAAGTCAGCAGAAAGTATCCGAATGCGATTGTCAAATGCCGGCCAAGCAGTCCTCCAAACAGATTGACGCCATAGGCCACGAAATCGGCGGTACCCAACTGCTCAAAGTTCGGAACCGCGCTCTTCAACAACCGAATGCCATAGAGCAAGGACATATCCAAGCGGCGAATCCCGTTTTCCAGAGCTTCACTTCCGAGTTCCAGCGGCACCGCCGATCCGGTCTGGACTGGAATACGGATCAACGACTCCAGCGGCCCGCCTCCCACCGCGTCACTCTTGAACATATCGTCGATGAAAAACCCGAAAAACCCGAGAACGATGGCAGATACCGTCGCGATCAGTGCAACAGGCCCTGTCAGGAAGCACGAGAACATGACTCCAAAACAGACAACGATGAACATTTGAAGCCAGATGCTGATGTAGCCCTTGATGAAGTTCCAGAAGAAATACAGATCGTTGGGCCGAAGATACAAATCGGCCGAAGCCATACCGAGGTACTGGCCGCGATCCTGACATCGGATCACCACTTCGAAACTGCCGTTGGGCGCGATATCCTTGAAGAAGTCCAAATCCGCGGGCTTTTGGTCGATGTAGCCCTTCAATTTCAACGGTATCGCGCGACGGTCGGTCTGAAACTCCTTGACCTTGAACTCCATTCTCTCCGATTCCACTTTCCCATCGGTGCTACGGAAGGAGATGAGTCCGCCCACCGGCGTCACAATATCCCCCTTGTAAGTTCGGAATGCGGAAATGGTCATGTCATAGGTGAGGGCGTTGCCGAACATTCCCGACGAAATCCCATCGAACCGCCAGATCGCACTCGAGAGGGTATCCCCCTCGATGTACTTCTGATACTCCGACATGTATCCAACGTTGTAGCCTTCGTTCGCCTCCCCGTCTCGCCCGGTGAAACTGAATTGCTTCGCATAGACTGGGACTCGAGCGGTCAGATCATTGACAGGCCCATCAATCACCAATTTGTCACCGACCTTCTTGATCGTGTGGCTGTGTCCTTTCACTTCATCGGTCTGCCCGACTCCCGACTCGTTGATCGTGAACTTGTGCGTGTGACGATGCACCCTCGAGGTCTCGCCCGTCCGTCCGTCTGGATCGGTCGATGCGACCTCATGTTCGTGGTAGAGCCCTCGAGTCACGAAGAAGTAGCTTAACAAGCCCATGCACGTGATTACCAAGGTCCCAATCATCATGAAGCCGAGGACCCGCCCGAGGAACAATTCCAAGGGACGCACCGGCTTGGTCACAATCGTGTAGATCGTGCGACTCTTGATGTCGGACGGGATGCTGAAGCAACTGATGAACAACCCGAGGACGATCACCATGTAGTTGGTCATGGTCAATACGAACGAAATGTACAGTCGGGCTGGGTATTCCGCGTTTTGGTCCAGATACCATCCTGCAAACATCATGCCGACGATAAAGACCGCTACGACGACCAATACCTTCTTGCGAATCGATTCCTTGATCGCGAGCTTGGCAATCGCCCAGATGCGACGGAACGAAGTCTTGGGAATATCGACCGAGAAGAGTTGGCCGATCACCTTCGATACATTGAGAAAGCCTTCGCCCGGACCATACTTGATCACCGCCACGATCAAGCTTGCCAAAAAACCCAGAATGGCCAAGATCAGGGCTAGATAAAGACCGTCCAAGAGGCCATTTTTCTCAAACAGCCATTCCCAGTACGTCCAGAATTGTTCAGGGTAGAGTCGCATAATTCGGTTTCGTCGTTGATGTCAGGATTCCGTCGTTGCCCAGGATCGCTCCACTCATGAGCCGCTGCCGCGCCGTCCAGGACGCTGATCGCTTTCGCGAACAATATCCAGGAAGAGTTCTTCCATGGTCGTCGTCGGATTGTCCATCTTCTTGAGCGTCCCTCCCTGGTTCTCGATGATCTGCTTGATCTGCGTCTTGGCATCCTCGGAAAGGCCGGAGGCATGAATCTCGGTCACATCTTGAACTTTCAAGAGCGAGTCGACACGACCGAGCTCCTTGAGATCTCCCTGGTGCAAGATAGCCACCCGATCGCAAACATCCTGGACGTCAGCAAGTTGGTGGGAACAGAGCAGGATGGTTTTGCCTTCCTCTCGAAGCTTGAGGATCAAATCCTTCATTTCGCGGGTCCCGATCGGATCCAAACCGGTCGTGGGCTCGTCGAGCACCAAAAATTCCGGTTCGTTGATCAACGCTTGGGCCAAGCCGATCCGACGCGTCATCCCCTTCGAGTACTCTTTCAACTGACGACGACGGGCTCGCTGGAGGCCGACCATCTGAATCAATCTCTCGGTTCGCTCGCGACGAACGGCAGCAGGCATGTCAAAGAGCCGCCCGTAAAAGTCAAGGGTCTCTTCGGCATTCAAAAATTTGTAGAGGTAGGATTCCTCAGGCAGGTATCCAATCCTCTCGTTCTTGGCAACATCCGTCGCCTCTTTCCCGAACACGAAAACGCGACCAGAGGTCGGGAACAGCAACCCGAGCATCAGCTTGATCGTGGTCGATTTGCCCGAACCGTTCGGGCCCAAAAGCCCGAAAATCTCACCGCGCCGAACCTCCAAATCCAGGCCCTTCAGAGCGTTTACCTTTTTTCGCCCCCAAAAGTCGCGGTAAATCTTGCCCAGGTTGCGCGTTTCGACAATGACGCTGGTGGGGTCGCTGGACGAGGGCGTCGACGACGGTTGTGCCAAGGTTGCAGACATGAAAAGCACACTAAAAAGAAGGGAATTGGAGTGGTAGCTCGAGTCAACTCGGTCTTCGAGCACTTGTCGATTACGCCGTACCCTCCCCGCTGGTTCAACTTCGCGACGGGTTTGATCGAAAGGACAAGACGGATTTCTGCGGCAACGATCGCCCACCCGGGAAAAACCTTTATAATTTTGCAACCTTTCGGGGTTGTACTTCCCGCGAGCCAATGACTCGTTCCACGGATTGCCGCATGGACCGGACTGATCCCGAATACATCGATGCAGTCCGATATTTGACGGACCGGATCAATTATGAGAAGGCGGTCGAAGTCCCGTACGACCAGCAAAGCTACCGCTTGGCTCGGATGACGCATTTGCTCGACCTCCTCGGACACCCCCAAAACGCAGCCCCGGTCATCCACATCGCTGGAACGAAAGGAAAAGGCTCGGTGGCATGGCTGGTGGCTGAGACACTCCGGCGCTCCGGCCTCCGAACCGGCCTGTATACCTCCCCGCACCTGGAGCACCTCGAGGAACGCTTTGTCGTCCAAGGCCAAGGGGTCGCTCCCCAGCAACTTTTGGCCGCGATGCCCCGGTTGCGGGAAGCCGCCGAGCGGTGCACCCAGTCTGAACACGGTGCTCCCACCTTCTTTGAAATGACCACCGCCCTGGCCTGGCTCCTATTCCAGAACGCGGGTACCGAGGCGAACGTGATCGAAGTCGGGTTGGGAGGGCGATTGGACAGCACCAATGTCTGTTCGCCTGTCCTTTGCATCATCACGAGCATCAGCTACGACCACCAGCAGCAGCTCGGTCATACGCTCGACCTGATCGCTGGCGAAAAGGCCGGGATCATCAAGCCGGGCATCCCCGTCATTCATGGAGCCAAGGCTCCCGAAGCTCGCGAGGTGATCCGCGAGGTTGCCCTGAACCGCGGCTGCGAACTGTGGGAATTGGAACGGGATTTCAACGGAGCGGTCGCCGCGTGCCCGCTCGAGATCGAGCGAGACGCTCCCCCGCGCCCCAACCTTTTTACGTTTCGATCGCGTCCTCCTCTTCCACCATCGCAGATAACCGAACTCCGATTGCGAATGCTCGGGGCGCATCAAGCCGACAACGCCTCTCTTGCCGTTGCGGCTTACTTGCGATTGAACGCCGCGGGCTGGAACCTACCTGGCGCGGCCCTGGCCGATGCGCTGGCCGAGACGCAGGTTCCCGCCCGAGTCGAGTGGGTAGCAGCGCATCCCTGCACGGTTATCGATGCCGCCCACAATGAAGCCTCGATTGCCGCTTTGCTCGATACCCTTTCTCAGTCCTTTGATGCAGAGCATCGCACTATCATCTTCGCATGTTCGAAGGACAAAAAGGTAGCCGAAATGCTCCGGCTGATCGTCGGCTTCGCGGACCGCTTGATCGTGACGCAATACCGATCCAACCCCCGGTTTGTGCCGGTCGAACGGCTCGAGTACTTGGCTCGCGAGGAGATGGCTCAACAGCTTCGGCGCATCGAGTTGTTCAGCGCTCCGGATGTTGAGATGGCGATCGAGTACGCGCGGCGCTCGCCGCGGCCGAAGGATCTGCTTTGCGTCACCGGATCGTTTTTTACCGCCGCAGAAGCTAAGAGTGCGATGCGGGAGCGAGCTGCCGCACAAACCAAGGATACATCGCCGGCAGGACCATCGTCGTCAGCATCGTCGAGGTCATAATCCCTCCGATCACCACGGTTGCCAGCGGGCGCTGCAACTCGGCCCCATCCCCGTGCGACATGGCCATCGGAACAAATCCGAACGCCGCAACCGACGCGGTCATCAGGATCGGACGCAAACGGGACAACGCGGTCTCGCGCACGACATTCGGCATGTCGAGCCCGGATCCTCGCAAACGTTCCGCGGCACTCACCCACACCAGGCTGTTGAGAACCGCGATTCCGAACAACGCGATGAAGCCGACGCCGGCGGAAATGCTGAATGGCATGCCGCGCAAAGCCAACGCGAAGACTCCCCCCGACGCTGCCACCGGCACCACGCAAAAGATCAAGGTTGTCAACGAGACGGAGTGAAAGGTTAGGAACAAGAGAACTGCGATCACGACGAGCACGACCGGGGTGATGATCGACAACCGAAGCGAGGCCGATTGCAGGGACTCGAAATCCCCGCCCCACCGGATCTCATATCCTGACGGAAGCTTGATCTCCTCGGCGATCTTGCGCTGCGCCTCGGATACGAACGACGCCACATCTCGGCCGCGCACGTTCGCCGATACGTAGGTGCGCCGGCGATTCCAATCGTGTTCGATCGCAGGAGGAGTTTCTCGGAACTCGATGTTGGCAACATCCTTCAGCGGGATCGTGGTCCCTTGACGGGTTTCCAGCGGCAGCATCCGGATCCGTTCAATATTGCTGCGGTATTCCTCGGGAAGCTTCACGATGATCGGGATGCGCGAACGTCCGACGTACGCGGTTCCGATTTGCAATTGACCGAGCGCCGAAACCGTTTGCATGACCACTTGCGTGTCGACACCGTATCGGCCGACCGCTTCGCGATCCAATTCGATCTTGAGCATCGACAGATTGGCTTGGTACTCGGACTTCACATCGGCGCTGCCGGGAATCTGGCTCAAGATCCGTTCGACGTCGCGCCCGAGTTTCGCGATCTGTTTGAGATCGTCGCCGTAGATCAAGGCAGCTACGTCGGCTTTGACGCCGGCCACCAACTCGTCGACGCGCATTTCAATGGGTTGCGTGAATCCAAAGCGAACGCCGGGAACCGCACCTTGCAACTGGTTCGAAAACCGCTCGATCAGCGATTCTCGCGTCACACCGGGTCGCCACGAATCCTTGGGATGGAGCATGACCCAGACGTCGGTCTGGTGGACGCCCATGATGTCGTTGGCGATCTCGGGGCGTCCTGTTTTGCAAAAGACCGTTCGAACCTCCGGGCTCTGTCGGACGATGTCTTCGATCGCCGTGGACATCGGGACGGCATCTTCGAGCGTGGCGCTGGGGAGCCGGACCGCTTCGATCAGCATATCTCCTTCCTCCAGGCGGGGCATGAACTCGGCCCCCAAACGCCATGCGATCGGAATACTGATCCCGATGCACAGCAGGGCGGCAGAGAGGGAAAGCGCCGGCCGCCGAATGATCAAATCCAGGATGGGACGATAGAGTCCCGTCAATCCTTGCATTAACCATGACGGTTTCTCATGGCCATTCTCCATCTTGGGACGCTTGAGAAACGTCGCAGCCAAGGCGGGCATTACGGTCATCGAAACGATCAGCGAACCGAGCAGCGCCAGCAGGACCGTAAACGCCATGGGGCGGAATAGTTTCCCCGCGCTCCCCTCGAGCATCAGGACAGGAACATACACCGATGCGATGATCAATTCTCCGAACAACGTCGGTCGCCGCACTTCGATCGATGCGTCCCGAATGATTTGCTCCTTGGACTGACCGGGCAAGGCCAGCCCGAGTCGATGCGCGCAGTTCTCCACCATGATGACCGACGAATCGACAATGATGCCGAAGTCGATCGCGCCGAGACTCATGAGCGATGCAGCGATCCCCCAGGCATGCATGGCGTTGACAGCGAACATCATCGAAAGCGGGATCGCCAGCGCGGTGATCAAGCCCGCGCGGAACGATCCGAGGAAGACCAGTAGCACGACGACCACGAACGTGCCCCCCTCCAAGAGATTTCGTCCCACGGTCGCGATCGCTCGATGGATCAACCCCTCGCGGTCGTAGATGACTTCGGTTCGGACCCCTTGCGGCAGGGTTTCCGCGATCTGCTCGAGTCGCTCCTTGACTCGCAGCACCACCAATCGGGAGTTTTGGCCCGTGAGCATCATCGCCATGCCGATCACGATTTCACCTCGGCCGTCGCGCGTTGCGACGCCTTGACGGAGCAAAGAACCCTCGACCACGTCGGCCACATCCCGAAGAATCACAGGGGATCCTTCGTTGGCGGATCGAAGGCTGATATTGCCGACATCTTGGAGGGATTCGAGCAGCGCTTCGCCTTGGATAAACCGCTGCTGGCTACCGGCGATCATGTATCCGCCACCGGTCGAGACGTTATTCACTTCGAGGGCTTTCACCAGATCCTCCAGACTCAGCCCGGTGGCCCGCAGCCGTTCTGGCGAAGGTCGGATCTCGAAAGCCAGATACTTGCCGCCATGGGCGTTGACCTCGACGACTCCGGGGACTGTCTTGAGGCTCGGTGCGATCTGCCATTCGAGGATGGAGCGAAGCTGTGTTGTCGAATGTTCGCCAGTATCGCTTCGCACCTCGAACTGCAGCACTTCCCCGAGCGCGGTAGTCAAAGGTCCGAGCTGGGGCTGGCCGATGCCGTTGGGCATCGGTGCAATGCCCCGCAGACGCTGGTCGACGATCTGCCTGGCCCAGTACAGATCGGTTCCTTCCTCGAACACGACGGTGATGAGCGAGATCCCCAGCCGCGAGATGCTTCGCAACTCTTGCATGGCAGGCAAGCCATTGAGTTCCTTCTCGAGCGGATACGTGACGTACCGCTCGACATCGATCGGAGACATGGAACCTGCGGAGGTTACGATCTGGACCTGGACATTGGTCAGGTCGGGGATGGCATCGAGCGGAAGCCGATATGCCGAGTAGATGCCTGAAGCGATGAGTGCCAAAGCACTGAGCAAAACCATCCATCGATATCGGATGGAAATTTCAATCAACCGCTGTAGCATTCCCTACTCATCTTCCTCAAGGAACGCTTGGCTGGCGATGGGGAACACCCCCGACACCAGGATGGTCTCGCCGGAACGGAGCCCTTGGGCGACTTCGACGGTATTGCCTTGATGCGGCCCGAGTTGCACGGGCACGACCGAATAGATGGTTTCGTCTTCGACACGGAGGACGTAATCCTTACCGTCGTTGGAAAAGACGGCGCTTTCAGGAATGCGCAAGCCCTGTTTCGGTCGACTGACAATGAGTTTGGCATTCATGCCGGGCCGCAAAAGGCCCTTCGAATTTTCAAGCGAAGCGGTCAGGCGAATGCTGCCCGAGTTGGATTGGACGACTCCACCCATCATTTCTATCTTGGCGGGAATACGGCCGAGCGATTCCAAGCCGACGATCTCAGCTTCGATCGGATCTCCGGTTTGTACGGATAGCAGATCCCAGTCCTGCAATCGCAAATCTCCGACCAGCCATAACAGGGACGTATCAGCGACCAGGACGATCAAATCGCCGGCGGAGGCTCGCTCGCCACTGGCGAAGTAACGCTCGAGCACGATGCCGTCGCTCGGAGAGCGGTAGACGAAACGGTCGGGGTGTTCGGGATGAGGAATATCGTTGGCAACGGTATCGTCCCATACGCGCAGCCCCAAGTAGCGTCGCATATCGGACTGGATACTCTGGAGCGCCCCTTCGGCTGCCGCCAGATCCGATTCCGCCTCGAGGATGGCTTGATGCACTTCAAACCGCGACTGCTCGATTGCTCCTTGCAGGGCGGCTTTGGCCGACTCCAATTCCGTTTGCCGTTCGACGATGGATCGTTCGGCTACGACACCGGAACTGCTGGCGCGTTGGGAGATACGCGACAACTGGGTCGCGGACCAAAGTTTGGCGTAAGCCGACACGATTTTTGCGCCGAACTCGCCGGTTTGCGAGGTGTCGACTTCCTCCCACTGATCCGGTACTTTTTCACCGCCACTGTGAATTTGGGTGATCAAGTGATCGATGCGGCGTTTGATTTCTTGATGCCAATCAAGGGCCCGCTTGGCTTTCTGGGTCAGCAGTTGCTGGCGCTGCCAGCCACCCCGGAGGGTGGTGATCTGCGAGGTTGACATCTCCACCAATGGATTGCCTTGTAAAACGCGCTCGCCAAGCGGAACCAAGAGTTCTTCGACGATGACGTCAGCGGGGGCTGGAACGGCATAATGCCGCCCGGGGTCCAATTCGAGTTTCGCAGGGATGGTCCGATCGTCGTTCCAGTCGCTGTCGTTGACCTGGGCTCGAGCCAACGACTTGGATCGGGCGAGATGAGAAGGCAAGACGATCTGCAACGTGCCGTCCGTCACGCGCGTCGTGATCCCTTCGGCTTTTGTGGTTTCGGGAACAGGCTGAGTGGTTTCCGTAGCGCCGCTACCGAATCCTCTTCCCCACCAATATCCTCCTCCGACCGCGAGCGGGATCAGAAGCCAGACCAACCGCGATACCCAAGTGACTCTCTGTGTCATGCCGCTCTCCATGGGTCCCATTGTGACTCGGGAGCCCTGCGCTGGCTACAACAGACGGTGCCTATTTTTTGATGTCTTCGAAAATGGCCTCGAACTTTTTCAGCTTTGGAACGATGACTGCCTGGCAGTAGCCCTTCTTCGAATTCAAGTTGAAGTAGTTCTGATGATATTTTTCCGCAGCATAGAATTTGGGAAGTGGGCTGATCTCGGTGACGATCTTGCCCTCGTAGACATCGCGATTGAGTTTTTCTTTGTACTCCTCCGCAGTGCGTCGTTGCTGATCGTCTTCATAGAAGATGACAGAACGGTATTGTGTCCCTTCGTCATACCCTTGTCGATTGAGCGTTGTCGGGTCGTGCGTCTTCCAGTGGATCTCGAGCAATTTGGAAAATGCAACGACTTCGGGGTCGTAGGTGATTTGAATCACTTCGGCGTGCCCGGTCTCGCCGGTACAGACTTGTTCGTAGGTAGGGTTCTCGACGGTCCCGCCGGCATAACCCGAGACGACCGACTCAACTCCCTTGACCCGCTGAAACACGGCCTCGGTGCACCAGAAACAACCGCCGCCAAAAGTTGCTCGCGCCAATTTCTTTTTCTCCTCTTGCTTGGAGGTTTCGGATGTTTGGGCCGTAGCCAGTGCAGAACAAGCGATCCAACCGGCCAGCAGAAGGATCGACCGCAAACCAAAGCGTCTCTGGGGGAAACAGTAGTGCATGTTCAGGTCTTCTAAAACGGGAGAATGGAACAGAACACGATCCATTGTAGGGTTCTTCACGACATTCTACCACGCGGTCCCCGAGGGACTCGGGAGTGTTGCTTGGGAAGATCGCTGGGATTCGCGAAAGGATTGGAGTAGTATTTAGACACAGCCGACAAAATGAGCCTGAGGCGCTAGCCCGCATATTTCATACGCTTGTTGTTGATTGAGTTTTTTGGCGATCGTACGAGTTTGGGACCCGACCTTTGTGATTTTTGCATCATCAGCGCAGAATCCCCCTTACCCCAAGGACTCGAAAGTGTCGCTGAGTGA